>PLET01000117.1 GCA_003137095.1 Gammaproteobacteria bacterium
GGCAGATGCCAGTAGCGGCCCGTGGTCGGCAGGATGAGCACGCCGTAGCCGTCGATGAACTCCGGGAAGATGCCGATGGCATCGTCGAAGCGGCCCTGTTCGCGGACATCGGCGGCAGTGAGGTTGTAGAGCGCGTCGATCTTGCGGGTGTCGCGGATGCCCAAGGTCATCCCGAAATTGCGCAACTTGGCCTGTTCGCAGCCCGGCATGAAGCCGCGCAGCGCCTCGAGCGCGTAGATCGCCTCGCGCCGGCCGCGCATCTCGCCCGCGGTCAGGTCGGCCGGATCGGTGCCGTCGATCTGCGGCATGTGCACCAGATTCAAATAGGTCAGATCTCCCTGGTCGGTGACCGTGCCCCAGGTGCCGGCAATGGTGTGCAGGCTCGGCGGAATGATGCCGGCGGCGAGCGCCTGTTTGAAGGGCTTGCGCAGGAAGGGTGAGAACAGCGCGTCCTCCTTGCCGGTGGTCTCGTAGTCCCACTCGCCGTTGCCGCCCCAGTGCGCGTAGGTCTGCGGATCGGCCTTCACCGCCTCGATGAAGCGGCGCTTGTCGACACCGTTCATGGAGAACATCACGGAAGCCGCCAGCATCTCCTCCTTGGGGGTCTTGCGCACCGGGGCGCCGGCACGAAAGGCGATATCCGCATCCCCGGTTGCATCGATCACCCGTTTGGCGAGAATGGCCTCGCGGCCCGCCTTGCTCTCGGTGATGACGCCGCGGATGGTGCCGTTCTGCACGATGGGCGCCACCCCCAGACGGTGCAGCAGCGGCGTGACCCCGGCCTCCTGGACCAGGACGTCGGCCACCCATTTGAACATCTCGGCATCCAGGGCGTGGCTCAAGGATTGGGGTTCGGGCATGGCCGCACCCATGGACTTGGCACGCTCCTCGAATTCGATGCCGATGCCTTCGCAGTCGACGGTTTGCTCGTGGCGGTACCAGGCAAAGCCCTCGACGCCCACCTGGGTGATGTTGCCGCCGAAGCAGCCGTTGCGATCGATCAGGGCGGTGCGCGCGCCGGCGCGCGCCGCGGCGAGGGCGGCCGCCAGGCCCCCGGGACCGCTGCCGACCACCAACACATCGGTTTCCAGGATCACATCGAGGGAGCGGGCGGATTCGAGGACGGTGGACACAGCCGCTAAGAGTATCGCGTTCTCGTGACGAAATTGCGGCCCCGGAGGGGCTGAATTTGACAAAAACTTTTGTCATAAATCTGTCATCTTCGTGCTATAACTTCTGTCACAAGCTGTGAGTAAAAAGCAACGTAATCGCAGCAGCTAGGGGACGTGCCGGGATAATGGGCATGCGCACCCCCGTCGCGAGCGTATTTTCGATACCACTGATGCTAGGGAGACGCGCTTGAACAACAGTCATAGGCTTGCCTACGCCATCTCGGCCATCCTGGGCGGATACGCTGCTGCCTCGGTGGCGGCGGACGCCACCGATACCTCTGATACCGGTATCGAGGAAATTCTGGTGACCGCACAGCGGCGCAATGAGTCCATCCAGAACGTGCCCATCACCATCCAGGCGATCACCGGTACGCAGCTGCAACAGCTCAGCATCACCACCTTCGACGACGTCATCAAATACCTGCCCAACGTGACCTTTGGCACCAACGGCCCGGGGCAGGGCGAGATCTATATGCGCGGACTGAGCGCCGGCAATGCCGGCAATCAGTCGAGCGCCACCTTCGCCTCGTTCCCGAACGTGGCGGTGTATCTCGATGATCAATCGGTGCAGTTCCCATCCCGCAACCTCGACGTGTACATGGTCGACATGGAGCGGGTCGAGGTGCTCGAAGGTCCCCAGGGAACCCTGTTCGGCGGAGGTGCTCAGGCCGGCGTGATCCGCTATATCACCAACAAGCCAAAGCTCGACAAGACCGAGGGCAATGTCGAGGCCAGCTATGGAGTCACCGCCGGCGGCGATCCGAATCACAGCGTCAACGCGACCCTCAATGTGCCTTTGATCGACGACACGCTGGCCATCCGCGCAACGATCTATGACGACCGGCGTGGTGGATACATCGACAACGTGGCCAGCAGTTTCACGCGCAGCAACAACGATTCCGGCAATTACTACGCCGGCATCAAGCCGAGTGCCACCACCGGCCTGTGCCCCAACGGCTTGCCGACCACCTCGGGATTTTGCGTTCCGGGGAACAACACCGTGGGCAACAACAACGCCATCGCGGGTACCGCGTCGAATCCGGTCGAGTACGGCGGCTTTCGGCTCGCGGCCCTGTGGCAGATCACCAACGACTGGAGCGCCTTGCTCACCCAGAGCTACCAGGACATGGAAGCCGACGGCAGTTCGGCGCAATATCCGATCGGCTCCGACGGCCAGGTGCTCGGGGCCTGGCAGACCACTCAATTCGTCGCCGCCTATGACAAGGATCGCTTCGAGAACACGGCGCTCAATGTGCAGGGCAAGATCGGCGATCTGAAACTGGTGTACAGCGGCGGCTACCTGGTACGCCACATCGACCAGACGCAGGATTATTCCAATTACACGCGCAGCGCCTACGGGTTTTATTACACCTGCGCCGGCGGCCCGGGCGGCGGCGGTTTCGGCACTCCCGGCAGCGGTCCGGGCGTGCCGGCCGGGGGAACGGCGCCGGTTTGCTACTCACCGATCACCTCCTGGCGCGATCAGGTCAGTAACACCCACGACAGCCAGGAGCTGCGCCTGAGCACGCCGGATGACTGGCGCACGCGTGGGATCCTCGGGGTGTATTGGGAAGACAACGAAATCGCCGACAACATGAATTTCTACTACAAGACCATCCCGGCTTGCAGTCCGGAGAATCTCGCCGTTGCGCTCGCCGGCGGTCCGGTGTGCGTGGCCGACGTGGGTCCGCCGCCCGGCACCACGGCTTCGGATCCGAGCGTGCGCAACGACAACACGGCCTTCGGCGAGGACGTGCATCGCGGCTACAAACAGACCGCGGTCTTCGGCTCGATGGACTTCGACATCTTGCCGAAGGTGCTGACGCTTACGGCGGGCACGCGCTACTACCACTACAGTGAATACGAGGTGGGATCGAAATACACCACCCCCTTGGGCTGCGAGAACGTGCCGAACGGCTGTTATGCGGGTGCCACCAGCATCAATGCCGAGAACGAAAACACGACCTTCAGCGGCTTCAAGAGCCGCGCCAATCTGACCTGGCACATCACCCCTGATGTGTTGGCGTATTACACCTTCTCGCAGGGCTTCCGTCCCGGCGGCTTCAACCGCACCAGCGGCAACAAGGCCAAGGACGATGCCGGCGTGCCGCAGTACAAAATTCCGTTGAGCTACGAGCCCGATTCGCTCACCAACGACGAAATCGGCTTGAAGACCGAATTCCTGGACCATCGGCTGCAGTTGAATGCGTCCGCGTATCGAATGGATTGGAAGAACGTGCAGTTCACGCTGTTCGATCCGACCATCCTCGGCAACACGACGTTCGTAGTCAACGGCCCGGATTATCGGATCACCGGTCTCGAACTGCAGCTCGTGGCCCGGGTCACCGACGGACTCACGGTGCAGGGATCGAGCTCGTGGAATCACGCGGAGCAATCTTCGGCGCCCTGCCTGCTCGACAACGAGCCGACCTCGCCCAACGTCGGCAATTGCATCACCGAGGTGAAGGGTAATAATTTCCCCAACCCTTTCGGTGCGCTTGGCGCGCGACCGGCTTTCTCGCCGGCCGTGGAATTCAATCTGCGGGCGCGCTATGACTGGACCTTCACCAGCTACAAGGTGTTCGCGATGGCCGGCGCCAGTCACGTTGGCGACATGTCGAACCAACCGGCCAGTTACGTGTCGGGCACCACGGAGATCATCCCGACCACCACCCACTTGCGCTATGACCAGCCGGGCTACACCACGTACGACGCCTCGGTGGGCGTGGCCAAGGACAACTGGACGGCGCAGTTCTACGGCCAGAACCTGAGCAATTCGGACGCCAGCACCTTCACCTCCTCGGCGCAGTTCATCGAGTCGCAGGTACCGCTGCGGCCACGGGTGCTCGGCATCAAATTCGGCTACAAGTTCTGAGCGTCGGCGGGTTGCAGTAGAATCCGGGGCGGGCCCGTGCCCGCCTTGTCTTTAACTGGAGCCGCATGACGTCGATCGCCGCCGACCAGGTCGCCGCCGCGCCGCCTGACCTCGCGCCCTCACCGATCGAGGCGGAGGTGAAGCGCATCCGCGATCTCGCCAATCGCCGGCGCCATGACGAGGCGCTCGGCGCGGCCGAGGCGCTCGCCGTCCGGGTGCCCGAAAATCGCGATGTGCTGTATCTCAAGGCGCTGAATCAGCGTCATCTGGGGAAGATCCCCGAGGCGCTCGCCACTCTCGAGAGGCTCGAGCAGCTGCACCCCGGTTACAGCCGCCTGTATCAGGAGCGCGGCCATTGCCACGTGGCGCAGCGCGATGCGCCGCGGGCCATCGACGCCTTTTTGCGCGGCGTGAACATCAATCCGGCGCTGCCGTCGAGCTGGTCGATGCTAGAGGGCCTGTACAAGATGGGCGGCGAGCAGAAAAATGCCGCCATGGCGGCGCAGCACGTGGCAACGCTCAGGCGCCTGCCGCCCGAGGTCATCACGGCCACCAGCCTGTTCTCGGATGGCGAACTCACGCCGGCGGAGAACATCATCCGCGCCTACCTGCTCAAGCATGGAAACCAAGTCGAAGCCATGCGCCTGCTGGCGAAAATCGGCATGGCGCGCGGCGTGCTCGACGATGCCGAACTGCTGCTCGAGTCGGTGCTCGTGCTGGCGCCGGATTACCGTGCCGCACGCCACGATTATGCGCTGGCGCTGATCGAGCGCCACAAGTACCAGGCGGCGCGCATCGAGCTCGAGAAACTCCTGACGCTCGAACCGGGAAATGCGCAATTTCGCACGCTCTACGCCGCCACCTGCGTCGGACTCGGCGAACACGACAAGGCGATCCCGCTGTACCGCGAACTGCTTAAGGAAACGCCGCGGGCGCCGGACCTGCATCTGTCGGTGGCGCACGCCCTGAAAACCGTGGGCCGGCGCGAGGAGGCCATCGGGGCGTATCGGGCGGCCGCGGCTGCGCGTCCGGGTTTCGGAGATGCCTATTGGAGTCTCGCGAACCTCAAGACCTACCGGTTTTTGGACGCTGAGATCGCCGCCATGCGCGCCGCCGAGGCCGCAGCCGAGACGCCGATCGTCGATCGCTATCATCTGTGCTTCGCGCTCGGCAAGGCCCATGAAGATCGCGGCGAGTACGCCGAATCGTGGAGTTGCTACGAGCGCGGCAATGCCCTGAAGCGCTCCGAGAGCCGCTACCGGCCGGAGGTCATCGAGAACAACACCCGCAAGCAGATCGAGATCTGCAGCCGCGAGTTCTTCGCGGCGCGCACGGATTGGGGCGCCCCGGACGCCGATCCGATCTTCATCCTCGGACTGCCACGCGCGGGCTCGACGCTCATCGATCAGATCCTGGCCTCGCATTCGCGCGTCGAGGGCACGCAGGAGCTCTCCGACATCCAGCGCTTCGTTCTCGACCTGCAGGGCCGGGACCCCGACCTCGACAATCCGCGCTATCCCGGCGTGCTCGGCGCCATGAAGCGCGAGGATTTCCGGCGGCTCGGGGAGAAATACCTGGCCGACACCCGCGTGTACCGAACCGACAGGCCGCACTTCATCGACAAGATGCCGAACAACTTCCGCCACATCGGTCTGATTCATCTCATCCTGCCGAACGCGCGCATCATCGATGCCCGGCGCGAGCCGATGGCCTGCTGCTTCAGCAATTTCAAGCAGCTGTTCGCCAACGGGCAGGAGTTCACCTACGGCATCGGCGACATCGCGCGCTACTACCGCACCTATCTCGAGTTGATGGGGCATTGGAATCAGGTGCTTCCGGGACGGATTTTGCGGGTCCTGCACGAGGACGTGGTCGACGACCTCGAGGGCAGCGTGCGGCGAATCCTCGAATTCTGCGGCCTGGAGTTCGAACCGGCCTGCGTTGAGTTCCACAAGACGGAACGCAAT
The DNA here is from genome assembly GCA_003137095.1 of Gammaproteobacteria bacterium. Classification (GTDB taxonomy): domain Bacteria; phylum Pseudomonadota; class Gammaproteobacteria; order Steroidobacterales; family Steroidobacteraceae; genus Bog-1198. The sequence continues at coordinate 6,015 of PLET01000117.1, forward strand.
ATACGCACCGCGAGCTCGGAGCAGGTGCGCCGGCCGATCTTCCGCGAGGGCCTGGACCAGTGGCGGCACTTCGAGCTGTGGCTCGCCCCGCTCGCGGAAGCGCTCGGCGATGCGCTGGTGAGCTACCGGCGCTGATGGCGCGTCAGTTCGACCTGGCGGTCGTGGGCGCCGGCATTATCGGGCTGGCGTGCGCGCTGGCGGCTGCGAGGCGTGGTCTGTCGGTGGTGGTGATCGAGCGCAGCGACCGCGCCCGCGGCGCGTCGGTGCGCAATTTCGGCTTCATCACCGTCACGGGGCAGGATCGCGCGGTATGGCGCCGCGCGCGGCGTTCGCGCGAGGTGTGGCAGGAAGTGGCTGCGCCGGCCGGTATCCCCATCGTGCAAACCGGCTTGTGGGTCCTCGCCCGGCGTCCCGAATCCGCCGCCCTGCTCGAGGCGTTCATGCGCACCGACATGGCCGACGGCTGCAGGCTGCTGAAGCCGCCACAGGCGCACGCCTGGTGTCCGCAACTGCCGGCCCCCGACTTGCAGGCCGCGTTCTTCAGCCCGCATGAACTGCGGGTCGAAGCCTCCCAGGCGATTCCGCGGCTCGCCGATTGGCTGGCTCGCGAACATGGCGTGAGCTTTCACTGGCAGACGGCTGTGCATGCGGTCGATCCGCCGCGGCTCGACACCTCACGCGGTTCGCTGCAAGCCGCCGCCGCCGTCGTGTGTCCGGGCGATGATCTGGTGACCTTGTACCCGGAACGGCTGGCCGATGCCGGCGTGGACCGCTGCACGCTGCAGATGCTGCGCCTGGAGAGTCCGGGCTTTGCGTTGCCCGGGACGGTGATGTCCGATTTGAGCCTGGTGCGCTACGGCGGATTCGCCAGCTTGCCGGAGGCCGATCTGTTGCGCGAACGCCTGGAAGTGGAGCAGCCGCAGGCACTGCGCCACGGCATCCATCTCATCATCGCGCAGGGCGCCGATGACAGCCTGGTGGTCGGCGACAGCCATCATTATGGGGCTGCTGCCGACCTCGCGGAGGAGGAGGTCTATGGACTGATTCTCGAGGAGTTCCGGGCGGTGACCGGCCGCGAGGCGCCGCCCGTCCGCGCGCGCTGGACCGGAACCTACGCGGCCGCGAGCGACCGGACGTTGCTGATCGAGTCGCCGCAGCCGAGGGTCCGATTGGTCGTGGTGACGAGCGGCGTGGGCGCTTCCACCGGCTTTGCCATCGGCGAAGAGGTGATCGGCGATCTGTATGGCTGAATCGTCGACTGTGTATTGTCGACAATCGACAATTATGGTAGGGTTTCCTCCATGATCGCCGCCGCATCCCCGACCGGCACGACGTCCCCGACGGGCACGACGCGAACCGCGCTGCAGCTGGTGCAATCGAATTCGCTGCCGGCGCTGGTGCAAATCGAGATCGAGCAGTTGATCCTGCGCGGCGAGCTGGCGATCGGCCAGAGGGTCAATGAAAGCGAATTGGCCGCGCGTTTCGGCACCAGCCGCGGACCCATACGGGAGGCGCTGCGGGCCCTGGAGGAGTCGCGCCTGGTGCGCTCGGAGAAGAATCGCGGCGTCTTCGTGCGGGAGATTTCCATCGCGGAGGCCGACGAGATCTATGACGTGCGCGAAGCCCTCGACCAGCTCATCGGTGAGCGCCTCGCCGAGCGCGCCACGGCGCCGCAGCTGCGCGAGCTCGAGGGGTTGCTGGCCCAGATGGACGACGCCACGGCCGCACAGGACGTCAACTCCTACCACGCGTTGAACCTCAGATTTCACGACCTGCTGGTCGAGTTCGCCGGCAACTCGCGGCTGACGGAAAGCTACCGCAAGCTCACCAAGGGGTTGCTGCTGTTCCGCCTGCGCGGGCTGCAGGACGGCGGCGGCTTCGCCGTGTCCGGCACCGAGCACCGAGCCGTGGTCGAGGCCATCGCCGCGCGCGACGGCGTCCGCGCGGGCCGGCTGCTGCGCCAACATGCCGCGGAGAGCCGCGCCCGAATGCACAAGGCGGCTTGCGCCGTGAATTGATCAGGAGAAGACACCGTGCCCAACGAGCTCATCGTGAACGGCCGAAACTACCAGTGGATGGACGGCCCCCTGGTCGTCGTCTGCGTCGACGGCTGTCAATTCGAGTACATCACCGCGGCGGTCGCGGCCGGCGCCGCGCCCTTTCTGGGACGGCTGCTCGCGGGCGCCGGGACCGCCTTCACGGCCGACTGTGTCATGCCGAGCTTCACCAATCCCAATAATCTGTCGATCGTGACCGGCGTGCCGCCGTCGGTCCATGGCATATGCGGCAATTATTTCTTCGATCCCGAGCGCGGCGAAGAAATCATGATGAACGATCCGCGCTATCTGCGCGCGGGTACGATTCTCGCGGCCTTTGCCCGTGCCGGCGCGAAAGTGGCGGTGATCACGGCGAAGGACAAGCTGCGCAGGCTGCTCGGTTACCAGATGCAGGGCATCTGCTTCTCGTCCGAAAAGGCCGACCAGGTCACGCTGACCGACAATGGCATCGAAGACGTGGTGGAGCGCGTCGGCATGCCGGTTCCCTCCGTGTACAGTGCGCAGCTGTCGGAATTCGTGTTCCTCGCCGGGGTCAAACTCATGGAGAAGGAGCGGCCGGATCTGATGTATCTGTCCACCACCGACTATGTCCAGCACAAGGCCGCGCCGGGCACGCCGGCGGCGAATGATTTCTACGCCATGATGGACCGCAATCTGGCGCGGCTCGATGCCCTGGGCGCCACCATCGTGCTCACCGCCGATCACGGCATGAACGCCAAGCACGGCGCGGACGGCCGGCCCAACGTGATCTACCTGCAGGACCACCTCGATGCGTGGCTGGGTGCAGCCAGGGCCCGCGTCATCCTGCCCATCACCGATCCGTATGTCGTACACCATGGCGCCCTCGGGTCCTTCGCGCTGGTCTATCTGCCCGCGGCCGAGCCGCCGGACGCGGTGGCTGCGCGCATTGCGGCGCTGCCCGGGATCGAGTCGGTGCTGACCCGTGCGCAGGCCGCCGTTCGCTTCGAACTGCCGCCGGACCGCATCGGCGACCTGGTGGTGGTCTCGCGGCTCGACACCGTCCTTGGCACCAGCCGCGACCGGCACGATCTGTCCGGTCTCGACGTGCCGCTGCGCTCGCACGGCGGAACATCGGAGCAGCAGGTGCCCCTGCTGATCAATCGCGCCGTGGTCAAGCAGTCCGAAAACCGCCGCTGGCGCAATTTCGACGCCTTCGACCTCGGATTGAATCTCGCGGTCCGGGCGGCGCGGGCCGCGTAGGCGCCACGGATGTCCGCCGGCGCCCTTTCACCTGCATTGCACGAGCCGATACGGGAGCCGCTGCGCATCGCGGGCGAGCGGGTGTTCCGCGACCGGGTGATCGAAGTCCGTCACCCCTACAGCGGTGCGCTGGCCGGCACGGTGCCGAAGGCCGGCATCGAGGACGTCAAACGGGCGCTGCGCATCGCGCGCGGCTACCGCTCCACGCTCACGCGCCACGCGCGCTACACCATTCTCATGCGCGCCGGGGCCCTCATTGCCGCGCGCCGCAAAGAGATTGCCGGCCTGATCACGCTCGAGTCGGGACTGTGCCTCAAGGACTCCGATTACGAGGTGGGACGCGCCTCGGATGTGCTGCTGTTCGCGGCCAACCAAGCCCTGATCGACGATGCCGAGGTGTTTTCCTGCGATCTCACCGCCCACGGCAAGCGGCGCAAGGTCTATACGCTGCGAGAACCGCTGCTCGGCGCCATCACCGCCATCACGCCGTTCAACCATCCCTTGAATCAGGTGATCCACAAGGTGGCCCCCGCCGTGGCCACCAACAACCGCGTCGTGCTCAAGCCGAGCGAGAAGACACCGCTGACCGCCTTCGCGCTCGCCGACATCCTGTACGAGGCCGGGCTGCCGCCGGAAATGCTGTCGGTGGTGACCGGCGATCCGGCCGAGATCGGCGGCGAACTGCTGACCAGTGCGGACGTCGACCTCGTCACCTTCACCGGCGGCGTGCCGATCGGCAAACATATCGCCGCCACGGCGGTCTACAAACGCCAGGTCCTGGAGCTCGGCGGCAACGATCCGATCATCGTGCTCGAGGATGCGGATCTCGAGGAGGCGGCGACGCTCGCCGTGAGCGGCTCGTACAAGAACTCGGGCCAGCGGTGCACCGCCGTCAAGCGCATGCTGGTGCAGGACGGCGTTGCCGACCGCTTCGTCGAACTGCTGGTGGAGAAGACGCGCGCCGTCACGTACGGTGATCCGTTCGATCCGCAGATCGACATGGGAACGGTGATCGACGAGCAGTCCGCGCGGCGCTTCGAGGCGGTGGTGAACGAGGCGGTCGCCGGCGGGGCCCGACTGCTGATCGGCAACGTGCGGCGTGGCGCGCTGTATTCCCCGACCGTGCTCGACCGGGTCACCCCCGACATGACCGTGGTGCGAACCGAGACCTTCGGTCCGGTCTCCCCCGTCATCCGTTTCAAGACCGTGGAGGAGGCGATCCGCATCGCCAACGGCACGGCGTACGGACTGTCATCCTCGCTTTGCACCAATCGCATGGACATGATCACCCGTTTCATCCAGGAATTGAACGTCGGCAGCGTGAACGTGCGCGAGGTGCCGGGATACCGCCTGGAGATCACGCCGTTCGGCGGGATCAAGGATTCCGGCCTGGGCTACAAGGAGGGCGTACAGGAAGCCATGAAGAGCTTCTGCAACACCAAGACCTATTCACTGCCATGGTGACCTGAGGGGGCCCGTCGCATGGGAAGCACGGTCATCCTCGATCTGATGGGCGGAATAGCGCTGCTGCTCTGGGGCCTGCACATGGTCCACAGCGGCATCGTGCGCGCCTTCGGCGCGGATCTGCGCAGACTGCTCGGCATCGCCCTGCAGGGCAGGATCCGCGCCTTTCTGGCCGGCGCCTTCGTGACCGCGATTCTGCAAAGCGGCACGGCGACCGGATTGATGGCGGCATCCTTCGTCACCGGCGGAACCCTGGAGCTGGTTCCCGCCCTGGCCGTCATGCTCGGCGCCAATGTCGGCACCACCCTGGTGGTGCAGGTCCTGTCGTTCAACATCACCGCCGTCACGCCCGTGCTGTTGCTGCTGGGGGTGTTTGCCTTCAAACGCGGCGGCAGAACCCGCACGCGCGATCTCGGCCGGGTGCTGATCGGCATCGGCCTGATGCTCTTGGCGCTGCACATATTCCTCGGCGCGCTGGTCACCACGGAGAGCCTGCCCGTTTCGCGCGCCTTGCTCGGCGCAATCACCGGCCAGCCACTGCTGTGTCTGCTGATCGTGGCGGCCGTCACCTGGGCCGCGCACTCCAGCGTGGCCGTGGTGCTGGTGGTGATGGCTCTGGGCGCGGCGCATCTCGTGCCGCCGACGGCGGTGATCGCCATGGTGCTCGGCGCGAACGTGGGCAGCGCCCTCAATCCCCTGATCGAGACCGGCCAGGCGGGAAATCTGGCCAGCAGGCGGCTGCCGATCGGCAACCTGCTGACGCGGCTGGTCGGCTGCGCCCTGGTGCTGCCGTTTCTGCATCCCATCGCGGATCTCATGCAGAAATACGAACCGAATCCGGCGCGCCTGGCGGCGGATTTTCACACGGCCTTCAATGTGCTGGTCGCACTGGTGTTCATCGGTTGCCTGGATTTCGTGGCGGCGCGACTGAGGTACTGGCTGCCGGAACAGACCAGACCCTCGGACCCGGGTACGCCGATCTATCTCGATCCTTCCGCCGTCAGCGCGCCGTCGGTGGCGCTGGTGTGCGCCGCGCGCGAGGTATTGCGGATGGGCGACATCGTCGAGATCATGTTGGGACAGGCGATGACGGCACTGCTGACCAACGACCGCAAGCTGGTGGCCGAGATCAGCCGCATGGATGATGCCGTCGACAGCCTCAATGAGGCGGTCAAGATGTACGTCACGCGATTGACCCGCGACAGTCTGGACGACCGCGACGCCTACCGTTCCATGGAAATCGTCTCGTTCTCCATCAATCTCGAGCACGTGGGCGACATCATCGACAAGAACCTGATGGATCTCGCGTCCAAGAAAATCCGCCGGGGCATCACCTTCTCGAAGGAAGGCGAGACCGACCTCGTGGAATTTCACCGGCAGGTGCAGGACAGCCTGAAGCTCGCGGTCGGAATCTTCATGTCGGGCGACATGAGCGTCGCCCGGCGGCTGATCGCCGCCAAGACGCAGTTGCGCGAGCGGGAATTCGCGGCCGCCGAACGCTACCTCGGGCGTCTGCGCGAGGGAACGCCGGAAACGATCGAGTCCTACTCGCTCGACCTCGACATCTTGCGCGACTTGAAGCGCGTGCATTCGCATCTGTGTTCCGCCGCCTATCCGGTGCTCGAGCGGGCCGGCGTGCTTCAGCGCAGCCGCCTCAAGGAGCCCAGCTTCGGGCGGCAGAAGCCCCCCGCCCATCAACTTCCGCTCAAGCCCAGGACTCCATGAAGGATCCGATTCTGCTGACGCCGGGCCCGCTGACCACCTCCGCAGACACCAGGGCGGCCATGCTCACGGACTGGGGCTCCTGGGACGATGCCTTCAATTCGCTCACCGCTTCGGTGTGTCGGGATCTGCTCGCCATCGCTGATGCACAGGATGAGCATGTCTGCGTGCCGCNNGAGCTGGACCAGCCGATCATCGGGGTCGCCCGCAGCAAGTGGACCGACGCCGACCTGCGGACGAACGCACGCACCGCGGTCGAGGCGGCGCTCGGCACCCTGGTTCCCCGCACCGGCAAGGTGCTGGTGCCCGACAACGGCAGCTACTGCAAGCGCATCGTGCGCATACTCGGCTATCTCGGCCGCGAGACGGTGGTGCTGCCCCACGGTGAACGGGAGCCGGCCAACCCGGCACGGATCGAGGGCGCGCTGGCCGAGG
>PLET01000125.1 GCA_003137095.1 Gammaproteobacteria bacterium
ATATTCAAGTTCATGACCGATCGCTATGGTGAGTTCGTGCGCTTCAATCCGCCGCTGGAGGCGAAGACGCTGCTCATCTGGGGCGCGCCGTTCATCATGTTATTGATCGGTGCCGCGGTGGTGGTTCGCGTCGTAAAGCAGCGCTCGCGCATGCCATTGGATGACGGGGCGGCCGGTTCGACTTGAGTCCTCGCTAAATGCACGTATTTTTCATCGTCGCGGCCGCCATGGCCGTGATCGCGGCAGCCACGGTGGCCGCGCCGCTGCTGCGCGACCGGCGCAACCGTGTGATCGGCGCGGTTGCCGCCCTGGTGGTGGTCGGCGCGGCAGCCGGCTTCTACCGGCTTTGGTCGACATGGGACTGGAATGCGCCCATGCAGACGCGCGCCGAAGCTCCGGAGATCGCCGCCATGGTCGCCAAGCTCGAATCGCGCCTACGCGAGCAGCCGAACGACCTGCAAGGCTGGCTCATGCTCGGCCGCTCCTACGAAGCATTGCAGCGCCTCGATGATGCGATCGCGGCGTACGATCATGCGCATCGACTGGACAGCACGAGTCCCGAAGCCACGCTCGGCCTGGGAGAGGCCATCAGCCTGCGAAACGGCGGTGAGATCACGCCGGCGGCGGCCGACTTGTTCGAGGATGCACTGAGACACGCACCGGACAATCCCAAGGCGCTGCTGTACGGCGGCTTCGCGGCCGCCGTGCGCGGCGACAACGGCCTTGCGCGCAGCCGCTGGGAATCCCTCAAGAGGCTGCATCCCCCGCCCCAGATCGAACAGATGTTGGACGCGCGGATCGCCGACTTGGAGCAGCCTTCGGGTGGTCCGGCCGACGCAGGCGCGGTACCCGGCGGCGCCGCTGCGTCCGGCGCAGCCGGCGCCGCCGACGCGCACGCAACGGTCAATATTTCCCTGGCGCCCGCGCTCAAGTCGCGCCTGCACGGCGACGCAGCCCTGTTCGTTTTTGCCCGCGAACCGGGCAGCCGGGGACCGCCGCTCGCCGCCAAGCGCCTCAGCAGCGCGGCCCTCGGCAGCCAGGTGCAGCTGTCGGGGGCGGACTCGATGCTGCCCGGGCATGCATTGGCGGACGGACAGCACGTGTCGATCACGGCGCGCATTTCATTCAGCGGGCAGCCCACGCCGGCCACGGGGGATTTGTACGGCGAACTGACCTACGAGGTGGGACACGACGGCGTGCGCGATCTGGTAATCGACAAGATCGCCGATTGAGGGTTGTACATGAGCGTTGCAAAGGGCTTGTTTGACGGCGACATACTGAATGAGCACCTGTTTCCCTATCCGCGCCTGCGCGACAAGGATCGGGAGGTTCTCGGCATGATGGTCGATGCCATCGATCAGTTCCTGCAACCACGGCAGCAGGATTTCAGGCGCTGGGACCGCGAGTCGGCGCAGCCGGCCGAATTCATCCAGGGATTGCGCGAGTTGGGTCTGTTCGGTTTGATCATACCCGAGGAGCTGGGCGGACTCGGCCTGTCGAACGGCGGCTACGCGCGCGTGCTCTGCCAGACCAGTATGCATGACAGTTCCGTGTCCCTCACCATCGGTGCGCACAGCTCGATCGGCATGAAGGGTCTGCTGCTGTTCGGCACGCCGGCGCAGAAGGCGCGCTATCTGCCCCGCTTGGCCGGCGGGGAATTGATCGCGGCGTTCTGTCTGACCGAGTCGGGTGCCGGATCGGACGCGGCCTCCATCCGCAGCAGCGCCTCCAGAAATGCCGACGGCAGCTGGACCCTGAACGGTGAGAAGATATGGATCACCAACGGCGGTATCGCCGGCCTGTACACGGTGTTCGCCCGCACCGAATCGCCGGACGGCAAGATCACGGCCTTCATCGTGGAGGCGGCGTGGCCGGGTGTGAGTCATGGGGCACACGAGGACAAGATGGGAATCCGCGCATCATCGACGACGACGGTGCATTTCAAGGATGTCGTCGTTCCGGCGGACAACGTGCTCGACGCCGAAGGCAAGGGCTTCAAGGTGGCCATGGCCATCCTCAACAACGGCCGCACCGGCCTCGGTGGCGGCGCCGTGGGCGGCATGAAGTCGCTAATCGGGCTGGCCACCCGGCAGGCGCTCGCCCGCCGGCAGTTCGGCCGGCCAATCGCTGAATTCGGCCTGATCCGCAAGAAGCTGGCGCAGATGGCCATTGATTGCTATGCGGCGGAAAGCGCCGTATGGATGGTGGCCCACCACGTCGATTCGGGATACGAGGATTACTCGGTCGAGGCCGCCATCAGCAAGATTTTTGCGAGCGAGGCAATGCAGCGCACGGCGCATGAGGCGCTGCAAATCGCGGCCGGGGCGGGCTTCATGCGCGACCTGCCTTACGAGCAAATCGTCCGGGATGCACGCATTCTCAGCATATTCGAGGGCACTAACGAGGTCTTGCGGCTGTACGTGGCCTTTTCGGGCATGAAGGAGCACGGCAAATCGCTCGGTGAGCTGAAAACGGCGATGGATGCCATTTTCAACCACCCCATCAAGGGATTCGGCGTACTGGGCGAATACGCCGAAAAGCGCCTCACCCACGCCACCGGCGTGGGTCGAGGGAAAATCCAGGTCCGGGTGCCCGCCAATCTGGCCGATGCGGCCGCCATCTACGAGAAATACACCCTTGAACTCGCCAAGGCATCCGATTTCCTGCTGCGCAAGCACGGCAGCGCCATCACCGATCGCCAGCAGGAGGTTGAGAGGCTCGCTGACATCGCCGTCGATCTGTTCGTCGGCCTGTGTGTCCTGTCCCGGTCGATTGCATTATCATCGATGCCGGGCGGCGCAGGCGAACAGGCGGTTCTGATCGCCCGGGTGTTCGCCCAACAGGCGAAACGACGCATGGCCATGAACGTGCGGCGCATCATGCGAAACGAAGATGAGGAGATGAACCGGCTCGCGGGTTTCCTATTGTCCGGCGAAGCCTATCCCTGGGACGTCATGTCATGAAGCGCGGCGCCTGGCTGGTTGCGGCGGCGCTGGTGGCGATCGTGGCGCTGCTGGCCGTGCGGCTCACCCATGCCGTGATCTCCAAAAACGCCGTCGTCAAACCGACGATTCCGACCGTGACCGTGACGGCGGTGACAATGAGCACGGTGCCCACCACGGTGAATATCACCGGCACCATTGCGGCGCGCTATGACGTGCCCATCGGCGTGGAGGGCGACGGTGGCCGTGTCGCGGCCATTTTCGTGGAGGCCGGCGACAGCGTCAAGCGAGGCCAGATTCTGGCGCGTCTCAATGTATCCGTGCTGCAGCCCCAGGTCGGCAGCCTGGCGGCTACCCTCGAACAGATGCGCGCCGAGGCGGAACTCGCCGAGGCCGAATACCGCCGGGCACTGGCGGTGGGCGCCTCGGGCGCCCTGTCGGCGGAGGAAACCGAACGGCGCCGCTCCACGGCGGTGACCGCGGCGGCGAAGGTCAAGGTGGCCGCGGCGCAACTCGCCGAAGCTCAGGCGCGTCTGGCGCGGGCCGAGGTAAGAGCACCGGCGGACGGCACCATTCTGACGCGCACCGTCGAACTGGGACAGACCGCGACCGCGGGTGGCGAGCCGTTGTTCCGCCTGTCGCAGGGCGGCGAAATCGAACTGCGCGGCCAAATCGCGGAGCAGGATCTGCCGCTGCTGCGGGTGGGACAGTCCGCGATCGTGCACCTGACGGGAATCGCGCAGGATTTTCCGGGGCGCGTTCGGCTGCTCGGTGCCGTCATCGACCCACAGACGCGGCTCGGCAGCATTCGGATTGCGCTGACTCCGAATCCGGATCTGCGCCCGGGGGCATTCGCGCGCGCCGAGGTGACGGTGAGCAATGCCGAACGCGCGGTGCTGCCGCAAACCGCGGTGTTGACGGATGAGAAGGGCAGCTATGTGCTGATCGTCAATGGGCAGAATCGGGTGGAACGCCGTGCCGTGCGCGTCTCGGGAATGATCGCCAACGGGGTGACCATCGCGGAGGGCCTCGGCACACAGGATCGGGTGGTGGCGACCGCGGGCGCATTCCTGCAGGAGGGCGAGATGGTCAACGCCTCGGCGCCCGGAATCGGCAGTTCATGAAGAACATCTCCGCCTGGGCGATAAGGCATCCCATCACGCCGATCGTGCTGTTCGTCGTGCTGTTCTTCCTCGGCGTGGTGTCCTTTATACGGCTGCCGATCAACCTGCAGCCCGATATCTCCTTTCCCGTGGTGCAGGTCAACATCACGCAGCCGGGGGCGGCGCCCAGCGAGATGGAGACGCAGATCGCCCAGAAGATCGAGGGATCGATATCGAGCATCGGCAACGTGCGCAACATCACCACGCGCATCACCGAGGGATTGGTCACTCTGTTCCTCGAATTTCAAATCGGCACGCCCATCGACCGCGCCGTGACGGACGTGCGCGATGCGGTCGCCAAAGTGCGCAACGACCTGCCGATCGGCATCCTCGAACCCATCATTCAGCGGGTCGACGTGGAGGGCGGCGCGATCGTCTATTACGCGGTCACCACGACCGCCCTGACGCCCGAGCAGCTGAGCTGGTTCATCGACGACACAGTCACCAAGCGGCTGCTGGCCATCGCCGGCGTCGCACAGGTGTCGCGCGGCGGTGGTGTCGACCGGGAAATCCGCGTGGAGCTCGATCCGGCGAGGATGCAGGCCCTGGGACTGACCGCCGTGCAGGTGAACGAGCAACTGCGGGCGCTTAATCTGGATGCGCCGGGAGGCCGCGCCGAGGTCGGCGGCGGGGAACAGGCCATACGCGTGCTCGGCGGGGCGAAATCGGCCGCGGCGCTCGCCGACACCCAGATCACGGGACGCGGCGGCAAATCGATCAGGCTGCGCGACATCGCCGACGTGCGCGACGGGGTCGCCGAGATACGCACGATCGCGAGGCTCAATGGACGGCCGGCGACCACCTTCGGCGTGTTCAAGGCGAAGGGATCCTCCGATGTCACCGTGGCGGACGCGGTGCAGGCCGAGCTCGACAAGATCCTCGCGGAGAATCCGTCAGTGCACCTGCAAATGGTGTCAACCACGGTCGACCATACGCTGCGGACCTATCATTCCTCGATCAGCGCACTCATCGAGGGCTCGGTGCTTGCGGTCGTGGTGGTCTGGATCTTTCTGCGCAACTGGCGCGCAACGGCGATCTCGGCCCTCGCCATACCCCTGTCGGCCATTCCGACTTTCGCCTTCATGCGCGCCATGGACTTCACCCTCAACCAGATCACGCTGCTCGCGCTGTCGCTGGTTGCCGGTGTTCTGGTGGACGATGCCATCGTGGAGATCGAGAACATCGTGCGGCACATGCGCATGGGCAAGAGCGGCTTTCAGGCCGCCATCGACGCCGCCGACGAGATCGGACTTGCGGTGGTCGCGACATCGTTCACCATCATCGCCGTGTTTCTGCCGGTAAGCTTCATGGGCGGGGTGACGGGCCAGTACTTCAAGCAATTCGGCCTCACGGTTGCCGCCGCGGTGTTCATCTCACTGATGGTGGCGCGACTGATCACGCCCGTGCTCGCCGCGTACGCGCTGCACGGCGACGCCGTCGCGGTCGCCCACGGCGACGGACCGTTGATGACGCGCTATCTGAAACTGTTGCGCTGGTGCGTGGCGAACCGCTGGAAGACCATCGGCGCGGGGGCGGCATTCTTTGCGGTCTCCGTGATGATCCTCATGGTGATACCGACGGCCTTCGTGCCGCCGGAGGATTTTGCCAGTTCGCAACTGGACATAGAGCTGCCGCCGGGGGTGCAGCTGGAGGACACATCGAGAATCTCCGCCGCGACCACCGCGCTGATCCTTAAATCGCCCGAGGTGCGCAACGTGGTCGAGTTCGTGGGCGGGGGCGACGATGGCGAGATCCGCAACGCCTCGCTGTACATTCAACTCGTGCCGCGATCGGAGCGCGCCCTGAGCCAGAAGGAATGGGAGCAGCGCATGATTCCTCTGCTCGGCCGGATTGCCGACGGACACCTGAATTTCTCCAATCAGAGCGGCAACGGCGGACGCGACGTGCAGCTGTACCTGACGGGCGAGGACCCGGACCTGGTCGGCGCCACCGCCCGCAAGGTGCTCGCGGAATTGAAAACGCTGCCCGAGGTGCACGATCCGCGTGTCAAGGGCGACCTGCCCCGTCCGGAAATCGTGGTGCACCCGCGGCTCGACATCGCGGCCGAATTGGGCGTGAGCGTGCAGAGCATCAGCCAGACCATCAAGATCGCCACGATGGGCGACTTGCCGCAGAACGGCGCCAAGTTCTCGCTGGCCGACCGGCTCATCCCGATCCGCGTCAGCCTGCTCGAAAGCGCGCGGCGCGACCTGTCGATTCTCGAGAATCTGCCGGTGCCGACGGCATCGGGCGCGAGCGTGCCGCTCAAGTCCGTGGCCGATGTCAGCTTCGGCCAGGGTCCCTCGGCCATCCGCCGTTACAATCAGCGACGCCGGGCCTTCATCGAAGCGGACCTCAGTCCTGGCGTGCAGCTGGGCACGGCGACCAAGAAGATCTATGCGCTTGCGTCACTGACCAACCTGCCCCGTGGCGTGCAGCTGGTCCAGACCGGCGACACGGAGTTCATGAAGGAGCTGTTCGACAATTTTCTGCTTGCGATCGGCGCGGCGCTGCTCATGGTGCTGGCCGTGCTGGTGCTGCTGTTCGCCCGCGTGTTTCAGCCCATCACCATCCTGTCGGCGCTGCCGCTGTCCCTGGGGGGCGCCGTGATCGCGCTGCTGCTCACCAACCAGCCGTTTTCACTGTCGGTGGTGATCGGATTGTTGATGCTCATGGGCATCGTCGCCAAGAATTCGATACTTCTGGTGGATTTCGCCATCGAGGAGATGCGTGCGGGCAAGGGCCGCCTGGATGCGATCCTCGAGGCCGGGCACAAGCGCGCGCGGCCGATCGTCATGACCACGGTGGCGATGGTGGCCGGCATGCTGCCGGTTGCAGTCGGCTGGGGCGGAGACAGCGACTTTCGCTCGCCCATGGCGATCGCCGTGATCGGCGGACTGATCACCTCCACCCTGCTGACCCTGGTCATCGTGCCCGCCGTATTCACCGTGTTCGACGACATCGAACGCTGGGTGTCGCCCAAGGCCGGCAAGCTCCTGGCCCAACCAGCCGGTGCCTCGGCTACTCCATGACGGCGTGGGCAGCCGCCGCGCCGCGCCGCGGCGGCTGCAGAAGAAAAATCAGCGGCATCACCAGCAGCGTCAGGATGAGCATCAGGCAGAAATCATCGACGTAGGCGATCATCGCGGCCTGCTGGGTGATGGTTGCATCCAGCGCGGCGACTCCGGCCGGCACCTTCAAGTCGTAGATTGCTGCAATGGCGGGATTGTCCCAGGCGGGATTGGCATAGGTGATCCTATCGGTGAGCGCGGCGTGCACGACCACGGTGTTGCGCACCAGCATGGTTTGCACGAGGGAGATGCCGATACTGCTGCCGATGTTGCGGATCAGGCTGTAGATGGCGGTGCCTTGGGCGCGCATAGACGGATCCAGGGTGGCAAAGGTGGCGGCGCTCAGCGGCACGAACACCAGCCCGACGCCGATGCCCTGGATGATGCCAGGCCAGATGATGTCGGCGGCCGAGAGGTCCAGCGAATAGCGGCTCATCTGCCACAGCGAGAATGCGGTGACGGCAAAACCGACGAACACCGCCACTCGCACATCGGTCCTTCCAACCATGCGGCCGGCGATGAGCATGGCGATCATGGTACCCAGTCCCGCGGGCGCCGTGACCAGACCGGTGGTCGCGACCGGGTAGCCGATCAGGGTCTCGAGCATGGTGGGGGTCAGCGCGCGGGTCGCATACAGGACCAGGCCGACGATGAATATGAACAGCAACCCGGTGACATAGTTGCGGTTCCTGAGCAGCCGGAAATCGAAGAACGATTTGAAGGCCGGGGTGAGCGCGGTATGTGCGACGAAATAGGTGAACGCCATGAACAGGACCAGGGATTCGATCCAGGTCTCCGTCGAGGAGTACCAGTCGTTTTGCTGGCCGCGATCCAGAAGCATCTGCAGCGCGCCGATGGCGAGGCTCAGGGAGGCAAATCCAAACATGTCGAAATCCATGCGCCTCGCACCCGGCACGGCGCGGATGTATCTCCAAATCCCGTACAGCGCGAGCCCTCCGACCGGGATGTTGATGAAAAACACCCAGCGCCAGCTGTAGCTGTCGGTGAGCCAGCCGCCGAGCGTCGGCCCGAGGATGGGGCCCACCATGACGCCCATTCCCCAGACGGCCATGGCGGATCCCTGCTTTTCCGGCGGGTTGATGTCCATCAACACCACCTGCGACAGGGGCACCAAGGCGGCGCCGAACACCCCCTGCAGCAGGCGCGCCGCCACGATGGCGGCTAGGGAGTTGGCGACTCCGCACAGGGCGGAGGCCAGCGTGAAGCCCGCCACCGACACGAGAAAGACCTGTTTCTGGCCGAATCGATCACACAGCCAGCCGGTCAGGGGTGTCGCGATCGCTGCGGCGACGATGTAGGCAGTGAGCACCCAGGTGATCTGATCCTGCGAAGCGGACATGCTGCCCTGCATGTGGGGCAGCGCGACATTGGCAATGGTGCTGTCCAGCGTTTGCATGATGGTGGCCAGCATGATCGACAGGGTGATCATGGGCCGATTGAGCGGCCTCATCAGGTGCCCGCTTGCAGAATGTCATGCAGCTTTTCGAGCAGCTCGGTGGCGGCGCTCAACTGGCCGGGATCCACGTTCGCCAGCAGTTCATGGCGAAAGGCGGCGGCCTCGGCGCGCACTTTGTCGTAGAGCCGGTTGCCCGCTTCGGTTAGCACCACGCGCTTGACCCGTCGGTCCGTGGTGGATGCCACGCGTAGCACCAACCCGGCTTTGACCAGCCGATCAATCATGGTCACCATGGTGGCGCCCTCGACGGCCAGCCGATCGGCGAGTTCCGATTGGGAGAGAGGTGATTCCGCCTTGGCGGCGACTGCGATGGTCATCCAACTCGCCTGGCTCACCCCCAGGAACTTGAGCCGGCGATCCACGGCCTGGCGCCACGCGCGGGCGGTGTTGTGCAAAGCAGTTGAAAAGCGCTCTTGCAGCATGGCATTTAATATGTAATCTAATAATTAGTATACTATCAAAATCTACGACGCGCCGCCCCGAATTGCAAAGGCCTGGCTCAGCCTTTCAGCCACACCACGGTGGCGATCCCCGCAAAGGTCATGAGCAGCGATCCGCCGAGATGCGCCGCGACGGCGAACAGCGCCCACGTGGTGCGCCCGGACTGTAGCAGCGTGACGATCTCCGCGGAAAACGTCGAAAAAGTGGTCAGACCGCCGCAAAAACCCGTGGTCAGAAACAACCGCCACTCCGGCGCAAATGCCGGATAGGCCGTGAAGAACGCGAGTGCCATGCCGATCACATAGCAGCCGATTAGATTGGCGGCCAGCGTGCCGGGGGGAACCGTTGGAAAATAGCTGTTGAGGAAGATGGCCAGCAGCCAGCGCAGCAGGCAGCCCAGCATCCCGCCGATCGACACCGCCAGGAATTGACGCCACATCAGACGGGCTCCTTGCGGTGCACGGCGGCGTACACGGGCGCCCCGAGCGCGAGCAACGCGCAGCCCCAGAGCATTGCCTCCAGGCCTGCACCCGCAATGGCCCACAGCGAATACAGCGCCGCCGCGATTCCCGCCACGGCGAGCGGCCGGGTGTGCTTGCGGGCCCGTCCCAGGCGGCCCGTCCATTGCAGCCGCAGCAGGGCGAGACAGCACACGCCATACATGACCAGACAGGCCGTGGTCGACAGCAGAATCATGAAGGTGAACACGCTGACCATCGATTTTTGGTAATTGGCCAAGATCAATACGCTGACCAAGCCGCTGCTGAACGTCAAGGCGAACGTGGGCGTGCTGCGTGCCGACTGACCCGCGAAGATGCGTGGGAATACCCCGTCCTGCGCCATGGCGCGCGGCAGTTCTCCCTGCAGGAGGACCCAGCCGTTGAGGGCGCCAAAGCCGCTGATTGCCGCGAACAAGGCCACGAGGTTACCGGCGCGGTGGCCCCAAAACTGTCGAGCCACGTCGACGAAAGGCGCATTTGATCGCTCTAGAACCGCGGGCGGCACGACCAGCAGCACCGTGCCGCAGGCGATAATGCAGACCGCTGCGGTGGCCGCGGTGCCCCACAGGGTGGCGCGCGGAATGGTGCGGCCGGGGTCGCGCACCTTGTCGGCGGGGATGGTCGCCGACTCGAGGCCGAGCAGTGCCCACAGGGTCAATGTAGCGGCGGCCGTGATGCCGGATACCGACAGCGGAATGTCGAGAGTCGCGGCCAGCTCGGCCGGATGCAAGGAGATGAGCCCCATGGCGGCGATGGCAAACAGCGGAAGCAGCTTGAGCACGGTGGTGACGCCCTGCACCCAGCCCGATGCGGTGACTCCGTACCAGTTGACGAAGGTCAGCACCCACAAAGCCAGCAGCGTGACCGCTGCGGATGCGCCGGGCACCGTCGCGATCCAGGGCATGAGCGGCGTGAGGTAGCTGACGGCGCCGGTGGCGATGGCGGCATTGCCGACCCAGATCGAGATCCAGTATCCCCAGGCGACGATGAAGGCCGCGAGAGGTCCGAATGCCGCGTGCGCGTACGCGTACGGGCCCCCCGCCTTGGGGTACGCATGGCTCAAGGTTGAGAACACGACCGCGAGCAACATGGCGCCGGCCGCCGTGAACAACCATGCGAGCAGGCTGTTGATGCCGAAAGGCGCAAGCGCCGCCGGCAGCAGGAACACGCCCGATCCGATCGAGTTACCCACCACCAGCGCGGTGCACATCCAAAATCCGAGCAACTGCGGACGCGCTCCGTCCGCCATCAGCGATCTGGTTTGGTGGGAGCGTTGACAGATCGCATCGAGGGGATCGTAATCGACTTGTGACCTCGAATCAAAAGATGCCGCACATCAAGACCGAATTGCCGGGACCGAGGACGCGAGATCTGCTGGCCCGCGACGCGATGGTGGTGGCGCCGTGTTACCCGCGCGATTACCCGTTCGCCATGTCGCACGGCCGGGGCGCGGAGGTTTGGGACGTGGACGGCAACCGCTTCCTGGATTTTGCCGCGGGCATTGCGGTATGCAGCACCGGCCACAGTCACCCCGCCGTGGTCGAGGCGGTGAGGCAGGCCGCCGGCCGCTTTCTGCACATCTCCTCGGACTACTGGCATGAAGCCCAGGTGCGCCTCGCCGAGCGCCTTGCGGAGCTCGCTCCCATGAAGGAGCCGGTCATGAGCTTCTTTGCGCAGTCCGGAACCGAAAGCGTGGAAGCGGCGTTGAAGCTGGCACGTTTCGCCAGCGGACGCAGCCGCTTTATCGGCTTTCTTGGCGGGTTCCATGGCCGCACCATGGGCTCTCTGGCGTTCACCTCCAGCAAGTACACCCAGCAGCGCGGCTATTTTCCGGTGATGCCGGGCGTGACGCACGTCCCGTACCCCAACGAATTCCGGCCGATATTCGCCGGCGCCGACCAGGGCCGCGCGGTGCTGCGTTACATCGAAGAGGTGCTGTTCGCCGGCAACCTGCCGGCCAGCGAAGTCGCCGCCATTCTCGTGGAACCGATATTGGGCGAGGGCGGCTACGTCGTTCCTCCGGACGGCTTTCTCGGCGGCCTGCGCGAGCTATGCGATCGCCACGGCATGCTGCTGATTTTCGACGAGGTGCAGTCGGGAATCGGCCGCACCGGCCGGATGTTTGCGTGCGAACACTGGGACGTCGTCCCGGACATCATGACACTGTCAAAGGGGCTGGGCTCCGGACTGCCCATCGGGGCGATGGTTGCAAAACGGACGATCATGCAAAAGTGGTCGCGCGGAGCCCACGGCAACACGTTCGGTGGAAACCCCCTGTGCTGTGCCGCGGCGTTGGCCACGCTCGATCTGGTCGAGGATGCTTATGCGCAGAATGCCGCGACCGTGGGTGCCTACTTCATGCGCAGGCTGGGCGCGTTAGCGGCCGGTTCGCCGGTGATCGGTGAGGTGCGCGGCAGGGGGCTGATGATCGGCATGGAGCTCGTGACCGACAGGACCGGCAATGCACCCGCCCGAAGGCTCTGCGACACCCTCGTCACGCGTGCGTTTCACAATGGTTTGCTGCTGTTGTCATGCGGCGCCAGCACGGTGCGGTTCATGCCGCCGTTGATGATCACGAACTCCGACGTCGATGAGGCGATGGCGCTGCTGAAGATCAGCCTGGCCGAGGCGCTCGTCGATGCCGGCGCGGCCTGAACATGGCCGCCGGCCGTTCAATGGCGGCAGTGCTCGGTGTGCTGCTGGCTTGCGGCGGCACCTTGCGACCGGCCGGCGCCGCAGAGGAGGAGAAGCGGCTGTACATCTACAATTGGACGGATTTCATTGGCCGCAACACCATCGCCCGGTTCGAAAAACTCACCGGCATCAAGGTAGTTTACGACGTGTACGACGCCGAGGAGACCATGGAGGCACGCCTGCTGGCCGGCAGCTCCGGCTACGATGTGGTCAGCGCATCCACGGATTTCTTCAGTCGTGAGATCAAGGCGGGAGTCTACATGCCGCTGGACAAATCCAAGCTGAGCAATTGGAAAAACCTCGATCCGCGGGTGCTCGCGATTCAGGCGGCGTATGATCCGGGCAATGCCCACGCGGTGCCGTATCTGCACTCGATGAACGGCTTCGCGTACAATGTAGACATGATCAAGGCGCGCATGCCGAACGCGCCGGTCGACAGCCTCGACATGATTTTCAATCCCGCGGTGGTCGCCAAATTCGCCGATTGCGGGGTGACCTTCCTGGATTCCGCCGAGGACACCATCCAGCTTGCGCTGCGCTATCTGGGGCTCGATCCGAATACCACGAAGCGCGAGGATTTCAAAGCCGCCGAGCAATTGCTGCTCAAGGTCCGGCCCTACGTGCGCTCCTTCGATTCCGCCGAATACATGAACGGCCTGGCGAACCGGGAGGTGTGCGTGGCCATGTCCTGGTCCAGCGACTACGCGCTGGCACATGCCCGCGCGTTGGCCGTCGGGGTCGACGTGAAGCTGGCCTTCACCGTGCCGAAGGAGGGTTCCAACGAAACCTTTTCCTCGCTGCTCATACCGGATGGTGCTCCCCATCCTCAAGCCGCGCACCAGTTCATCAATTTCATCCTGCGGCCGGACGTGATCGCCGAGATCAGCAATGATATTTATTACGGCAATGATAATATCGCGTCACGTCCGCTGGTCGATCCGCGTATCCTTGGGGATTCGACCCTGTATCCGACACCGGAAATCGAGGCGCGTCTGTACCTATCCGCCGAAGTGAACGCGGCCACCGAGCGGATACGCACACGCACCTGGACGCGCATCAAGACCGCGAAATAGCCAAACGCGAGGCCAGCAGTGAGCACACACGGCATTCCTAAACTGACGATCAGCTCCCCCACCGAGCTGTCGATAGACCGCGGCGGACAGCGCTTTGCGATCCATCCCATCTGGCTGCGCGAACGCTGCCAGGATCCGGCGAGCATCGACCTCGCCACCGGCCAGCGGCTCCACGACCCGTCGGGTCTGGATCTCGATCTGCGCCTGGTGGCGCTGTCCGAACCTGCCCCCGGACGGCTGCACGTGCGCTTCAGCGACGGCCACGAGGCTGACTTCGACTGCGGCGCAATCCTGGCGGAGGCGGCGCTTGCGCCCGGGGATCACGACTGTCCGGCGCCGCAGCTTTGGACCTCACAGCTCGGCGATCCGCCGCGTGCGCGCTGGCGCGGCAATCCCGGAAATCCCGACCTCGCCGATTGGACCGAACGGTTCCTGCGGCTGGGCTTCATCCTATTCAGCGGCGTACCTCCCGAGCCCAGGCAGGTGTTGAAGGTGGCGAGTACGTTCGGCTTCACCCGGGACACGAATTTCGGCGCGATGTTCGACGTTCGCTCGACGCCCAATGCCATCGATCTGGCGTACACCTCGATCCCGCTCGACCCCCACACGGACAATCCCTACCGCTCGCCCGTGCCCGGCGTGCAGCTGCTGCATTGCCTCGTCAATGAGACATCGGGCGGCCTGTCGACCCTGGTGGACGGATTCGCGGTGGCCGAGGCCCTACGGATGCGTGATCCGGCGGCATTCGAAATTCTCAGCCGGACCCCCGTGCGATTCCGCTATCGCGACGCGTCCACCGAATTGGTGGCGAGCGCGCCGCCGATCGAGCTGGACGTCGCCGGACGGCTGCGCACGATACACTTCAGTCCGCGCCTGGATTTCGTGCCGCTGTTGCCGCCGGCCGACCTATCGGCCTATTACCGGGCGCGGCGCGAGTTCGACCGGCTGCTGTGCGCGCCGGAATTCGAGATCCGCTTCCTGCTGGCGCGAGGCGACCTGGTGATGTTCGACAATTGCCGCCTGCTGCACGGCCGGACGGGTTTCGATCCGGCCCGGGGCATGCGCCATCTGCAGGGCTGCTACATCGATATCGACGGTCCGCGCAGCCTGTATCGGGTGCTGCGCCGCAAGCACACCGCGCCGGCGAGGATTTCGGCATGAGCCGCATGGTCAGCTTCCACCGGATGCAGGACGGCACCCGCGAGGACTACCAGCTGCTCGATGAATCCGAACGCGAATACGCGCGTGCGCTGCCCGACAACGTGCTCGCGGCGCTCGCCAAGCTGGATCATTCTCTGGAGGGCTATCCGCTGAGCCGCCTCGGCCACTCGCTGCAGGCCGCAACGCGGGCGCGCCGGGATGGCGCGGATGACGAACTCGTGGCCGCGGCGCTTATTCACGACATCGGCGATGAGCTCGCGCCCTACAATCATGCCGAGATCGCCGCCGGCATCCTGCGGCCATACGTGCGCCCGGAGGTCGCGTGGATAGTCGAACAACATGGACTGTTCCAGAATTACTATTACGTGCATCACTTCGGAGGCGACCGCAATGCGCGCGACAAGTATCGCGAGCACCCCTGGTATCAGGCATGCAAGGACTTCTGCGCCAACTGGGACCAGTGCTCATTCGACCCGGGTTATCCCACGGAACCGCTTGCCGCATTCGAGCCTTTGGTGCGCACCATCTTCAGCCGGGCGGCGCACGATCCGCGCTACGTCAAAAATCCGCCCTGAGGCGGCGGCGACTCAGCGCTCGGCCAGCTGTGCGTCGGCGATGCGCCGCTGATCGGCGAGGCGCATCCAGTAGCCCGCCGCCAGCACGCACGCGCCGACCAGCACGATGATCAGGCTCGCAAGCGCATTGACGTCCGGGCTGACGCCGAGCTTGACCTTGGAAAATATCACCATCGGCAATGTGCTCGCGCCAGGGCCGGAAACGAAGCTCGATATCACCAGATCATCGAGCGACAGCGTGAAGCTCAGCAGCCAGCTCGACGCCAGCGCCG
Organism: Gammaproteobacteria bacterium; assembly: GCA_003137095.1. GTDB lineage: Bacteria > Pseudomonadota > Gammaproteobacteria > Steroidobacterales > Steroidobacteraceae > Bog-1198. The sequence continues at coordinate 15,370 of PLET01000125.1, forward strand.
GCGCGATGCCCGGCAACGTCGTGTCGATGAACGCCCGCACCGGTCCGGCGCCCAAATCCATGGCGGCCTCCTCCAGCGAACGATCCGCGGACTGCAGCCGGGACTGCACGGTGATCGTGACATAGGCCGCGCAGAATGCCATGTGCGCAATGACGATGGTGGTGAAGCCCCGGTGGGGCCACGCAAACCAGTGCAGCATCGACACGAACAGCAGCAGCTGGGTGATGCCCGTGATAATTTCGGGCATGACCAGCGGCGCGTTGACCATTCCGGTGAGCAGCAGCCGGCCGCGAAAGGTCTTGAATCGCACCAGTGCGATCGCGGCGAGCGCTCCGAGGATGACCGAACCGGTCGCCACCACGACGCCTATGCGCAGGCTCAACCAGGCGGCGTCGAGGATCTGATCGTTGTGCAACAGCTCGAGATACCACTGCGCGGAGAAGCCGCCCCAAACGCTCACCAGGGCGGAAGCATTGAATGAATAGCCGATCAACACCGCGATGGGGACGTACAAAATCGCGATCCCCAGACACAGGATGGTAATCAGCAGCGGCGCGATGCGTTCCTGCACGCTCAGGACTCGAGCTGCTTCGAGCTGTAGTGCTGGTAGAGCGCGATCGGCCCCACCAGCAGCACCAGGAACACGATGGCGACGGCCGAGGCCACCGGCCAGTCGCGATTGCCGAAGAATTCATCCCACAGCACGCGCCCGATCATCAGATTATCCGGGCCGCCCAGCAGGGTCGGGATGACGAATTCACCGATGGCCGGAATGAACACCAGCATCGAACCGGCTATGACGCCGGGCATGGACAGGGGCAGCGTGACGTCGATGAAAGCGCGCCAGGGCGGGCTGCCCAGGTCCGCCGCCGCCTCCAACAGGGAATGGTCGAGCTTCTCCAGGGTCGCGAACAGCGGCAGCACCATGAACGGCAGATAGGAATAGATGATCCCGAGATACACGGCCAATGTTGTCCGCATGATCTGCAGCGGATGATCGATGATGCCGAGCCACAGCAGCGCGGAATTGAGCAATCCGCTCTCGCGGATGATGCCCTCGAGGGCGTACACACGTAGCAGGAACGAGGTCCAGAACGGTAAAATGATGATCAGCAGCAGGATGCTCTGGGTGCTTTTCGACGTCCGTGCGATGGCGTAAGCCATCGGGTAGCCGAGGGCCAGGCAGATGACCGTCGAAAAGAAGGCCGTCTTGATGGAATACAGGTAGGAGAGTCCGTACACCTCGTCGGTGAACAGGTACTTGAAGTTGCCGAGATTCAGCGTCAGATCGAGGTGCCAGTCGGGCGTGATGGATACAATGTCCGAAAATGGCGGAACCCGCACCGCGGTGTCGGCGAAGCTGATGACCAGGGCGAAAGCGAAGGGAATGAGAAAAAAGATCAACAGATACAGCAGCGGAGGCAGGATGATCAGCCACTTGCCGTGCCGTCGCAGCCACCCGCGTCGCGCGGCTCCGGCCACGGATCAGCGGTTCCCGTGACGCTGAGGAAGGGCGCACGCGCGCCGCACAATTCCGTCAGCGTGAAAAAGCCGGCCCGTGGCCGCCAGCGCCAGCGCCTGATCGAGGCGTGCATCTCCGCCCTGCACATTCACGGACCTTCCCGCACGACCGTGGAAAAAGTCGTGTCCATCGCCCGGATGTCGCCCGGCATCGTGCGATTTTACTTCGACTCCAAAGCCGCCATGCTGGTCGCGTCGCTGCAATTTCTCTCCGCGGAATTCGAGGAGCGCGTCCTGACCCCGGTCGGCCGCCTCAAGGAGGATCCGATCGCGGCCCTGGAACTCCTGGTGGATCTGTATATCGATCCTGAAATCGCCAGCGCCCGCAAGGTTTCGGTCTGGTACGCCTTTTGGGGCGAGGCGAATTCACGCCAGGAATACTACGACATTTGCGGCGCTCAAGACGAGCGCTTTGCGGCCTTGGTGCACGAGCTGATCGGCACCCTTATCATCCGCACGCGTCAGCCGCAGCTCGACCCGGACGGCGTGGCCCTCGGATTGACCGGTGTGTTGGAGATGCTGTGGCAGGGATTCGCTTTTCAAACCGAGGACAACATCGATCGGGAGGCGGCCAAGCGGCGCTGCATGGCGTATTTGCGTTCGATCTTCCCGGATTCGTTCGGGCGTGGCGCCGACGCCGCCGCTCCGACCGGCGGCCGTGCGGGGCGCACCGATGCGTCGCTGCGGCCGGCTCGAAGCTATGACGATGCGCGTTGGATTGCCATCGAATCGGCCTTGGCCGAATTCAGGCAGGCGCTGCGCCGCCTGATGCCGCCGGCGTGGGGGCCTGATGAGGCCGAACGAGCTGATGACGGCGAACGATAATTGACTATACTCGGTTTCCCGATGAGGGATTCTCCGGCGCGGATTCTGCGACTGACGATCGACTGGGAGTAGCATCATGGCCACGCTTTCCTCGAAATTGGACGAATGGCGCGCACGCGCCGCCACTGCCCGCTACGAGACGCGGCATTTCATCGACGGCCGGTTCGTCGAGTCCGTCGCGGGGGATCATTTTACGGTGATCAATCCCGCCACCTCCCAGCCGCTGTGCGAGGTCAGTGCCGGCGGTCCCAAGGAAATCGACCTGGCGGTGGCCAGCGCCAAGCGCAGCTTCGGCGCAAGGGTCTGGAGCCGCAAGGCGCCGCGCGAGCGGATGGCGGTGCTCGCGGCCTTGAGCCGGCTGATCGAGAAAAACGCCGAACAGTTTGCGCTGCTCGACACGCTGTGCATGGGCAAGCCGATCAGCGACATGCTGAACATCGACGTGCCTGCCGCCGCCATGAATTTCGCCTATTTCGGCGAACTCATCGACAAGATAGACGGCGCGGTGACGGCCACCGCGGCCGATGCGTTTCATTACATTCTGCGCGAACCGCTGGGCGTGGTGGGTTGCATCGTGCCGTGGAATTACCCGCTGCTGATGGCGGCCTGGAAGGTGGCTCCGGCGCTCGCGGCCGGCAATTCCGTGGTGCTGAAGCCGGCGGAACAATCACCGCTGTCCGGGCTGCTGCTCGCGCAGTTGTTCGTGGAGGCCGGCGGTCCGCCGGGTGTGCTCAACGTGGTGAACGGCCTCGGCGAAAGCGCCGGCGCTGCGCTTGCCCTGCACAATGACGTGGCCAAGATCGGCTTCACCGGCTCGACCGAGATCGGCAAGCAGATGCTGATCTACGCCGGCCAGTCCAACATGAAACGCGTCAGCCTCGAGTGCGGCGGAAAAACACCGCAGATATTTCTTGCCGACCTGCCGGACATCGACGTGGCGGTGACCTACGCGATCAACGGGATCTTCGGCAACATGGGCGAGGTGTGCAACGCAGGTTCCCGGCTGCTCATCGACAAGCCGATTGCCGCGGATTTCCTGTCACGGTTCATCGAGCGCGGCAAGACCGCGTACCGGCCCGGGGATCCACTGGACCCGGCCACCAATCTCGGACCGCTGGTGACCGCGTCGCATCGGGCCCGGGTCATGAACTACATCACGCGCGGCAAGACCGAGGGGGCCCGGCTGGAATTCGGCGGCAATGCGCCCGATCTGCCGGGTTGCTTCGTCAACCCGACGCTGTTCTCGGGCGTCGCCAATCACATGACCATTGCGCGTGAGGAAATCTTCGGGCCGGTCGCAGCCGCGATCGTGGTCGACGGGCTGGCCGAAGCGCTGACGGTCGCCAATGATTCCATCTACGGACTGGCGGCTTCCGTTTGGACCCGCGATCTGACCGTGGCGCACAAAACCGTGCGCGATCTGGAGGCTGGCGTGATCTGGGTGAACTGTTTCGATCACGGAGATATGACCCAGCCCTTCGGCGGATATAAACAGTCCGGACAGGGCAGGGACAAATGCATCGAGAGCTTGCTGTCCTATACCCAGACCAAGTCCGCCTGGATCAATCTCGGCTGAGTTCATCCGGCCGTCGTTCATCCGGCCCTGGCGATGGTTAGGGTAGCGGCGTTCTGCATGCCATCGAGCAGCGCGACCAGCGCCCCGAGCGCGCTCCATACCGAGGCGTCGGTGTTGCCGGTGTGCGTCTCGCAGGCCAGTATGGCCGCCTGCTCGAGCGCATTCGCCGCGGTCGCCAGCTCCGTGATTTCAAAGACCCCGGCCCCGCCGCGCAGACGATGCGCGCGGAATTTGAGATCCTCGAATATCCACGACTGGCTCTCATCGGCACGGGCCAGCGACGCGCTCAGCAGCACCAGCTGCAGGTGCTCACCGCGCAGCCTGGCTTGGAAGATTTCCCGCAAGCGGTCGAATTCGTCCACCGGCGCAGCAGTGGCATCCGCCGCGGCAGCCGCACGCGCCGTGCGGCGCGGACGGCGCTCAGTTGATGTCATTCCGGCCCCGCTTACGCGCGATCGGTTCCGTCGCGGCGACTTCTTCCAGGTCTGCGCGCCCGGCGCGCCGCTTGTTGGCATACAGTTGGCGATCGGCGGCGCGCAGCAGATCCTTGAGCTGAGCGGAGGCGTCGAGTTCCTGATTCGCTTCCAGTGCCGTCACGCCAATGCTCGCCGTGAAGCGTATCTGCGCCGCGTGCGTTGCCACCGGTTCGAGCGCGAACACACGGCGCAGCTTGCGGGCGACCCGGTTGGCCCCCTGCAGGGTGGTTTCCGGCAACACGATCATGAATTCATCGCCGCCCACGCGCGCAAGCCAGTCGATGTCCCTGCGGATGCAGCCTTCGGACAGAGCCACGAAGGCGCGCAGCAATTGATCGCCGGCCTCGTGTCCGAAGCGGTCATTGACCTGTTTGAAGTCGTCGATGTCGCAGCTGAGGATGGCAAGCGGATGGCCGTAGCGTTGCGAGCGGGCGAGTTCCCGCGGCAACTGCTTGGACAGATAACGCAGGTTGTGCGCGCCCGTCAGGGGATCGGTGACGGCGAGGCGGCGGTTCTCGCGGTTGCTGATCCGCAGGGAATGCTCCACGTGGGTGATGCGTCTCGCCACGTCCAGGCGGGCCAGTATTTCGTCGATGGGTGCACCCTTGACCAGGTAGTCGTCGGCGCCGGCGGCGAGCCCCGCCAGCAAATCCTGTTTGCTGTCGCGCACGGTGAACATCAACACATAGACGTAGCTTTCGGTATGGTCGATGCGCACGTGGCGGCACAGTGCGAGCCCGTCCATGTCGGGCATCTGCCAGTCGGTGAGCAGGATTTGACACTGACCCTGGTGCAGCACCCGCATTGCCTGCTCCCCTGATGCGGCAACCTCGACATCGTAGTGGGCGGCTTTCAACAGCGCCGCGAGGCGTGCGCGCACGATATCGTCGTCATCCACCACCAGCACGCGGCAGGTGCTGCGTGCCTCCATGCGCCGCGTCAGTATGGTGTCCTCGAGATCGACCTCGACGTTCGCGGTGGAACGGTCGCTGATCTCACGATGCATGGAGTGCTCCGGCGGCGCAGCGGGGCGGCCGAAGCCGGGCCCGGCGCTCGCGGGCCTGATCGAGCATCTGGCCGGCCTCCCGGCTCACGCGTGCTGTCGGCGTCAGGAGTCCATAATCCTCGAGCAGTCGTCTTGCGAGCCGGTCATTCGCGTCGCGAACGACGCAGACCAAAGACTTGCTTTCCATTGCTTGCTCCCGAGTGTTGTACCTGAAGCCTAAAACAGCGGATCCGGGCGGCGATGTAGGGCATTCGTGACAGGACGCGCCAACTGCGACCGGATTCCGGAAGACGTCGGGCACCGTGTGAACAGCATCACAGGGGAATCAGTTCATGCTCGATGGCGCAGCGGATCAGGGCCGAGCGGTTGTCCACGCCGAGCTTCACCATGAGCCGGCCCCGGTAGGTATCCACGGTTTTTCGCGATAGCGACAGGTGTTCCGCGATGGCGGCGCTGGTCGCGCCGTCGACGATGCGCCGCAGTACTTGGCGCTCGCGCAAGCTGAGCCGCTCGATCGGGCTCTTACGCAGGGATTCGGTCGACAGACCGGGTGCCATCGCGGCGGCGATGGCGGGGCTCAAGTACTGCCGGCCGGCAACCACGGTTTTGACGGCGAGCACCAACTCGCGCGCCGCAGCGTCCTTCAGCGCATAGCCATGCGCGCCGGCCCGCAGCGCCCGATGCACGTGCTCGGCCGAATGGCAGGCGGACAGGGCGATGACGCGAGTGCTGGGATTTTCGGCGAGAATCAACTGGGTGGCGTCGATTCCGTTGAGATCCGGAAGCACGAGATCCATGATTATCACGTCCGGTTTGAGCCGGCGCGCAGCCAGTACGGCCTCACGCCCGGTGGCGGCGCTGCCCACGACCGTCATGGACTCCTCCCGCTCGAGCAACGCCGTCAATCCCTCGCACACGATGCCGTGGTCGTCCACCACCATCAGCCTGATCACTGGTGCTTCGCGGTGCTTCGGGGATGTTCCAGTCCTTGGATCCGTCATAGTCGCTGCCTCCATGAACCTCCGGTCGGCTTGGCATATGGATTCTTTAAGCAAATACCGGGATATTTCGCTGTGTACGGCAACAGACATACGGCGCTAAAATAAGTCGTTAACCTGAATAAGGGGTTATTGATCCTCAAGGGAGCTGAGGGGCATGATTAATATGGATGCGCAGACGCGGGCGCGATCACCGACCCGTCCGCAGCTGCCGGCAAGCACCGTCGGGCACATCATGTCCCAGGTGGTGGAGTGCGCCCCGAATGGTGTGGCGCTGACCCTCCCGGATGGACGCATCGCGCTGGTCAATGCCGAACTCGAGCGCATGTTCGGGTATGCGCGCGCCGATTTGCTGGACTCTCCCATCGAAAGACTGGTGCCGGAGCGCTTTCGCGCCAGCCATGCACTGCTACGCGATGTGAATCCCGGCGACACCCGTTCGCGCACCATGGGCGCCGGCCGGGAATTGCTCGGATTGCGGTCGGACGGGACCGAGTTCCCGATCGAGGTGGGCATCAGCCCGCTCAAGACCCCGGACGGGATGATGGTGGTCGAGACCATGGTCGATATATCGGTGCGCAAAAGCCTGCAGCGCATGTTCCAGAAAATCGTCGAGGCGGCGCCCTGCGGCATGGTCATGATCGACGCCAAAGGCCGTATCGTGCTGGTCAATCCGTACGCCGAAGTGATGTTCGGCTATGCGCGCACGGAGCTCATCGGCAATTCGCTGGAGATGCTGCTGCCCGAGCGCCTGCGGGCGGTGCATGAGGGGCACCGGCGCCTGTATGCAGAGGCGCCCACTGTGCGGCTGGTCGGCGTGGACCTCGATCTGACCGGGCGGCGCAAGGACGGATCGGAGTTTCCGGCGGAGATCGCCTTGAGCCCGGTGCCGGGCGAACAGGACGGTCTGGTGCTGGCGGCGGTGACCGATATCACCCAGCGAAAAGCCATGCAGTTGGAGCTGCGCCAGGCCAATGCCAATCTGGAGGAATTCACCTATGCGGCCTCGCATGATCTGAAATCACCGCTGCGGGGCATCTCGGATCTGATCGAATGGGTGGTGGAGGATCTCGGCGCGCAGGCGCCGCCGGAGGTCGCCCGCAATCTCGGCCGGGTGAGCGACCGCATCCACCGGCTCGAGAGAATCATCGAGGATCTGCTCAACTACGCGCGCGCCGGACAGACTTCCGCCGAGGTGGAATCCATCGACCCGAAGTCCCTGATCGACGGCGCCATCGATATCCTGCCGCCCGCCATCGGATTTTCGATCGTGGTGAACATCGACGCACAGCCCTTCGTGGGCGCCAAGGCGCCGATCGAGACGGTGCTGCGCAATCTGGTTTCCAATGCGGTCAAGCATCACGACAGGCCGGCCGGTCAAATCGACATCCGGGCCGCCGATGAGGGCAGATACTGCGTGTTCAGCGTGAGCGACGACGGTCCCGGCATTCCGGCCGTCTCCCAGGAGCGCGTATTTCGCATGTTCCAGACCCTGACGGGCGGCAATGGCGAACACTCGGGCATCGGATTGGCGCTGTGCAAGCGGCTGGTGGAATCGCACGGCGGTTGGATCAAGCTGGAGTCGACCGGCGCCCGCGGCACCACCTTCCGGGTGTGGTGGCCGAGATTCCAGTGGCGCAAGAATGACCTCTAAGCCGCCAATGAGCATTCTTCTGGTGGAGGATGACGATGTCGCCGCCGAGGCCGTCGTCCGTGGCTTGCACAAGCACGGCTTGAACTGGCCCGTCGTGTTCGCCGAGGACGGAGTGGTCGCGCTGGAGATACTGCGCGGAACCCATGCCAGGCGGATCCAAAAGCCGCTGCTGGCGTTCGTGGATCTGAACATGCCGCGCATGAGCGGCATCGAATTCCTGCAATCGATGCGCGCGGATCCGGAGTTGCGCGGCACAGTGGCCTTCATCCTGACGACCTCGGCAGCGGATTCGGATCGCGCCAAAGCCTACCAGCAGTGCATCGCCGGCTACATCGTCAAGTCTGCGGTGGGTCCGCAGTTCAGCGGATTGGCGCGCTTCCTGACGGAATATCATTCGGCCGTGGTTCCTGCATGATGCCGGACAGCGACTGATGGCAAAGATACTGGTCGTCGATGACAACACAATCAACCGCAAGCTGTTGGTGGCGCTGCTGAGCCACGACGGACATCTGACCACGGAGGCGAGCGATGGTGCCGAGGCGCTGGATGTGGCGCTCGCCGAGCGGCCGCAACTGGTCATATCCGACATCGTCATGCCCACCACGGACGGGTTCGAGTTCGTGCGGGCACTGCGCGCCGATGCGGATCTGCGCGGCACCCCGGTGATCTTCTACACGGCAAATTACCACGAGCGGGAGGCGTTGAATCTGGCGCAGGCCTGCCAGGTTGCCCGCGTGCTGGTGAAGCCGTGTCCGCCGCTGGAGATTCTCAAGGCCGTGGACCAGGTCATGGCCGGCGTATCCGAATCGGGACGGTTTTTCATCCCCGAGTCCTTCGACCGCGAACATTTGGTTTTGATGACCAACAAGCTGGCGGAGCAATCCGATGCGCTGGCCGCCTCCAACGCGCGCCTGGTGGCTCTCGGCATCTTGAATGTCGAACTCGCCGCCGATCGGGATTCCAAGGCGCTGCTGCGACGCGTATGCGGCGGGGCGCGCAATCTGATCGGGGCGCGCTATGCGGTGCTCGAGCTCAAGGATCCGGCATCGACGCTGGGCGATTTCGTCGCCACCAGCGGCATCGATCCCGGCTCACCGCCGCCGTCGCCCCTGATCGAATCCGGACACCTGGCGGATGTGCTGGAGGGTCGGCGGTCCTGGCGCAGCCGCGCGGTCGAGCGGCCCGACCCCGGCTATCGGCCGGGATATCCGCCGGCACCGGCGTTTCTCGCCGCTCCCTTGTGCACGCCCACGCGCTCGCTCGGCTGGCTGTGCCTGGCCGACAAAATCGGCGCGGACGCCTTCAACGAGGAGGATGAGCGGCTGCTCACCGGTCTCGGTGCGCTGGCGGGCCAGGTGTACGAGAACAATGCGTTGCGCGCCGATCTGCAGCTGCAGACCGAGGTGCTGCGCAGGGACGAAGACCGGTATCGGCATCTCGCGGCGGACGCAGCCGCCACCTTGGAACGGGTCTACGCGGTGATGGGCGGCGTCAATCTGGTCGCGGTGCGCGCACGCGATCGGATCGGTTTGTGCGATCAGGTCTGCCGCCTGCTGGCCGTACAGGGCCGCTATCGGCTGGCCTTCGTGGAGATGCTGGATCCCCCGACCCAGCAGATGCTGCTCATGGCGGCGGCCGGCGACAAGGCCGATGCGGCGGCTTTCCGGGGCACGGTGCCGCAGGTCCGAAGGTTGCCCCACCCGCTGTTCTGCAACGATCTGAGTGCATCCGATCCGGACATCCCCAACCGCGGGGAGATGCTGGCGCGCGGCTACCACGCCCTGGCATCCCTGCCGCTGCTGTGCGAATTCGCGCCCGTCGGCCAGCTGTTGCTCTTCAGCGAGCAGACGGGCGTCTTCGACGCCGCGGAAATGCACTTGGTCAACGAGGTGGCGAGCAGCATCTCGCTGGCGTTGACGCGCATCGCCGCCGACCGCATGCCAGCATGACGCTGTGGTCGCTGGCCGGGGCCGATTCCATCATTGCCCTGGTGTTCTTTTCGATCCCGCTGGCGGTCTTCAGCTACGTTCGAAAGCGGGGGGATACATCGCCCGATTGGCTGGTCTGGGTGTTCTGCGCCTTCATCCTTGCCTGCGCCATCACCTATGCGCTCGACGCGTGGACCCTCTGGCACCCGGATTACGGGCTGCTCGCCATCGCCAAACTGTGCACGGCGGCGCTCTCCATCATCGCGGCGGCAGCCCTTTGGTCCCTCATCTCCCGGGCACTGAAGATTCCGTCAGTGGCGCAGTTGCAAGGCGTCATCGATTCGCTGCGCCAGGAGGTGCAGGGCCGGCGCGAGGTCGAGCGGCATCTTGCCGATCTGCAGCAGAATCTCACCATGGCGCTCTCCAGCATCGACGCCGGATTCATTGCAGCGGATCGCGCCGGTCGGGTGACCCAGATGAACGCCGTGGCCGAGCGGGTGACCGGCTGGCCCGAAGCCGATGCGCGGGGACGATTGCTGTGGGAGGTGTTGAACCGCGAGGGCCGGCCGCAGGAATATCTGTCGAAGAACCCGGTCGATCTCTTGCTGGAGCAGCGCGATCCGCCGGAATTGGAACAGATGGTCGTCATCGGGCGCGGCGGTGCGCGCACCGCGGTGGAATTCAAGTCCGCCGTGACGCGCGGCGCGGACGGCGCGGTGCACGGACTTGTCCTGGTGTTTCGCGACATGTCGCGCCTCGTCGAGGCGGAGTCCGCCGCGATCCGCCTCGCGGCGATAGTGGACTCCTCCACCGACGCCATCATCGGCAAAACGCTGGACGGGCGTATCACCAGCTGGAACCACGGCGCCGAGGTCTTGTTCGGCTACAGCGCGGCGGAGGCGATCGGCCGACCGGTGCAGATGCTCATTCCGCCCGAGCGCGAGACCGAGGAAATGCGCATCCTGCGCGATCTCGCAAACGGCATACAGGTGCCGGCCTTCGAAACCGTGCGTCGCGACAAGGATGATCGACTGATACCGGTCTCGCTCACCATCTCGCCGATTCGCGATGCGCGCGGCCGGGTGGTGGGGGGTGCGAAGATCGTGCGCGACATTTCCACGCAGAAGCGGGCCGCGGATGCCTTGCGCGACAGCGAGGAGCGGCTGAATTTCACCCTGCAGTCGGCCCAGGTCGGAGATTTCGATCTGGAAATGCCGTCGGGGGTCGGACGCCGCTCCGCACTGTACGCCCGTCTCATGGGTTACCCGGATATGCCGGCGGATTGGGGGGTGGGATCCTTCCTCGATCATATCCATCCCGATGATCGCGCCCTGACCGAGGAGAAGATCTGGACCTACCGCAACACGCCGCAGGATTGGAGTTTCGAGTGCCGCGTAATCTGGCCGGACGTGAGCGTGCACTGGATCAGCGTACACGGCAGTACCATCGCGGCGAACGGCAGGCCGGTACGCATGCTCGGCGTCGTCATGGACGTCACCGAAAGGCGGTTCGCCGAGGAGGCACGCAACAAGGCGCTGCTGTTGGAGGCGGAGAACAAGCAGATTCAGGAGGCGAACCGGCTCAAGAGCCAGTTCCTCGCCAACATGTCGCACGAGCTGCGTACGCCGCTCAACGCCATTATCGGCTTTGCCGAGCTGCTGCACGCCGGTACGGTGCCGCCCGATTCCCCCAAGGTGCACGAATTCCTGGGTCATATCAGCAGCAGCGGCCGGCATCTGTTGCAGCTGATCAACGACGTGCTCGATCTGTCGAAGGTCGAATCCGGCAAGTTCGAATTCTTTCCCGCGGCCCTGCAGCTGCCGACTCTGATCAAGGAGGTGTGCGATATCCTGCGCACCGACTTCCAGCGCAAAAAATTGCATTTATCGATCGATGTCGATCCGCAGGTGGCCGATCTGCAGCTCGATCCGGCGCGCCTGAAACAGGCTTTGTTCAATTACCTGTCGAATGCCATCAAGTTCACGCCGCCGGGCGGCACGGTGAGCGTTCGGGCGCGGCCCGAAGGGCCTGAACGTTTCCGGCTGGACGTGGAGGACAGCGGAATCGGGATCTCGGAGCGCGACATTCCCCGCCTGTTCAGCGAATTCACCCAGCTGGATGCGGGTTACGACAAGACTCATCCCGGCACCGGCCTGGGCCTGGCCCTTACCCGGCGCCTGATCGAGGCGCAGGGCGGGCAGGTGGGTGTGCGCAGCGTGCTCGGTACCGGCAGCGTGTTTCATCTGGTGCTCAACCGGATTCACGGCACGGATCTGAAGCGCGCCGTGATCGACGCGAATGATGAATCGCATCAACGCCGCCTGCTGCTCATCGAAAACGACCGGCGCGACCAGCAGAAGTTCTCACGGGCGCTCGCCGAAGCCGGCTTCGCCGTGGATCAGGCCTTCACGGCCGATCAGGCCGTGGTCAAGGCAGGCGATCAGGCCTATGACGCCATCGCGCTCAATCTGGAACTGCCGGATCAGGCCGGATTGGGCGCGCTTTCCCGCATCCGCAGCGACGGTGCGAGCCGGGATTCCCCGGTGGTGGGGGTGACCATGGACGGCGGCGGTGGCGGCGCGGCGACCTTCGCAATCGACGATGTGCTGGCCAAACCCATTCACAGCGCCGAAATCGCCGCCGCCATGTCCAAATTGCCGCGCCGTGGCAAGATTCTGGTGGTGGACGACGATCCGGTGGCGCTCGATCTGATGCGCGTGTTGCTCGACGCTCTCCATATGCAGCCGCATTGCATGGCGGACGGACGCGAGGCGCTGCAGGAGATCGACCGGGAGCGGCCGGACGCCATCATCCTGGATTTGATCATGCCCGAATTCGACGGATTCCAGTTTCTCGACGCCTTGCGTGGAGTTGCGGGCAGGCGGGACATCCCGGTATTCATCTGGACCCAGATGACGCTGGCGGAAGGCGATTACGCCCGGCTGGCCCGGTCTGCACAGAAGATTTTGACCAAGGGCGGCGGGGAATTCTCGGCGGCGCTCGAGGACCTGCGCCGCCGTTATCCGCCGCGGGGTGACGGCCCCGTACAGTCGTGAGCGCTCCGAAGGCGTTGATCGTCGATGACAACGCCTTGAACGTCGAATTGGTGAGCGTGGTGCTGCAGGCGGACTCGTTTCTGGTGGAGTCCGCGGGCGATGCCGTCGGCGGCCTGCAACGCATCCAGTCCTTTCAGCCCGATCTGATCCTGATGGACGTTCAATTGCCCGGCATGGATGGTCTGGAGTTTGCCAGGATCATCAAAAGGGAGCCGGGCACCCGGCACATCGTCGTGATCGCATTCACCGCCTATGCGATGCGCGGCGACGAGGCCCGGATGCTGGCCGCCGGATGCGACGGGTATCTGTCCAAGCCGATCGACGTGGCGACGTTCGCCGCCCAGGTGCGGGCCTTTCTGCCCCGGAGGGATTGATCAGACGAATTGCCGGGGCGCGCTCGGCAGACGCGCCTCGGGAATGCGCTCGCGCAGCAGATTGTGGAATTCGAACATCCAGGACTCGAGGGTCGACAGCGGGCCGGGCTCGTAGCTTCGCGATCCGAGTCCGCGCTGTACCCGCGTACACAACCACTTGTCCTCGTTGTTCACCTGGGTGTTGATGCGGTTTCCCAGGAAGCGCACGGCGCGCATCTCCGCACTGGCATTCGGCAGTCCGAACAGGCCGCTGCGCACGATGCAGCGGCCGGGAACATCGGGCAGCACCTGGAAGAAATCCATCTGATCGGGAAACACGTCGATTCCGAGGTTCGGCAGCATGCTGTAGAAGCGCCAGCAGCGCCGTTGCGCCTCCGGCAGCTGGGTGGCCGCGCGGCCGATCAGGCGCTGATACATGCGCTCGGACCAATTTGAGGACTCGGTGTCCCGCAGCCAGCTCACACCGCGGGCGACGCCGGGCACCGACGCCTGATCGTCGTAGTCCGGACTGAACATGCGGAACAAGCCGGGATGGCCGATGGGAACGTGATAGGACTCGAGGTAATTGTCCATCGCAATTTTCCAATCCACCGGCCACACGTCCACGCTGATCGGGCCGAGCGGCACCATGTCCTCGAAGCGATAGACCGCCAGTTCCTCGCCGAGGCGGCCCCAGATCTTCGATACCGGCGGTGGATCTCCCGTCAGGCAGACGAACACGAAGCCGAAGGCGCTGTCGACTCGCATCGGCCGAAGGCCATGTTTGGAGCGGTCGAGGCCTGCAAAGCTCTCGCGCATCGGGGTGCCGATGAGGCCGCCATCCTGCCGGTAGGTCCAGCCGTGATACGGGCAGGTGATGGTCGACGAACAGCTTCCGGAGCCGTCCAACAGCCGGGCGCCGCGATGTCGGCAGACGTTGTGGAACGCGCGGATCCCGCCATCGCGGTCCCGCAGCACCAGCACGCTGTCGGCCCCCACGTCGAGCGTCACGTAGTCGCCGGATCGGGGGATCGAATTGACGTGGCAGACGATCTGCCAGCTCGGCAGAACGATCCGCTCCAATTCGAGCCGCGTCATGTCGGCATTGTTGTACACCCACGCGGGCAGCGCATGGATCTCGCCGCCCGGGCGCATCTGCCGCTTCTCAACGATCAGGCTGCTCATCGGATTCCTCCGCCGTCAATCGGCCGGTTGCACGCGCGGTCTGCGCTAACGAACGATGCGCCGGAGACCCGCACTTATATGACCATTTAATTTTCTCCGAAGCCGGCGTCTTTGGCAAGCCAAAGCGCCGCAACACGAAAAAATGCGATAAAAAGCTGTCTAAATCCCAGCTCGGCCAGGGTTTGCGCGCGTCGCGGCTTTTTATTTATACGAGTATATAATAACCGTGGACGCCTCGTTTGACGGATGTTAGGGTCGACTTGCAAATGATCCTGCAATGGGGGGAATCGCGATGGCCCGCACACTGACCAAGAACAACGCACATTTCCAGCGTGCCGTGCAGCATCTGCCGCTGGGCGTCGCCTCCAATTTCCGTTACTGGGGCGAGGACCGGACCATTTATGTCAAGCGCGGCCGTGGTGCGCGCATCGTGGATCTGGACGACAATTCCTACGTCGATTACCGGCTGGGCTACGGGCCTGCAATTCTCGGATATGCGGATCCCCGGGTCGATGCGGCGGCGCATGCGGGCATGGAGATCGGCGGGGTGTTCGCGCTTTCCACCGAGCGTGAATTGAACGTGGCCGAACGCATCTCCAAGATGGTGCCTGCGGCCGAGCTCGTGCGTTTTTCCAACTCCGGCACCGAGGCGGTGATGGCGGGACTGCGGTTGGCGAGGGCATACACCGGGCGAGACGACTACGTGATTCTGGAGGGCGGCTATCACGGACTGTTCGACGCGGCGATGTGGTTCACGCCCATGGACAAATGGTCCGAGGTGGGCGACCCGGCCGTGCTGCCCTACAGCGAGGGCGTTCCCATCGGCCTGAAGAGCTTTGCGCACTTCGTGCAGGCCAACGATTCCAATCAGCTCGAAGACGTGTTCCGGCGCCACGCACACCGCATCGCCTGCATGCTCATCGAGCCGATCATGGGGAACTGTCTCGGCATCGCCGCCGAACCGCAATATCTGCGCACGGCTCGCGAATTGTGCGACCGGTACGGTGTGGTGTTGCTCATCGACGAGGTCAAGACGGGATTTCGGGTGGCTCGCGGCGGCGTGCAGGAGCTGTACGGCATCGACGCCGACCTCTGCACGTTCGCCAAGGCCCTCGCCAACGGCTATCCGATTTCGGTGCTCGCGGGGCGCGCGCACATCATGCGCAAGATCGGCCGCGGCGTCGCCCATGGCGGAACCTACACGGCGCATTCGGTCTCCCTGGCCGCGGCGGAGAAGACCCTGGAAATTCTCGATGAGACCGATGCGCTGGAACGCGTTGCGGATTACGGCATGCGCCTGCGGCAGGGGATGCGCGCCATTCTCTGCGCGCGCGGAATCGCACACAGTTTCGTGGGCCATCCGTCGATGAGCGGGCTGTATTTCGCCGAGCAGCCGCCGCGCAATTACCGCTCATGGAAGGGCAGCGACTACACTTTCTACGACGCCATGGCCAGGGTATTGCACGACGAGGGCGTGTTGTGCGAACCGGACTCGCGCGAACCGTGGTTCGTGTCCGCGGCCCATGATGATTCCTGTCTGGTCGATACGCTGAAGGCCTTCGAGCTCGCCGTGGATGCCACGCTGCAGTCCGGCACGGGCGGCATGGCCGGTGCATCGCGTAAGGTTCCGGCTTGAGCAGCAGCCGTATGGCGCCGGTCGGGAGCTACGATGCCATCGTGGTCGGAGCCGGTCACAACGGCCTGGTTGCCGCCTGCTATCTGGCGCGGGCCGGTCTAAAGACGCTGGTGCTCGAACGCCAGCCCTATATCGGCGGGGCGGCGGTCAGCCGGCGGCTGTACCGCGATTTCACCTATTCGAACTGCTCGTATGTGTGCAGCCTGCTGCGGCCGGAGATCATCCGGACATTGCAGCTGCCGCGCTTCGGATTGCAGTTGATTCCGTACGAGGGCGGCTGCACCATGATGCGCGACGGCGGCCATCTGGCCCTGTACGACAATCACGATGCCCTGCGGCGGGAAATTGCCCGGCACTCGAAGCGCGACGCCGAAGCCTACGAGCGCTACTCGCGCGACGTGATGCGCCAGTGCAAATTCATCAAACCTCTGCTGATGCGTGAACCTCCGGATCCGACCTCCTTCAAGCCGCGCGACATCCTGGAACTTCTGCATCTCGGGCAGCGATTTCATCGCCTCGGGGAGCGCCGCATGTACGATACGCTGCGGTTCTGGAGCATGAGCGCCGCCGATTTTCTCGATGAGTATTTCGAGAGCGAAATCGTCAAGGCGCACTTCGCAGGCAGTTCCATCATCGGTACGGCGCTCGGACCGCGTTCGCCCGGAACCGCCTATGTGCTGCTGCATCATTACATGGGCGACATCGACGACACCGTGGGCGCCTGGGGATTTGCGCGCGGCGGCATGGGCGCCATCAGCAACGCGCTCGGCGCCTCGTTGCAAGCGAGCGGCGGAGCCATTCGCAGCGGTGTCGAGGTTGCCAGGATTCTGGTGCGCGGCGGCCGGGCCCGCGGTGTGGCCCTTGCGAGCGGCGAGGAGATCCGCTCGAGGCTGGTGATATCCAACCTGGACGTGCGGCGCACCTTCCTGAAGACGATGGACCCCGGGGATCTGCCGGACGAGTTCCTGCGGCGGGTGCGTAATTTCAAGATCCGTGGATCTTCCGGCAAGCTCAACATCGCGCTGGACGGGCTGCCGAGCTTTCCCGCGATTCCGGCCGGCGCACCGTGCATCCGCGGCGACATGCACGTCACCGACACCGTGGAGATGATGGAGCGCGCATACGATGATTGGAAGGACGGACGCTGGTCGCGTGCGCCCTACATCGACATGCTGATCCCGTCGCAGATCGACCCCAGCATGGTTCCCGACGGCAAGCATTACATGTCGGTGTTCGTGCAGTATTGTCCGTATGTGCTTGCCGACGGGGAATGGGACGGTCAACAACGTCAGGCCTTCGGCGACACCGTGATCGACACCATCGCGCGGCACAGCCCCGATTTCAAGAGCCTGATTCTGCATGCGGAAATCCGCACGCCCTGGGACATTGAAAACGAGGTGGGCCTGACCGAGGGCAACATATTCCAGGGTGAACTCACCATGGATCAGTTGCTGTTCAACCGGCCGATTCCCGGCTATGCGCAATACCGCTCGCCGGTGCGCGGCATGTACATGTGCGGATCGAGCACGCATCCGGGCGGCGGCGTCATGGGCGCGCCGGGCGCCAACGCCGCGCGCGCGGTGCTGCGCGATCTGCGCAGGATGCAACCGGCGTGAGCATTGAGGAGGTGAAATCCAGTTACGATTGCGTCGTGATCGGCGCCGGCCACAACGGACTGGTATGCGCCGCAACGCTCGCCCGAAGCGGCCGTTCGGTGCTGGTGCTGGAGGCCGCCGGGCAGGTGGGGGGCGCTGCCTCGACGCGTGAATTCGCCACCGGCTTCCGCGTTTCGGCCTGCGCGCATCTGCTGCACCTCATGTCCGCGGATCTGATGCGAGAATTGAACCTCGCCGGCATGGGTCTCGAATACGCCGCCGTCGACATGCCCACCACCGCGCTTGCCGCCGGGCAGCCGCCCATGGTCGTGAGTGAGGATCGCCTCGGATCGGAAGGTGCCGCTTATGTGGCGTACGCGGCGCGCATGCGCCGCTTCGCCGCGGTGCTAGCCCCGATTCTGGCGGCCGTGCCGCCCAGGTTGGGCACGCAGCGCTGGAAAGACCGGCTGGCGCTGCTCGGTGCGGGCTGGCGTATCCGCAAGCTCGGCCGGCGCGACATGCGCGAATTGCTGCGCATCGGCGGCATGAACGTGCATGACCTGCTCCAGGAGAACTTCACCTCCCCCGTGCTGCAGGGCGCGCTGGCGGCCGACGCGGTGCTCGGCACGAATTTCGGCCCTCGCTCGCCGGGCACGGTTCTCACGCTGCTGTATCGACTGGCGGCGCAGGCATCGGCCGGCGCGGCTCTCGCCCAGCCCAAGGGCGGGATGGGCGCCCTGTGCGAAGCGCTGGCGCGGTCGGCGACGGCAGCCGGCGCCGATATCCGGGTGTCGACTCCCGCCGCGCGCATCGTGGTCGAGCAGGACCGCGCCGCGGGTGTGGTGCTCGAATCCGGCCGCAGCATCGCGGCGCGTACGGTGATCTCGAGCGCCGACCCCAAGACCACATTCCTGCGGCTGCTGGGTGCGCACTTCCTGGATGCGGGCTTCGTCCGAAGTGTGAACCATCTCCGCACGCGGGGCCTGGCTGCGAAGCTGCACCTGGCGCTGGATCGCGCACCGCGGTTCACGGATCTGGAGCCTGCCAGTCTCGGCGGCCGTTTGCTGGTGGCGCCGTCGCTCGAGCATATCGAGCATGCCTACAACCATGCCAAATACGGCGAGTATTCGGCAGCGCCCCTCATGGAAGTCACGGTACCGACGGTCAACGATCCGTGTCTGGCGCCGCCCGGCCGACACGTGCTGTCCGCCGTCGTGCAATATGCGCCCTACGGGCTCAAGGAGGGCTGGCAGCATGGCCGTCAGCGCTTCACCGATCTGGCGATCGACACGCTGGAAGGGTACGCGCCCGGTCTGCGCGCCTCGATCATCGGCGTGGAATTGCTGACTCCGGAGGATATCGAGCGGGATTTTCGCATCACCGGTGGACACTGGCATCATGCCGAACTCGCCTTCGACCAGTTCTTCATGGTTCGCCCGGTGCCCGGCGCCGCGCAGTACCTGACACCGGTTGACGGTCTGTTCTTATGCGGTGCCGGGTGTCATCCTGGCGGCGGTGTCATGGGGGCGGCCGGACGCAATGCCGCGCACCAGGTGTTGAAACAGGTGTCCTGATATGCCCGCCGACGCAGTCCGCCCGCCGCATTTCGAACAGCCGCTGCTGCAGACGCCATTCCATGCGCGTGCGCGTGCCCTGAGCCAGGTCGACAGCTTCATTCCCTGGGCCGGGTACACCACCGTCGATGTGTTCACGCACGTCGAACAGGAATATTTCGCGATCCGCAACGCCAGCACGCTCTATGACCTGACTCCGATGGTCAAGTACCGCATCACCGGACGCGGCGGGTCGGCCTATCTCAACCGGCTGGTGACGCGTGATGTGGGGAAGCTCAAGATCGACCGGGTCGCCTATTGCGTGTGGTGCAACGATGCCGGTCATTTGATCGACGATGGTACGGTGTTCAGGTTCGGCGAGAACGAGTACCGGCTGTGCACCGCCGAGCGACAGATCGACTGGCTGCTGGATTCGGCGGTGGGTTTCGAAGTCGACGTGACGGAGATCACGGAGGAGGTTGCGGCGCTCGCCTTGCAGGGGCCGACCTCCTTCGCGGTGCTGAAGGCCGCCGGTCTCGCCGGAATCGAGCGCCTGCGGCCGTTCGAGATCGGCCGCTTCTCGATCGCAACGCAGCCGGTGACGGTGTCGCGCACCGGCTTCACGGGGGATCTGGGCTATGAGATCTGGATGGTGCCCGGCTCCGCCGAGGTCGTATGGGACGCTCTGATGGTGGCCGGCCGCTCGCGCGGCATCCGCGCCATCGGCTCGCAGGCGCTGAACGTCGCACGCATCGAGGCGGGCTTCATTTCCCCGAAGATCGACTTCCTTTCGGCCGAGCGTACGATCCGGATCGGACGCGAGCGGTCGCCGCTGGAGCTCGGGCTTGCCTGGCTGGTGGATTTTGACAAGGGCCACTTCACCGGACGGCGCGCGCTCCTGGAGGAGAGCCGGCGCGGGGTACGCCGTCGGCTCGTGGGGCTGGACGTTGAGGGCAACAAGCCGGCTCATAATGCGCTGCTGTACGCGCAGCGCTCCGGCAAGCACG
Source organism: Gammaproteobacteria bacterium (assembly GCA_003137095.1). Taxonomy (GTDB): domain Bacteria; phylum Pseudomonadota; class Gammaproteobacteria; order Steroidobacterales; family Steroidobacteraceae; genus Bog-1198. The sequence continues at coordinate 35,739 of PLET01000125.1, forward strand.
AGATCGGCTTCGTGACATCGGCAACCTGGTCGCCGACTTGCAAACGCAACATCGCGCTTGCTATGGTCGATGCGCCGCATTTCGCTGTCGGCGGGATACTTTGGGCGGATATTTATCTGAATCGTGAACTGGTGTGGGAACGTCGCATGGCGCGGAGCCGTGTGGTCGAGCGGCCGTTTTTTGCCCCGGACCGGCGTCGCGCGACGCCGCCGGCAGATTTCTAAAGGCGATGATTTCCGCCCAGCAAAAGATCGCCGACCGCCCGTGGCTCGACCCGGACGCCAAGCCGCAGATCGTCATCGAAAGCGTCAACAAGAGCTTCGGCGCCTTCACCGCCGTGGACGCCGTCAGCCTGAAGATCTACAAGGGGGAGATGTTCGCCCTGGTGGGTGCTTCGGGCTGCGGCAAGACCACGCTGCTGCGCATGCTGGCCGGGTTCGCCAATCCCAGCAGCGGCCGGATCCTCATCGACGACGTCGACATGACGCACGTGCCGCCGCACGAACGCCCCGTCAACATGATGTTCCAATCCTACGCGCTGTTTCCGCACATGAGTGTGGAGAAGAACGTGGGCTACGGCCTGCGCCGCATGGACCTGCCGGCTGACGTGAAGACCAAGCGCATCCAGGAGGCGTTGGAGATGGTGCAGTTGGGCGCGATGGCGAAGCGCAAGCCCCACCAGCTGTCCGGCGGCCAGCGGCAGCGGGTGGCCCTGGCGCGCGCGCTCATCCGCCGGCCGAAGGTGCTGCTGCTCGACGAGCCGTTGAGCGCGCTCGACAAGAAGCTGCGCGAGGCCACGCAATTCGAACTCATGAGCATTCAATACCAGGTCGGCATCACCTTCGTCTTCGTCACCCACGACCAGGACGAGGCCATGGCGCTCTCGACGCGCATTGCCGTGATGAACCGCGGTCAGGTCATGCAGGTCGGCATGCCATCCGAAATCTACGAGTTCCCCCAGAGCCGCTTCGTGGCGGACTTCGTCGGTACGACGAACCTGTTCGAAGGGACCGTGTACGACAGCCGACCCGGCCACCTCACCGTGCGCAGCGCCGAGGCGGGCTGCGATCTGCAGGTGGACGACATCGGACGCGTCGGCCCGGGACAGCGGGTTTGGGTGGCTCTGCGCCCCGAGAAGATCCGGCTGAGCAAGCAGCCGGTCACCGACGGCGGGGTCAACCAGCTCAAGGGAACGGTGTGGGAACTCGGGTATCTCGGCAACCGGTCCACATACCGGATCAAGACCGAAACCGGCAAGGTCATCACGGTATTCGCGCAGAACGACCGGCGCACGTCCGAGTGGTCCATCGATTGGAGCGATGATGTGTATCTGAGCTGGAATGCCAATTGCGCCGTGCTACTGCAACAATGAGGTTGCGAACAGCAATGAGGTTGCGCGCAACAATGAGGTCGCGATGCGGGAGGTAAAAACCCTGGGGCTGCTCGGAACCGGCGTCATCGGCGGCGGCTGGGCGGCGCGCGCGCTGCATTTCGGCATCGACGTGGTGGCCGCGGACGTCAAGCCCGAGATGGAGGCCTGGATACGGGGCGCCATCGAAAACGCCGAGCCGGCGCTGGCCCGGCTGACGCTGGCGCCCCTGCCGCGCAAGGGCACGTTGTCGTTCACCACGGATCTGCGCGTGATGGCGCAGCGCGCGGATTTCATCCAGGAGAACATCCCGGAGCAACTCGAACTCAAACAGCGGCTGCTCGCGCAGGTGAGCCGGCACGCGGGCGCGGAAGTGATCATCGCGTCCAGCACCTCGGGACTGACGCCGACCGATCTGCAGCGCGACATGGTGGCGCCGCAGCGCTTCTGCGTCGCGCATCCGTTCAATCCGGTGTACCTGCTGCCGTTGGTGGAACTGGTGGGCGGCGCGCAAACCGCGCCGCAGACGCTCGATGCGGCGGCGAGATTCTTCACCTACATCGGCATGCACGCGCTCAAGGTGCGCCGCGAAGTGCCCGGACATCTGACCGATCGACTGCAGGAGGCGCTGTGGCGCGAAATCCTGCATCTGGTCAACGACGGCGTGGCGACCACGGGCGAACTCGACGATTCGATCGTCTACGGTCCCGGTCTGCGCTGGGCCGCGATGGGCACGAATATGATCTATCACCTGGCGGGCGGCGAGAGCGGCATGCGCCACATGCTGGCGCAATTCGGGCCCGCGCTCAAATGGCCGTGGACCAAGCTCGAGGCCCCCGAACTGACCGAGACCCTGATCGACCGGATGGTCGAAGGAACGCAGGCGCAGGCTGCTGGGCGATCCATTCGCGAACTCGAACGCCTGCGGGACGATTACCTGGTGGCCATCCAGCAGGTCCTGCGGCAGCATGACATCGGCGCGGGATCGACGCTACGCGCGCTCGAGGAGCGCCTGTACCGCGACGCCGGCGCCGCGCATCCGGGCACCGATCCCGGCGGCCAGCTGCGACTTGTCGACTCGCCGGTGCGCGCCGAATGGGTGGATTACAACGGTCACATGACCGATTCGCGCTATGTGCAGGTGTTTGGCGACGCCATGGATGCGCTTTACAGGCGCGTCGGCGTCGATGAAGCCTACCGGAGTGGCGGACACATGTTCTACACCGTTGAGTCGCATCTCACGCATACCGGTGAGGCCAGAGTGGGCGACCTGATTTACGCCACCACACAGCTGCTGGCTCTCGATGACAAGCGCCTGCACGTATTTCACCGGCTGCGGCGCGTGCGCGATGATGCCTGCATTGCAACCGGTGAACAGATGCATCTGCATGTCGACACGCGTGCCGGCAAGACGGCCGCGATCGATCCGGCGGTCCACGCCAGGCTCGAGGGCATCCTCAATGCGCAGGCCGCATTGCCGCGCCCGCGCGAGGCCGGGCGGCAGGTCGGAAAACCCGGGCACTAGAAATTCATGCCAAAAATTGTCGATCACGCCGAGCGCCGCGTTCAAATCGCCCATGTGGCCTGCGAGGTGGTTGCCACGCATGGTTTCGACAAGGCCACCATCGCGCGCATCGCCGCAGCGGCCGGCTATACCACCGGCATGATCGCGCACTACTACGATTCGAAGCAGGAGATCATTCTGGCGGCGCTGCGGCTCATGTTGCTGCGCATCGAGCAGCGTCTGGCCAGCCGCCGCGCGAGCAACGGAGACCTGTTGAGCGTCCTGTCCGAGGCGCTGGCGGTGGATGCTCAGCGCTTCACCGAGTGCGCCTTCTGGATGGCGTTCTGGGGACAGGTGCCGGCGGACAAGAAGCTCAAGCGCCTGAACACCTGGGTGCATGGGGAATATCTGCGCCTGTTCGCGCGATGCTTCGCCGAACGCTGGCCACACTGGCGCGGCTGGCGCCGCTCGGTGCGCGACCAGGTGCTGCGCTCGGTGGTCACCTTCATCAACGGACTGACCGCCAGCGCCGTCACCAGCCCGGCCGACTGGCCTGCCGCCGTTCAGATCGAACAGCTGCGCCTGCAGCTGGAGTTGCTGCAGCGCTGGGCCGGGACCGGCCGCAGCCGCAAGGGACGCTGAAGGGGAAATCATGGACTTTTCGCTCACCGACGAGCAGCAGATGATCGTCAAGTCCACACGCGATTTCGTGGTCAACGAGCTGTATCCGCACGAGAAGGAGATCGAGGACGGCGGCGTACTGCGCGACGAGCTGTACCAGGAGCTCAAGGCCAAGGCCATCGATGCGGGTTTGTACGCGGCCAACATGCCGGTCGAAGTGGGCGGCGCCGGTCTCGATACGGTGAGCTGGGTTCTCTATGAGAAGGAGCTCGGCCGCACGAATTACGCGCTGCATTATTCCTGCGTCGGACGCCCGTCGAACATCCTGCTCGCTTGTGAAGGGGCGCAGCGCGATCGCTACCTGCTGCCAACCGTGCGCGGCGAGCGCACGGAATGCCTGGCGATGACCGAACCCGGCGCCGGCTCCGATCTGCGCGGCATGAAGACATCCGCGATCGCCGCGGGCGGCGATTTCATCATCAATGGCACCAAGCACTTCATCAGCCACGCCGACCACGCGGATTACGTCATTTTGTTCGCCGCTTCCGGCGAGGAGACGGGCGGCCAGGGCGTGCGCAGGAAAATCACGGCCTTCCTGATCGACATGGGTCATCCCGGTTTCGAGGTGCGCCCCGGATACAAAAACGTGTCGCATCGCGGCTATACCAACAGCATCCTGGAATTCCACGACTGCCGCGTCCCCAAGCAGGCCATCCTCGGTGAAGTGCACCGTGGCTTCGAGGTCGCGAACACCTGGTTGGGCGCCACGCGACTGCAGGTCGCCGCCACCTGCCTGGGCCGGGCGGAACGCGCACTGGAACTGGCCACCCAATGGGCGGTGGATCGGGTGCAATTCGGCCAGCAGATCGGCAAGTTCCAGGGGGTGAGCTTCAAGCTCGCCGACATGGCCGTCGAGTTGCGTGCCGCCGAACTCATGGTGCTGGCCGCCGCCTGGAAACGCGATCAGGGCACCGACACGGATGCCGACATGGCGATGGCGAAGCTGAAGGCGAGCGAGATGCTGGCCATGGTGGCGGATGAGGCCCTGCAAATACACGGCGGCATGGGTCTGATGAGCGATCTGCCGTTGGAGCGGATCTGGAGAGACGCGCGCATCGAGAGGATCTGGGACGGCACGAGCGAGGTGCAACGCCACATCATTTCGCGCGCGCTGCTGCGGCCGCTGGGGGGATGAATCCGGCGATTACGCCGGATAATCGGCGGCCAGTTCAACCTCACCTTCGATTTCGACCGGGATGTCGAAGGGAAGCTCCGCAAGACCCACGGCGCTACGGGAATGCGCGCCGACCACCGGCCCAAACAAATCCAGTATGAGATCGGAAAATCCGTTTATCACGCCCGGCTGCCGGTTGAAACCCGGAGCCGAGTTGACCATTCCGAACACGCGGGTCCACGCAGCAATGCGATCGAGGTTGCCCAGCGTGCGTTGCAGACTGCCAAGGATGGATAGACCGGTCATTCGTGCAGCGGTATAGCCTTGCTCCACCGTGAGCTCGCGCCCGAGCTTCCCCAACGGCAAAGCGAAAGATCCGTCGGGGTTTTGCGGACCGTGACCGGAAATTACGGCTCTGCATCCGACGACGCGCACGAACTGGAAGGGAAGAAGGACGCCCGGCGGCGGTTGCGCCGGCGGCGGTAGCGACAGCCCGCGGGCGCGAAGCTTATCTTCGATCCGAGCCATTGGGGGTCTCGGCGGATCTACAAGCGGCCGTTGCGGGCGCGCAATGCGGCCAGAGCACCGAACAGCAAGGTGACGGCGGTCAATCCCACCGATGGATACAATTCCGGCGCGCGAAAGCTACCCTTGGCGGCGGCAATTCCGGTCATGACCACCAGCAAGGCGGCGGCGGCGACGAGTTTCTTCATACGGGTTCACCTCGAGATTCCAATCATTGATTCCAAATTCATACGCTGCGGAATGAATGCTACCGACGCGCAAAAAAGCGCGGAGTGATTGGTCCTGCACCGTAGTTTCGGATATGTCAAATTTTCGGGTGGCGGGCCTGGGGTGCGGATCGAGGCGTGATCGGCGCGGCAATCGTGGTTCCCAGCAGCACATCCCACATCACGGTGGTCACGCCGAAGTTGCCCCCGATCGCCGAGTGATGGTGCAACTGATGATGCCGGCGCAGGCGGCTGAAATAACGGGCGAAGGGCAACGCGGTACGATGATGGATGACGTGGTGGACGACGCCGTACCACCAGTAACCCAGCATGATTCCGCCGGTCAATCCGCCCGCCACATTACCACCGCCGAGCAGCCACGCCGGTGCTGCGACGAGCAGCGTGAATGTCGGTACGCTGATCCATGCCGGGGTGCCGATGTAAGCCCGCGGGAAAGCATGGTGTTCCGCATGCATGACCGTGAAAACGCCGCCGCGATGCAGGAACGTGCGATGGATCAGGTATTCCAACAGCGTCCACAATGCCGCTCCGCCCAGAACACAGGCGGCCCAGCCCGTCTGGTGGCCAGCTGTGTTCCGCCGCACGAGCGCGACGCCCAGAATCACGACGATCAGGGGATATACGAGGAAATCGCCGTAATAGCCGAGCTTGCCGAGCCGCATGATTCACTCATTCAGGGGGTGCACAGGAATACGCGGGCCAAGCCACCCCCAACCCCTTTATCCTCCAGAAAGTCTGCGGCATCCGTGCGCAGCGGTCTGTAGGACAAGGGCGTCATGCCCTGCGGGCACTATCCCACAACCCCGAGGTGGCCGACGCCCTCACTTGCCGCTCCAGTGCGGCTTGCGCTTTTGCGCGAAGGCGCGCGTGCCCTCCTTAAGATCCTCCGAGCGCACGACCCGCTGCACGCCGTCGAGCGAATCGTGCACCTCGAAGGCTGCGTGCTCGGCGACCATCTCCGTGTGGCGCAGCAGTTGTTTGATCGCCGGAAACAACAGCGGCGGCCCGTCCGCGAGCTGAGCCGCGATCTCGCGAGCCTTGGCCATGGCCTGACCCTTTGCAACCACGTGGTTTGCGAGGCCCCAATGCTTGGCCTCGGTCGCATCCATCCACCTTCCCGTCATGAGGAATTCGACGGCGACATGATAGGGTATGCGCCTGCGCAATTTGATGGTTCCGGCGTCTGCCAGCACGCCAACATTGATCTCCGGCAGCGCGAATCTGGCGTGCTCCTCCATGACGATGATGTCGGTGCCCAACACGATCTCGAACCCTCCGCCGCAGGCGATGCCGTTGACCGCGGCGATGATCGGTTTGTTCAAATTGCGCGGATAGTTCAGCCCGCCGAAGCCGCCCACGCCCCAGTCCTCGTCCGATTTTTCGCCAGCGGCGGCGGCCTTCAAGTCCCAGCCCGGAGAGAAAAAGCGCTCGCCCGCGCCGGTGATGATGGCGACGCGCAGCGCGGCGTCGTCACGAAACTCGTCGAACACCTCGTTCAGGCGGCGGCTGGCCCGCAGATCGATGGCATTTGCCGTGGGCCGGTCGATAGTGATCTCCAGCACCGAGCCGTTGTGTTCGACCTTGATTCCGTCCGTCATGGCGTTTCCCCCCGGGGCGTCCTTCAATCGAGTTTGTGCAGGCGAATCAGCGCATCGACCGCGACCGCGCCCTTGCCGAGCGGACGCACCACGACCGGATTGACATCGAGTTCGATCAGCGAGTCCAGGTGCGCGGACGCGAAACGCGCGACGCCGAGTATGATGGCCACCAGCGCCTCCACGTCGGCGGCCGGTTTGCCGCGATAGCCATCGAGCAGTTTCGCCACCCGCAGCCGGCGCAGGGCGGCGTGTACCGCGGTTCGGTTCCACGGCGGCAGCAGGCTGGTGGTGTCGCCCAGAAGCTCCGCAAGCACGCCGCCCGCACCGAGCACCAGAACCTGGCCGAATTGCGGATCGCAGGTGATGCCCACGAGGATTTCGGCGACGCCGCCGCCGATCATCTCCTCAATCAGCAGGGTGTCGGAAAGCCGTCTGAGGCGTTCACCCGCCGCGATTGCATCGGCCACCGTGCGCACGTTGAGCGCCACGCCGCCAACCTCGGTCTTGTGTTCCAGATGGGCGCCCAAGGCCTTGATGACCACGGGAAAGCCGAGCGTCACGGCGGCATCGGCTGCGGCGCCCGGCGATCCAACCATGCCGCGGGGGATACGCACGCCGAATTCGGCCAACGCCGCCTTGCCTTCGTGCTCGGTCAGCGTGCGGGTGCTGCGCGAGGTTGCGGCCGGAGGGGAGGGTGCCTGGAGTTGGGGAACGGGATTCGAGCGCCAGGCCGCGCCTACCGCTCCGGCGAGCGCGAGCGCCTCGAGCGCTTCGCGCTGGCCCTGCAGCGGTGCAACCCCATTATCCAGACAATCCTGGCGGATCCGCGTGCTGATGGTCTCCGGGAGCGACGCAATCAGTGCGGCGCGCGTCGGGGCGGTGTTCGCGGGACGGTCGCGCGCGGCGTCGATGAAGACGTCGATAACCGCGTCGAAGGCCGCGGTGTCGGCTGCATTCTCCGGCGGGCTGTCCAGCATGAAGCCGACGGCATCATAGCCCGACGACAGCACCTCCTTGAACACCCGGCGCAGTGCGCGCGGATCGAACCACAGATAGGTGTTGATGTCGAAGGGATTGGCGATGGCGACGCGATCGGTCAGCAGTCCGCGCAACGCAACGCTCTTGTCGGCGGGAACCGGGGCGAAATCCAGCGCCAATCCGCGCGCGACGTCCGCCGTCATCGCCATGTCACCACCCGACGGACCCATGATGAGAATCTTGCCGCCGCCCAGGGGCCCGCCTGAGTGGAACAGCTTCAGCGTCTCGCACAGCGTGCTCAACGTGTCGCAGCGGGCAAGTCCGGCCTGGCGGCAGAAGGCTTCGAACACGCCGTCGCTGCCCGCCAGGGCGCCGGTGTGGCTGCGCGCGGTGTTCACGGCGGCTTCGGTGCGTCCGGCCTTGATCACCGCGATGGGCTTGCCGGCGACGCGGGCCTTGTCGGCGGCACGCGCGAACCTTTCGGTGTTCTTAATGCCCTCGATGTAAAGTCCGAAGGCGGAGATGCGAGGATCATCGCACAGGAACTCGATCAGATCCTCCACGGCCAGGCGGGTCTGATTGCCCACCGTGAACACCTGGCCGATCGGCAGCGAGCGGCCGTTGAACATGAGCGTCAGGGCAATGGTGCCGCTCTGGCAGATCAGCGCGACGCCGCGTTCCAGGCGCGGACCGACTACCTGGTCCGGCCACAGCGCGCAACGATCGAGAAAGTTCACGAAGCCGTAGCAATTGGGTCCGAAGAAAGGCAGCGCTCCGGCGGCGCGTGACAGGTCCTTGGCGAGCCGCTCACCCGCCTCGGTGCCGGTTTCGGAGAAGCCCGCCGTGAAGCACACAAAACCTCCTGCGCCGCGCTTGGCGAGTGCGGCGGCCACGGCGCCGGCCTCGCTGTTCGGCACGGCCACGAACGCCGCGTCGGGTGCGCCCGGCAGTTCCAGCACCGAACGGTAATAGCGCATCGCCGCGGTCGACGGGCGATGCGGGTGCACGCGCCATACCTGGCCCGAGAAGCCGATGGCGGCACAGCCGGCGGCGACGGCGTCGGTCCAGGCCCCGGCGCCGATCAGCGCCACGCTGCGAGGTGCGATCAGGCGGTTCAGCAGCGGGGCGGGCTTGGTTTCGGCGGGCGACATGCAGGCTCTCAGCGCCGCCTCAGCTCGATCCTGCGTGAAGCAGGGCCGAAGCCGGCGCGGCCGGCCTCCGAAAGCTTGAGCGCGGCGAGCCGTGATTCTATGTCGGCCGGAAACGCGACGGCCGCGGGCTTGTCGGTCCGTAGCACGTGCAGCAACATCGCTTCCGCGACCGCGACGGGTCCGGCGACACGTGCGCAGAAGAAGCTGCAGCCCGCGTGGATGCGTTTGCGGTCCGCATCCAGTATGTCGGTGCGCACCTCCAGCAGATCGGTGGCCTTGACCTCGTGCAGGTAATGGATGTGCACCTCGAGCGTATACAGGGTGCAGCGCGTGCGTTCACGATACGCCGCATCCACGCCGATGTGATCCATCATGTCATCGGTGGCGTAGCTCAGGACCAGGCCGTAAAAGGCATCCCGCAGATGGCCGTTGTAATCGATCCACGCCGGATCGATCGCCGTCCGGTATGGCGGCAGCACGTCCGGTGAGCGCGCGTTCAATGCAGCTGCAGCCGCTCACGAGCCTGCGCGGGCGTGAGCACCCGCGCGCCCATCGCCTCGATGATGGTGCGCGCATTTTCGACCAGTTGCGCGTTGCTCGCATAGACCCCTTTTCGCAGGTAAAGATTGTCCTCGAGTCCCACGCGCACGTTGCCGCCGAGCAGGATCGATTGGGCGACCCACGGCATCTGCATACGGCTGATGGCGAATGCACCCCAGTTGCAGCCGGGCGGCAGGGCGTTGACCATGGCAAGCAGGTGGCCGACGTCGGCCGGGACGCCGTAGGGGATGCCGGTGCACAGTTGGATGAGCGAAGGCGCCTCGAGCAGCCCTTCCTTGATCATCTGCTTCACGAAGGACAGATTGCCCGTGTCGAACACCTCCAATTCCGGCTTGACCCGCAGATCCTTCAGGATGCCGGCACCCTGGCGCAGATAATTCGGCGTCGACACATACGCGCGGTTGCCGTCCCCGAAATTCAGGCTGCCGCAGTCCAGGGTGGCGATATCCGGCCGGTACAGGCCCTCGGTGCACAGATCGATGACGTGGCGCATGCGATCCTCCTGGCTGACGAAGTCGCTGCCCGGGCCGGGCGTGTCGGCCAACCCGCGGTCCCCGACGACGATGTAGCCGCCCATGCCGCACGTCAGGTTGACGATGACGTCGACCTTGCTCTCCCGCACCCGTTTGACGACTTCGCGATAGTGGCGCGTCTGCATGCTGAATGCGCCGGTCTCCGGGTCGCGGACGTGGATGTGCACGATTGCGGCACCGGCCTGGGCGGCGGCGACGCAGGTTGCCGCGATGTCCTCCGGTGTCACCGCGCAATGCGGACTCTTGGTGACCTTGGTGTCGTCGCCCGTGACGGCGCAGCTGATAATGACGTCGTGGTTCATGGCGAAATTCCTCGCGGGTCTCCGATGGCGCGGCGCGGCCGGTACTTTATATTATAACGCTCGTAATAATTAAGCCGCTCATATTATACGCAACACGCTGATCAGGCCATCCGGCGTGCGGCGAGGGCGCGCAGGATTTCCCGTTCACCGCAGACGCCGAGCACCCTCCCATCCTCCGTCAACAGCACCGGATGGCCGCTCGACTGGTGCAGCTGGATGATTTCCTGCAGCGAGGAGGAGCCGGGTGCCGCCGCCAGGGCTCCCTGCAGGGCCGCGTCGGTGCTGCCCGGCTCGACATCCAGAATGCGCTGCAGTGCGCCATCCAGACGCAGCGCCGTCGCTTCCTCGGCGGCATTCAACACCAATTGATAGCGCCCGGCGGGATCGAGCCACACCGCGCCGTCCTCGCGTGGCAGTTCGGGCAGACTGTTCATGATCATGTCGCCGGTCAGCACGTTCAAGGGGTTCATGTGGCGGACGAACTCCTCCACGTAGGCGTCGGCCGGCCGCATTACGATGTCGCGGGCGGCGCCGGTCTGCACAATGCGCCCGTTCTGCAGGATCGATATGGTATCGCCGATGCGAAGCGCCTCGTCCAGATCGTGGCTCACGAACAAAATGGTCTTCTTGACCTGCGCCTGCAGGGCCAGGAGTTCGTCCTGTAATTTGCCGCGGATCAGCGGATCGAGCGCGGAGAAAGGCTCGTCCATGAGCAGTATGTCGCCCTCGGTGGCGAAGGCGCGTGCGAGGCCGACGCGTTGCTGCATGCCGCCGGACAGTTCGCCGACCTGGCGATCGGCCCATTGCGCGAGCCCCACCAATTCGAGCTTGGCGTCGACGGCGCGGCGGCGGTCCGCTGCTGAGTCGCCGCGCAGCTCCAATCCGAGTCCGACGTTGTCGCGAACGGTCCGCCACGGCAGCAGGGCGAACTGCTGGAAAACCATGGACACGCGGCGGCGGCGCAGACGCCGCAGTGTGGCGGCATCACTGGCGGCGACATCGACCAGCGCCTCGCCGTCGCGCAGCAGCACCCGACCGCGGGTGACTTGATTCAAGCCGTTGGCGGCGCGCAATAGCGTCGATTTGCCGGATCCGGACAGTCCCATCATCACCGAGATCTCGCCCTGCGCCACATTCAGGTTCGCACCCGCGACGCCGACGATGACGTCGAGCTCTTTGGCGATGTCCGCGCGCGTGGCGCCGGCGTCGAGCCGCGCCAGGGCCGTGCGCATCACCCTGGCGCCGGCACGGCCGCCACGGGGTGTGAACAGGATGTCGACGTCATGAAATTCGACGGCGGAATTCATCGTCGCACCTCGCGCGGGCGCGTGACCCGATCGAGCACGATGGCCAGAAGCACGATCGCAAAGCCGGCCTCGAATCCCATGCCGACCTGCACGGTGTTCAAGGCCCGCACCACCGGCACACCCAGGCCGCCGGCGCCGACCAGCGCCGCGATCACCACCATCGACAGGCTCAGCATGATGCATTGGGTGATGCCGGCGATGATGGTCTGCGAGGCGCTCGGCAGTTCCACCTTCCACAGGAGCTGCAGCCGCGTCGCGCCGAAGGCTTCGCCGGCCTCGAGCAGCGGCCGCGGCACCGACGAGATGCCGAGGTGGGTGAGGCGGATGGGCGCGGGCAGGGCGAATATCACCGTGGAAATGAGCCCCGGCACCACGCCCAGACCGAACAGCACCAAGGTCGGAATGAGGTACACAAACGTCGGCAGCGTCTGCATGAGATCCAGCACCGGCCGCAGGCTCTCGTAAAACCGCGGGTGGTGGGCCGCCGCGATCCCGACGGGCACACCGATCAGCATCGACAGCAGCGCCGACACCAGCACCAGTGACAGGGTTTCGATGGTGGCGAGCCAATATCCCTGGTTCATGATAAACAGCAGTGCGGCCGCCACGAACGCGGCCAGAGCGAGCGAACGGCGCAGCAGCCAGGCGATGAGGGCCGCGCCCAAAATCAGCACCGGCGCCGGCGTGAAGCGCAGCGCGCCCGAGACGCCCTCCACGGCGCCGCGGATGACAACCGAGATGCCGTCGAAGACCCAGGTGCCGTGGCTCTTGATGTAATCGATGCCGCGCGCGACGGTGTCGCCGAGCGGTATCTTGTGCCGTGTCACCCACTGTTCGAAGCCGGGCGGCTCGTCGGTTTGCAGCTGCCCGGACAGCGCGGCGAGAGCCGGCGAGCCGTCGGCCGTCTGCACGCCCGCGAGCCATGGCATGACGGCCGCCGGATTTGCCTTGAGCCATGCGGCGGCGGCGGCCTCGGGCTGCAGATGACGGTTCAAAATCGCGTCCATGAGTTCGCTTTCGCCGCGCAGCGAGAAGTTCAAGTTCTGCAGCAGCCGGCCGACATTCGGGCAATCGCGCAGATAGCCGGCGCGTACATTGGTGTAAATGGTTGCACCGCCGAAATTCGGTCCGAAGATCGCGTCCCCGCCGGTCAAGTAGCGCAGATCGAAGCGCATGTTCATGGGATGCGGCTCCCAGGCCAGAAACACGATGGGGCGTTTGACCCGGATCGCGCGCTCGACTTCCGCCAGCATCCCCTGCTCGCTGGACTCGAGAAGCCGGAATTCCCCGAGTGAAAACAGCCCATGCTGGATCATGTCGAGCACGTGGCGGTTGCCGTCGTTGCCGGCTTCCAACCCGTAGATCGTGTGGTTCAGAGCCGGCGCGAAGCGCGCGATGTCCGCAAAGTCATGCAGGCCCGCGGCATAGGTGTAGGCGAGGGTCGCGAGGGTGTATTTGGCGCCGACCAGGTTGGCGCGAACCACCTCCACGGAGCCGTCATCGACAAAGGGCTTCCGGTCGGCTTCCTGGGACGGCATCCAGTTGCCGAGAAAGACGTCGATGTCCTTGTTCTTCATCGAGGCGTAGGTGACCGGAACCGACAATACCGTGACGCTCGGGGCATAGCCCAACTGGCGCAGCAACTGGCTGGTGAGTGCGGTGGTTGCCGTGACGTCGGTCCAGCCGATATCCGCCAGGCGCACCGATCGGCAGGAGCCCGGCTCCGCGAATGCGGGCGTTATCAGCAGGCACAGTGACAGGGCGATGATGAAACGTGGCACGCGGCGCCTCATGTTGCAGTGACGCGTGCCAGTGTAGGGCTTGTGCGCGACGCGTGGGCATTTGCATCGGACCTGCGCTTGCAGCACAATTTGCGCAGGCGCTGCAGGCATTCAATGTATTTTATGAAAAGTTACCCACATAGCATTGAATGATAATAATAAATCTACCATTCCGTGCAAGTCATTGAGCACCAACCCGAGCGCTGCGCCGGCCCCCGGCGAGCTGTTCGCATCCATCAATCCGGCAACCGGCGAGGTGCTGGCGCAGTTGCGTGTGGCCGGAGCGGGCGAGGTCGATGCCGCGGTGGCGGCGGCGCGCGCGGCGCAGCCCGCCTGGGGGGAACTGACGGGCGCGGCGCGTGCCAAGTTCCTGCAGCGCGCCGCACAGCTGCTGCGCTCGCGCAATGACGAGCTCGCCGAGCTCGAAACACGCGACACCGGCAAGCCGATTCAGGAGACGCGCGTGGTCGATGTCGCGTCCGGCGCCGAATGCCTGGAGTATTTCGCGGGCATTGCGCACGGGCTCGGCGGGGAACACCTGAATCTCGGAGGATCGGCCTTCGGCTACACGCGGCGCGAGCCGCTGGGGGTGGTTGCCGGCATCGGTGCCTGGAATTATCCGCTGCAGATCGCCTGTTGGAAGGCCGCCCCGGCGCTCGCCTGCGGCAACGCCATGATCTTCAAGCCGGCCGAGCTGACCCCGCTCACCGCGCTCAAGCTGCAGGAGGTGTTCGCCGAAGCCGGGCTGCCGTCCGGCCTGTTCCAGGTGGTGCAGGGGTTCGCCGACACGGGGCGCCTGCTGACGCGCCACCCGCAGATCCGCAAGATATCGCTGACGGGCGAGGTGGGAACCGGCAAGGCGGTGATGGCCGACGCGGCCGCCAGCCTCAAGAACGTCACCCTGGAGCTCGGCGGCAAGTCGCCGCTCATCATATTCGGCGACGCGAATCTGGACGATGCCGTGTCGGGCGCGCTGCTGGCGAATTTCTATTCCGCCGGCCAGGTGTGCTCGAACGCCACCCGGGTGTTCGTGCATCGATCCGTCAGGACGGCATTCCTGGAGCGCTTGTTGGCGCGGGTCGCGCCGCTGCGCATCGGCGATCCCCTCGACCCAGCGACCCAGGTCGGCGCCCTGATCTCAGAGCTGCACATGAATAAGGTGCTGGCCTACATCGCGCGCGGCCGCGCGGAAGGGGCGCGGCTCCTGATCGGCGGCGAGCGCGTGCGCAGCGGAGCACTCGCGCGCGGGTTCTTCATCGCGCCGGCGGTCTTCGACCAATGCACGGATTCCATGGCCATCGTGCGCGAGGAGATATTCGGGCCGGTGATGTCGGTGCTTGATTTCGACACGGAGGAGGAGGTGATTCGGCGCGCCAATGCCACCGAATTCGGACTGGCCGCGGGGGTTTTCACCAATGATCTGACGCGCGCGCATCGCGTCATCGCTAAAATCGAGGCGGGCACCTGTTGGATCAACCACTACAACGTCACACCCATTGAATTGCCGTTCGGCGGGTTCAAGATGTCCGGGCTCGGACGCGAGAACGGACGCGCGGCCATCGAGCATTACAGCCAGCTGAAGAGCGTCTACGTCGGCATGAGCGGCGTCGATGCCCCGTACTGAGGGCCGGCCGGTGAGCCGCGAAACTTTTGATTACGTCATCGTCGGAGCGGGCTCGGCCGGCTGCGTGTTGGCAAACCGCCTGTCGGAGTCGGGAAAATACAGCGTGCTGGTGCTGGAATATGGCGCTTCCGATCGTTCGATCTTCATCCAGATGCCCTCGGCGCTGTCCATTCCCATGAACATGGCGCGATTCAACTGGCGCTACCACACCGAACCGGAGACCCATCTGAATTCGCGCCGCATCCATACGCCTCGCGGCAAGGTTCTGGGCGGATCATCGTCCATCAACGGACTGGTGTACGTGCGTGGCAATGCGCACGATTTCGCGCGCTGGGAGCAGCAGGGCGCGGCCGGCTGGAGCTATCCCAATGTGCTGCCGTACTTTCGACGCGCGGAGAGCCGCCTCGAAGGCGGCGATGCGTACCGAGGCGACCGCGGACCTCTGAAAACCCGCTATGGAACCCTGTCGAATCCGTTGAATGCGGTGTGGCTGGCGGCCGCGGGGGAAGCGGGTTATCTGCATACCCGCGATATCAACGGCTTCCAGCAGGAGGGATTCGGCCGCATGGACATGACCGTCGAGGGCGGACGGCGCTGCAGCGCGGCCAATGCCTACCTGCGCCCGGCGATGCGCCGCGCCAATCTCACCGTGCGCACCGCAGCGCTCGCGACGCGCATCGAATTCGACGGACTGCGCGCCAGCGCACTGCATTATAGGGTCGGCGCCCGCCATGCCGCCGTCGGGGTCGGACGGGAACTGTTGATCTGCGGCGGCCCCATCAATTCGCCGCAATTGCTCAAGTTGTCCGGCTTGGGGCCGGCCGGGGAATTGCGCGAATACGGCATCCCCGTGCAGAAGGATCTGCCCGGCGTCGGCGAGAATCTTCAGGATCATCTGGAATTCTATTTCCAAGTGGCCTGCACCCAGCCGGTCAGCCTGTATTCCGTGCTGAATCCCTTGAGCAAGGCGCTGATCGGTGCGCGTTGGCTGATGTTCAAGGACGGTCTCGGCGCCACCAATCATTTCGAAACCTGCGGATTCATCCGCAGTGCGGCCGGCATACCCTATCCGGACATTCAATTTCATTTCCTGCCGATGGCGGTGGCCTATGATGGCAACTCGCTCGCCCGCGAACACGGTTTCCAGGCCCACGTCGGTCCGATGCGTTCGAAGAGCCGGGGCTGGGTGCGCCTCGCGTCGGCGGATCCCCTCGAGCAGCCGAGGATCCGCTTCAATTACATGAGCCATGCGGATGACTGGAGTGAAATGCGCGCCTGCGTGCGGTTGACACGCGAGATCTTTGCGCAAAAGGCCTTCGATGCCTACCGCGGCCGCGAGCTCAAGCCGGGCGCGGCGGTCCAGTCCGATGCCGACATCGATGCGTTCATCCGCGATAACGTGGAAAGCGCCTACCATCCGTCCTGCACCTGCAAAATGGGCCGCCGCGACGATCCGATGGCGGTGGTCGATCCGGAAACCCGGGTCATCGGCGTCGACGGCCTGCGCGTGGTGGATTCCTCGATCATGCCCTCGATCACCAACGGCAATCTGAATGCGCCGACCATCATGCTGGCCGAGAAGGCGGCCGACCACATCCTGGGTCAGGGACTGTTGCCGCCATCGCAGGCGCCGTTCCACACCGCGCCGCATTGGGAGTCGACACAGCGATGAGGCAGCTCAAGGTCAGGATGATCGTGATCGCGGCGCTTCTCGGTCTGCTCGCCGGCGGTGCGGGCGCCGCCGCGCCGCCGGAGCAGAGGCGCCTGGTGCTCATCGATCAGGATGGCTCCGGACCGGGGGGTTCAAATCAAATGGCCATGATGGTGCTGCTGCAATCGCCGCAGGTCGAGGTGCTCGGCATCACCATGGTCACGGGCAATGCCTGGCGTGACGATGAGGCCCGGCACACCCTGCGCATGCTGGAGCTGCTCGGGCGCAGCGACGTTCCGGTGGCCCTGGGCGCCGTGTTTCCCCTGGTGCGCACCGAGGAGGAGACCCGCCTCGGCGCGGCGCTGGTGGGCCGGGTCGCCTGGCTGGGTGCCTGGGGGCAGAAGCAGGCGCTTGCGCAAATGCCGCAGGCGGCCGCTGCCGTGCTGCCCGGCCCCTGGGACCTGCCGCCGCTGCCGGAGGGCGAGCCGCACACATCCGCGATCGCCGAGGACGCGGCGCATTTCCTGATCCGGCAAGTGCACGCGCATCCGCATCAGGTGACGATTTACGCGGCCGGACCGCTCACCAACATCGCGCTGGCGGTGGCCATCGACCCGCATTTTGCCGAGTTCACCCGGGGAATCGCCATCATGGGCGGCAGCCTGAATCCGCAGACCGAGGATCCGGAGTTTGCAACCAGTCCGCGCCACGAATTCAATTCCTGGTTCGATCCG
This sequence comes from Gammaproteobacteria bacterium, assembly GCA_003137095.1. Lineage (GTDB taxonomy): Bacteria > Pseudomonadota > Gammaproteobacteria > Steroidobacterales > Steroidobacteraceae > Bog-1198. Next base: position 53,379 of record PLET01000125.1, read on the forward strand.
GAGGCCGCCCGCATGGTGTTGCGTGCCCATTGGCCGCGCATCGACGTAACGACCGTCGATGTCTCGATCAAGGCCATGTTCACCCAGGCGATGCTGGACGACATTTCCGCATCGACGTCACCCGCGGCGCGCTACATCGCCAGCTACTCCCAGGAGCGCTATTACCTGTGGGATGAACTGGCCGCCTGCGCGTGGCTCGATCCCGGCATCATCAGCAAGGAGCGGCTGCTGTACATGGACGTGGACGTGAGCCACGGCCCCGCGTACGGCGAGACCCTGACATGGAGCGGGCCGCTGAAGCCTGCGGTCGATCTGCAGCTGGTACATGCGCAGGTCGATGTGGACGTGGCGCGATTCACCCGCATGTTCGTCGAATTGATGAAGACCGCGCCTCATGGCGAATGAATTCGCGATCCGCCGCGAGGTGGGCACGATCGCCCTGATGTTCACCGGCCTCGGCTCGATCATCGGCTCGGGCTGGCTGTTCGGCGCATGGCGCGCGGCCCAATTGGCCGGCCCCGGGGCAATTTACGCCTGGATCGTCGGCGCCGTGGTCATCTTGTTCGTCGCATTGACCTATGCGGAGCTCGGCGCCATGTTTCCCGAGTCCGGCGGCGCGGTGCGCTATGGCCATTACTCGCACGGGTCGCTGGTCGGATTTTTGGCAGGCTGGGCGGCCTGGATCGCCATCGTGTCGGTCATTCCCGTGGAGGCCGAAGCCTCGGTGCAATACATGAGTTCCTGGCCCTGGCCCTGGGCGCAGGCGCTGTACGTGCATGCGCCGAACGGCCAGGGCGAACTGGCCGCGTCGGGTCTGACCATTTGCGCGGTCCTGGTGGTCATTTATTTTCTGCTCAACTTTTGGAGCGTCAAGGTGTTCGCGAGCGCCAACAGCGCAATCACCTTCTTCAAGCTCATCGTACCGGCGGCCACAGCCATTGCACTGATGTCCAGTGGCTTTCACTGGGAGAACTTTCACGTGGGCGTGCACGGCGGGACCCATGTGGGGGATGTTGCCTCCATCCTGACCGCCGTGGCGACCAGCGGCATCGTGTTCAGCTACAACGGCTTCCAGAGTCCGGTGAACCTCGCGGGCGAGGCGCGCAACCCGGGATACAGCGTACCGCGCGCCATCTTCGGTTCAATTGCCCTGAGCACCGTCGTGTACCTGATGCTGCAGGTGGCTTTCCTAGGGTCGGTGGCGCCGGACCATCTGCACGAGGGCTGGGCGGCGCTGGAATACAGTTCACCCTTCGCGCAGCTGGCGCTGGCCCTGAACCTCAATTGGCTCGCGGTGCTGCTGTATGCCGACGCCTTCGTCAGTCCAAGCGGCACGGGCACGACCTATACCGCCACCACCGCGCGCATGATCTACGCCATGGAGCGCAGCGGAACCTTGCCCAAGATTGCCGGCCGGGTCCATCCGCGCTGCGGCATCCCGCGGCCGGCCATGTGGTTCAACCTGCTGGTGTCCTTCACGTTCCTGTTCTTATTTCGCGGCTGGGGGAAACTGGCGGCGGTGATTTCGGTGGCCACCATCATCACCTATCTGGTGGTTCCCATCAGCGTGCTGGTGCTGCGGCGTACGGCACCCGATCTGCATCGTCCGCTGCGCATCCCCGGGCTCAGGCTGCTCGCACCGGTGGCTTTCGTGCTGGCCACGCTGATGCTGTACTGGGCGCGCTGGCCGCACACCGGGCAGATCATGCTGATGTTGATTCTGCCGATGCCGGTGTACCTCTATTATCAGGCCCAAGCCGGCTGGAGCGGCTTCGGCCGGCATCTTCGCGGCGCGTGGTGGCTCATTGCCTATCTGGCAGCCATCGCGGCGCTGTCGTGGGCCGGCAGCCGGGAATTCGAAGGCCATGGCTACATCGGCTATGGCTGGGACCAGTTGTGCGTGGCGTTGACCGCATTGGCGTTCTGCTACTGGGGCGTGCGCAGCGGCTGGCACACGCCGGCATTGACGGCCGTGGAAAAGCTCCAGGCTCACTGACCGACGGCGAACACGCCGTGCAGCGCGGACGCACACAGCGCGGCGCCGAGAGCCGTGATCAGAGCCGCGCTCAATACCGGCAGCAGCGGCATCCAGCGCCGGGCAACTGCGCTGCTGCCCAAGCGATGGCGGGCATACAGGAACATCAGTCCCACTGTCGTCAGGGTGACGGCCAGACCGGCGCTGAATGCGGCCACCAGCAGCATACCGGTGGCGGTCTTGTTCAGGGCCACTGCGGCCAGTAGCAACACCAGCGCGGACGGGCAGGGCACCAGGCCGCCGGAAATGCCCAGGCTCAGCAGGCTTCGCCAGCTGACCTGCTCGCCACGGGCGCCGGGCGGCAAGTGCGAATGCACCCGGCCGCCGTGGGAATGCATGCCCCGCGCATGGGCCGAGCCATAACTGCCGCCGAGGTGCGATGCGAGTGCCAGGCGCCCACGCTGCGGTCTCAGGTCGTGGTGTGGCAGCGGCGTGAAGACCAGCGGCCCCGCTGCGAAGCCGGGCGCACGCAGGCGTTGCGTCAGCAGCAACAAGCCCATGCCGAACACCAGAATCGCCGATAAGGCGTTCAGCACCGGAAACAGGCGCTCCGCCACCAGGTAGCGCGACGCATACAGCGTCAAGAAGCCGAGCACGAACACGCCCATTGTGTGGGTGATGGTGACCGTCAGCCCCAGAAACACCGCATGCCGGGGCGTGCCGCGCGAGCCGATCAAATAGGCGCCGACGATGCTCTTGCCATGCCCGGGCGACAGCGCATGCACGGCGCCGAGCAGCAACGCGCCCAGCAGAGCCAGCGCGATCACGTCCGGCGGCAGACGGGGAGCGGACAAGGACGAGGCGATGCGCCGCGTCTCACGCGTGATCCAGGCAGTGCCGATCGCACCGGCCGCCGGTGATTTGACCGCCGCCGGCGACACGGCCGCCATGGACACGGTCGCCGCCGGGCTTGCGATCGGGCGCGCGGACAGCAGCGGCGCCCCGACGGGCGCCGCGCCGGCCCGAAACTGCAGATGTACGGCGCGTTCGTCGAGGGCTCCGGTCGCGGGCAGCGCCTGCAGCGCTTCGCCGAGTCCGCCGGTGAGCGACGTGCTGAAGGCGTCCGTGTCGAATACCGCCAGCCCGGGCGCCGACTTCACCACGATCTCGTGCCACCCCAGCCGGCCAGGATAGTTCTGATTGAAGAACTGCAGCCGGTGCAAGTCGCCGGCGGCCGTACCGACGGCGGTGTCCCTACCGTCGGCGGTGTCCCTGCCGTCGGCTGTGTCCCTGCCGTCGGCAGCGCCCGTGCCGTCGGCAGCGCCCGTGCCGTCGGCAACGTAATCGACGTCCACGCGCAGCGAAAAGCCGCCTTGCTCCGAGGGCAGGCTGCTGGTCCAGCTGTTGGCGTGCAGGGGCAGATTCCGGCCGTCCAGCCGCAGCATCAAGCCCCGGGCAAAGCCGGCGGCGAGCCTGCCCACATAGGCGTCTCGCTCTGCTTGCGAGGTCACGCCGTCGCCGTTCGCATCGGCCAGGTGCAGTTCACGCAAGGCCGGAAGCTGGCCGTACACCACGGTGTAATGGACGGTGAGTGCGCCCTGCGCGAGCCGCAGCCCGCAGTATTGATTGATGGTGAAGTTTCCCAGCAGGCTCGCCACGGTATCGGCGCGGCTGCCGCCGGCGCCGCCGAGCGCCAGCAGCAGGCCGGCGAGCGCCCAAGCTGATCGCCGTCGGCCCGGCACACGGCGCCGGATGGTAAACGGCAGGTCAGTGGGCGTGCGGGTGGGTGTGATCATGCGGGTGCGGAAGAGCGGCTGGGTGCAGGCGTCCGGATGCGGGCAGCCCCCCGGGAGGCTGCAGGGCGAGGTGAGCGGGCCAGCGCTGCTCCATGCCGCGCAGTTTCCAGATGGTGACGGACAAAGCCCAGGCCAGCAGGAACAGGCCGACGATCAGATAACCCAGCATGCCGAAATCCACGCCAGCCAGCGCATCGCAGAAGCGCCCATGCAGATCGAACTGGCCGATGAGCACCTGTGCCAGTTCGATGGTGCCCACCATCAGTGCAACCGCGACGGACAGGCCGGTGGTGGTGATGTTATAGAAGATCTTGCGCAGCGGATTGAGGAAGGCCCAGTCGTAGGCCTTGGTCATGAGCACACCGTCCGTGGTGTCCATCAGCGTCATGCCGGCGGCGAACAAGGCCGGCAGACACAGCACCGCCGGTGCCGGTAGATCGCTCGCCGACGCGCCCGCGGTCATGGCGAGCAGTCCCACCTCCGATGCCGTGTCGAAGCCGAGGCCGAACAGCAGCCCCAGGGGATACATCTGCCAGCTGTGATTCATCATCCGGCGCAGACGTCCGCCGAACAACCGGTTCAGCAATCCGCGCTTTTGCAGCATCGCCTCGAGATGCGCGTGGCTGTGGTTGCCTGCATGCGCTGCGCGCCAGATTTTCAGGATGTCGAGCAGCACCAGCAGATTCAGAATGCCGATGATCCACAGAAAGGTGCCCGAAACGCCCGCCCCGATGACGGCACCGAGGATTCGCAGATGCGGCAATTGCGCCTTGAGGGCCACCGCAGCCACGGCGATGCCGATGCTGAGCGCGAGCACCACGGTGGAGTGTCCCAGCGAGAAGAAAAAGCCCACCCCCAGCGGCCTCTTGCCCTTCTGCAACATGAAGCGCACGGTGTCGTCCACGGCCGCAATGTGATCCGCATCGAACGCATGCCGCAGCCCGAACAGGTAGGCGACGAAGCCCAGGCCCACGAGTTCGGGATGGTGGGCCGCATAGTGCAGATACAGGCCCCATCCGAGCAGATGCAGAGCGCCGATGCAGCCGTAGAAGCCCGCCAGGCGCGACCATTCGGCGCGTGAGAAGGTCGGGCGCTCGGGGTTCCGATCGAGTGGTCGGGCCACGTAGGTGAAGTCGGACAATCGGTACCCCTGTGTGCTAGGCCAAGCGCTGTTACGGATGCTCTACGTGACGGTTCGCCGACCGGATGCACCGACCCGCATCCACCGCGCGATTTGCAGCGAATACCTTCGCATGCGCACCCACCCATCCGGTCCACGCCAGCGGTTCGTGCTGCCCACGGCGCTGGCGATGCTCGCCCTGTGCGTGGGGCAGGCGCGGCTGCAGGCGGCCGAGGTTGCGGCCGCGCCCTTCAAGGCGCCGTACGTTCCGTCGAGCGATGCCGAACCCTTGCAGGAGGTGCCGTCGGTCGCCGATCCCGCGGTACGGCAAATGCGGTCTTTGCGCGCTGCACAAGCTGCGGCTCCCAGGGATCTGCCGGCGGCGATTCGACTGGCGGATGCCTATGTCGATTACAGCCGCCAGGTGGGCGATGCACATTATGCCGGCTACGCCGAGGCGGTCATCGCCCCCTGGATGAGTGAACCCCGGACGCCGGCGGTGGCACTGGTCACCCAGGCGACCATTCTGCAATACCGGCATCAGTTCGACGATGCCCGCGCTTTGCTCGACGCGGCCCTGCGATCGGACCCGAGGAACGGGCAGGCGTGGCTCACCCTGGCCACGCTCGACATGGTGCAGGGCGACTATCCGGCCGCCGGCAAGGATTGCGCGCAGGTCGCCGGCAGCGCTGGATTCGACTGGGGGCTGGCCTGTTCGGCCAATCTGCGCTCGTATCTGGGGCAGGCGCGCCAAAGCCTCGCCCTGCTCACTCAGGCCGCAGCCGCCAGCGCCGGCGCACCCGCAGGCTATCAGGCGTGGGTGCAGGGGCTGATCGCCGAAACCGCGGAACGCCTCGGCGACTGGCCGCTGGCCGAGAAACACCATATTCAAGCGCTGACGCTGCTGCCCCAGGACAATTTTCTGCTGGTGGCCTACGCCGATTTTCTGCTGGACCGGGGCCGCCCGCGCGAGGTGCTCACCCTGCTCGCCGATCACGCCCAATCGGACACGGCCTTTTTGCGGATTGCCCTCGCGCACTCGCTGCTGCACAGTGCGGACGCGCCGCGTTATACCTGGATCATGGCCGCACGCTTCGAAGCCCTCACGCTGCGCGGCAGCGATTACTTCGGCCGTGAACAGGCACGCTTCGCCCTGCAGCTGCAGCATGATCCGCAGACCGCCTTGGACATGGCGCAGCGCAACTGGCAGGTTCAGCGCGCCCCATGGGATGCGCGCGTGCTGCTCGAGGCCGCGCTGGCCGCTGACCAGCCACAGGCGGCCGCCGATGTGCTGGAGTTTCTGCGCAAGACGAAGCTGGAGGATCCGGTGATACTGCCGCTCGCATCACAACTTCGCGAACGGCTGCGCCAATTTGCGGGAGGCGCGCCGTGAAGCGCGCCTGGTTGGCGGCGCTGCTGATCGCCTCGACCGCACATGCGCATTCGGCGAGCGATGCGTATCTCACCCTGACCGTCGGCGAGGCGGCGGCCGGCGGGGTGATCCACGGCCAGTGGGATATCGCGCTGCGCGATCTGGATTTCGTGCTGCAGCTGGACGACGACGGCGACGGCCGGCTCACCTGGGGCGAGGTGCGGCGGCATCTGGCGGACGTCGAGCGTTATGCCTTCGCCCACCTGCGCGTCGAGGCGGGCACGCGCGGCGCATGCACCATCAAGCCCACCTCGCGCATGATCGACGGCCATGCAGACGGGACATATGCGGCCCTGTTTTTCGACGTGCTCTGCCCGCGGGCGGCGGCCGCAACGCTGGACTACGACATGTTCTTCGCGATCGACCCCTCGCATCGCGGCATCGTCGTGATCCACGGCGGCAATGATGTCGCCACCGCCGTGCTGTCGCCGCAGCATCGCAGGATCGATCTGCCGCGCTGAACATCAACAGTCCCGCGCCACCTCGGCCAGCAGGGCGCGCACGTAGTCGCCGAAGGAACGCCACATTTCGACGTGAAACGCATCGGCAGCGGTGCGCCACAGCACGATATCGGCCTTGGCGAACAGCGTGCGCGTGCACATGCCCACCGGAAATTCCTTCAGATCCAGGTCCAATGGACAGCCGCCGTTCAAAATGTGACCGGCGTGCGCGCCGTTGATCTCGACGGCCACCTGCCGGTGACTGACGTCGACCAACGCGTGGTCGAGGCCCGCCATGGCGCGTTCCAATCCGGACGCGGTGTCGCCGGCAGCCTCGGCCGGCGCCCGATCGAGCAGCAGGTATTCATCCGGCCCCATCCACAGCGTGGCGCGGGATCCCAGCAGGCGCGCGCGGCAGGCCTCTTCGGCGAACGGCACGCCCCACGCGGCCGTGGCCGCGGCCCGCACGGCTGCATTGCCGTGCAGGATGAAGCGGGTTGCCGGCGCCAGCAGCGGCGGCCATGGCGGCGCCGCGTCGTCCAACGGTGCCGCCTGCTCAGGCATTCAGGCGTTCTCCTTTCGGATCGTAGAACACGGGTGGCGTGACCTCGACCTCGATCTCCCCGCGCGGCATGGGCACATACAAGGTCTGCCCGAGGCGCGTGCGGCCGCCGGCCACGAGCGCAAGCGCAATGGGATGATCGAGTGCGGCGCTGTAGTAGGAGGATGTGACGTGGCCGATCAGCTGCATGGGCGGCTGCTGGCCGGGTAGGGCGGCGATTTGTGCGCCCTCGTCGAGCACGGTGCGACCGTCCCGGCTGCGCAGGCCGACCAGCTGCTTGCGCGTCGGCGCCCTCATCGAAGCGCGCTCGAGCGAGCGCTTGCCGACGAAGTCGGCCTTGCTCTTGCCGATCGCCCAGCTCAAGCCTGCGTCATCCGGCGTCACCGTGCCGTCGGTATCCTGCCCGACGATGATGTAGCCCTTCTCGGCACGCAAGACGTGCATGGTCTCGGTGCCGTAGACCGTCATGCCATGGGCCTGGCCGGCGGCATGGACGGCCTCCCACACGGTGGCGCCGAAATCGGCCGGCACATTGATTTCATATCCCAGCTCACCGGTGAAGCTGACGCGAAACAGCAGCAACGGGGCGCCGCAGATCCTGCCCCGTGCCACAGCCATGTGCGGCAGGGCCGATGCGCCGAGATCGATGCCCTCCACCAAGGGTGCGATCACGCGCCGCGCGTTGGGTCCCTGCACCGCAATCACCGCCCACTGTTCCGTGGTGGAGGTCAGCCACACCTTGAGCTGCGGCCATTCGGTCTGCCGATAATCCTCCATCATGGCGAGCACCCGGGGCGCGCCGCCGGTGGTGGTCGTGACGTGAAAACGGTCGGCCGCGGTGCGTGCCACCACGCCGTCGTCGTATACGAACCCGTCCTCGCGCAGCAATATGCCGTAGCGCGAGCGGCCGACCGCGAGATTCGTCCAGCTGTTGACGTACAGCCGATTCATGAATTCGACGGCGTCGGCGCCCACCACCTCGATCTTGCCCAGGGTGGTGGCATCGAAAATTCCGCAGGCGCTGCGCACCGCGCGGCATTCGCGCGCCACCGCGGCGTGCATATCCTCGCCCGCTCGCGGAAAATAGCGGGCGCGCTTCCACAGCCCGACATTTTCGAAAACGGCGCCGCGCGCCTGCGCCCAGTGGTGCATGGGCGTGCGGCGCACCGGATCGAACAGCGCGCCGCGCGACGTGCCGGCGAAGCTGCCGAAGGGGACCGGGGTGTAGGGCATCCGGAAGGTAGTCAGACCAACCTGCGAAATCGGAACACCGAGACCGCTCGCCACGATGCTCAAGGCATTGAGGTTCGAGGTCTTGCCCTGGTCGGTGGCCATGCCGGTCGTCGTATAGCGCTTGACGTGCTCGATGGACCGGAATCCCTCCCGTGCCGCGAGGGCCAGATCGCGGGTCGTGACGTCGTGCTGCCAATCGACGAACGCCTTGTCGGTGGCCGTGGTTTGCGGCTGCGGCAGCGCGCCGAGCCAGCCGCAGCCGCCGGTGGTGCCGGCTTCCGGGAGCGGGCGCCAGGAGCCGCGCACCGGATCGGGCGCGGCCGCCAGACCGGCGGCAGCACCGTCCTCGAGCGCCGCGGTCAGATCGCCGACGCCGCGGCAGGCGCCGGCGGAACGCTCGCATTCGGCCGAGAGGCCCGGCACGAAAGCCAGCAGCGATTCGTTCCACACCAGCTTGCCGCGCGACTGGGAGAACAGGTGCACGGAGGGGGTGTAGCCGCCCGACATCAGCACCGCATCGCATGCGAGGCGTGCGGCGGGGCGCACCATACCGCCCTGCACCCGGCCGAGGGAGATCTCGCTCACCCGTCGATCGCCGCGGGTGCCGAGCACCGTTGCCGCCGGCATGATTTCGATGCCGGCGCGACTCACGGCGTCGGGCAGCACACCCACGGGCTGTGCCCGCACGTCGGCGATTGCCGCAACCGCAACCCCCGCCGCGTGCAGATCGAGCGCGGTCTGATAGGCGGCGTCCGTGGCCGTGACGACCACGACCCGGACGCCCACCTTCACCCCGTAGCGATTCAAATAGGTACGGGCGGCGCCGGCCAACAGAATACCGGGGCGGTCATTGCCGGGAAACACCAGCGGCCGCTCGATGGCGCCGGTGGCGAGCACCACCTGGCGCGCCCGCACCATCCACAGGCGTTGGCGCGGCTGCCCTGGATCCGGATCCGCCCGGTGATCGCCGAGGCGCTGGTTCAAGCCGAGCAGATTGTGCGGGAAATAACCGAACGCGGTGGTCCGCGTGAGCAGCGTCACGCGCGGATTGCCCGCCAGGGTGGCCAGCGCTCGCAGCGCCCAGTCGAGCGCCGGCACGCCATCGATGCGTGCCATGGTTTCCGCCAACAGGCTGCCGCCCATTTCGGATTGCTCGTCGCACAGCATCACCCGCGCGCCGGCGTCGGCCGCCGCCAGGGCAGCCGCGATACCCGCTGGTCCCGCGCCCACCACCAGCGTGTCGCAGTGAGCATAGCGCTGCGCGTAGCGGTCGGGATCGGCGGTCGCCGGCGCACGGCCGAGGCCTGCGGCGCGCCGAATGGCCGGTTCATACACGGACTTCCATGCGCGTTGCGGCCACTTGAAGGTCTTGTAGTAAAAGCCCGCCGGGAAGAACGCCGACAGCGCATCGTTGACCCGTCCGACGTCGTATTGCAGGCTGGGCCAGCGATGCTGGCTGATCGCGCGCAGGCCCGGATACAATTCCACCTGGGTGGCGAGCACGTTCGGGGTGTCGCGCGGCGCACCGGGATTCACGGTGACCAGTGCATTCGGCTCCTCGGCGCCGGCCGACAAGATGCCGCGCGGCCGATGATATTTGAAGGATCTGCCGACCAGATGCACGCCGTTGGCGAGCAGCCCGGAGGCCAGCGTATCGCCCTGCAGCGCGGCATAGGCCTTGCCGTCGAAGTTGAACTGCAGGCTACGTTCGCGGTCGACTCGGCCGCCGCCCGGCGTGCGCAGGACGCTCATGGCGGCGGCACCGGCTCCGCCGGCTGCTCGATTTGCGGCTGCGGTTCATCGATGCGGTACGTCGCCACGAAATGATCCGTGGTGGTGTCGCGCAGCGCATTGAAGAAGCGGCCGCAGCCGCGGGCGTGCCGCCAGCGTTCGGCGTGAATGCCCTTGGTGTTGCTGCGCATGTACAGAAACTCGGCCCACGCCTGATCGTCGAGCTCGGACGGCCGCTCCGGCCGCGTGATGTGCGCCTGGCCGCCGTAGGTGAATTCGATCTCGGGGCGCTTGCCGCAGAATGGACAGACGATGATCAGCATCCGCGCGCTCAGTGGGCCACGGCGGCGGCGGCGGCTTCGTCGATCAGATAGCCGTCGCGAAACCGCTCGATGGTGAAGGGCGCATTGATCGGGTGCGCCTGATCGCGCGCCATCGTCCAGGCAAAGACATGCGCGGAGCCGGGGGTCGCCTTGAATCCGCCGGTACCCCAGCCGCAATTCACGTACAAACCCGGCACCGGTGTCTTGGCAATGATCGGCGAACGATCCGGCGTCACATCGACGATGCCGCCCCAGTTGCGCAGCATCGCCAGACGGCGGAAATTTGGAAACAATTCGCAGATGGCGTCGAGCGTGTGCATGTTGATGTGCAGCGCACCGCGCTGGGTGTATGAGGTGTAGGCATCCGTGCCGGCGCCGATGACCAGTTCACCCTTGTCCGATTGGCTGATATAGGCATGAATGGTGTTGGACATCACCACGCACGGGAAAATGGGCTTGATGGGCTCGGACACCAGCGCCTGCAGCGGATAGCTCTCCAATGGCAGCCGGACACCCGCCATGGCCATGATCACGCTGGTGTGGCCCGCGGCCGAGACGCCGACCTTGTGCGAGCGGATCACACCGCGCGTGGTTTCGAGCGCCTCCACCGCGCCGCCCGCATCGCGGCGGATGGCGGTGACCTCGCAATTCTCGATGATGTCGACCCCGAGCGCGTCCGCCGCGCGCGCGTAGCCCCAAGCGACGGCATCGTGCCGGGCGGTGCCCCCACGGCGCTGCAGGGCGGCGCCGAGCACCGGGTAGCGGATATCGCTCGAGATGTTCAACGGGGGGCAAAACGCCTTTGCCTGCTCCGGCTCCAGCCATTCGTTGTCGACGCCGTTGCAGCGGTTCGCATGCACGTGCCGCTTGAATACCTGGATGTCGTGCACGGTGTGCGCCAGCATCATCACGCCCCGCGGCGAGAACATCACGTTGTAATCGAGCTCCTGCGACAGGCCTTCCCACAGCTTGACCGAGTGGTCGTACAGGGCGGCGCTTTCGTTGAACAGATAGTTGGAGCGGATGATGGTGGTATTGCGTCCGGTGTTGCCGCCGCCGATCCAGCCCTTCTCCAGCACCGCGACGTTGCCGATGCCGTGCTCCTTGGCAAGATAGTAGGCCGCGCCCAAGCCGTGCCCGCCGCCGCCCACGATGATCGCATCATAGGCGGCCTTGGGCTCGGGCTTTCGCCACTGTTCCCGCCAGCCGCCGTGCCGGGAAAGACCGCGCCACAGCAGCGATAAGGCCGAAAAGTTCTGTCTGCTCATGAATCCGCGGCGCCTTCAGGCCCGAAGTTCCCGGTTCTCCGGGTCGTAAGGCGCATCGACCAGGACCGTGGCGCGCCGGCGAACCCCGAGGATCTCGATCTGCAGTTCACGGCCGACCGCCGCGAACGCGGGCTGCACGTAGCCGATGGCGAGGCTCTTGCCCAGGGCGTGGCCGTAGTAGCCGGAGGTGGCGCGCCCGACGAGCGTGCCGTCCGCAGCGAACAACGGCTCATTGCCGAGCGGGTCGGCGTCCCCGACGTCGTGCACCTGCAGGGTGATGAAGCGGTGCGGAACGCCGGCGGCGAGCTGCTTCTCGAGTGCCTCCTTGCCGATGAACGGTCCCTTGTTCAGGCGCACGAAGCGGTCCAAACCGGCCTCATAGGGCGTGTAGTCGCGGGTCAGATCGGTGCCCCACATGCGGTAGGATTTCTCCATCCGCAGGGATTCCATGGCGCGCATGCCGCACATCGCGATGTCGAACTCGGCGCCGGCCTCGAACAGCGCATTGAACAGATGATGCGCATACTCGATCGGAAAATGCAGCTCCCAGCCGAGCGCGCCCACGAAGTTCACGCGCAGCAGGTACACATCCGTGGCCAGCCCGACTTCGGCCACCTTCCCGGTGAGCCAGGGAAAGCCGGCGTTGTCGAGCGGCTCGTCGGTGAGCTTCGCCAGCACCTGGCGCGCATGCGGACCCGCCAGCACGAAGCAGCCGCGGCTCATGGTGATGTTGCGCAAGGCGATGGCCGGCATCTGGGCGGACGCGGGCGGCAGCATCTTGCGCAGATAATCCCCGTCGTAGCGCTCCGCCGCACCGGCGCTGACCACGTAGAAATGCTCCTCGCCGATCTTGGTTATCGTGAATTCAGAGCGGATGCCGCCGCGGCGGGTCAATGCATGGCACAGGGCGATACGGCCGATCTTGGTGGGCACCTTGTTGGCGACCAGGCCATCGAGCCAGGCCTCTGCGCCCGGTCCGCTCACCTCGTGCTTGGTGAACGGCGTCAGATCGATGACCCCGACGTGCCGGCGCAGATGCAGCGCCTCGCGGCCCACGTGTTCGAAGTAATTGGAGCGGCGAAAGCTCCAGTGATCCTCGCGTGGGACACCCGGCGGCGCAAACCAGTTGGCGCGTTCCCAGCCGTAGCGCTGGCCGAACACCGCGCCCATGCGCGCCAGCCGGTCATAGACCGGGCTGGTCTTGGCCGGGCGGGCATCCGGGCGCTCTTCGTCGGGAAAATGGATGACGAAGACATTTCGGTAGGTTTCTTCGTTCTTCGCCACCACATAGCGCTTGCCGGTGTAGGGTCCGTAGCGGCGTGGATCGACCGCCAGCATGTCGATGCCGGGCTCGCCCTCGGTGAGCCACTCGGCCAGCTGCCAACCCGAGCCCCCGGCGGCGGTTATGCCGAAACTGTGGCCCTCGTTGAGCCACACGTTCGGCACCCCCCAGGCCGGCCCGATGAGCGGACTGCCGTCCGGGGTATACGCGATCGGGCCGTTGACGATGTCCTTGATCCCGCACGCCGCAAGCGAGGGCACGCGGCGCTGCGCAGCCTCGACGTGCGGCAGCAGCCGCTCCAGATCCCCCTCGAACAGGCTCTTGCCGAACCAGTCCGGAACCCCGTCGGCAAACCGCGCCGGTGCGCCTTTCTCATAGGGACCCAAAATCCAGCCCATGCGCTCCTCGCGCAGATAATACGATTTGTCGGATTCGCGCAGCACCGCGAGTTCCCGGCCGCCGCCCTGGCGGTAGGCTTTGAGTACGGCCGATTCGTCGTACACGATGTATTGGTGTTCGACCGGTATCGACGGCACGTTGATGCCGAACAGGCGCCCGGTCTGCCGCGCATAATTGCCGGTGGCGCACACCACGTGTTCGGCGACGATGTCGCCCTTGCTGGTGGACAGCCGCCATTCCCCCGACCCGGTGCGCTGCACGCCGATGACCTCGGTTTGTTCGTGGATCTCGGCACCGCGCGCCCGCGCGCCTTTGCGCAGCGCCATGGTCAGGTCCGCCGGCGCGATGTGGCCGTCGTCCGGGTGGTACAGCGCGCCGATGATGGGCGGTGTCTCGTCGTCGCCGAGATTGACGAGGGGCCAGAGTTCCTGCACCCGCTTCGGAGAGATCACCTGGAAGGGCACGCCGATGGTGTTGGCGGTGCCGCAGTACTTCTGATATTCATCCATGCGTTCGCGGCAGGTCGCCAGGCGCAGGTTGCCGGTCACATGGAAGCTGACATCCTGGCCGGTTTCCGCCGGCAGCCGCTTGTACAGATCCACCGAATACTTGTGCAGCTGCCCGACGGTGTAGCTCATGTTGAATAGCGGCAGCAGCCCGGCGGCATGCCAGGTCGACCCGGCGGTGAGTTCCGCGCGCTCGAGCAGCGCAATGTCGGACCATCCCTTCAGGGCCAGATGATAGAGCGTGCTGACGCCCACCACGCCGCCGCCGATGACGACGACGCGGGCATGAGTTTTCATTGGACGGTCTCCGTGGCCGGTGCGGGTCAGTGTAACCAGCGGCCGCGCAAACAAGACGCCATTTGCGACGACCCCGTGTTCAAATGCGTCAGACCGCTGCGGCGGATCAGCCGCCAGCGGCCGGATTCTGTCTGAAATACGACAATGACCTGTCGAATTTGAACAATATCCGGCACCGATGTCATAATCGCAGGCTCCTATGCAAACCGCCGTCCAGCTGCGCAAGTGCAAGTACGCGTTCCTGACGCTGCCGAATTACTCCCTCATCGCCGTGGCCAATGCCCTCGAACCGCTGCGCATGGCGAACCGCCTGGTCGGACAGGACGTCTATGAGTGGTGCATCGTCAGCACCGACGGCGCGGCCGTCGCGGCCAGCAGCGGCCTGAACCTCGCGCCCACGATCGCGCTCGAGCAGTTGGGTGCGGTGGACATCTTGTTCGTGTGCGGCGGCATCAACGTGCGCGAGGCGGTCTCGCCGGCGCTATTGACGACGCTGCGGCGGCTCGCGGACCGGCGCGTCGCGCTCGGAGCCCTTTGCACGGGAGGCTATGCGCTCGCCCGTGCCGGACTGCTCGATCACTTTCGGGCGACCATCCACTGGGAGAACCTGTCCATGCTGCGCGAGGAATTTCCGCGTGTGCGCATCAGCGATCAGCTGTTCACCATCGATCGCGACCGTTTCACCTGTTCGGGCGGCACGGCGCCGCTCGACCTCATGCTGAATCTCATCCAATCGAAGCTCGGTGCGAGAATCTCACAGCTGGTGTCCGAACAATTCATGGTCGATCGGGTGAGAAATGACGCCGACCGGCAGTACATCCCGCTGCGGGCGCAGATCGGCCTCTCGCACCGCGGGCTGATCCGGGTGGCGCAGCTGATGGAGGAGCACATCGAAAAGCCGCTGTCGCTCGATCGGATCGCCAAATCCACCGGATTGTCCCGGCGCCAGATCGAGCGTCTGTTCAAGCGGGATCTGAACTGCGTGCCGAAGCGATATTATCTGCAGATGCGGCTGCGGCGGGCGCGCGAGCTGCTGCTGCAGACCGCGATGCCCATCATGGACATCACCACCGCCTGCGGCTTCCAGTCGCCGCCGCATTTTTCGAAATGCTACCGCGCGGAGTATGGAATGCCGCCGAGCGCCGAACGCAAGATCGGCGGGGCGGCCGCGAGCCGGCCGCGCGCGGCGTCCGCGGCGGCGGAGCTGATCACTTGAATACGACGGTCTTGTTCTCGTCGAGAAACACGCGATGCTCGAGCAGTAGGCGCACGGCGGTCGACAGGGCGCGCCGCTCGGAGTCGCGGCCCGCCGCCGTCAGCATGTCCGGAGTGAAGCTGTGGTCGACGCGCTCGACGATCTGCTCGATGATCGGACCTTCGTCGAGATCGCCCGTCACATAGTGCGCGGTGGCCCCTATCAGCTTCACGCCGCGCGCGTGCGCCTGGTGGTAGGGCTTGGCGCCTTTGAAGCCCGGCAGAAATGAATGATGGATGTTGACGGCACGGCCGCGCAGCCGCCGGCACAGATCGTCGGAGAAGATCTGCATGTAGCGGGCGAGCACCACCAGCTCCGTGCCCGTCGTCTCGATGAGCTCCATGAGCTTAGCCTCCTGGTCCGCCTTGGTCTCGGAGGTCACGGGCATCAGGAAATACGGGATCTGGTGCTGCTCGGCGACGCGCCGCATGTCCGGATGATTGGAAACTATGGCGCTGACTTCCATGCGCAGTTCCCCGATGCGGTGCCGGTACAGCAGATCTTCCAGGCAATGGTCGAGCTTGGAGACCATGATCATGACGCGGCTGCGGTGTGCGCCGTCGTGAATGGCCCAGTACATCTGCTCGGCGTTGGCGGTGCTCACGAAATCCTCGCGCAGCCGCGCGATGTCGACCGTATCGCCGCTCACCCCGCAAAACGTGATGCGCACGAAGAATCGCCGGGTCAGCACGTCGTCGAACTGGTGCATCTCCATGATGTAGAGCCGATGGCCGGCGAGAAAACTCGTTACCCTGGCGGTCGTGCCCATGCGGCTGGTGCAGCTGGCGGTCAGGATGTAAGGGTGGGCGGTGTTGAAGTCCATCCGCGCATGGTACCGGGCGGGGGCCGAGCATTGATAGTCCGGCGCGGCGCGCATGCACAAATCCGCGGCGTCAGCGAATTTTTAGATGGCACACCACGCGGTGGCGAACCCTCGCTCGATTATCATGGTTTACCCATCGCGTGGCGCAGCGGAGTGTGCTGAAATCGCTCCATGATCGAGCCGAAGCGGGACACCGGACACTTGGACATCGGCGTGCGCGATGAACTGCTGCACCGCTTGCGCGAACGCCGGCCGGAAACCCCGCTCACGCGGGATTTTTACTGCAGCAGCGAGGATTATCAGATCGACCTCGACGCCATCTGGTACCGGGACTGGCTGTTCGTTGGACATGATTGTGAAGTGCTGAAGCCCGGCGATTATTTCACCGTGCAGATCGGCGAGTATCCGGTAATGGTGGTTCGCGACCGGGACCTGACGCTGCGCGCATTTCACAACACCTGCCGGCACCGCGGTTCGCGCATCTGCTCGGCGCCCAAGGGCTCGGCGTCGCGGCTGGTGTGCCCTTATCACCAGTGGACCTACCGGCTCGACGGCCGGCTGTTCTCGGCGCGCGACATGGGCGAGGGATTCGATCGCGCCCATTACAGCCTCGCTCCGGTGCACTGCACCAGCGTGGCGGGATACATTTTCGTGTCGCTGGCGAAGACCGCACCGGACTTCGAACCGATCCGGACGCGGATCGCCCCGTATCTGGAGCCGCACCGCCTGCATCAGACCAAGGTCGCGTTCGAGTCGACCATCGTCGAGCGCGCCAACTGGAAACTCGTGTGGGAGAACAATCGCGAGTGCTATCACTGCGGTGCCAATCATCCGGAGCTGCTGCGCACGTTTCCGGAGGATCCGACCCTCACCGGGGTGGAGGGGGCCGCCGGCAATCCCATGATCTCGGCCCATTGGGCGCGCTGCGAGGCGGCCGGGCTGCCGAGCCGGTTCCACATGTCCGCAAACGGTCAGATGCGCATCGCGCGCATGCCGCTGCTGCACGAGGCGGTCAGTTTCACCATGTCGGGAGAGGCGGCGGTGCGCCGGCCGTTGTCGGACTCGATCGGCGAACCGAACATCGGCACGCTGCTGCTGTTCCACTACCCATCGACCTGGAATCACGTTCTCGGGGATCATGCACTGTCGTTCCGCGTCCTGCCCATCGGGCCCATGGAGACCCAGCTGACCACCAAGTGGCTGGTGCACAAGGACGCGGTGGAGGGCATTGACTACGATTTGCAGGAGTTGACGCGCGTATGGACCGCAACCAACGATGCAGATCGGCGCGTGTGCCAGGAAAATCAGCTCGGAGTGGTCTCGCCCGCGTACGACCCGGCTCCGTATTCGCCGGTCCACGAGAACGGGGTCACGCAGTTCGTCAATTGGTATTGCACGCATCTCGAGGGCCGGCTCGCTGAAGGCCCGCGGTAATCCGCCGGATCGAATGCACGTGCCCCGAGCGAGCGTCCCGTGAAGTATTCCGCCTGGTCCCTGCTTCGCGGTGCGCTCGGCGGCCATCGCCAGTGGCCGCCCGCCTGGCGCGACGCGGCGCCGAAGCCGCGCTATGACGTGGTGATCGTCGGCGGCGGCGGTCACGGCCTGGCGGCGGCCTATTATCTTGCCAAGAACCATGGCATCACCAACGTGGCGGTCGTCGAACGCGGCTGGATCGGCGGCGGCAACACCGGCCGCAACACCACCATCGTGCGCTCGAATTACCTGTACCCCGAAAGCGCGCGGCTCTACGACTTTTCCCTGAAGCTTTACGAGGGCCTCTCACAGGCGCTCAATTTCAACATCATGCTCAGCCAGCGCGGCCAACTGATGCTCGCCCACAGCCGCCATGATCTGGATTCGATGTCGCGGTGGGCCAATGCGATGCGCATGAACGGCATCCAGGCGGAGCTGCTGAGCCGGGAAGCGGTGGCTGCGCTCGCGCCCGTGATCGACCTGTCGCCCCAGGCGCGCTTCCCCGTGCTCGGGGCCTTCATGCAACGGCGCGCGGGCACCGCGCGGCACGATGCGGTCGCCTGGGGATATGCGCGCGCCGCGTCGGCGCTGGGCGTCGACATCATCCAGAATTGCGAGGTGCGCGGTTTCATCAATGAGGGCGGACGCTGCGTCGGCGTCGATACCGCCCGCGGCGCGCTGCGCGCGGAGCGGGTCGGCATCGCGGCGGCCGGACACAGCTCGGTGCTCGCGAAACTGGCGGGCTTCCGCCTGCCGGTCACCAGCTACGCCCTGCAGGCGATGGTCACCGAACCGCTCAAGCCCCTGCTCGACACGGTGGTCATTTCGCCGAGCACCGGCGCCTATGTCAGCCAATCCGACAAGGGTGAGATCGTCATCGGCGCGATGCTGGATCTGTTCCCGTCCTATGCGCAGCGCGGCAGCTTCGCGGTGACGCAGGCCATTCTGGCGGCCACGCTGGCGATATTTCCGTCATTCAGCCGTCTTCGCCTGATGCGGCAATGGGCGGGGATCGTCGACGTGGTGCACGATTCGAGCCCCATCATCGGACCGACGCCGGTGCCGGGGCTGTACATCAACTGCGGTTGGGGCACCGGGGGATTCAAGGCCATTCCCGCCGGCGGCTGGACGCTTGCGCATGTGCTCGCAACCGGCGCCACACATCCGCTCGCCGAGCCCTTCCAGTTGGGGCGCTTCGTCAGCGGCAGACTCGTCGATGAGGCGGCGGCCTCCGGCATCGCACATTGAGCCCGCGGCCATGATGCACATTCCCTGTCCCTGGTGCGGTGCGCGCGACGAGAACGAGTTCGTGTGCGGGGGCACCTCGCACCTGCAGCGTCCGGCGTTGGACGTCAGCGACGAGGTGTGGGGCGCCTATCTGTTCTTTCGGGACAATCCCAAGGGCGTGCATCTCGAGCGCTGGCGTCACGTACACGGCTGCGGACAGTGGTTCAACGCGGCGCGCAACACGCTCACTCACGAGATTCTGTCGGTCTATCGCATGACCGACCCGGTACCCCAATGACGGGCCGCCGGTTGCAGGAGCCGCTCGGCACGCGGCTGGATCGCGCGCGGCGCATCGGCTTCGAGTTCAACGGCCGGCCGTTGTCCGGCTTCGCGGGCGACACGCTCGCATCGGCGCTGCTGGCGAACGGCGTGCAGCTGGTCGGGCGCAGTTTCAAGCTGCACCGGCCGCGCGGCATCTTCTCCTGCGGCGTGGAAGAGCCCACCGGCCTGGTCGACGTCGGAGCCGGCGCGCAGCGCACGCCCAACACACGCGCTACCCTGGTCGAGATTCACGAGGGTCTGATCGCGAGCAGCGTCAATTGCTGGCCCAGCGTGGGTTTCGATCTGGCGGCGCTCAACAACGGCTTCTCAGCGCTGCTGCCGGCCGGCTTCTATTACAAGACCTTCAAGTGGCCCGGCTGGAGAGTGTTCGAACCCTCCATCCGGCGCCTGGCGGGCCTGGGGCGCGCTTCGGGCGAGCGCGACCCGGACCGCTACGAGGAGTTGTCGGCGGCCGCGGAGGTGGCGGTGATCGGCGCCGGCATCGCGGGCTTGAGTGCCGCGGTGGCGGCCGCCGAAGCCGGTGCCGCCACCGTGCTGCTGACGAGCTCGGCCGCACCCGGCGGCTCCCTCGGCTGGCGCGCCGGCCCCGACCGGCAGCGTGTGGCCGATCTCGCCGCGCGCGCCGCCGCACTCGGAGTGAAGCTGCTCACCCGCACGATGGCATTTGGAATCTATGACCACAATCTGCTGTGCGCAGCCGAAAGCCTGCCCGCCGGCACGCAGGCCGCATCGGCGGGGCGCCTGCGCGAACGGCTGTGGAAGATCCGTGCGCGCGCGGTGATCGCCGCCACGGGTGCGTTCGAACGGCCGATGTTGTTCCCCGACAATGACCGCCCGGGCGTGATGCTGGCCGCGGCCGCGGACAAGTACGCGCAGGCCTACGGGGTCGCCTGCGGTGGCCGCGTGGTCATCGCCGCCAACAGCGACTCCGGCTACGCCGTGGCGGCGTCGCTGCGCGCCGCGGGCATCGATGTGGCGGCGCTCATCGACCGCCGTCCGCCGTCCGACATCGCGGCCTCGCAGCCGGGCCTGCGCATCATTACGGGCGCCGCCATATCCCGGGTTTTCGGCCGCCGCAGCGTCCGCGGCTGCACCATCGTGGCGGCGGATGGGCAGGGGATCCGACCGGAGCGCATCGATTGCGATCTGATCCTGAGCGCCGGCGGCCATGCCCCCGCCGTGCACTTGCACACCCAGGCCGGCGGCCGGCTGCGGTGGGTGGACGACTGTGCCATGTTCGTTCCAGAAGGCCACACACCCGGTCTGGCGAGCGCCGGTGCCTGTGCCGGGGTCTTTGCCATGGAGGATGCCGCCGGGCACGCCACAGAGCTCGGCCGTGCCTTGGCCCGGGGCCAGGCGGCGCCGGCCGCACCGGTGGGCGGCGCCGGTCGCTCGCTCGCCGCCGCCTACATGCCCAATGTGCGCGGCAAGCAGTTCGTCGACCTACAAAATGACGTGGCCGTCAGCGACGTGGGACTGGCGGCGCAGGAGAACTTCCGTTCCGTCGAGCATTTGAAGCGCTATACGACGACCGGCATGGGTACCGATCAGGGCAAGACCAGCAACGTGAATGCCCTGGTCTTGATGGGTGAATTCACGGGACGCCATCCGGGCCAGGTGGGCACCACGCGGTTCAGACCGCCGTTTGCGCCGACCAGCGTCGGTTTGCTCGTCGGGCGCCGGGTAGGTGAACTCTACCGCCCGCTCAAGCGGCTGTCCGCCGAGGACTGGCACGCGGCGCGCGGCGCGCTGTTCGAGAACTTCGGTAATTGGCGCCGTCCCGCAGCCTATCCGCTGGCAGGCGAGAGCCTCGATGCAGCGGCGCAGCGCGAGGCGGCGGCGGTGCGCCGGACCGCCGGCCTGCTGGACGGTTCGCCGCTCGGCAAACTCGAGATCTTCGGGCCCGATGCCGCTGAATTTCTCGATCTGATGTATGTCGGCACCCTATCGAATATGCGCATCGGCCAGGCACGCTATGGATTGCTGCTCAATGAGCACGGGGTCGTCATGGATGACGGCATCGTCGCGCGACTTGGCGCGCAGCGCTTTTGGGTGAACACCACCAGCGCCGGAATCGAACGCAGCAGCGCGGCTTTCGAGGAGTGGCTGCAGTGCGAATTCACGAGCTTGAAGGTGCTGGTGACGCCGGTGACTTCGCGCTGGGGCAACCTCACCGTGGCCGGACCCGAGGCGTGGAACTGGCTCGCCGCGGCGGGATTCGACCCGGCGCTGGCGCCGCAGCGCATGGCGCACATGACGATGCAGGAGTGCGAACTGGACGGTGTCGAATTGCGGGTGCTGCGCGCGAGTTTCAGCGGCGAATTGGGTTATGAGATCAATCTGCCGGACGCTGCGAGCCACGCGCTCATCGAACGGCTGTGGGCGCTCGCGCCGCGATTCGGGGCGGTGCCGTACGGCATCGAGGCGCTCGAGATCCTGCGTACCGAGAAGGGCTATATCCACGTCGGGACCGACACCGACGGCACCACGCTGCCCGGGGATATCGGTTTCGGCCGGGCGATCGAGCGCAAGGCCGCGAACTTCGTCGGCCGCCGCTCGCTGCTGACGCCGGCGGCGCGCGATCCGGGCCGCTTGCAATTGGTGGCGCTGCTGCCCACGGATCGGCGCACGCGGCTGCCGGTGGGTGCGCAAATCGCCGCCCGGCCGCCGCCGACGTTGACCGAAGGGCACGTGACGTCGAGTTATCACAGTCCCGAACTGGGCATGCCGGTGGCTCTCGGCATGCTGGCACGGGGTTCACAACGCCTCGGCGAACGCGTGCGCGTGCATCACCTCGGCAGCCGCATCGAGGCTGAGGTGGTCAAAGCGCCCTTCGTGGATCCGGCCGGCGAGCGGCTCAAGTGACTGTCGCTGCGCGGTTGTCGCAGCGCCCGGACGCCGCGGTGGCATCCCTGCGCTATTTCGACGCCGACGGCTTCGGCGCCGCATTGCGCGAGGTCACCGGAACCGTGCTGCCGGGCACGGGCCAGGCCATCCGAGCCGCGCCGGCGGCGGCTGGATCCGGCGAGTGCCTGCTGGCGTGGCGCAGTCCGTCCGAGACGCTGATGGTGGGCAATCGCGCGCTGCTGGCGCAGGTTGCGGCGCGCACCGCCGCATCGGCGCACGGCTATGTGGTGGATCAAACCGGCGGCATCAGCCTGCTCGTCGTCGGCGGCGAGCGCGGCGCCCTGCTGCTCGCGCGGCTCGGCTCGCTCGGCTCGCGCGACTGCGTTCCGGCGCCGGGCGAGGCGAGAACGGGCCGACTGGCGGATTTGAGCGTGCTGACCCTGTGCGTCCGGCCGCTGGAGTGGCTGCTGCTGGTGGAGCGGGTGTATGCCCGGCATCTGCGCCACTGGATCCAGGTGACGCTCGATGACGATGATCTTAGTGAAATCCATCCCCATGACTGAGGAGTGCCGGATGCGTCTGTCTTCCCTGTCGAACGTCTTGATCGCGTTCATGATCTGTACAGGCGGCTTGGCCGGCGCGCGCGAGACGGCGCCGCTGCCGCAGGCCTCGCCGCAGTCGGTGGGACTGTCGGCCGAACGCTTGGAGCGGATGGCCGGGCACTTCGAGCAGCAGAGCGCCGCGGCGGCGGCGGCCGGCTATGTCCTGATGGTGGCGCGCGACGGTCGGCTGGTCTTCTCCAGGGCGATCGGCCACCGCGACATGGAACGGCAGGTGCCCATGAGCCTGGACACGCGCTTTCGCATCGCCAGTATGACCAAACCCGTGACCGCGGTCGCCGTGCTCATGCTGATCGAGGAGGGCCGGATTCAGCTCGATGATCCCGTTGCCCGCTACCTGCCGGAATTCGCGAATTCCCGGGTTTACACCGGCACCGATGCGCAGGGCAATCTGCTGACCGAGCCGGCGAAGCGCAACATCAGCATCCGGGACCTGCTGACCCACGCCAGTGGCTTGGGCTACGCCCGGTTCTTCGACACCCAAAGCCCACTCGGCAAGGCCTACGGCGCCCTGCCGCTCGATGCCCACGATTCCCTGGCCGAGGTCGTGCGCCGCATCGCCGGTGTGCCGCTCTATTTTCATCCCGGCGAGGGATGGCGATACAGTTACGCCTACGATGTTCTCGGTCGGCTGGTCGAAGCGGTATCCGGAACACCGTTCGCGCAATTCCTGAACCAGCGGCTGTTCATGCCGCTGAAGATGACGTCCACGGGCTTTTCGCTGCCCGCATCCGAGTTGCCGCTGCTGGCGACGGTGTATCGCCACGCCGCCGCGGGCGGCCTCGAGCCCAGCAAGGCGATGTTGGGTGATCCCACGGACGTCGCCCGCTGGCCCTCGGGGGGCGGCGGTTTGATCTCGACGGCCGGCGATTACCTGCGATTTGCGCAGATGCTGGCAAACGGCGGCAGCCTCGAAGGCCGTCAATATCTGTCGCCGGTCACCGTTTCACTCATGACGCAAGATCAAGTGCCGGAGGACGCCTTATTCAAGTACTGGGGTTCAAACTCCCTGGGTCTGGGCTACGGGCTCGGTGTGGCCATGCAGATGGATGTGCGGCATGCACCATACCTGGGCTTCGTCGGGGACTATGCCTGGGGCGGTGCCTTGGACACCCATTGGCTGGTCAGCCCGAAGACCGGGCTGGTGGCCGTGCTGCTCACGCAGATCGATCCCTCGGGCAACAAGGAACCGCAGCGCACCGACACCGATTTCCGCGATTTGCTGTTCGCCGCGGTCACGGCGGGTCGAGGAATCGATTGATCACCTGGGCGACCGCCTGCGGCTCCTCCCAGAAAGGGTTGTGACCCAGACCCTCGAAGACCTTGACCTGCGCCGCCGGCAGGGCTTCTCGCAGGGTGGCGCGCGACTCATCCGTCACGAGCGGATCCTCGCTGCCCCAGATCAGCAGCGCCGGTGCCTTGAGCCGCGGCAGAGTTCTGCGCAGATCGCCCATGGCCAGTCCTTGATCGAGGACCGCCAGCCATACCCGCAGCGGAATGGCCGCCGCATCCCGGCGTTGGCGCCTGATGAAATCCTCGTCGACCGGCTTGGGCGAGGACCACCAGGCAATCATGAACGGCGAATCCGGATCCAGGGGTTCTTTGAGCTTGGCGATCTCGCCGGCGAAATCGAACGCCGGCTTCTTGGGCTGCTCGCCAGGACGCGGCCCCCCCGAGGATGAAATCAGCACCACGCGCCGCACCCGCTCGGGCCAATACTCCGCCAGAGTCTGTGTGATGATGCTGCCGAGCGAATGGCCGACGATGTCGGCGCGTTCGATATGCAGCGCATCCAGCAGCAGTTTGATGTCGTAGGCGAAGTCGAGACGCGTGTAGCAACACTCCGGTTTGTCCGAGCGGCCATGGCCACGGATATCCACCAGGATGATGCGATGCTGCCCGGACAAATAGGGCAGCAGGGGCGCCCAGTCGCGTGCGTTGTCGGTGAATCCGTGGATCAGCACCACGGGCGATCCCTTAGGGTCGCCGGTATCGATGTAGGCCAGGGTCATGCCGTTCGACAGGGTGCGGGTTTTCTTCAGCGCTTCGAAGGCATCCAGGTCGATCTTGAGGGGCGGCGCCGCCTGCGCGGCGAGGGTGATGAAGGTCATGGCTAGCAGCAGCTGGGTCTTCCACATCATGGCTCCGGACTCCTGCGCAGCAGCGGAATGGCGATGAGCGCGACGGCCGCCGCCAGCATGACATACCAGGCCGGAGCAAACAGCGAACCCCCGGGCCGCTGCTTCAGCCAGGTCAATATCAGCGGTGCGAAGCCGCCGAACAGGGTGAAAGCGGCATTGTAGATGAGCGAGGTGCCGGTCGAGCGGACCCCGGTCGCGAAGATCTCGGACAGGGCGGCCGGTGCGACGCCGACGAAACCCGCCACCAGGACGCAGCAGGCCGATTGCACCAGGATCAGCGTCATGGTGGTCGGTGCGGCCTGCAGCCACAGGAAGAGAGGCAGCACGCACACCAGCAGCGCAGTGCTGCTGATGAACAGCATGGTGCGCCGTCCGATCCGATCCGACAGGGATCCGAAAGCCAGGCAGCCGATGACGAACGGGATGTTGCCGATCAGGGAGGCGCCGAAGGCCTGGCTGGCGCTGAAGTTGAAGGTGTCGGCGCGCTGCACGTACACCGGCATGAATATCATCAGCACATAGACGGCAACCGCCCACAGCACCGCCACGCAAAAGGCGGCGAGCAGCGCCCGGCGATGGGTGCGAAAAATTTCGAGCAGCGGCGCTCGGTTGCGGCCCGCAGCCATCCGGCGTTCGGCTTCGACTCGAAAGGCGTCGGTTTCCTGCAGCGAGCGGCGCAGCAGCAAGCCCACCGGCGCGATCGCCAATCCGATCACGAACGGGATGCGCCAGCCGAAGGACAGCACCTCGCCCACGCTCCACAACGAGGTGACCGAGAATGCGACCAGGGCGCCGAGGATGTTCGACATGCCCATGCTGGCCTCCAACCAGGAGGCCACCTGGCCGCGCCGCGCCGGTTCGGCGCTCTCCAGGAGATAGGCCGTCGCCCCGCCGATCTCGCCGCCGGCGGAGAATCCCTGCAGCACCCGCCCGAGCAGCAGCAAAACCGGAGCGCCGACCCCGATGGCCGCATAGGTCGGCGCAAAAGCGATCACGGCGGTGCCGGCCGCCATGAGCAGGATGGTCAGGGTAAGCGCCGCCTTGCGGCCCGCGCGATCGCCATAGTTGCCGATGAGCACGGCGCCGAGCGGCCGGACCACGAAACCCAACCCGAAGGTGAGGAAGGCATAGAGCAGGCCGCCTTTCGGATCGCCGCCGGGAAAAAAATTCCGGGCGATGTAGCCCGCGAACAGCGCGTACACCGTGAAGTCATACCATTCCAGCATATTGCCCACGGCGGTTGCGGCAATCGCCCGGGTCTTGCTGGACAGCAGCGTGCGCCTCCCGGTCAGAGGTTGCAGGGCCGCCAACGCATCTTCGGAGACATTCAACGGCTGCGGCCTAGTGGGTGGGATGCACCGGGATGAACACCGGTCTCAGTAAATAGCGGACAACCAGTTCGAAATAGCCGCGGTAGATGAAATGGCCGTTCTCCTCCAGGAGCCGCGTTTTGTTCTCGCGGTAATATCGCGGTATGTCGTACCAAGGCATGGTCGGATACAGGTGATGCGCGACGTGCAGGTTGTTGTTGAGAAACAGTAGACCGAACACGAGGTTCGATTCCACCGAGGCGATGCGCTCGGTGGGATTCGGCGCCGCCCGATGCTCGATGAAGGCCCGCAGCAGACCCAGGCTCATGCCGGGATAGGCCACCAGCAGGCAATACTGCCACGCGGGAAAGCCGCAGATCCCGGAAACGAACCAGAACAAGACGGCGAGCGCGACCCCATGCACGGCCCAGTGCGGCAGATGGCTGAAATCGCGCTCGCGCAGCCGGCGGGCCTCGCGGGCGAGCAGGCCCCACAGCCGCAGCGGCGGCCCGATGATCATCCGCCCCGCGAGGGTTTGATTGACGATCAGGAGCGTGCGGTGCAAGCGGCCCATCCGCTGCCAGTCGGCGCGTTTCACGTAATAGGATTCCGGATCCACTCCGGGCAGCGTGAGATTGACGTCCCGATGGTGGGTGCTGTGGCTCTTCCGATAGAGCGGATACGGGAACCACAGGCCGAGCGGCGGGAATACCAGCGCGAAGCGCAGCCAGGCGGGCACGCCGCGGAACGCGTGGATGGCTTCGTGCTGCAGCGAAAATTGCCAGGCCACCAAATAGGCGCCGACGGGTAGGATCAGCCACCAGGGCAGCAGCGCGTGGTACCAGACGAGCAGGAACCAGATGCCGTAAATCGCCGCGGCCACCAGCCAGGTGGGTCCGTCGTAGCGCCGAAAAGTCAGGGCGATCGGTTCCATAGGAGAGCATTGAACGACGGAAGGGCGGCGCCGGCAAGGGGTCGCCTCAATAGGGCCGATCGCCGAGGATGGTGGCCCGATGCATCACCCGCCGCGCCGGGCGATAGTCATCGGCCGCATAGTGCTGGGTCAGCCGATTATCCCAGAAGGCCACGTCCCCGGCGCTCCATTTCCAGCGCACCACGAACTCCGGTTTCGCCGAGTGCACATACAGGAAGTTCAGAAGCAGGCGGCTTTCCGCGGCCGACAGCTCATTGATGTGCGTGGTGAATCCATCGTTGACGAAAATCCCCTGCCGGCCGGATTCCGGGTGGGTGCGCACCACCGGATGGGATACCGGCGGGTTCGTGCGTTTCGCCTCCTCGAGGCGTTCGCGTGCCTGCGCTGTCAGCCCGAACCGCTCGACCGGAAACGAATGGGCGATGAAATGCGTGGCGGTCAAGCCGCGCAAGAATTGCTGCATGGGCGCGGAGAGCGCCTCGTAGGCGGCGATGTTGCTCGACCATAGTGTGTCGCCGCCCTGCGCCGGCAGCACCTGGGCCGACAGCACCGCACCCATCGGCGGTGCGGTGGTGAAGGTCACGTCGGTGTGCCACAGCGCGTTGTCCTTAAGGTCGGTGACCTCGGTGTCGAGCACCATGATCTCGTGGGCCTCGGCGTGCTGTGGATAGATCGGATGAACGTGCAAGGGGCCGAACTGCGCCGCGAAATTGCGCTGCTCCGCCGGTGTGAGGCGCTGCTCCCGGAAAAACAGCACGTGATGCGCGGCGAGTGCATTTTTCATCGCGCGCAGCCGCGCATCGGAGAGCGGCTCGGCGATCTGCATGCCCTCCACCACCGCGCCGATGCTCGGCGTCAATGGGGTTATGGAAAGTTCCGAAGTATTGCTGATCAATTCGCGTGGCCGCCGCCGAACAGCTGATTGAACGCCGGATGAACGGCCGCCGCAAGTGGCCGTGCGCCCCAATAGCGCGCCGCGGCTTCGAATTCGTTCCGCAGCCGGTCGTAATCGGCAGAATCCGGGCGCACGAAGCGCGCCAGCAGCAACTCATCCATCAGGGACCGCAGGGTGGCGTCCCGATGCGCCTGCAGGAAAGCGGCTTGCAGCGCGGCCGCGCCTGCCGAGTTCGACACCAGCGGCGGTATCGCGGTGCGGGCGGTCCTCGCCACCACCCGCGACCGCGCGCAGGACTCGGGACGGAATTTGCGCAGCAGGGCATAGGCATAGGCATCGATGGGCGCCACGTCCGCCGCACCCTCGATCACCGCGCGCAGGGCGCCGAGCGGCGTCCCGGTCGGGGCGATGATTTCCCGGTACAGGGGTTGCGCAGGGCCGGACCGCTCAGCGGCCGCGGTCATGAAATACACCAGCGCCGCTGCACACCCTGACTGGGAATCGGGCACGGTCAACGCGAGCCGTCGGCCATACGTGTCCTCGATCGAACGGAACGCGCTGTCCTCGCGCACGACCAGTTCGCTCCAGTATTGCGGCTGGTCCGCAAAATCCGCGGGCGATGGCACCGGTGCGGCCAGCAACTGCGGCCGCGATACACTGCGCGAATAGGGCAATCCGCACATGAACACCGCACCCTTGTCGGGGCGGCGCCACAAGTCGTCGATGGCCGCGGGCGCGGCGTGCTCGACCCACTCGAGCGGAACCGCGGCAGAGCGGGCAATCGCCGCCAGCAGGTCACGCCATAAGGACGCCGCCGGCGCGCTCACCGCGTACATCCGGGCGTTGGCGATCATTCGTTGATATGCCGGCGATTGACCGATTCGGGCTCGCGGTTGTTGTTGGGGTAGAACTCGTCCGCCGGATGGCTGCGTATGAACTCGGCCGCGATCTCATGAATGGGTTGTTTCAGAGCCGCGGCGCCATCGCCCTTGAACGGGATGACGCCGCGAAAGGCGGTCCAGACCGAGTTCGGGGAGGAACCGAAGCGGCGGCCCGGATTCTGGCCCTTGCGCAGATCCAGCCAATAGGTACCCGTCAGCAGATCCTCGGCCAAGAGATCAACGGTGTCGTCGACGGCCTGGCGGGCACGGCGCACCTTCAGGCGGGTCTGTGTCTGCAGATCCTCCACCGTTTGGATCAATGCATTGCCCTCCGGGGGCACCGGATTGATCAGCCCCTTGATCTCCTGCATCAGCGCGGCGGAATCGATGTCGCTGCCCTGCGATACGCCGAAACGGCCGGGCTCGCCGGGCACCTCCGGCGGCGGCGATATCACGGTGAAGAAGGTGTTGGTGAAGCGCAGCATGCGCTGCGACACCGCGATGTCCATGTTGGCGAGCGCGATGGTGAAGGCCTCGATCTGGTTGGCCATGGGATACGGGTCCCAATTCGCGTTCGAGAAAATGAATCCGTGCTTGCCGTTGCTGCGCGGGCCGCCTTTGACATAGAACTGCAGCAGCTGCGGCGAAGCCAGTTCCCAGGAATCGCCGGGCGAGGCGTCGACCCGCACGGCCGGATTATGGTCGGACGAGTTCATCTGGATCAACACGTCGTCGCGCAGTGCCGCCCAGGCCTGCCACGCGGACCCCTGTCGAATCGAAGACGCACGCAGACTTTCCGGATCCTGGATGATGCGCTGCTCGTCGAGTTCGAACAGATAACTGCCACGCAGCATGTCGAGCACCCGTGATGCATTCCAGTTGAGCCACTTGAAGGGCCGGTTTGCCTGTACCGGCTGCGACAGCGGCGAGATGCTGCTGTTCATGCCATTGAGGTCGATGGCGTAGGTCAGATCGGCCCAGGACAGGGCCTCGCGGGCGTCGTGAACCAGCAGCGCGGCCTGCGCCGTGGCGTAGGCGTTGGTGCTCTCCAGTTCGCTGTCATCGGCACCGAAGGGTGCGAGCGGTGCCAATCCCGCCGCCTTCAGTGCCTCGTCGGCGGACATGCGCACGCCTTGATAATAGGCGGTGCCGGCTCCCACCATGGTGGCGCCCACGTTGGTGAACGGACCGAGGTCGCCTTCTCCGACCGTGCCGCGGGATTGCACCACGGGGGTGATGCGACGGTTCAGCAGGTCGAGCAGCCGCTCTGTGAGCTGCGGGCTCGCGGCCTCGAAACTCATGGTGTTGGCGCGGATCACCAGCATGGCACGGACGATCTCCTCCTCGCCGATTTCCGGTCCGAGGCCCGCCAGCGCGCCGCGCCGGAAGATGGCCAGCTGCCGGGACTCCAGCATGGACTTGTTGGCTGGAGACAGCGGGTCACCGGTGAAGATGTATTTTTCGCGCCCGGATCCGGAGCCGCGGTTGAACCAATACACCGATACACCCTCGGCGGCGGCTTCCAGCAGCAAGCCATAGGCATCGGCCGAGCGCTGCCGGGCCTCGGGGGAGAGCGCCACCTTCGCGCCGTGACGGGCCACGTCGACCACCTGGTCGATGCTGAGATCACGGCCCGTGAGCACGATGGTCTTGTCCGCCATGCTCACGCTGATGGGCCGGTAGGGCGGATCGGCCGCGGCGTCGGCTGTGCCGGCGGGCGCGCAGGCCGCCACGCCGACCATCAGCGCAACGATCGTTCCACTGATCGCCGGTCGCGACAGCCGTCCATCGATGGTGGGCAACACTTTAGCACCCCGAGGCTGCGTCAAAACTTATAGGTGAACCTCAATCCGAGCGTGCGCGGGCGGCTCACCGTGCGTGCGTCGACGAATTGATTGGGGTTCTCGTAAAGATCCGCGCGCACGTCCGTGAGGTTCTCGCCGTACAGATGCACCATCCACGCATCCTTGCCGATGCCCGCGGAGGCATCGTACTGAGTCCAGCCCGGCTGGTTGTACGCATACCCCGGCTGGTCCGGGAACGCCGTGGTGGTGCTGGCGATCGAGGAGATCGAATGCGCCTGATGCACGCCGCCCACCTGCCAGAACGCGTTGTAGCTCGCGATCGGCATCTCGTAGCGGATGCGAAGGTTCGCCTGCAGCGCCGGCGACAGGGCGAGCGGCACGCCCGGATCGCCGAATGCCCGCACCGAGGTGATCGGATTGCCGTTGACATCGTTCAGGTAGGCGACGTTGACTTGGTCGCTGCTGTTCCATGCCGCGGAAGCGTTCACCGACAGGCCGCGCACCGGGCGTGCGATGGCCTCCATTTCCACGCCGCGCACGCGGTAATTCGGCCCGTTGGCCACGAAGCTCAAGTTGCCAAAATCGGCCGGCAGGAACAGTTCCACCTGGATGTTCTTCCAATCCTCCTGATAAACGGCGCCGTTGAATTCGAAACGATGATCCGCCCATTGGGTTTTGAAGCCGATCTCGTTGTTGACCAGCGTATCCGGGGTGAAGGAGGGCGGCGTCTTGAAAGTATATGTCGCGGTTGTGAACTGCGTGGAGCCGCGGTTGAAGCCGCCGGGCCTGAAGCCCTGCGACCAGGTGTAATACAAGAGCACGTCGTCGGTGACCTTCCAGCTCAAATTCGCGCGGCTGCGGAATCCCGAATACGTCCTGTTGAAATTGTTGGCGGTCTCGTTGTTCGAATCGATGCCCTGGGAATTGCCATTGATCTGGTTGCCCGTGCAGGGAGGCGGTCCGTCCTCGAAGCAGCCGAAGCTGCTGGCCGAAAACCCGACCTCCGTGGTGTTGATGCGGTAGTAGCGCGTGCCCACGGTGACGGTGAGCTTCTTCGGAATGATGTCGAAGTCCGCCGAGCCGAACAGCGCCGTCTGCCGGTAGCCGCGCGTGATGTCGTCGAAGTAGGATTCATTGTCCGGACGGATGTTCGGGTTGTTCACCTGCGCGCCTGCGGGCGGGCCCACATCCGTGAGGCAGTTGACGTCGTTGGTGGCCGTGCAGGCCGGCACCGACTTGTAGAACCAGTCGATGTTCTCGTGGATGACGTACTCCTCCCAGAACGCGCCGAAGATCCCGCGCAGACGCCAATTATCCGGCGTGCTTAAGCGAAGCTCCTGGCTGTCGTGGGTGTTCTTCTCGGTGTCGTGCCAGAAGGCCGCCGGCGAATAGCAGGCGTTTTGCGCCGGCGTCGCGCCGGTGATGCATTGATAGTAGGCGGCATTGAAGCCGCGCGAATACGCGGTGTAATCGCCCTGCTGCTCGACGTTGCGCACCAGGTAGCCGCCCGTATAGACCAGCTTCAGATCGCCGAGATGGCCGTTGACCGTCAGCGCCGTGTTCTCGAAGCTGTCGTAGTCATAGGCGGGCTCGAACAGCTGTACGGACAGGTCCGGCAGCGGCTGCTGCAGCGCGGGATCGACGCTGGAGCTGTGCGGCATTTCGTAGAACACGCCGTCCTGATGCATGGATTGATAGGACTGCGTCAGCAACGCATCCCAATCGTTGTTGATCTTGTATGCAACCGACAGCCGGATACCTTGGTATTTAACCGTGTTGATATCGTCGGCCGCCAGCAAGTCGTTGCTGATGGTGTTCACGGAGCCGGCGCCGTCGGGCACCACCCCGTTGTAACCGTAGGTCGGGCCCGCGATGCTATAGTCGCTCGCCTGCCGCGTGAAGGTCGAGGGGATGTTGTTGATGTAGCCGCCGCGCGAGTCGCTGTAGACCACGGCGCGAAGCGCCAGGGTGTCTTCGACCAGCGGCAGGTTGATCATCGCCTGCACGTTGGCGCTCGGATCGCCGTGCGCCGTGACCTCGTAGGCGGCGCTGACATTGCCCTCGGTGACGTCGATTTTAGGCTTGTTCGTGATGTAGCGCAGCACGCCGGATTCCGCGCCGGCTCCGAACAGCGTGCCTTGCGGGCCCTCGAGCACCTCGATGCGTTCGAGGTCGGCGGCGTACACGTCCAGGTTGCGTCCGGGCAGGGCGCCCGATTGTTCGTCCAGATAAATCGCGACGCTCGAGAAGCTGCCGACGCCGCCCGACCCCTGCGTACCCGCCAGCGTCGTCGACAGGCCGCGCATGAAGATCGCACTCTGGCCCGGTCCGCTGCTCGCGGCGGTGACGTTCGGCAGATATTTCACGAAATCGTCGAAAGTCTGCACGTTCAGCTGGGTCAGGGTTTCCGCGGTCAACGCCTGGATGGAAATCGGCACGTCCTGCAGGTTTTCCGCGCGGCGCTGCGCGGTCACCGTGATCTCGGCGATTTGATCGGTTGACGCTTCGGTGTCCGCGGCGCCGGCCGCGAACGACGAACCGGGAGCAGCTCCGCTCAGAATCGCAGCGATCGCACACGACAATTTTTGATCAGGTTTCACGCGCGCACCCCTTCTGTGTTGTTTGCCAATTCCCGATCCACCGACACGCCCGCCACCGACACGCCCGCCGCAAATGCGCCGGCAACGATATCACTTGCAACACCGAAAAAGCACTCAGTGCTTGCCTGGGGTTCTCGTGATGAGGCGCTATCTTGCGCACGGCAGACCGGTGCCGGAAAACAGGTCTGCGAGCATGGCCGTGCGCTTGCATGTTGGTAAAGATACTTGCATGCTGATTAATGATACCGTGAATACGCAGCATCGCAAATGCGACCGACGGCGGTCTCAATGCCGGTCACGCTCAAACCCGAGGGCAACATCATGAGTGAGGCGATCCGTAGCGAGGCAATGATGCGCAGGCCGTGGGCAAGGTTCATCGGCTGGATAATCGGCTGCTGGCTGGCGTCAGGCACCGCGGCGCTCGCGGCGGGCGATTATCAGCCCATCCTACCCTCCCTGTCGGATAAGACGATCACGCTGACCGGCCGCGATCTGACCATCGAACAGCTGGTCGATGTGGCGCGCTTCGGGGCGAAGGTGCAGCTGAGTCCCGAAGCCAGGCAACGCCAGGCCGACAATCATGGGCTGCTGCTCGAGGCCGCCGCCGAGGGGATCGCTGTGTATTGGTTCAACCGCGGGGCCGGCGATCAGCGTGAGACCGTCATGTTTTCCGGCGATCCCCTGACGCCCGAAAACCGCGCGTATCTCGAAAAGAGCCAGCTGCGGGAATTCCAGCGCGGCGCGGCCGCGGGCTTCGGACCCGAGGTCCGCGAGGAGGAGATCGTGCGCGCGATGATGGTGGTCCGGGCCAATGCGATGACCCACAACGCCCCGAGCCCGCAACTGTCGCAAATGCTGCTCGACCTGTTGAACCATCGCGTCACGCCGGTGGTGCAGTCGCGGGGCACGCTCGGCGAGGGTGATTTGGCGCAGTTGAGCAACGTCGCGGCAACCATGGTCGGTTCCGGAGACGCCTATTACCAGGGCGCGCGCATGCCGGCGGCGGCGGCGCTGGCGAAAGCGGGCCTGAGTCCGATCAAGCCGTTCGCCGCCGACACCAACGCGCTCACCAGCAGCGATGCCTACGCCACCGGCATCGCGGCGCTGGTCGTCAATGATGCACGGCGCGCCCTCGAATGGGCCGATCTGATCTATGCGATGGATCTCGACGGCATGAATTCCAGCATCACGCCGCTGAGTGCGGTGGTGCAGCGGGATCGGCAGTTCAGATGGCTGAATTGGGACGCGGCCCGTGTGCTCGACATGCTGAAGGGCAGCTACCTGTTCGCCGACGATCCGAAGCGCATCATCCAGGATCCGGAGAGCCTGCGGGCATCCTCGATCCGCCAGGCCTCGGCCTGGGAGGATTGGGGCGCGCTGCGCGATGCGGTGGTTCTACAGATCAATTCCTCGGATCACAATCCGGCGGTGCGCACCGATCTGTCGCCCGAGGATTCGTGGGAACTCGCCACCCCGCAAATGATGAAGTTCTACGTCAAGGGCGGCCTGAACAGCCACGGCAAGCACGGCTACATCGTCTCGAATGCCAACTGGGATCCGTATCCAATGGCCAACAAGCTGGAGTCGTTCGTCATTGCACTCGCCAACATGGACATTGCCGTGTCGCTGCGCATCGATCGCTTCAGCAATCCGTTCTTCACCCAGATCACGCCGGCACAGGTGCTGCATGCGCCGCCCGGCAGCGGTCCGGGTTTCTTTCGCCTCGGCGGGGGCGGCTTCACCCCGGTGGATTTGGAACAGGAAATCCAGAGCCTCACCAATCCCATCGCACCTTCCGGCCAGGCCATCGTGGGCACGGTGGAGGATTTGCAGGCGCAAACCCGCATCAAGGCCTATCGCGCACGCCAGGCGGTGGACACCACGTTCGATCTGTTGGCGCACGATATCGTGACCGCGGCCTTCTGGCTGGATGTGCGCAAGGCGCAGGACCCGGCACGGCAATTCGGTCCCGCTCCGACCGCGGCCTGGTCGGCGTTCCGCCAGATCGTGCCATTGATGCCCGCCGCGGACGACACCTCGGTGCGTTCGCGGCCGATGATGGCAGCGGCCTTCCTGCGCGGCACTGCAGCGAGCCAGTTCTACGGCAGCTCCCCACCCATGCCCGCCGCGTCGGAAAATCGCGAATGATTGTCGTGTTTGAGCAACGAGGCGCACGGCACGATGCCTATTTGGCATGAGCCGATGCATTTATTAGGCATCCCGGCAATCGTACTATCACCGTGATTTGGCCGCGGCGCTGCGCCGGCCGGGACCCCCGACTGCGGCCCGATACGTCCGCCGCGGCCGCTGTTGTGAAATATCCAAAAGTTCAAAAATATTTTTCAAAAATTATGGGAATTCGATCACGGGCGTGATATTCATAGCCGCAGCCGGTATTCCTCCACAGAGAGATTTCGGCCGGAGGGATTCCAGACAATCGGTTGCACCGGCCACGGTCGGTGGCGTGAGGCGTCGCTCGCCTGGGCGCGATTTGGGTCTTGGATCACGCGGGTCTTGCGTCTCGAATAATTTTAGGGAGAGAACATTGAAGCCGAACCATAAGCTGTCTTATGCGATTTGCTCCATCCTCGGTGTCAATGGTGCGTCTG
Source organism: Gammaproteobacteria bacterium (assembly GCA_003137095.1). Classification (GTDB taxonomy): domain Bacteria; phylum Pseudomonadota; class Gammaproteobacteria; order Steroidobacterales; family Steroidobacteraceae; genus Bog-1198. The sequence continues at coordinate 89,505 of PLET01000125.1, forward strand.
CCCTGGCGGCAGATGCGCCCGGGGAGAGTTCCGATGCGATCTCCGAGATCACCGTCACGGCCCAGCGCCGCACGGAAAACATCCAGGACGTGCCCATCACAATCCAGGCGCTCACGGCGGAATCGCTGTCCCAGCTGAACGTGGCGACCTTCGACGATTTCGTCAAATACCTGCCCAACGTGACCACCGGCACCATCGGACCCGGCCAGGGCAACATCTACATGCGCGGCCTGAGCACGGGCGCCGGCGGCACCCAGGGTTATGGATCCGTCGGTCAATTCCCCAATGTGGCGGTGTATCTCGACGATCAATCGACGGCACTGCCGGGCCGCAATCTCGATGTGTATGCCGCCGACATGGAGCGCGTCGAAGTCCTGGAAGGTCCGCAGGGGACCTTGTTCGGTGCGGGAGCGGAGGCGGGCGTCGTGCGCTACATCACCAACAAGCCCAAGCTCGACAGAACCGAGGGCGCGGTCACCGCCGATTACGGCACCACCGCCCACGGCGACCCGAATTCCAAAGTGGAGGCCATGATCAACCTGCCGCTGATCCCCGACACGCTGGCGGTGCGCGCGGTGGTCTACGACGACGCCCGCGGCGGCTACATCACCAATCAGCAGAGCATTTTCCAGCGGCTGCCGACGGACTATGGCCTGGCCCATCACAACGGCGGCGTGGTCCCCACGGACAGCGTGGTGATCAACAACGACAATCTCAGCGGCCCCGCCATCAACCCGCTGACCTATCAGGGCCTGCGCGTGTCGGCGCTGCTCAAGCTCAATGACGATTGGAACGCGTTGCTGGTGCAGAGCTACCAGAACATGAACGCGCAGGGTGTGTTCTACGAGATGCCCATCGGGTCGGAGCTCACGCCGCTGCCGCCCCTGTCCGTCACCTTGTTCAATCCATCCTACGACAAGGACAAATACGAAAACACCGCGCTCACCATCAACGGCCAGTTCGGTCCTGTGAAGGCCGTGTACAGCGGTTCCTACCTGGTGCGCAACGTGGACCAGGTGCAGGATTACACGAATTACGCCCGCGGCGCGTACGGCTACTACTATCAGTGCGCGGGATACTCGAAGACCAATGCAAACGCCGGCACCTGCTACACCCCGAGTTCGGTGTGGAAGGATCAGGAGCGCAACACCAACCAAAGCCACGAACTGCGGGCGAGCACGCCGGACGATTGGCGGATTCGCGGCCTGCTCGGGTTGTTCTGGCAGAAACAGATCATCGAGGACGACACCCAATGGCTGTACCGCAGCGTACCCACGTGCTCGCCGACCGGCCTGGACGTGAACTGCTATCTCAACACCCAGCCGTTCCCGGGTCAGCCGGTGTTCAATCCGTCGTCCTTCAGCCAGCCGGATCTGGGTTTCTCGGATGATTTCACGCGGCAATACACCCAGAAAGCCGTGTTCGGATCCATCGACGTCGACATCATTCCGAAGGTCCTCACCGCGACTTTCGGCACGCGCTACTTCAACATCAATAATTCGCAGTTTGGCGGCAACCCCGGCAGCTTCTATTGCAAGCAATTCACGCCGACCACCTATTTCGGACCCTGTCCGACCAGCGTGGAATACGGCAATCTGCTCACCGCCCAGAATACGACCTCGAGCCACAAGAGCCGGGCGAACCTGAGCTGGAAACCGACCCAGGACACCATGCTGTATTACACCTGGTCGCAGGGTTTCCGTGTGGCCGGATTCAACCGCTCCTCGCTGGCCGTGGACAAGGACGCGGCCGGGATTCCGCAATACATCACGCCGCTGTCTTTCAATTCCGACCAGCTGACCAACAACGAGTTTGGTTTCAAAACCGAATGGCTGGACCACCGCCTGCAGGTGAACGGCACGTATTACAAGGAACAGTGGAACGGCGTGCCGCTGCCGGTATTCGCCCCCGAGGATGGCCTGGGAAACCTCACTTTCGTGGTGGATGGCCCGAATTTCGTGGTCAAGGGATTCGAGCTGCAGATCGTCGGCCGCGTCGTGCAGGGCTTGACCATCCAGGGATCCGCGGCCTGGAACAGCAGCAACCAGGTCACCAATCCCAGCGTGGTCGACAACAATTGCAGCGGCGGCGTATCCGGAGGCGTGGCATTTCCAGCGAGCCCGGGATGCGGCAAGTCGCTGCCCCTGGTCACTCCGCTGTTCACACCCGTCGGCTCGCCCTTGGGCGAATCCCCGCCCTTCGAAGCCAATCTGCGCGCGCGCTATGAGTGGGCGTTCGGCGAGTACCATGCGTTCGCCCAGGTCGGCGGCTCGCACCAGGCGCATTCGTACGGTTCGTTGGCCGTCAATCCGGTGGTCATGCCGAACTGGACCCAATATGACGCATCGGTGGGCTTCACCAAGGGCGACTGGGGCTTTCAATTCTTCGGCCAGAACCTGACCGATGTGAACGCCAGCCTGCTCACGACGTCGACCATCGGCGGATCGCTGATCACCGAGACGCCGACGCGGCCGCGGGTGCTGGGCCTGCGGTTCGATTACCGGTTCGCCGACCTCAAGTGATCGAAGCGAGGCGGCGGACCGGATCCCCGGTTCGCTGCCTCGAATCCCGGGCGGCAATCGAGGCACGCGGTTTGGTTTTGCCGCTCGAGCCGGAAGTCCCGGAACGGCGGCGATCCTGGGTCGGGGAAACCCCGAACTCGCGCTTGTAGGCGTGATAGAAGTGCGACGTCGAGCCGAAACCGCATTCGAGCGCGATGCCGATGACGGGATTGATGGTCTGGCGCAGCAGTGCACGCGCCCGTGACAGCCGGAGATTCAAATAAAACGCCTTGGGCGAGGTGCGCAGGTGTTCCCGAAACAGGCGCTCGACCTGGCGTGCGGACAGGCCGACGCAGTCCGCCAGCTGGCGCATGTCCGGCGGTTTCGCTGTGGTGCCCTCCATGAGCCGGATGATTTCCTTGAGTTTAGGACTGCCGATGGAACGGCTGGGGTTCGGCTCCAGTCGCTGATGATCCTCGCGCCGGCGAATCTGCGGATGGATGAACTGCTCGGCGACGGCCACCGCAACGCCGGGTGCAGATGCCTCGCTGACGAAATGCAGCATCATGTCGAGCGCGGCCGTGCCGCCCGAGCAGGTGAACACGCCGCGATCCACCACGTACAGCTCGCGGCTGACCTCGAGCGTGGGATGCCGCGCGCGGAACAGGTCCGCATATTCCCAGTGCACCGTGCAGCGGCGGCCGGCGAGCAATCCGGCGTCCGCCAAAATGAACGAGCCGCTGCTGATGGCGCCGATCATCGAGCCGCTGCGGGCGAGGCGCCGCAGGTGCCGGTGCATCCCGTGGCTGCGGCCGAATTGCGCCGGCTCGAGCCCCGCGCACACGATCAGCATGTCGGTCTTGCGCAGCTTGGCCAGGGACTCATGCGCCGCAATGCCGATGCCGTTGCTGGCAGCGACCTCGCCGCCGTCGACCGATACCAGCCGCCAGTCGAACAGATGGCGTTCGCTCATCCGATTGGCCGAGCGTAGAGGTTCGATGGCGGCGGAAAACGCCATCATGGAGAACTGCGGAATCAGCAGAAACGCAATGCGCAGCGGCGCGCCGGAGCCGCCGGGCGTCGGTAAAACGTCGCTGTTGATCATCACGAGGTCGTATTCCCAGGAAGGCGCTGCGCGTAGCGCAGACTATAATCGCTGCATCGCACGGCCGCCACGAATGCCTTTGGGCCGAGGGGAAGTGACATGGATATCAACCGCCGGCGCCAGGGCGGGCGCGGCAGACGGCTGGTGGGAAGCCACCTGCCGCAGCTGCCGTGGGCCGAGGTGAACAATCCGTACCCGCCTATGGAGCTGTTGTCCGCGGATCAGGTGGAGGCCATTCATCTGACGTCGCTGCGCATCCTCGAGGATCTCGGCATGGAAGTGATGTCGCCGCGGGCACTGGCGCTGCTCAAGACCGCGGGCGCCGACGTGGATCCGGCAACGCAGATGGTGCGTGTGGATCGCGGCCTGGTCGATGCCGCCCTGCGCCGGGCGCCTGCCGCGTTTGCGCTAACCCCCCGCAATCCGGCCAGGCAGGTGAGCATGGGGGCAAGCCGGGTCAATTTCGGCCTGGTCGCCGGTCCGCCCAATGTGCACGATTGCGAACGCGGCAGGCGCGCCGGAAATTACCAGGATTACTGCGACTTCATCCGCCTCGCCCAGTATTTCAACGTCATTCACCTGATCGGAAATCAGGTCTGTGCACCCGTCGATCTGCCCGCCAATTCCCGCCATCTGGACACGTATCGGGCGAACCTCAAGTTTTCGGACAAGGTTTTTCATTGCACCGCCATCGGCGCCGGACGCGCACTCGACGGCATCCGGATGATGGCGCTGGCGCGCGGCATCTCGCTCGAGCAGATCGCCGCCAGCCCCGGCGTCATCACCATCATCTCGGTGAACAGCCCGCGGCGATTCGACCAGGCCATGAGCGAAGGACTGATCGCCATGGCGGAGCACGGCCAGGCGGTGGTCATCACGCCGTTTACGCTGATGGGTGCCATGGCACCGGTGTCGCTGGCGGCGGCGCTCGCGCAACAGAATGCGGAGGCGCTGTTCGGGGTGGTTCTCGCCCAGGCGGCGCGGCCGGGCAGCCCGGTGATGTACGGCGCCTTCACCTCGAATGTGGACATGCGCTCCGGAGCGCCCGCGTTCGGAACACCCGAGAACGCCAAGGCGAACATCGCGAGCGGCCAATTGGCGCGCCGCTACCGGCTGCCCTACCGCACCTCCAACGCCAGCGCTTCCAACGCGGCCGACGCGCAGGGCGCCTACGAGACCGAGATGTCCCTGTGGGGCGCCATTCTCGGCCATGGCAATCTCGTCTATCACGCCGCCGGCTGGCAGGAAGGCGGCCTCACCGCCTCGTACGAAAAGCTGGTGCTCGACGTGGAGATGCTGCAGATGATGATCGAGTTCCTCAAGCCCATCGTGGTCGATGAGCAGGAACTCGGCTTCGAAGCCATCCGCGGCGTACCCACCGGCGGGCACTTCTTCGGGGAACCGCACACCCTGCATCGCTACGAGCATGCGTTCTATCGGCCGCTGGTGTCGAATTGGCAGAACTACGAGAATTGGCAGCTCGGCGGCGGCCGGGACGCGACGCAACGGGCCACGGGGATCTGGAAACAGGCACTCGACGACTATTCACAGCCGCCGATGGACGCCGCCGTGAGCGAGTCGCTCGATGCCTACGTCGAGCAGCGCCGCGCCGAGATCGGCGCCGGGGAGCCTTAGAAACATGCGTTCGGAGGCGCGGGCGGTGGTCATCGGCGGCGGCGTGGTGGGCGCATCGGTCCTGTACCATCTGGCGAAATTCGGCTGGACCGATTCGCTGCTGCTCGAACGCGACGAACTCACCTCGGGATCGACCTGGCACGCCGCCGGCGGCATGCATACCATCAACGGCGATCCGAACGTCGCCAAACTCCAGAAATACACCATCGATTTGTACAAGGAGATCGAGGCGCTGTCCGGCCAGAGCACCGGCATGCACCTCACCGGCGGGGTGATGCTGGCGGCGACCGAGGCGCGTTTCGACTGGTTGAAGAGCCTGGTCGCCAAGGGCCGCTATCTCGGCATCGACGCCAAGATCATCAGCCCGCAGCGCGCCCACGAACTCATGCCCCTGCTCGATCCGGATTGTTTCGTCGGCGCCCTGGAGACGGTGGTCGACGGACATCTGGATCCATCGGGAACCACCCAGGCGTACGCCAAGGCCGCCCGCAAGCTCGGGGCCGCAGTGGAGCGCTTCACCCAGGTCGACCAGCTCATCCAGAATGCCGACCGCTCCTGGCGGGTGATCACCAGCAACGGCGAGGTGCGCGCGCAGCACGTGATCAATGCCGGCGGATTGTGGGCTCGAGAAGTGGGCCGGATGGCCGGACGCGAGCATCCGGTGCTGGCGATGGAGCACATGTACCTGATCACCGACGACATGCCGGAGGTGGCCGCGATCAACGCCGCCACCGGCAAGGAAGTGCTGCACGCGATCGATTTCGATGGCGAACTGTATCTGCGCCAGGAACGCGGCGGCATGTTGATGGGAACCTACGAGAAGGCGTGCAAGGCGTGGTCCGAGCACGAAACACCCTGGAGCTTCGGGCATGAACTGCTGGCGCCGGATATCGATCGAATCGCACCCTCGCTCGAGCTCGGCTTCCGACACTTTCCGGCCTTCCAGCGGGCCGGCATCAAGAAGATAGTCAACGGACCGTTCACCTTCGCGCCGGACGGCAACCCGCTGGTCGGACCCGTGCCCGGTCTGACGGGCTACTGGTGCGCCATCGGCGTGATGGCCGGTTTCAGCCAGGGCGGGGGCGTCGGCCTGGCGCTCGCCAACTGGATGATCCACGGCGATCCCGGCTTCGACGTGTGGGCCATGGATGTGGCGCGATTCGGCTCCTGGGCGAGCAAGGCCTACACCGGCGCGAAAGTGCGGGAAAACTATTCCCGAAGGTTCTCCATCCGCTTTCCGAATGAGGAATTGCCCGCCGCGCGGCCGCTCAAGACATCGCCGCTGTACGACCGGCTGAAGGCGGCCGGAGCGCAATTCGGGGCCGCCGCCGGTCTCGAGGTGCCGTTGTGGTATGCACCCGGCGGATTGACGGACAGCTTCAGTTGGCGCCGCTCGACGGATTTCGACACGGTTGCGGCGGAGGTGCAGGCGGTGCGTCAGGGCGTGGGACTCATCGAAACCACGAATTTTGCGAAGTACGGCATTCGCGGCGGCGGCGCACACGCGTGGCTCGACCGGCTGCTCGCCTGCCGGATTCCGGCCCCGGGACGCATGACGCTCGCACCGATGTTGAAGCACGACGGCCGGCTCATCGGCGATTTCACGCTCGCGAATCTCGGCGCGGACGGCTTCTTCCTCGTCGGATCGGGCATCGCCGAGGACTATCACATGCGCTGGTTCGGACAGCATTTGCCCGGGGACGGCTCCGTGCAGATCATCGCGCACGGCATGTCCATCGCCGGGCTCGCATTCGCTGGGCCACGGGCGCGCGAGCTGCTCGCGGCGGTGACCACGGCGGACGTTTCGCCTCAAGGCTTCAAGTTCATGGAAGTGCGGCGCATGCCGGTGGGCATGGCGTCCGCCCGGGTCGGCCGCGTGAGCTACACGGGGGACCTCGGCTACGAAATCTGGTGCGATCCCGCCAACCTGGTGCATGTCTTCGACACGCTGATGGAGGCGGGGCGGCAGTTCGGGGTGCGACTGTTCGGTTCGCGGGCGCTCAATGCGCTTCGACTGGAAAAGGCCTACGGCTCCTGGGCGCGCGAGTACCGTCCGATCTACTCGCCGGTGGAGGCCGGGCTGGAGCGCTTCGTCGCGCTCGGCAAGAACGCGGATTTCATCGGCAAGTCCGCCGCGATAGGGGAGCAGCAAGGCGGCGGCAAACTCAGGCTGTGCTGCTTCGTGGTGGCCGCCGACGATGCCGACGTGATCGGTGACGAGCCGATCTGGCACGCAGAGGCCGTCGTCGGATGGGTGACGTCGGGCGGCTTTGCTCATGGCTCCGGCGTTTCGGTTGCCCTCGGGTATGTGTCCCGGGAACTGGCCGACGCCGAGGAAGGCTGGACGATCGAGATCCTCGGCCGACGCCTTCCGGCACGCCCGCAGCGCCGGCCCCTGTTCGATCCCGACGGCAGGCGAATGACCGGCTGAAGCGCGTCGCGCCGCGCCAACTAAGCTTGCGGGTACAACCTTCTCAGGAGGTCCACCGAGGCCTTCTGTCCGGCCAGCTGTCCGCCGTCGATGATGAACACCTGACCGGTGATGAAGGCCGCTTCATCGCCTGCGAGGAACACGAACAGGGGCGCGACATCCTCCACCTTGCCGCTGCGGCCGAGCGGAATGTAGCGATCGACGAAATCCCGCACGAACTCGGGGCTGTCGATGGCTTCGGACATGGGCGTCTGCAGGTAGCCCGGTGCGACCGCGTTGACGCGGATTCCAAACTGGGCCAGTTCCAGCGCCATGGTCCTGGTCAGCATCACCACACCGCCCTTGCTGGCATTGTAATGCGCATATCCGGCCTCGCCGTCGAACGCGTTCTTGCTCGCCATGTTGAGAATGACGCCGCGGCGCCGGGCCGCCATGCGCCGCGCCAGCGTCTGCGCGACGAAGAACATTCCCGTGAGATTGACGTCGAGCACCCGGCGCCATTCAGCCGCAGCGATGTCGAGAAAAGACGTCTCGAGGGCGATGCCGGCGTTGTTCACCAGAACGTCGATCGGCGCGCGCCGCTCCGCTTCGTCCACGGCCGCGGCCACCGCCGCCTCGTCGGTCACGTCGAGCACGTGACCGTTCGCGACCGCACCGGTGGCGCGCAGCGCCCGCAGCGACCGGTCGAGATTCTCGGCGTTATTGTCCAGCAGCGATAGCACCGCTCGTTCCCGACCGAAGGCCTCCGCGATGGCGAGGCCGATGCCCCGCGCGCCGCCGGTGACCAGGATGTGCCTGCCCGCAACGCTCATGGCGAGCCGGCCTCAGCGGCGCGCCGCGGCGGCGGCGCGCATGCGGGGCACGTAGTGCTCCTCGTACACGGTGACCAGCAGGGTGCTCCCCAGCACCACCAGTCCGCCGATCGCCATGCGCGCGGTGAGCCGCTCGCCGAGCACGCCCGCCGCGATCATGACGCCGAACACGGGGATCAGGTAATTCGACAATCCGGCCTGCGCGGCATCGAGGCGGGTCAGCACCGTGAGGAACAGGATCATGGAGAGGAAATACTGCAGGCCGGCGAGCAGCGCAATGCCCAGCCACACTTTCGGACCGAAGGACATCACGCTGTGGAATGAGCCGGGCTCGAGGTAGAGGGTCAATGGAACCAGACATACGAGCACCGCGTAGTAGCTGTACAGCAGCACCTCCAGCGGCGTGTAGCGGTCGAGGAGCTTCTTGCCATAAACATTGTAGAACGCACTGCCGAGAACCCCGGACATGATCAGCAGATTCCCCGCCACGACGCCGCCGCTGGCAAAACGCAGATCATTCCAGTCGATTCCGGAGCATTGCAACACGCCGGCGACCGCGAGGGCGAAGCTGATCCAGCGCACCGGCGTCATGCGCTCGCCGAGCAACAGATAGGCGATCACCGCGGTGGCTATCGGCAGCGTCAGCGACAACAGCGCCGCATTCGATGCCGGCGCCAGGCCGACGCCCCAGGTGATCCCCAACTGTGCCACCACCTGGCCGAACACGCCGATGACGGCGAAGCGCAAAATGTCCGCTGCACCGATCGCCGGCGCCCGTCCGGCCCGTCGCTGCTGCCGATGCACCAGGGGCACCAGGCAGGCGGTGGCGATGGCCATCGGCAGCAGGGTAGCGAATATCGGACCCATCTGTTCCTGGACCAGCTTGGCGAGCACGAACTGGCTGGCCCAGATTAAATTGCACAGGATCAGAAGGCACCAATCCCGCAATCGGGAGGACGCACCACTCATGCTCAAAACGGCGCCAGCCGCTCGACGGCGCGAATCGTCACGGGGCCCTCGTCCGAGCGGGTCTTCTCCGGTCCGAGCACTTCGACCGACGCCTTGGCCATGACAATCGACACCGTGTGATTCGGGTACAGGATCACTTCGTTGTCGCCGGAACCATGCATGCTCGGCAGATACAGGACCGCACCGTTCGCATTGACATAGCGCAGGAAGTGGAAACCCATCTTATACAGCCCGTCTTCGGTCGATTCCGGCAGCGGTCCTGGCACGGGGCCGAGCGATGCGTCGGCGTTCTTGACAATGGCATCGCGCGCCGCCATCAATTCCGTGGTGAGTTCGCGATTGAGTATTTGCACGCCGCCGTGGGCGCCGCGGGCCTCATACAGCAGGGCGATCTTCGCGAGGTCATCCAGCGTCGGGTAATACCCGGCGTTGCACCATACCATTCCGTCCCGACCGCCGCTCTCCCGCGTCCTGACGGTCGGTGCCTGATGAATGCCGATCGGGGTAAAGACCTCCGACTGAACCATGTCGCCGAGATCGGCCTGGGGACCGCGCACCGACTTGAGAAATCCCTCGATCGCGGCGCCGAGCAGATAATAGTCCTGGTCGCGGTAGCGCATCACGGTGCCCGGATTCCATGGATAGGGATGCAGGGATGCGGCGATCTGGTGGATCTTGTCGGCATGCGAGGGCGCCGTATACCAGGCGTCGTAGTCGCCGCCCAGGTAACCGTCGAAGATGTCGTTCGGATGGGTTTTCGTGCTGCCCGTACCGCCGAAACCCGTGGACATGTTCGCCGCATCGATGAAGCGCACATGCCGCCATTTCGGATCGAGGCCCGGCACGAAATCGCCGACCTCGAGCGTCAGCACCCACGGTCCGTACACCTGCGCAAGGCGCAGCAGCGCAAGGGGAGCAAACACGCTCTTCGTCACCGAGCGAACGCCGAACCGCATCTCGAGCGGATAAGGATACTTGCCGTACGGGGTCTCGGGTTCCTGATAATAAAGAGTGCCGCCCTGTACCAGCGCCACGGCCACCTGCCACTTGGGGTAGATCGGCCCGCCGAAGCCGTCGAGCGTGCCGGGCGGCACGGTTTTCAGCAGTTCACCCCAGGGTTTCGCCGGCAGCCGGTCGGCGAGCTCACGCAGAGCCTGCGTACGCCGCGGTTCCAAGGCGGCGGCATCGCCCGGGGAAAAGTCGGCCGGCGCGTAACCCCAGGCCACGAAGTATTGTTTGATCAGGTACGGGCCGGTCTGCTGAATGAACTGCACCATGAGCCCGCTGACCTGGCCGGGCCGGTACAGAAAGGTGGCCAGACCCTGGTGGGCATGATTTTCGGTGTCGTTGACCAGCATGACGGGAAACGCCGCGCGCGCCCAGTCGCCGTCGCCCTTTTCGCGCCACACCCTGCCGAACTGCGGGATGATGCGCCAGTAACTCGGGGTTGCACCGCCGCCGCTCTCGCGCACCATCTGTCCACGCTGCACCGGCACCAGCACATCGCCGACCGTGAAGAATTCCAGCTGCGCACCCGGGAAAACGCGGGTATCGCGCCCCTGGATCAGGGGCTGCGTGAGCACCGGCAGGGTCTGCATGGGCGCGGCACGGATCTTCAGAACACCGGCGAAGGCCGGCGCCGGCAACGCCCCCGCGTCAGGGGCGAATGCCGAATTCGCCACCGGTGCGTCGAGCGGGTGCGCGGCCTCGAACACGCGGACCGGCAGAATCTCGGCGCTTGCGGCACGGGCGCCGTGAGGACCACTCGCGATCAGCAGCCCGAGGGCCGCAGCAAATGCCGTTCTCAACCACATATCGGCAACCTCTTCGCAATTCCCCGCTGACCGTGCGGTCGCTTGCTTTTCGCGCGTGCTTACCGTGCGGATGATAGTCCTGTGGCCGCGCGAATGGTACGCACACCCGACACCGGGATGTCTGGCTGCGACATCCTGGCGCGCCCGTGGTCGCGGCCATTCACGGCGGTGTCGACCGGGCGCTGAAGACGAACACGGTGCTGGACGTCCACAGCGCACCGGGTTCGAGAACGGTGCTCGGGAATCCCGGCTGGTTGGGGGAGTCCGGAAAGTGCTGCGCCTCGAGCGCAACGCCGTCGCCTTGCCGGTATAGCCGGCGACCCTTGCCGATGACCGAGCCGTCGAGAAAGTTGCCGGTGTAGAGCTGCAAACCCGGTGCGGTGGTCAGAACCTCGAGCACACGGCCGGAGCGCGGGTCCTCGAGGCGCGCCGCCCGTCGCAGCAGGCCGGCCGCGCCGCGCAGAACGAAATTGTGGTCATAGCCGCGCCCGACACGCAGTTGCGGCTCGGATGCGTCGCGGATCCTCGAGTCAATGAACTGCGGGGACCTGAAATCGAAGACGCTGCCCGCCACCGGACGCAGCTCGCCGGTGGGTATCAGCAGGGTATCCACCGGTGTGTAGGAATCCGCGTCGATCGACAGCTGCGCATGCAACGCATCGCCCGCGGCGGCACCGGCCAGGTTCCAGTAGCTGTGATGTGCCAGATTGACGACGGTGGCGGCGGACGCCGTGGCGCGGTAGTCGATCCGCAACGCATCGTCGTCGGTCAGGGTGTAAGTCACCTGGGTGCGCAGTTCACCCGGGAAGCCCTGGTCGCCGTCGGGACTCACCAGCGACAAGCACACCGCCGCGCCATGCGCATGGCGGATCGAATCGACGGTCCAGAGGCGCCGATCGAATCCCTCGATGCCGCCATGCTCGCAATTCGGTCCATCGTTCTGCGTCAATTGGTGGCGCCTGCCCGCGAGGCTGAAGCTGCCGCCGGCGATGCGATTGGCATAGCGTCCGAGGGTGGCGCCGAAGTAGTGGCGTCCGCGCAGGTACTCTTCGGCGGTATCGAAGCCGAGCACGATGTCGTCGCGATCCCCGCGAGCATCGGCCACGAGCAGTCGGCGCAGCGTCGCACCGAGGGTGAGAATGCCGGCCTCGGTCCCCGAGCCGTTGGTCAGCCGGCATTCGAGGATCTCGCGCCCCGCCAGAGTGCCCACGACCGACTGTGATACCGTGGCTGCGATCTGCTCATCCTCTCGTGTCGGCCGCCGGTGCGAGCGAGCGGAACACCAGCGCACCGATGAGCGCCCATGCGATCAGCAGGATCCACTCAATGGGCAGTCCTCCGTTGCCGGATATTACAGGTTCCGCGAGGGAGAACGCCGCCATGACAGCGGATCCGGCCAGGCCGACCCCGATCGCCCAGCCGCCGCCCGGCAGCCTGGCACCGCGGCTGCCGCGCACCCCCGAGCGGCGCAGCTTCAGCACCTCGAGGAAACCCAGCACGAAAGTTCCGGCGAGGCACAGCGAGCCCATGTCCACGATGGGCAGCAACGCGCCGCGGCCCAGCATGACGCCCGCGACGGTCAGCGCACCCACCAACAGCGACGCGCGCGCCGGTGTCTGGTAGGCGGGGTGGATGGCGGCCAACCAGGCGGGCAGGAGGTTCTCCCGCGCCTGCGCCATGAACAGGCGGCCCGCCATGAGAGCGAGCGCATTCCAGGTCTTGAGCAGCGACGCCGCCGCCGCGATCAGCACCACCAGCGCCAGAAATCTGCCCGGCCTCAAGCTCGACAGCGCCGCAGCCGTGGTCATGGCCTGGCCGGCCGTCGATTGCCACGGCGCCGCCATGCCGACCCCAAGCACCACCAGGCACAGGAACAAGGCGGCGAGCGCCACCGACGAGACCATCACGCGGAATACCGTGCGCGCCGAGACGCCCTCTGCTCGCTCCTCGATGGCCTGAGGTACGGCCTGGAAACCGGTCAGAAAATAGGCGCTGGTCGCAAAGATCGACAGCGCACCGAACCACGGCGCCCGGCCATGCGAGCGGATGAACAGCGGCTGCAGATTGACCGCGTGGCCGAGGCTGATGCCGACGATGACCACCGCGAAAGCGACGATCAGGAAGCCGTAGGTCACGACGCTTTGGAATCCGACCGCCAGGCGCACATCGCGGTAATTCATGAACGTGACGAGTGCGGCGCCGGCGAGGCCGATGCCGACGCCGCCGGCCGTGACGGAATGGCCCAGGCAGACGTAGAGCGTGGGTCCCTCGAGCGCCGGCAGCAGCGTCTTGAGGATGGCCGCCAGTGCAATTGCCTCGAATGCCGTGGAGGCGACGAGATACAAGGTGAGGAACCATCCCACCACGAAACCCGCGCCGCGGCCGAACAGTTTGAACGCAAAGATGAACTCGCCGCCCGCCACGGGAATGGCCGCCGCCAATTCCGCATACGCGGCGGCAACCAGCAGCATCACCACACCGCCGATGGCGAATCCGAGAATGGCGCCGCCCGGCCCGCCGAGCTCCAGCAGATCCCCGATCAGCACCACCCATGCCGATCCGATGATCACCCCGATCGCCAGCGCGAAGAACTGGAACGGTCCGATGCTCTTGCGCAGGCCGCTGCTCACGGGCGCCGCACGACCGCCGGGGACGCCGTCCTCATGATCAGCCCAGATCAACGTCACCCGAATCGACGTGCCGAATCCGCACCACCCAGTCGCCTCCGGGAAGCGGTTGCAACGTATAGCCGGCCGCTCGCGGATCGGTGCCCTGGTGCAATGCCACGCCTCCGGCGGTCACGTGCGACGGTTTGAAGCTCAGGCGCAGCACTTCGACGGCCGCGGCGTCGAAGGTGCGGTACGCGACATGGTGCGGGCCATAGGTGACCTTTTGGACCACGGAACTCGAGCGCAGCAAATGGTCGGCGCCGGCCGGCGCAAATTCCGGAATCGCGCCCATGGCCCATAGGAAATGGCGCATGTAGTCCGAGTAGCCGTCGCTGAACCAATATGAATCCTGATAATCGACGCCGCAACAGGCGATCCGGCCGTCCGAGCCGGCGAAATAGGTCCCATAGTTCAGCGATCGGAACGCATCCTCGCGCGCCTGTCCGTCATGGGTCTTCTCGAAGAACATGGCGTTGATCGCCGCCCAACGCGCGGTGTGATCGCCCTGTCCGGCCCGCGAGCAGCAGCCGAAGGAGGCATCCGGCGTCGTCTGTTCGTCGATTGCCTGGGCGCCGAAGAAGGGCCCGCGGCCGAGCTTGATCCGCACCCAGTCGAGCAACCGGCCGACGTGGCCCATCCACAGCGGGTCGACTTCCGCCGGATCATCGCGCGCCAGAATGTAGTAGGCAGCCATCATCGGGGTGAGCTGGTTGACGTCGTCGGTGTGTCGCGGAATGTCCTCGAAATAGCCGGCCCATTTGTTCCACGCACGGCTGTCGTGATTGAGCGGATAGTCGAGCAGCCATTTCAATGCCGTGTCGCGGGCGGCGCGAAATGCCGCCACGTCGCCCGCATTCAGGCTGATCAGCAGGTCGAACAGCCGCAGCGGTCCCGCGACGCTGCCGCCATACTCCTCGAGCGCGAGCGTCACGCCGGTGCGCGCGTCGACGCGAAACGGCCACGGGGTGTGTTCGGCGTCGCCCGCACGCACATGCCGTGCGAGCGCCCGGCCGCAGCTGATCGCGGCGTCGAGGTATTTGCGCTCGCCGGTCAGCTTGTAGAAAAGTGCATATCCGGTGCCGAGTTCGCCGACCTTGTCGGTCTCAATCCCGCCGTAGAATTCGTGCGGCATGTCCTGGACGCAGCCCCCGTACTCGCGTTCATCGCCGCAGCTGGTGGCGAACGGCACGTCCGGCCATTCCCACTTCGAGTCCGTGGTGCCGTGCGCGAGCTGGTAGTCGAGCATGCCGCGCACCGCCTGCACCGCCTCCTGGTCGCCCGAGTAGGGGAACCAGCCGACCAGCGAGTCGACGAAGGACGCAAACACCATGGCCGGGTTGTGCTGGTAATAGGTTCCCTGCATGGTCTTGCCGTCGTAGACGGAATTGATCAGATAGATCTTCAGGCCGGTGCCGTGCCGCGTGTCGACCGGAATCTTGTGCTCGATGAAATCCCAGGCGAGGCGCACGACGTGGTCATAGCCGAGATTCTTCTGCGGCTGGTACCAGGCGAGCAGCTTGCCTTGCGCATCCAGAACGACCGGATGCCAGGGCACTTGTGCGTTGACATAGACATCCGGCGCACTGACGTAGGATTGCCCGGCGCCCGCCACCAGCGGCAGGCAGAGCGCCGCCGCCACGATGATTGTCGCGCGAAAGAATGGCGGCGTGGCTGTTCTCATGTTCTCTCCGTGCGGGCGTCGCCCGATATTCTACCGGCCCGATGCGCCGGGTGTACGCAGATCCGACGCCGTGATGTCTGGGTGCGACATCCGGACCTTGGGCGGCTGGACGCCGCGACGCCGCCTCATGTAACGTTGCCGCACGCTGCTTCCACTGCCCGAATTCATGAGAAAACTATGCCGGCGCCGGTAAGCGACGCACTTGCCACCCTGTTGTCCCGGAACGCCGCTTACATTCCGGGCGGCGTGAGTTCGATCAATCGAGTCATCGATCCGCCCATCAGTTTCGTGAAGGGCGAGGGCGCCTATCTGTGGGACATCGACGGCAAGCGCTACGTCGATTATCACGCGGCGTTCGCGCCGCACTTTCTCGGCCACAACTTCGCGCCGGTCAACGCCGCGGTGATCGATGCGCTGCACGGCGGCGAGAGCCTGTTCGGCGCCGGGCCTACACAGCTGGAGGGCCGGCTGGCGGAGCTGATCTGCCGTAATGTGGCCGCGGTGGAAAAGGTGTGCCTGCAAAACACCGGCAGCGAGGCGACCGCCCTGGCCATCCGCCTCAGCCGCGCCATCACCGGCCGCCAGCACGTGATCGTCGTGCAGGGCGGTTACAACGGCAACGGCGACGAACTCGCCTGCAATGTGTTCAACACGCTGGCTGAAATCGGACCGCGGGTGTCGCCGGGCGAATACCCATTGCGGCCGCTGGGAGCCGGCACGACGATCGAGGCCACGCGCTTCGTGCATCCGGTGAATTTCAACGACCCGGAATCCATCCGCTACGTCTGCCGCCGCTATCCAGTCGCCGCCATGATCACGGAGCCGATCCTGCAGAACATCGGGGTGGTCAAGCCGCGCGCGGGATATTTGGAGGCGCTGCGCATGCTCGCCGACGAATTCGGCTTCCTGCTGATTTTCGACGAGGTGAAGACGGGATTTCGCCACGCCATCGGCGGCTACAGCGAGATTTGCGGCGTGAAGCCGGATCTCGTGACCTACGGCAAGGCGGTGGCCAATGGCTTTCCGCTGGCCCTGGTCGGCGGCAAGCGCGAGTACATGGACTACGTCGTGCATCCGGACCCGGCGAAGCGCCCTCTGGTCAGCGGCACCTACAACGGCCATCCGGTTGCGGTCACGGCGGCCATCCGCACGTTGGAGTATCTGATCGCCAATAAAACGCCCGTGTACCAGCACGTCGAGGCGCTCGGGCGGCAGATGGAGACGGGACTTCGGGACATATTCGCGGCGCACGGCGTGACGGCCTCGATCGCCCGGCAGGGCTCGGCCTTCTCCTATTATCTGATGCCGCGGGTTCCGGAGGACTTTCACGACATCATCGAGGAGCATGATTTCGAACGCGACGTGGCGCTGCGGCGCGCGGTGATCGATCTGGGGGTTTTTCTGGTGCCGATCGCCACCAAGCAATGTTCGATCTCCGCGGCACACACGGCCGACGACATCCGCCTGACGCTCGCGCAATTCGACCGTGCCGTGGCAACCGTCTGGCCGCGGGGCGCGGCCGCCTCACAACGCTGAACGAGCGCCGGCCTCAACCCCCAAAGCGCGCCGCCGGCAGGCCGCCGACGTCCAGATCGACGGCGAACACGGCACCCGCGAGTCCGCCGGTGTTTGCGCCGGGGTCTATGCCCGAGGCCGCCGAGGTCACGAAAAGACGCTTGAAGTCCGCGCCGCCGAAAGTGCAGCTCGTGGGCTGGGCGACCGGCAGCTCGATGAACTCGATCAGCTCGCCGGCCGGATCGAAGCGAGATACCCGGGACCCGCCCCAGTGCGCGATCCACACGCAGCCGTCGGCATCACAGGTCAGACCGTCCGGAAAGCCCCAGCCGGGCTGATCGAATCGACGGAAGATCCGGCCCTCGGACAGGTCGCCCGCCGGCGTCAAATCGTGGCGATACACGGTCTTGCCGTAGCTGTCGACGCAATACATGATTCTGCCGTCCGGCGCGAACGCAGGGCCGTTGGTGCAGACGTACGGCCCGAGCATGCTCACCAGGCCGCGGGCGTCGAAGCGGTAGAACCAGCCCGTCGCCTCGCTGTTCGACTGGTCATAGGTGCCGACCCAGAAGCGCCCCTGCGCATCGCACTTGCCGTCGTTACAGCGGGTGTGGGCCGACTGCGGCACCTGTGCCACGGGCGTCATTGTCAGGGGATTCAACGTAAGGTATGCCAGCGAGCATTCCAGACCGGCGATGAATCCCGGCTGGTCGGCGCGCAGCGCCACGCACCCGATCTTCTGGCCGATCGGCCAGCTGGATTCCGCCGAGCCGTCCGCCCGACAGTGATGCAATTCCCCGCGTTCGATGTCCACCCAATACAGGATTTGAGCGCGCTCGTCCCAGACCGGCCCCTCCCCGAGAACCGCGCGGCTGGCTCGCGTGAGCAGCCGCGGCGTGTGCCGCGACCGTCCGGCGTGCGGGGCTACTCGCACAACAGACCGGAGCGGCTGCGCTCTTCCATGGGGGCAAGGCCGAACACCCGCTTGTAGGCGTGGCAAAAATGCGAGGTCGAGGTGAATCCGCATTCGAGGGCGACGCTTTGAATGGGATTCATGGTCTGGCGCAGCAGGGTTCTCGCCTTGGCGACGCGCAACTGCAAGTAAAACGCATGCGGCGACACCGCGAGGTACTCGCGAAACAGCCGCTCGACCTGCCGCGCCGAGATGCCCACGCGCACCGCGATGTCCATCACGTCGAAGGGATCCTCGATCGCGCCCTCCATCAGGGCGATGATCTCCACCAGTTTCGGGCTTTCGATGCGATAGCGGGCGTGCAGCGCGAGCCGCTGGTGCTCCTTGCGGTCGCGGATCTGCGTATGCATGAACTGCTCGGCCACATCGCGCGCCAGCGCCGGTCCCGACGCCTCGCCGATGAAATGCAGCATCATGTCCAACGCCGCGGTTCCTCCGGAACACGTAAAGACGTCGCGATCGACGACATAAAGATCCCCGGTCAGCGTGAGCGTCGGGTAGCGTGAGCGGAACAGGTCGGCGTACTCCCAATGCACCGTGCAGCGCCGGTTGGCCAGCAGCCCGGCATCCGCCAGGATGAACGATGCTCCGCTGATGCCGCCGACCATGGCGCCATGGCGCGCCAGGCGACGCAGGGCGTGGTGAACGCGCTGACTGCGCCCGAATTGCAGAGGATCCAGGCCGACGCACACCACCAGCATGTCGATTCTGCCGAGTTCATCGAGCGGCTTGTGGACGGAGATCGGGATCCCGTTGCTCGCCGGCACGGCATTGCCGTCGACGGACACCAGTTGATAGTCGAATATTCCGCGTCCGCTCATGCGGTTGGCCGAGCGCAGCGGCTCCATCGCGGCGGAAAACGCCATCATCGAGAATTGCGGCACCAGCAGAAAGGCGATGCGGATGGGCGCGCCGTGTAGGACGGTCACGGCGACTCCAAAGAATCCGAATCCATGCGCCCCGACGCCGCCTCGCGATCCAGGGCCTGCAGGCTCTGGAATCTCGTTTCCGGCGCCCAGCGCTGGCAAGCGACCGCACCGATGGCGAGCACCGCCACGCAGGCGCCGAGCGCACTTCGCACACCATAGGCCGACACCACCAGCGGCAGCACGAAGGTGCTGGCCGCCGAGCCGATGCGGCTCGCAGCCACCGCGAGCCCGATTCCCGAGGCCCGCAGGTCCGTCGGGAACAGCTCCGGCAGGTATACATAGCAGAGATTGGACGCCGCCGACAGCACCCCGGCGAACATGGCGAACAGCAGGATGGTCGCACCGGCCGGGAGGTTCGGATCCACACTGAGGATCAGCATGGTCACGCCGGCGGCGGAGAAACTGCCGATCAGGAAGGCCCTGCGCGAGATCCGATCTACGATCAGGAGTCCTGCGATGGCCCCGCCGAACAGTGCGAGATTGTAAATGAGGCCGCCCCCCGACCGGCTTTTCAAATTCAGCGCCGTCATCACCTGGGTGACGAAGGTGCCCACCGCGAAATATGGAATCACCTGACAGGTGAAGAACGTGCAGCCGAGCAGGGTGCGGGTGCGCGAGCGGGCCGAGAGCAGTTGCCGCCATCGGCCGGTCCGGTTGACGGCGGCCGGTATCCTCGCCGGCGGGCGGATGTCGGCACCGAGCTTCGCGCGCACCACGCGGGCCGCCTCGTCGGCGCGGTCATGGTTGGCGAGCCACAACGGGGATTCCGGCAGGGTGATGCGCAGTGGAGCGATGAGCAGGCAGGGCGCTGCGCTCGCCAGCAGCATCCAGCGCCACGACTGCGGGCCGAGTGAACTGAGCACGAAGCCCACCAGGTAGGCGCAGGCGTAGCCGCCCGCCCAGGCCACCGATAAAAGTCCAAGAATGCGGCCGCGCACGCGCAGCGGCACGAATTCCGTCAGCAACGTCTTGCTGACCACGTAGTCCGTGCCGAGCAGGAAACCGATCCCGAGCCGCAACAGGAACAGCTCCGTGATGGATGCCACGGAGAATTGCAGGGCGGACAGGGCGGCGACGCACAGCATGTTGCAGGCGAAAATCGGCCGCCGTCCGAAACGGTCCGCCGTCGGGCCGGTCACGAGTGCACCGGCGAACAGCCCCGCCAGCGAAGCGCCACCGATCAACCCTATCCAGACGGCACCGAGCCGAAGTTCGGGCGCGGCCAGACTGAGGGCGATGCCGATGATGCCGAGCCCGAAACCATCCGCAAAGACGCCGCCGGTGCTCGCGACGCATACGCGCAAATGAAACGGTCTCAGCGGCGCATCGTCGTAGTCCATCTGCGGCACGCTGCCGGCCTGCGCCGGCGGGGAGAGTGTCTGTGCGTAGCTAACGGCGTTCTCCGACCGATAACGAGGGTTCATCCCCTACAATGCTCGAAATCGCCGGGTTTGAAAAGAATCGCCGGCAGAGTAAGGTGGCGGCATGCAACGCACCGCCATCGCCGTGATCTGCTTGGCCGCCACCTTGTCGTGCCCCCACCGGGTGCGGGCAGCGGCCGATCCGGGCATCGATCTGGATGCATTCGATCGCGGGATGCACGAGGCCTTGCTGCCCGACGGCATCAAGCTTGCCTATGCCGACCTCGGTCCCCGCGATGGAAAACCCGTGGTTCTGATCCACGGCTATACGAACGATGCCCGCAACTGGGCGCCGTTGATACCCCGGCTCGAGGCCGGACTGCGGCTGATCCTCGTCGACATGCGCGGTCACGGCCGCTCGAGCAAACCGGACTGCTGTTACAGCACCGTCGACATGGCCTACGACATCGTGCTGCTGCTGGACCGGCTGGGCATCAAGTCGGCGGACGTGGTCGGTCACTCGCTCGGCAGCCTGGTTGCGCAGGCGCTCGCCGAACATTGGCCGGACCGCGTCGGTCGCGTCGTGCTGATTTCCTCGAGCGGCGGCATCCGCCCCGGATGCGCGGCTGCCGGCCCGGCGGCGCCGCCGCTGCCGTGGCTGCGGGCGCGGCTGGTCGCATTGCATGATCCCATCGATCCGAATTCGCGCTTCATCACGGACTGGTATGGAACTCCGCCGCCGGATTCGGAATTGCTGCGACGGCAAAAGCGCGACGCCGCGGCCATTCCCGTGAAGATCTGGCTCGCGCTGCTGGATCAAGCCGTCACCGGAATCGATCTGCAGAGCACCCTGATGTGGCTGCGCGCGCCGACGCTGTTGATCTGGGGCGCAAAGGATGCGCTGATCGACGAGCCGCTCCGCTGTGCGCTGCGCGAAGGCCTTCCGGGGGCCCAGGTGAAGGTATTTCCGGATTACGGACACAATCCGTTCTGGGAGGATCCGGCGGCGGTCGCCGCCGTGATCAATCCGTTTTTGTCCGGCAATTGACCGCCCGTTGGATGTTTCAACCATTCACCTGCCGCATGCCGTCGGCATCGTAGCGCTCACCGGCGGCCGCACCGATCGGGAACAGTGCTTCGATCGCGGCGCGCTCATCATTCGAGAGCACGATGTCGGCGGCGGCACAATTCTCCTCGAGCCGGCCGATGCGCCGCGTGCCCGGAATGGGGATGACGCCGGGTTTTGACAACAGCCACGAGACGGCCAACTGCGCGGCGCTGCAGCCTCGGCGGGCGGCGAGCCGCTCGAGCGCGGCGACCAGCCGGGCGTTGTGCACGGCGGCCCCGCCCTGGAAGCGGGGTAGTTGGCGGCGATAATCGTCGGCGGCGAGTCCGTCGGTGCCGCGAATGGCGCCGGTGAGAAAGCCGCGGCCGAGCGGGGCAAAAGCCACGAAGCTGATGCCGAGTTCGCGACAGGCCGGCAGCACCTCGCGTTCGGCATCGCGTGCCCACAATGAATATTCGCTTTGCAGCGCCGCGATGGGATAGACCGCGGCGGCACGCCGCAATGTGGCCGCCGACACCTCCGACAGGCCGAGGGCGCGAACCTTGCCCTCGCGTACCAACTCGGCCAGGGTGCCGACGGTCTCCTCGACCGGCCGCAGCGGGTCGATCCGGTGGGCATAATACAGGTCGATCGCGTCGATCCCGAGGCGGCGCAGGGAACCTTCACATGCCTTGCGGATGTAAGACGGGCTGTTGTCGATGCTGGGTGCGTCGGGATCGGCACTGCGCACGAAGCCGAATTTGGTGGCGACCACCGGCCTGCCGCGGCGGCCGGAAATAAAGCGCCCGATGAGCTCCTCGTTATGGTGCGGCCCGTAGGAATCGGCCGTGTCGAGAAAATCAATGCCGAGTTCGATGGCCCGGGTGAGCGTGGCAAGGCTTTCGGCGTCCGTGCTCGGGCCGTAATTCTCGCTCATGCCCATGCAGCCGAGTCCGAGCGCGGACACCTTGAGGCCTGTGCGTCCCAATTCGACGTGTTTCATGATGGTTGATTGCAGCTAAGGCGCCGGGCTAACACAAATCGTCCCGCTGGAATACTATAGCAACACTCGTCGGCCGCGTTGCAGCGACCCGCGGCCTGCGGGTCCTTGGGGGCATTCCATCGCAACAAAGGGCGGTACAGTGGTGACCGGGAAGATTCCCGCATGCAGTCGGCTCATCGGCGGAGCCGCGCTCCTTGCCATGTTGATGCTGCCGGCCCCGCCCGGCGAGGCGGCGAGTACGGTCAGAAGCTTCGTACTCAGCTATTTCTATCCGGCCAATTATTATGGCGAGGACACCTGTCCGAACGGACTGAATCCACTGCCGGATGTGTTTTTCAAACGCGATCTGAAAATCCTCGGCCTGCCGCAGTCCGAGGTCAATGCAATGTTCGACAAGGACTACAGTATTCAGAACGGCAAGACGACGACCCGTTGGGTGTCGGTGGTCGCCACCCGCGGCAACGGCCGGGACAATGTCTATCTGCATCCGACCACCGTCCGTGATGCGCAGTTGATGCCGGCGGTGGGGCGTTTCGGTTACGGCTTCAATCTCGACGGCAAGGGTGCTGCATCACCCAATGGTTTCGAGGACCCGCAGACGCATGAAAAAGGCGTCAATAACCAGCTGTTTCGCGCGATCGGCTGCCTGCAGGCCTACAAGGGGTATCCGCCGCCTCAGCCGCCCCTGGAGGCCGAATACCGATGGGATTATTCGCGGGCGGGCATGGGTGCGTGGCTCATCTCGATCAGCGGCGCCGACTTCGACCGGGACGGCGAGGTCACCGTGACCTTCGAAAGCTCCATGGACCCCGTCACGACACAGGACGCCAATGCGCACATTCAAAGTGACATGACCTATCGCGTGGCTGCGCATCCGGCGTCGCATAACGTGTTGCACGGCAGGATTCACGATGGCGTGATCATCACGGAACCGGCCACGATCCGCATGCACTGTGATGCCTACATCCAGCCGCTGTACGAATTTTTCAAAGCTCGCCTGCGCCTGCGCCTCAAGCCCGACGGCACACTGGAGGGCGTGCTCGGGGGCTACCAGCCGTGGTATCCGGTGTACTGGAGCCATGCCAAGGTGGGCTACATCGATGAGCGCGGTTTCGGCGTCGACGCCCCCGCGCTTTATTACGCGCTGCGCCGCGACGCAGACGCCTATCCTGACCCGGACACCGGCCAGAACACCGCGATCTCGGCCGCCTACATGATCGAAGCGGTGCCGGCGTTCACGGCGCGCGTCGGCGAGGCCGCGGACGGGCTGCTTGGCCGTACCACCGCCGCTGCGGGCGCCGCCGCCGCTGCGGGCGCCGCCGGCGAATCCGCGGGCCCGCTGCGCGCGCTCTGGCAGGCGCAACCGCAATCACCCGGAGCGCCGGCCCTTGCACGGCGCCTCGCGCCCGATCAGTACCGCCAGGTGATCGCGGACGTGTTCGGTCCGTCGATCACCATCGAAGGCCGCTTCGAGCCCGAACTGCGCGATGGCGGCCTGCTGGCCGTGGGCGCCGGGCATGTCGGCGTCACCGCCGCCGGCCTGGAGCAGTATGACGCCATGGCCCGTGGCATCGCCGCGCAGGTGGTGAGCGAGCGGCACCGGGCCACGTTGATCCCGTGCACGCCGCGATCGCCGACGGCGCCGGACGATGACTGTGCGGCCCGGTTCTTCGCGACGGCAGGGCCCTTGCTATATCGCCGGCCGTTGGCGCCGGGCGAGCTCAAGGCTGCCGTGCTGCTCGCCGATCTCACGGCGCAGTCGCTCAAGAATTTCTATCAAGGGCTCGAGTTGAGTCTTGCCGGGATGCTCGAATCGCCGCAATTTCTGTTCCGCAGCGAGATCGCCGAAGCGGATCCGGACCACGCCGGCTGGTATCGGCTGGACGCCTACAGCAAGGCGTCGCAGCTGAGTTTTTTCCTGTGGAACGCCGGTCCCGATCCGAAGTTGATGGCGGCCGCGCGCAGCGGCGGGCTCGACACCGCGTCCGGCCTCTCCGCCGAGGTGGACCGGATGCTCAACTCGCCGCGGGTGGCGGCGGGTATGCGCGCCTTCTTCACCGACATGTTGCAGTTCGATCTTTTCGAGTCGCTGGCGAAGGATGCGACGATTTACCCGAAATGGACCTTCAAGGTCGGGCGTGACGCGCAGGAGCAGACGCTGCGCACGATCGTCGATCTGCTGTTGACGCAAAACGGCGATTACCGCGATCTGTTCACCACGCGCCGGACGTTCCTGACCCCTCTGCTCGGCTCGATCTACCGCGTGCCGTTGGCCGGCAGTCCGGCGCGCTGGCAGCCCTACGAGTTCGCACCAGGCGATCCGCGCGCGGGCATCCAATCACAGCCGAGCTTCGTCGCGCTGCATTCGCACGAAGGTTTGAGTTCGCCGACGTTGCGCGGCAAGGCGCTGCGCGAGCTGTTGTTGTGCGAGCCCATACCCGCCCCGCCGGGGAACGTCAATTTCGCCGTGGCCCAGGACACGCATAATCCGAACTTCAAGACCATGCGCGACCGGCTGACCGCGCATCGCACCGAGGCCACCTGCGCCGGATGCCACAAGCTGATGGATCCCATCGGCCTCGCGCTGGAGAACTTCGATTCGGACGCGGGCTATCGCACGACCGAGAACGGCCAGCGGCTTGACACGGGCGGCGAACTCGACGGAGTTCGCTTCAGCGACGCCGCCGGGCTCGGCCGGGCGATACACGACAATCCGGCGACCGGTGCCTGCGTGGTGCGGCGGCTGTATTCCTATGCCACCGGACGGGCGCCAGCGCGGCGCGACATCGCCTGGATACGCTCTCTCGAGCGCGATTTCGCCGGCGACGGCTACCGCGTGCCCGCGCTCATGCGGCGCATTGCAACCAGCGCGAATCTCTACCGTGTCGCCGCGCCGGCGGGCGCCGGGCCCACGGCGACCCTGGCGGCGCTTGACGGCACGGTCGGGAAGGGTGCGAAATGACGGCCATGCGATGCCTTTCAAAGATGAGCCGGCGGCGGGTGCTGCGCGGGATGCTGGGCGGCGCAGCCGTCACGGTGGGCCTGCCGTTGCTCGATTGCTTCCTCGATTCGAACGGTGCGGCGCTCGCCGCAGGTGCACCCCTGCCGCCTTGCTTCGGCACCTGGTTCTATGGCTGCGGACTCAACCCCGGTCGCTGGGAGCCGAGCACCGTGGGTCCGAACTATGAATTCGGCGTCGAGTTGCAGTCGCTTCGCGCCTTCAAGGCCAAAATCAATGTCTACAGCCGGATGTCGGCGCTGCTCGACGGCCATCCGCCGGGTGCGCACACCGTGGGTCCGGCCGTGATCATCCAGGGAGCGGCTCCGCCGACCCTGGAGCATCCGATGAATCCCGAACCCACGCTGGATGCCATGATCGCCGACGTGATCGGGCCACACACGCGCTTCCGTTCGCTGGAGGTCTCCTGCACCGGCAGGCCCAACAGCAGCCACAGCAAGCGCAGCGGCTTCGCCATGAATCCGTCGGAGGTCTCGCCGCTGGCACTGTATGCGCGGGTGTTCGGCGCGGATTTCAAGGATCCGAATGCAGCAGGCTTCGCGCCGGATCCGACCGTAATGGCGCGCCGCAGCGTGCTGTCGGCGGTGGGCGAACAGGCCAGGGGTTTCATGAGTCAGCTGGGTGCCGCCGACCGCGCGCAGCTCGATCAATATTTCACGTCGCTGCGGGAACTCGAACAGCAGCTCGACTTGCAGCTGCAGAAGCCGGCGCCCCTGGCGGCATGTTCGTTGCCGGCCAGGCCGGACGACACTCGGATCGGGTCCGAAGTCGGGGAGGTCACCGTCAATCATCGGCTGTTCTGCAGGCTGCTGGCGCACGCCTTGGCCTGCGATCAGACGCGCGTTTTCAACATCATGCTGACCGACGGGTTGTCGCAACTGCGCTTTGCTGGCGAGGCCAATACCCACCATTTGTTCACGCATGAGGATCCGATCGACGTGAAGCTCGGCTATCAGCCTAATGTCGCGAAATTCTTCCCGACGATTCTCGGCATGTTCAACACGTTGCTCGCCGAATTGGACGGTATTCGCGAGGGCGACAGGACCTTGCTCGACCGCACGCTGGTATTCAATTACACCGATTCGGGCTATGCCAAGAACCACACCACCGACAACATTCCGATGATCACCGCAGGCAGCGCCGGCGGCCGGATGAAGACGGGAATCCACTTCGCCGCGCCCAAGGGCGACCCCGTGACCCGCGTATCGCTGACGGTGCAACAGGCCATGGGCGTTCCCATCAGCAGCTTCGGCTCGGAATCCAACAAGACCGCGAAGACCATCACCGACGTGATGGCCTAGCCGCACCCCGGACGGCGTCGAGATGAATCGGGGCGCGCTTATCGGGCTTTGCGCGATCGCGGTGCTGGCGGCGGCCGCGCTGCGTTGGCTGCCGCGGCACAGGGCCGCGGATGCGCCACCCGCCGTGGCTCTCTCGACGCCGCCGGGAATCACCCTGCAGCTGCGCACCACGGCCGGACGGCCGCGCGGAAACGGTCAAATCCTGTACGCCGACGCGAACGGCATGACCCTGTACGTGCGCAACCCGGATCAGGCGCCCGGATCGGCGCAATGCCAGGATGATTGCGCCTCGGCCTGGCTGCCCGCGCTGGCTCCGCCCGGCGCCGCGAGCGCCGGCGATTGGTCGCTGCTGGACCGGACCGGATCGAGACAGTGGGCTTTGCGCGGCGCGCCGCTGTACCGGTTCCTCCACGATACGGAAGTCGGCGACAGCAACGGCGAGGGCACCGGCGCGTGGCGCGTGGCGGCCTTCCATCCCGGGGACGGAATGATGCTGCCGGATGCCATTGCGGTCCGGGAGATCGATGGCGCCGGGGGCGCAGGGCTGGTGGACTCGCTCGGCATGACGCTGTATGTGTTCGACGGCGAGGCCGCTGCCGCGGAGTGCGCCGCGGCCGGCTGCCCGCACTGGCTACCCCTGCAGGCGCCCCAGATCGCCAAACCGATCGGCGATTTTTCCGTGATTGCGCGCAACGACGGCATCAGCCAATGGGCCTTTCGCGGCCAACAGCTGTATCGATTCGAAGGCGACCAGCAGCCGGGTGAGGTGTCCGGCGTCGGCATCGATGGCCGGGCTCATCCCGCGCTGATCATGCGGCATTTCATGCCTGCCGACGCCATGATACGGCGCAATCCGGAGCTCGGCGATATTTTGACGACGGCAGGCGGCGCGACGCTGTACGAACGCGACCGGCCGGCCACGGACGCGGGCCACAGTTTCCGGGAGAATCACGGCTGGCCGGCGCTCGGACGGATGTTTGGCACGGCCAGCTGCGATGCGGCCTGCGCCAGGACCTGGCCGCCATTCATCGCACCGTCGGATGCGCTGCCGTCCGGCTACTGGGGCATTGCCACACACTCGGATGGAAAGCGGCAGTGGGTGTACAAGGGCTATGCGCTGTACACCCATGCGGCGGAGGCACCCGGCGCCATCGACGGGAATTTGACCTACGATCTGGCACCCGTGGTCGAGGCTCGCGATACGGACGCCGATGCCCGCCGGGCGGCGTCCCACATAACTCGCGGCGTGGACCCGTTCGTGCCCGCCGGCGGTGACGTGGCCGGCATCGGGGTCGGCGCCCTGTTCTGGCACGCGGTGGTGCCATGACCTCGATTCGGCGCGGTCGCTGATTGGGCGGCTTTGCAAGGCGGACGGGGGGCGGTGCCCTGATGCTCATGGTCATGGCCGGGGCGGGCGCACAGCCCGCTGCCCCGGCGTCGCCGGCAGCGCTGATCGAAGCGGGCCGCTATCTCGCGGCGGCCGGCGATTGCGTTTCCTGCCATACGCAGCCCGATGGCCAGCCCTTTGCCGGCGGTGTGGCGATCGACACGCCGTTCGGCGTGATCTTCTCGGCGAACATCACGCCGGACCCCGGCTCCGGTATTGGCAGCTGGTCGGAGCCGCAGTTCGCCCGTGCGCTGCGCGAGGGTATTGCGGCCGATGGACGCCACCTGTATCCGGCGTTTCCCTACACCGCGTACAGCAAGATCACCGATCAGGACGTGCACGCGATTTACGCCTATTTGCGGTCGTTGAAGCCGGTACGCTACACGCCACCCGCAAATCGCCTGCTGTTTCCGTTCGGCCTGAGGTCATTGTTGGCCGTCTGGAACCTGCTGTTTTTCGAGGCGGGACGCTATGCGCCGGATGACTCGAAAAGCGCGCAGTGGAACCGCGGTGCCTATCTCGTTCAGGCCCTCGGTCATTGCGGCGCCTGCCATACGCCGCACAATGCCCTGGGCGCGGAGCGTCATGCCGAGATGCTGAGAGGCGGTGTGTATCTCGACGAGATCGCCGATGAGGTGGTGGACGGTGTGCTCACCCCCCTGGATGAGCGAACCCTGCGCGCCTGGTCCGCGGCGAATCTCACGCCGGCGCCCGGCGGACTCGGCGCCTGGTCGCGCGATCAAATCGCCGCCTACCTGAAGACCGGCCACAGCGCGCGCGCCGCGGCTTTCGGTCCGATGAGCAAGGTGGTGGTCAACAGCACCAGTCTTCTGACCGACGCGGATGTCCATGCCATTGCCGATTATCTGGCGAGCCTGCCGCCTGCTGCATCAGCCACACCCTCCACGGACGCGGATCGGCGGCGCGCCGGCGAAATCGTCTACACCACGCGGTGCGCCGACTGCCATCTGCCCACCGGCCTCGGCGTGCCGCGCTCGGCCGCTGCGGACCCGGGCAAGACGGCGCCGCCGCTCGCCGGTAGCGCCGCCCTGCAGGCGCCGGATCCGGCAAGCCTGATCAATGTGATTTTGTACGGCGCCCACGAATCCGGCAGCAGCCAGGGCGCATGGCCGAAGATGAGCGGGTTCGAGCTCAGCGTCGGCCTGGACGACGCGCAGATCGCGGACTTGTGCACCTACCTACGGTCCAGCTGGGGCAATCGGGCCGGCGCGGTGGATGCCGCCGCCGTCGCCAGACAACGTTGAAACATCGGAGGACGGGATGAAACACCTATTGACCGCGGCTGCCTTGTGCAGCTGCCTCGCGGGCCTGCCGGCAGCGGCGGCTTCCCAGTGCGACAATTTTTTTGGCCAGCGCTGCCTCATCGATCTGTCGACGGGCGTTCACATGAGCTACTTCGACCTCGGACGCGAGTCCGGCGAGACGCTGATTCTGCTGCATACGGACACGACCAGTGCGGTGGAGTGGGCCTGGACGGCGAACGCGTTGCTCGAGTTGGATCCGACCCTGCACGTCTATGCGCTGGATCAACGCGGCGCGGGGTCGACCGACCTGCCGAACACGGCGGCGTGCTGGATCACGCCGAACCTGTGCATCACCCAGGCCGACCTCGCAGCCGACGTCCTGGCGTTCATGGACGCCAGAGGCATTGCGAAGGCGACTCTGGTCGGCCATGCGCTCGGTGCGGGCGCCGCCCGCAGCGTGGCGCTCAGTCATCCGCAGCGCGTGGTGCGGCTGATCCTCTCGGGAACCGGCGCGCCGCGGCCGGCCGGCACCACTGAGCCACGGCGCACGCGCTTCTCGCCCTTGGACGCGCTCGGCTGGAAGAAGATGCTGGAGGCGAAGGGCGTGCGGTGGCCCGAGCGCGCCCTGCACATGCGACCCCTCGACATCGACCCCGATGCGGTGGCAAACATCATCCGGCATTGGGATATTTCGGCAATAGCCGCTCCGCAGGTTGTGGAGGCGATCGCGGCGCAGACCGCCGGAGAGTCCCTGGCCAGCTGGGGAGTGATCGATCCGACGGCGGTACCTCAGGCACCTCCGGAGAATTTAGCAAGCCTGTCCGTTCCGACCCTGGTGCTCTGGGGGAGCGAGGATGCAGGCCTCGACCGGGCCTCTCAAGATCGTCTGATCGCCCTCCTCAAACAGGCGAGCGTCGCCAACCCCGCCATGTATTTCTATTGGAAGCAATATGGCGTGCGCGCTGCCCCGGCATCCGGCGACAAGCACGACGCCGACGACATCGGCCACAATCTGTCCTGGGAGGCGCCACGCCAGCTGGCGGCCGACATCGAGAGCTTCGTGCGAACGGGGGCGCCCACGCGCGACCGCTACCGTACCGACGCGCCCGCCGACAAGCGGCGCATTCTGGTGGAACCCGGGCAAGCCACCTGGGTGTCCTCCAGACCATAGCCAAGATCCGGCAGGCGAGCGATCCTAGGATCCGCGGACTCAGGATCCCGCGGCGAGCGGACTCAGGGCCGTCTTCAAAGGATCGAGCCATGGTTCGAAATTCCGCCACTGGTCCAGCCCCTCCTTGAAGATCGGCTGGCGAACCTGCTCGGAACTCGCCGTGTGCACACTGCGCCGGGTCTTGTGGAAATCCACGCACGCTGGCTCGAAATCGAGTCCGCAATAGTCGAGAATCCGCCCGACGCTGCCCTCCAGGTCCGCGACCACGGTCTCGTAGTCCACGCGCAGGATCCTGCCAGGTAGCACGTCATTCCAATGCGCCATCAGATCCACGTACATGCGGTAGTAGCGGGTGATGTCCTCGATGCTGTAGGTGAACTGCTGACCGGAGGCGAACAACTGCTTCAGGTTGCTGAAACAGCAGGCGAGCGGCTCGCGGCGCGCGTCTATGATCCTTGCATTGGGCAGCATCAGATGAATCAGCCCCAGATGCCGGAAATTGTTCGGCATCTTGTCGATGAATGACGGCTTGCCGGTGCGATAGACGAGCGTGTCGCTGAGATATCGCTCCCCCATGCGCTTGAATTCGCCGGGCTCCAGCGCTGCAAGAACCGCGGGGTATTTCGGTTCGGCGCCATGGGTTTCGCGCCCCTGCAGCTCCTGCACGAGACGCGGAATGTCGGCGAGCTCCATGGTGCCCTCGACCCGGGAATGCGAGGCGAGAATCTGCTCAATGAGCGTGGAGCCGGATCTCGGAAGGCCGACGATGAAAATCGGCGCCGCGCTCCCGCAGCCGAAACCGCGCCGGGCGTCGAAGAATTCTCGGCTGCATACGGTCTTCTGCAGCTGTGCGTTGCGCTCGAGCGGCTCCGGGCGATACAGGCACTCGGTTTTCTTCAGGGCGTTGCCGCGTTCATAATAGCGGAACGAATCGGCGTATTCGCCGCGATCCTCCAATGCCTTGCCGACCGCGAAGCACAGATGATAGCGATCCGCCAGGCGAATGTCGGCGCGAGCCTCAAGCGCGCGCATGCGCGAAATCTCCTCGTCGGTAAAGCGATAGGTCTTGAGATTTGCCAGGCTCCAGTAGGCCTCGCCAAAGTCGGGGCGGGCGGCGGCGGCGGCGCGGTACGAGTCGATCGCCTCCCGCGTCCTGCCGAGCGTCTTCAGCGAGTGCGCGATCGACAGGTGCAAATCGGGTTCATTGGGAGTCTGGCTGAGGACCTCCCGGTAGATGGGCAGCGCCTGCTCGTGTTCTCCGAATCCCGTGCGAACCGTCGCCAGGGTGGTGCGATAAGCCAGATTATCCGGGTCGATTTTCAGCAGCTTTTCCATCTCCTCGCGCGCCCGGACGTGTTTGTGCCGCTTGAGCAGCACGATGGCATACTCATAGCGGGCCACATGATGGTTCGGAGCGAGTTCCAGCAGCTTCTCGAGCAGCAATTCGGCGTCGTCCGCGACGTCCATCCGCATGCCGATTTCGGCGAGCAGGCGCATGCCCTCGACGTGATCGCCATGAGTCAGCAGGTATTGCCGCACAACGTGCTCCGCGGAGAGGATGTCGCCGTCGGCGTACAGGCTGAAGGCCGTGACGATCTCGCGCGGCAGCGCGGCCAGATTGGCGGCGTTCGCGGCGGCCTGTTCGGCGTCGGCGACCCGGCCGGACATGCGATACAGCACTTGCAATGCGTTCCAGCTGGCGGGCAGCGAGGAGTTGAGCACGACGGCGCGGGAAAAGGCCAGGATGGCCGGTTCCGTGGCACGCAGTGTCGCGTAGCAATGGCCGCGCTCCTGGTACAGCCAGGCATAATTCGGGTGATAACGCTCCAGACGGGCGAGCGTCTCCAGGGCCTCGGGCAGGCGACCGAGGCAACGCTGGCTGACCGCGGACAGGAACATCACGTCGCGGTTTTCGGGCGCTTCGGCGAGCAGCCTCTGCGCCGCCTCCTGTGCCGGCAGGAACTGTCCACGCTCGATCAACGCGCGGATTCTCAGCACCTCGGATTCGATCCGGGATCGTGGTCGATCGAGGCTGGCGGCTGACATCAGCCCATTCTAATGCAGCACGGCGCGTGCGGTCAGCCTTGGGCGGCTCAATCCTCCGGGCCCAGGCGCGCGGGAAACCCCGGCGACCGCAGCGGCGTCCCCACCGCATCCTCCAGCAGTTTGACGATCATCGAGGACCAGGCGCCGCCGCCATAGCGGGCGCGCCCCTCGATGAAAGTCTGTTCCATCAGGCCTGCGAGGCGCAGCGGAACCCCGAACCGGCGCCCGAATTCGACGGCGAATCCGGCGTCCTTGCAGGCCAAATCCATCGTGAAACCAATGTCATAGCTGCCGTTCAAAATCACCTGACTCTCGGTTTCGTGAACGAAGCTGTTGCCGGAACTCGCCGCAATCGCATCGAACGCGCTGCGCAGATCCACCCCGCCCCTGGCGCACAGCATCAGAGCT
This sequence comes from Gammaproteobacteria bacterium, assembly GCA_003137095.1. GTDB lineage: Bacteria > Pseudomonadota > Gammaproteobacteria > Steroidobacterales > Steroidobacteraceae > Bog-1198. The sequence goes on from PLET01000125.1 coordinate 122,545, forward strand.
TCTCCGGCCGCGATCAGGTGGATGAACGCAAGCATGTTGGTCACGACCTTGGTCACCGCGGCCTGCTCGATGCCGCCGAGGTAGATCACCCGGCCGCCCATGGCCGCCAGGGCCGCCCGGTGGGACTCGAACGTCGCCTGCGGGCCGCCGACCAGAACGGTGATCTTGCCGGCCTCGGCACGATGTACGCCGCCCGTCACCGGGCAGGCCAGCGTCGCGATCCCCCGGTCGGCCGCCTGCACCGCCAGCGCCTCGACCTCGGTGAAGTCATTGGTGCTCATCTCGATCCAGGTGCTGCCGCCGCGCATGGCGGGCAGCGCCGCATCGACCACGATCCGGGAGGCCGCGGGCGAGGGCAGGCAGGTGATCAGTCCGTCGCAGGCCGCGGCGACCGCAGCGATCGAATCGCCCCAGCGGGCACCCGCCGCGATGGCCGCATCGGCGGCGCTGCGATCGAGATCGTAGACGCTCACCTCGAAGCCGCCGCGCGCAAGACTCGCCGCCAGGTGCCTGCCCAGGTTACCGAGTCCGATGAATCCGTAGCGCATGTCCTTCATCCCAGTGGGCGATCGATCATTTCGAGGTGCAGCGGACCGCCGGGATACGGATTGGCCAGCGCCACGGCTTCATCGAGTTCGACCCCGAGGCCCGGTGAGGTCGGCGGAATCACGTAGCCCTGTTCGAAGCGGATGGGGGTCTTCAGGATCTTCGCGTGGAATCCCCCCCACTGTTGAATGCTCTCCAGAATCAGGAAATTCGGCGAGCAGGCCGCTATTTGAATGTTCGCCGCGCCGACCACGGGACCGCAATACAGATGCGGTGCGATCTGCGCGTAATGCACCTCCGCCAGTGCCGCAACCTTCTTCGCCTCGAGAATGCCGCCGACGCGGCCGAGGTTCATCTGCAGGATGTTGGCCGCGCCGGCCGCCAGCACACGGGCAAACTCGTATTTCGTCGTCAACCGCTCGCCGGTCGCGATCGGAATGCCGGTGCCGCGGGCCACGATGGCCATCTGCTCGGGCATCTCGGGCGGCACCGGCTCCTCGAACCAGAGCGGATCGTAGGCTTCGAGCCGCCGGCCGAGGCGGATGGCTCCCGAGGTGGTGAATTGACCGTGTGTTCCCACCAGGAGGTCCGCCTTGATACCGACGGCCTCGCGAATCAGGCGCACCAGCCGGACGGTGCGCTCGAGGGCCTCCTGGGTCGGCTGGCGCGGATCGTAGGCGGAAAATCCGCCGGTGGGGTCGAATTTCAGGCCGGTAAATCCCTGCGCGACATATTCCGCGGCACGCGCGGCCGAACGCTCCGCATCGAGATAGAAATCGTCACTCTCGCCCTCGGCCGGATACAGGTAGGTGTAGCAACGCAGGCGCTCGTGCACCAGGCCGCCGAGCAGTTTGTACACCGGTTTATCCACCGCCTTGCCGATGATGTCCCAGCAGGCCATTTCCAATCCGCTGAGCACACCCATCAGGGTGGCGTCCGGCCGCAGGGTGAAGCCCGAGCCGTAGGTCTCGCGCCACATCGATTCGACTTTGAACGGCTCGCGCCCCACGAAGCGGCGCGCGAACACGTCATGGATCATCGCCGCCACGACCTGCGGTCCGAAAGTGGCGGCATACACCTCGCCGACGCCCTCGATGCCGCAGGCGGTCCGCAACTTCAGAAACACGAAGTACCGGCCGCCAAAAGCGGGCGGCGGATTGCCGACGACGAAGACCTTCACGCTATCGAGTTTCATATTATTTGCCCAAGATGAGGTCGGCGGCCTTCTGGGCCACCATCAGGGTGGGCGCGTTGGTGTTCGCGGAGGTCACCGCGGGGAACACCGACGCATCCACCACACGCAGCCGCTCGCAGCCGCGCACCTTCAGCTCCGCGTCGAGCACCGATTCGTCCGGGTCCGCACCCATGCGGCAGGTGCCGACGGGATGGTAAACGGTGGCGGCACGCGCGCGAAAATCGCCGAGCATCTCGGCGGCGCCCATGCCATCGAGGTCAGGCGCAATGGCCTCGCGGATCAGCGTGCGAATTGCACGCGTCCGCGCCAGCGCCTGCACCAGCAGGCCGCCGTGCACGGCATCGGCAATGTCCTTGTCCGTGGACAGGTAATTCGGCGCTATCGACGGCGGCTGCCGGAAGTCCGGGCTAGTGATGTCGATCCGGCCGCGGCTGGTCGGCCGCGTGGGCTGGTAGCAGAGGATGAACCCGGAGAACGGATCGACCTCGATGCGCTTGCGGTTCGCATCGGCCGCACCGTAGGTGACCGGATTGAAGTACAACTGCACGTCGGGGCGTGTCGCCGCCGGATCCGCCCGCAGAAATCCGCCGAATTGGTTGACGCTCAGCGCGAGCGGACCGCTGCGGGCAAAGAAGTAACGCAGACCCGCGCGCAACTGGCCCATGTTCGAGCGCAGCTCGTCGTTCAAGGTCGGCTGGGTGGCCTTGTAGGAATACGTCAAACCGAGATGGTCCTGCAGCCAGCCGCCCACCGCAGGCCGGTCGACGAGCACGTCGATTCCGAGCGCGGCGAGCTTCTTTCCCGGCCCGATCCCCGACAGCTGCAACAGCTGCGGCGAATTCACCGCACCGGCGCTCAAGATCAATTCTCGGTCCGCGGCGGCGTATCGCGCCTGGCCGTCGCGCACGTAATCCACACCGATCGCGCGGCGGCCGTCGAAGCGTATCTTGCTGACCCATGCACCGGTTTCCAGGCGCACATTGGAGCGGCGCAGGGCGGGGCGCAGAAAGGCGTCGGCGGCCGACCAGCGCTTGCCGCGGCGGATGTTGACCCGATAGCAGCCGAGCCCTTCGGGCGACGGCCCGTTGAAATCGTCCGTGACCGGCACTCGCAGCTCCGCCGCGGCGGCCAGCCAATTCGCGCCCATGGCGTGCAGATGGGGCGTCACGTCCTTGACGTCCAAGGGCCCCTCGCCGCTCCCCCGTCCCGCGGCATCGACGCGCCGCTCCGAGCGTTCGAAGTAGCGGACCACATCCGTCCATCCCCACCCCACGTTGCCCATCTGCCGCCAATCGTCGAAATCCGCCGGCATGCCGCGGCAGTAGACCAGCGCGTTGATGGAACTCGAGCCGCCGACCACGCGGCCGCGCGGCCAGTACATGGTACGGCCGTTCAGCCCGGGATTTGGCTGGGACTGGTATTTCCAATTCACCGCAGAATCGGCAAAGGTGCGCCCGTACCCGATCGGCGTCCGGATCCAGAATTTCGAATCCGACTCGCCGGCCTCGAGCACCAGCACCCGATCGCGGCCGCCCGCCGATAATCGGTCGGCCAGTACACAGCCCGCGGAGCCGGCGCCGACGATGATGTAGTCGAAATTGGCCACTTCGGGGAGCTTAGCCTGATCGTCCGTTGCCGCTATGCCATTTCGCGATCCGCCCATGTTATTTTTAGAATCCGAGGGGGAGTGCCGCCGTCGCGCAACGCAGCCGAACCCTGTATGGTGCGGGGAACGTCATGAGCGAGGTCGCCGTTTGAGCACCACCACAATGGACCTTCCGCGAACCCACGCGCCGTCTTCCGTCGAGCGCTGGTATGTCCTGATCGTGATGTGCCTGATTTACACGATCAATATCGCCGATCGATATGTCATGTCCACCGTGCTCGAACCGATCCGGTTGGAGCTGCATCTGACCGATTCGGGGGTCGCTTTTCTGACGGGGGTCTCGCTGGCCCTGTTCTATGTGACCTTCGGCATTCCCATTTCATGGCTGGCCGACCGCTCGAACCGCCGCAACATTCTGGCGGTGTCGCTGATTCTGTGGTCAGGAATGACGGCGCTGTGCGGACTGTCGCAGAACTACTGGCAGCTGCTGCTGGCGCGAATCGGCGTCGGCGTGGGCGAGGCGGGCGGGACACCACCCTCCACTGCGATCGTTGCGGACTGTTTTCCGGCCGACCGGCGGCCCATGGCGCTCACGGTGCTCGCCCTCGGCGCCCCGATCGGTGCGTGGCTGGGCGCCGACATGGCCGGCGCCGTCGCCCACGCCTTCGGCTGGCGCGCTGCCTTCCTGGCGCTCGGCGTGCCCGGCGTCATCGTCGGAACCATTGTGTACCTGTCGATCCGCGAACCCGCTCGCGGGCGCCTGGACGCCATCAACGACGACATCAAGCCGTCGCTGCTCGAAACCCTGCGCTTCTTGTGGCGCCAAAAGGCAGCCTTCCACGTGGTGATGGGCGGAGGCCTGTGCGCGCTGTGGGGCTGGGGCCTGATCTGGTGGACCCCGACGTTCCTGATCCGCACCTACAACCTCAACGTCGGACAGGCGGGGGCGGTGACCGGGCCCATCCATCTGATCGGCGGCGCGCTCGCGACGGTGGGCACAGCCTGGCTGCTGTCGCGGCCATCGATGGCCGACCCGCGCCGCGTGGTGTGGGTGCTCGCCGGCGGCATCGGCCTGGCAACCATTCCGTCGTTCATTGCGTACTGGACGCATTCCCTGGTGGTGGCCAAGCTGATGTTCTGGATCTACATTCCCGCGATCTACTTCTACATCGGCCCGTGTTTCGGCCTGCTGCAAAACCTGGCGCCCTGCCACATGCGCTCCATGTTCGTGGCGGTATCGCTGCTGGTGGCCAACGTATTGAATCTGATCGTCGCTCCTCAGGCCGTGGGCATCATGAGCGACTGGTTCGCCGGCGCCCAGGGGTCGGACGCCGCCTCGCTGCGCCTGGCGCTGCTGATTCTCGCGCCTTCCGGATTCTGGGCCGCCTATCACCTGTACCGGGCATCGAGGACCATCATCGAGGACCAAAAACGGGCCATCGGCTACACCAAGGCGTGGAGCCCGTGAGCAGCCCCGGCAAGACCCCGATCGACAGGCGCTGGCTGCCGTTGAACGCGCTGCGCGCGTTCGAGGGCGTCGCCAAATACAACAGCTTCACGGCCGCCGCCAATGCGCTGCTGATCTCGCAAAGCGCACTGTCGCGGCATGTGATCGCGCTCGAGAAGCTGATCGGCGCGCAGCTGTTCGAACGCCGTCCGCACGCCTTGGTGCTGACCAAGGCCGGACAACACCTGTTGCCGGCCGTCATGAAATCCTTCGACCGGTTGGAATACGCGCTCGACGACATCCGCAACGAGGCGGCGCCGGCCCTGCGAACCCTGCGGGTGCAGATGCCGCCCAGTTTTGCGGTGCACCTGGCGGTGCCGATATTGCGCGATTTTCGCCGCGCCGTCGCCGAGGTAGAGATTGATCTGGTCAGCCCCTATGGCGTCGGTCCGCCCTTGAACGATGTCGACGTGGCGGTGGTGTATTCGAAACCCACCGTCACGGATCTGGTGACGGATCTGCTGTGGCCGGTGCGCATGTCGATGCTCTGCCATCCCAGCCTCGCGGCGCGCTTCGCCGGCAGGAGCATCGGCGAGTTCATCGAGGCGAATGAACTGGTGCACGTGCGGATTTCGGATCTGCCGCGCCATCACATATGGTCGCAGTTCATCCGGCAGGCGAACCTGTGCCCGCTGAACATCGAACGCGGTCTGGTGTTCGACACCGCGGTGCTTGCCGTGCAATACGCCCTGAGCGGCGAGGGCATCGCGCTGGTCGATACCACCTTGTTCGGCGAGGAAATCCGCACCGGAAGGCTGGTCAAGCCTTTCGACATCAGCCTGGATGATGGTTTCGGCTACTACTTGATCACCCATCCCGACGGCTTGAGCGACACCGCGATAGCCTTGTTCCGCTCCTGGCTCATCGAGCGCTTCGGCAGCGGCCCAGGCGCCGGCGCCGCGCAGTCGGGCATCCACTTGGCGGTCTCCAATGAGTAAGCGCAACGGCGCCGCGCCGCGCGCGGGCGCGGCGGTCCGCGCGCGTTGCCGGTCGACGCCCCGCGGTGAGTCATGAAAAGCCACGCGCAGGTGGTGGTCATCGGCGGCGGCGTGGTGGGCGCGAGCGTGCTCTATCATTTGACCAAGGCCGGATGGAAGGACGTTCTGTTGATCGAACGGGCCGAACTGACCTCGGGTTCGACCTGGCATGCGGCGGGCGGCATGCACACGGTCAACGGCGATCCGAATGTCGCGAAGCTGCAGCAATACACCATCAACCTCTACAAGGAGATCGAACGCATCTCGGGTCAGTCCTGCGGCGTGCACATCACCGGCGGCATCATGCTGGCAGGCACACGCGAGCGGCTCGATTGGCTGAAGATGGCGCAGGCCCGCGGCCGCTACCTCGGCATGGAGCTGGAGATCATCTCCGTGGACGAGGCGGCGAGGCTGTTTCCGCTCATGGACAAGAGGCACTTCACGGGCGCGATGTACGATCCGATAGAGGGACACGTCGACCCCTACGGCGTGACCCATGCCTATGCCAAATCGGCGCAGATCGGCGGCGCGGAAATCGTGCGCCACACGCGCGTGACGGACACGAAGCCGCGCCCCGACGGCTCCTGGGACGTGATCACCGACCGGGGCAGCGTACACGCCGAGTTCGTGGTCAACGCGGCCGGCCTGTGGGCGCGCGAGGTCGGACGCATGGTCGGCATCGAATTGCCGGTGCTCGCCATGGAGCATCATTATCTGATCACCGGCGACATGCCGGAATTGGCGGGAATGAAGGAGCAGCTGCACTGCATCGACTTCGAGGGCGAAATCTACACCCGGCAGGAACGCGGCGGCATGCTGATGGGCACCTACGAGCGCGCCGGCGTGCCATGGTCCGAGGTCGCCACCCCCTGGGATTTCGGCCAGGACCTGTTGCCCAATGACCTGGAACGCATCGCGCCCAGCCTGGAGGTCGGTTTCGAGCACTTCCCCGCGATCGGCGCCGCCGGGATCAAGAAGGTCGTCAACGGTCCGTTCACCTTCGCGCCCGACGGCAATCCGCTGATCGGACCGGTCAGGGGGCTCAGGAATTATTGGGTCGCGTGCGGTGTGATGGCCGGCTTCAGCCAGGGCGGCGGCGTCGGATTGACGCTGTCGAACTGGATGGTGGAGGGCGATCCGGGCGCCGACGTCTGGGCCATGGACGTGGCGCGCTACGGCGACTGGGCCACGCTCGCCTACACCAACGCCAAGGTCAGGGAGAACTATTCGCGCCGCTTCAGCATACGTTTTCCGAACGAGGAACTGACCGCCGCGCGGCCGCTGCGCACCACGCCGGTCTACGAAAGACTACAGGGACAACACGCGGTTTTCGGCGATTACTGCGGCCTCGAGCACCCGCTGTGGTTCGCGCCCACACAGGCGCAGGCCGAGGATCATTTCAGCTTCCGCCGCTCCAACGCCCATCCGCACGTGGCTGCCGAATGCCTCGCCGTGCGGGATGCGGTGGGACTGCTGGAGATTTCCAATTACGGCAAATTCGAGATCCGCGGCCCGGGCAGCGCGGAATGGCTGTCGCGCATCATGGCCAATCGCGTGCCGAATGCAGGCCGGATCGCCTTGACGCCCATGCTGAACGAGCGCGGCAAGCTGATCGGGGATTTCACGATGTGCCGGGTCGCCGAGAACCACGTGTTCCTGATAGGAACCTACGCGGCCGAGGTGTATTACATGCGCTGGTTCGAGCAACATGCGCCGCCTGCCGGGGTGAGCGTGCGGCCCTGCGCCATGGAATATGTCGGACTGTCGGTGGCAGGCCCGCGATCGCGGGAACTGCTGCAATCCCTGGTGCGCGATGACCTGTCGAACGCCGCGTTCCCCTTCATGTCCTTCAGGCGCATGGACATCGGCATGGTGCCGGCGTACGTCGGACGGGTTTCCTTCACCGGCGAACTGGGCTATGAGATGTGGGTTACCACCGATTACCAGCGCTCGCTCTACGACCTGCTCGTCAAGGCCGGCCGCGAATTCGGCCTGCGTCACTTCGGCGGACGCGCTTTGAATGCCATGCGCGTGGAGAAAAGCTTCGGCACCTGGGCGCGCGAGTACCGTCCCATCTACGGACCCTATGAGGCCGGACTGGGACGATTCGTCGATCTGAAAAAGGACCATTTCGTGGGCCGCGCGGCGGCCCTGGAAGAGAAGGATGGCGCCGCCAAGCTGCGGCTCATCACCCTCCGGATCGATGCGGCCGATGCGGATGCCATCGGCGATGAACCCATCTGGCACGAAGGCAAGGTGGTGGGCTGGGTGACGTCCGGAGCGTTCGGACACCGGGTCAACGCGTCCATCGCTCTCGGCTACGTCCCGGCCGGGCTGGCAGCGGCAGAATCGGGCTTCGAGGTCGAGATCATCGGCGATCGGCGCCCGGCGGTGCGCCTGAACGGCGCGCCCTTCGATCAAGCCGGCTCGCTTATGCGAGCCTGACATGATCAGTGCGCCCGGTCCGAACGCCCTGGGATACAACGGGCTCACCGAGCGGCGCGATGGACTCCCGGCGCATACGTATTATGACCCCGGTCATTTCGCGCTCGAGCTACAGCGCATCTGGCACCGGAACTGGCTGTATGCCGGACGCAGCGCCGAATTGGCGCGACCCGGCGACTACCGCACCTTCGAGTTCGGGGACCAGCGCGCATTGCTGGTGCGTGACGCAGACGGTGAGTTGCGCGGCTTTCACGATACCTGCCGCCATCGCGGCGCGGCACTGTGCCGCGAGGCCCGGGGCCGCTTCGGTGCGGCGGGCATCGTCTGTCCCTATCACGCCTGGGTCTACAGCCTGCGGGGGGATCTGCTGCGCACCTCCTCGAAGAGCCATGGCAGCGGTTTTGACCCCGCCGACCACTCGCTCTATCCGGTGCGGGTCATGGAATGGAACGGATTCATGTTCGCGGCTTTCGCGGCCGATGCGCCGCCGCTGCAGGCAAATTTCGACCAGCCGCTCGACCGCATGGACGCCTGGCCGCTGCGCGATTTGGTCGTCGGCCACGTGTTTACCAAGACCATGTTCTGCAATTGGAAAGTATTCTGGGAGAATTACAACGAGTGCCTGCACTGCCCCGGCGTGCATCCGCGGCTCTCGCAACTGGTGCCGATTTTCGGGCGTGCATTGCTGGAGCAGAAGGACGATCCGGACTGGAGCCGCCAGCCGGACGAGGATCCCAAATACCGCGGCGGACTGCGGCAAGGTGCGGCAACCTGGTCGATGGATGGCGCAGCCACCGGGAGCGTGTTCCCGCGGGTGTCCGAGGAGGACCGACGGATCGGCCACGTGTACATGACCAGCCTGCCGTCGGTCTTCATCGTCGGACACGTCGATTATGTGCGCGTCGTGCGCCTGCGGCCGCTGGCACCCGAAATGACCGAAATCAACGTGGAGTATCTATTCGCGCCGCAAACCCTGGCGGATCCGCACGTCGACCTGCACAACATCGTGGAGTTCACCAACCTGGTGATGACCGAGGACGCGCAGATCTGCGAGTTGAACCAGCGTGGCCTGCATGCAGCACCGCACGCGCACGGCGTGTTGATGCCGGAGGAATACATGATCGCGCAATTCCACGATTGGGTTCTTGCCGAGCTGAGTCGTTGCTGAACGCAGTGGCCGCCCGCAGCGGCCTCGGCGCCGCATTCATCGCGCTGGCGCTCGCCGGCGCCTGCAGCAGGGACAACGCTCCGGCCGTCGAGCCGCCGGTGCTCAACATCTACAACTGGGCGGAGTACATCGGTCACGACACCGTCGCGGAGTTCGAGCGCCGCACCCACATCAAGGTCGTGCAGGATTTCTACGACTCCAATGAGTCCCTCGAGGCCAAGCTGCTGGTGGGCGACGCCGGCTACGACATCGTAAGCACGACCACGGCGTTTTACGGCCGCCAGATTCGCGCGGGGGTGTATCTGCCGCTGGATTTCTCCAGGCTGCCCCATTGGAAGAATCTAGACCCGCAGGTGCTCGCGGTGCAGGCGCAGGCCGATCCGGGCAACCGCTTCGCCATGCCGTACCTGCACGCCATGAACGGTTTCGTCTACAACATCGACCAGGTCAGGACGCGCATGCCCGGCGCTCCGACGGACAGTCTCGCCATGCTGTTCGATCCGGCGGTCATTTCGCGATTCGCGGATTGCGGCGTGAGTTTCCTGGATTCGCCGGAGGACCTCATCGAACTCGCGATGCTGTATCTGCGGTTGGATCCGAACTCGCGCAAGGTGGAGGATCTTCGGGCGGCGGAACGCCTGCTGATCGGCGTTCGGCCATACGTGCGGATGTTCGATTCGAACGACTACTGGCATCAGCTGGCCGCCGGGGAGCTCTGCATGGCCGTCGCCTGGTCGAGCGACTATTCGATTGCGCAGGCGCGGGCGCGGGAAACCGGATCCGGTGCACATCTGGCGTTCGTGCTGCCGAAGGAAGGCTCGAACATCACGTATAACGCACTGCTGATACCCGCCTCCGCGCCGCACCCGCAAGCGGCGCACAAGTTCCTGGACTTCATCCTGGAACCGAGGGTCATCGCGGACATCACCAACGACATCCACTACGGCAACGACAACCTGGCGGCGCGCCCCTTCGTCGACCCGTCGATATTGAACGATCCGGCGATTTATCCACCACCCGGACTGCGCGACAAGCTGTATCTGCCGGCCGAGGTCGATGCGGATTACGAGAGACTGCGTACCCGCGTCTGGACTCACATCAAGACCGGCGAATGATGGGAACCGGCGGCCGCATGGACCTCGAGCGAGTCGCCGACCGGCGTGCGCCCTACGGCGCCGTCGCCGCGTATGCGCTCGAAACTGGCCAATGTCATGTGCACGGTCGCGTTGGCGCGGCGACTCAAGAACGGCGCTGGACCGGATGCCGGGCCGATCCTGGGTAAGGCCGCGTGGTCCGCTTCGACCGCAAGCGAGTTGATTTCACCGACCGCTGAAGAATCATACGCGGTGCTCGGGGCCCAACCCGGCCGGGGTGCGCCGTGCAGCCCTGGAAATATCGCTTTGCGCACCCATCTAGGGGGGGTGGGCGGGGTACCGCCGCCCGTTGCAACTATTTGACGGATCAGGAGTTTCTCTATGCTTGGAATCATTGCCCGTTGGGGTCACAACGTGTTGCTCATCGCCATGGGTCTGATGACCGTCGCCGTGGTCATTTTGGCGACCTGAGGGCCACCTCCGTGGCCGGTTCGAAGTCCGCGCGCGCCAGATGCCGGGATTTCCACAACAGGGCGGCGTAGTAATACACGTAGTATGCGATCAACACCCACAACAGCCCGACGGTGAGCGGGCTTTGAACCATGGCGCCCGGCGACATCGACGCATACGAGTTGGAGTTCAGGCCGCCGGCGGCAGACCCGCCGGCGGCCATCCCGGCGAATCGATAGATGATCCTGCCGAGAAACAGCGCGGAGACCGCGATGCCCGTGTACGCATGCGGTATGAAGTAAAGTCTGCCGTCGAGGCGTTCGAAACGCATGCGCCGCGCCGCCCATACCGCGAGACAAAGACCGAGTCCGATGCCGGCGAGCGACGTCCACAGGAAGGCCGCTGATCGAAGCGCAACCGGCATCATGGCGAGACCCACCGCGCCGAGGACCGCGATTCGCAATCCCAGGCGCGCCGGCCGCAACTGCTGGCGGCCGAAATTGCGCCGCAGGCGCCGGTACATGGCGTAGGCGACCAACGCCGCCACGGCCCACAAGCCGGGTATTTCGTTACCGCCGGTCATCGATTTCGCGCCAGCCGCGGGAACGCTCGACCGCGCGCGCCCATTGGTGCATGCAGGCGGCCGCCTGGTCGCGCCCGATGGATGGCTCGAATCGACGGTCGACCTGCCAGTTTCCGGCCAGTTCATCCTGTGAATGCCAAAAGCCGACGGCGAGGCCCGCGAGATAGGCCGCGCCCAACGCCGTGGTCTCGGTGATGCGCGGCCGCACCACCGGCACCCCGAGCAGATCCGCCTGGAATTGCATCAGCAGATCATTGGCGGTGGCGCCGCCATCGACGCGCAGTTCGAGCAACCGCGATTCGGCATCGCCCTGCATGGCAATCAGCAACTCGGCGCTCTGGAAGGCGATCGATTCCAAGGAGGCGCGTGCAATGTGCGCCGCGGTGCTGCCGCGGGTCAGGCCGACGATGGTGCCGCGCGCATTCGCGTCCCAATGCGGACTGCCGAGACCGCTGAATGCCGGCACCAGATACACCCCGCCGTTGTCCGGCGCGCTGCGTGCCAGCGGCTCCACATCCGCTGATTTTTCGATCAGCCCCAGGCCGTCGCGCAGCCATTGAACCACCGCGCCGCCGACGAACACGCTGCCCTCGAGCGCGTAGCACAGTCCCTTGACGTCCCAGGCGATGGTGGACAGCAGGCGGTTGCGCGATGCCAGGGGCGCCGTGCCGGTATTCATCAGCATGAAGCAGCCGGTTCCATAGGTATTCTTCGCCATTCCGGGGCGAAAACAGGTCTGGCCGAAGAGGGCGGCCTGCTGGTCCCCGGCGATGGCGGCGAGCGACACCTCCCGGCCGGCGATTTGCACCGGCACCGGCACGTCGAAGCAGGAGGGCACGACGCAGGGCAGGCAGGCCCTCGGGATGCGCAGCATCTCCAGCATGGAGTCGTCCCATTGGCCGGTGTGCAGATTCAGCAGCAGGGTGCGGCTGGCGTTCGATGCATCGGTGATGTGCCGCCGGCCGCCGGACAGCTTCCAGGCGAGCCAGCTGTCGATCGTGCCGAAAGCCAATTCGCCTTGCTCGGCGCGGGAACGCGCGCCGGGAATGTTGTCGAGCATCCAGCAGAGTTTGGTGCCGGAGAAATACGGATCGAGCGTCAATCCGGTGCGCTGCGCCACCTGCGCCTCGTGGCCGGCCGCCTTGAGCCGCGCACAGTGATCGGCGGTGCGCCGGTCCTGCCAGACGATGGCCCTCGCCAGCGGCGCTCCGGAACGCCGATCCCATAGAACCGTGGTCTCGCGCTGGTTGGTTATGCCAAGCGCGGCGATATCGACGGGCGTCGCGCGCGCCAGGGTCAGCACTTCGGCGATGGTTTCCGCCTGCGACGCCCAGATTTCCTCGGCGTCGTGCTCGACCCATCCGGGGTGCGGAAAGTGCTGCGTGAATTCCCGTTGTGCGCAGGCGACGATGTTGCCGCGTTGGTCGAAGAGGATGGACCGCGAGCTGCTCGTGCCCTGGTCCAGACTCAAAATGAACGGTGCCATCGCGCGCATACTACCGCAATGCCCGAGCCCGGGGTGGGACACGACAGCGGCCCTTGGCCGGATTTGCGAGGTGCTAAGATGGCCGGCATGCGCGACGAGTATGTACCGCTGATATGCATCGCGATGGCATTCTGCAGACCGGCTCTTGCTCAATCCGCGGTTCCCGAACCGGCCGAAGCCGGTTCCGTCGCTGAGATCGCTGCGGCAACCACCGAGTCGCGGTTTCTGTCTCCCTGGGTTTCCTACCTGCCGGCATCGGCACAGGTGCCGTCGCCGCGCGTTTTCTTCGGACGCATTGCCGGAGCCCGCGGCGAACTGGTCGATTCCGCCAAGGCCTATGCGTATTGCCGCGCACTGGCCGTGAAGTCGCCGCGGGTGCGGCTGTTCACCATCGGCCGATCGGAGGAAGGCCGCGACATCGTGATGCTCGCCGTCGCCGATGAGCAGGGCATCGCCAGCCTGGAGGCGTTGAAGGCCGCCACCGCCGCTCTCGCCGATCCGCGCAAAACCGATGAAGCCGCAGCGGAGCACCTGATCGCGGGTGCGCGGCCCGTGTACTATTTCAACGCGGCGCTGCACTCCGACGAGACGGGATCGACCGAATCGGTTCTCGAGCTGGCCTACCGGCTCGCGGTTTCCGAGACGCCGATGATCCGCAGAATCCGCGAGAACCTGGTGGTGCTGATCAATCCGGTCTCCAATCCGGACGGGCGCGACAAGCAGGTTGAATGGTTTTACCGTTTCCTGAAGGGGAAAACGCACCCGGATGCGTTTCCGCGGCAGGCGCCGCCGTACTGGTCGCGTTACGCGTTCGTGGAAATCAACCGCGACGCGCATCAGCTGACCCATGAAACCACCAAGGCGGTGAGCCGGATGTTCTTCGACTGGCACCCGGTGGTGATCCACGACCTGCACGAGGCCGAAGCGCTGCTGCTCACCTGGAACGGCACGGGACCCTACAATCCGCACATCGATCCGATCGCCTATGCCGAGTTCCTGGCCATGGGCTTCCAGGAGGTCGATACCCTGACGGCGCTCGGGATGCCGGGAGTCTGGACCTGGAATTTCGGGGAAGGGTTCTCCCAGGTCTCACTCGATTCGATTGCAATGAACCACAATGCCATCGGCCGCGGTTACGAGACCTTCGGCAACGGCACCGCCGAAACCATCCTATGGTCGACGGGGCGCAAGGAGGAACTCACGCCCGAGCACATGACGACCGAATGGTACCGCCCGGTGCCGGCGCCTGCGGGCTTTTCCTGGTCTGCCCGCGACACCGTCAACTACAACGAAACCGCCGCGTTGGCGGCTCTGGATTATGCGGCCGACCACGCCCGCTCGCTGTTGAGAAATTTCTATGTCAAGGGACGGCACAGCTGGCGCAAGGGGTTGGAGGAGCCGCCTTACGCATTCGTCATTCCGGCGGATCAGGGCGATCCGATGCGCGTCGCCCAGATGATCGGCAGGCTGATGTCGCAGCACATCGAGGTGAGTCGCAGCGGCTCGCCGCTGATGCTCAAGGAGGGCCTTTTTCCCGCAGGCACCTATGTGGTGCGAATGGATCAGCCTTACCGCAACTACGCCTTGGATCTGCTGGCGCCGCAGGAATATCCGAAGGATGGCACCGAGCCGTACGACGATGTGTCGTGGGAATTGCCGGCCAACTATCACGTGTTGGCGGTGGCCAGCGCGGATGCCGGCGTGCGCGACGCCAATTTGACCCCACTCATCGAGGCTCCAAGTCCACGCGGCGAAATCTCCGGCGGCGGGCCGGCCTACGTGCTGAGGGACTCCGGCCAGGAAGGCGTGTTCGAGGCCCGCTTTCGTCTGGCGCGGTTCACGGTCGACATCGCCGAACGTGCGTTTTCTTTGCGCGGCGTCGACTATCCGGCGGGTTCCTGGCTGATCCCCGCCCAGGCCGGACTCGCCGACCAGTTGCGCGAGTGTGCGGCGGCGCTCGGTCTGAATTTCTCTGGAACGGCATCCCTGCCCGCGGTTGCGCATCACGCCGCGAAGACCCCCAGGCTCGGGCTGTGGGTGCCCTGGGCCGATACCGATTCCATCGGCTGGATACGCTACAGCCTGGATCAACGTCATGTTCCGTACGTCTATGTGCGCGATGAAGACATCCGTTCCGGCCGATTCCGCCACGATGTGGACGTGCTGCTCTACGGCCAGGTCGATCTGGAATTGCTCGACCAGATTCATGGCATTCCGAAGTCATGGGGTCCCATGCCCTTCAAGAAGACTGCGCTCACGCCCAGCCACGGCACTCCGGCGGCCTCGGAGGACATCACCGGCGGCATCGGCTGGGGAGGAGTCGATCAGATCCAGCAATTCGTGGAGTCGGGAGGTCTGATGATCACCCTGGGCAGCGGCTCGATGCTTCCCCTGGAAGGCGGGATCGTGCGCGGAGTGCGGCGCGATTCCGGCGGCGTGCCGCGCAGTTCGCAAGGCGGCGGCGCCGCCGCGGCCATCGCGGCGCAAACGGCCCTGACGCGCACGCCCGGGGCGCATGTACGCGTGAGCTTTGCACGCCCCGATCATCCGATCGCGTACGGCTATCCGCCATCCACGCACGTATTCCGCCAGAACTTCCCCTTGTACGCCGAGCCGCGACGCTGGGTGCGCATGGCCTATTGCACCACCTGCCTGGACGGCCCGATCGATGATAGCGGGGTGGTCATGCGATGGGGTAGCCGTGACGGGCTGCCCTTTCTGGTCAGCGGCCAGGTGTGGGGCGAGGAGAACCTGATCGGCCGTCCCGCCATATTCGACTTTCCGGTGGGTCGCGGCCATGTGGTCGCCTTTAATTTCAATCCCTTGGACCGCGATCTGAACCGCGGCGACCAGCGCCTGGTATGGAATGCGATCATCAACTGGCAGGCCATCGTCGCCGGTTTTCCGGCGCGCAACTGACGCGCAGGTCACTGTCGTTTAAGATCGAACCCCAACACGGGGGTTAACGGATTGAAGCATACGCTAAGTCTGCCGCGAATCTGCCCATGGCTGCTGGCCGGCGCGGTCGCGTGCGCGCATGGCGCATCCTATGGCGTCAACGCGAAATGGCCGCTGCCGGGCGAGGGCGGCTGGGATTATCCGAGCATCGATTCCGAGCGCCATCTTTTGTATCTGTCGCGAGCCACCCACGTGTCCGTGGTCGATACCAAGACCGGCGCGGCGGTGGCGGAAATTGGCGACACCCCCGGCGTGCACGGCATCGCGCTGGCCGGCGATTTAGGGCGCGGATTCATTAGCGTCGGCAAGGCCGATCGGGTCAAGGTCTTCGATCTGGCCACGCGGGCGGTGATCGCCGACATCGACGTCGGCATGAAACCGGATGCAATCCTGTACGATCCATTCAGCCATCAGGTGTTCGCCTTCAACGGCCAGGGCGCCAGCGCCAGCGTCATCGATGCCGCCACGAACGCCGTCGTCGAGACCGTCGATCTCGGCGGCGCGCCCGAATTCGCGCGCACCGACGGCAAGGGCCGCATTTACGTCAATCTGGAGGATCGCAATCAACTCGCGGAGCTGGATGCCGCATCGCGCAAAGTGATCGCGCGCTGGCCCCTGCCGGGCTGCGATCGACCCACCGGCCTCGCGCTCGATGCGGCGAACCGGCGCAGCTTCTCGGTCTGCTCGAATGCGGTCATGAGCATCCTGAACACCGCCAGCGGCGCGTCCGTGGCGGTGGTGCCCATCGGCCATGGCGTCGATGGCGCCGAATTCGATCCCGGATCCCGGGACGTGTTCAGCGCCAACGGGGAAGGCACGCTCACCATCGTGCACGAGACGGATCCCGATCATTACGCGGTGGCGCAGACCCTGCCAACCGCGCGCGGCGCCCGCACCATCGCGCTCGACCGCAAAACGCACCGGCTGTACCTGCCGACCGCGCAGTTCGGCGCGACTCAGGCCGCGCCCGGCGAGCGGCCGCCCATCCTCCCGGGAACCTTTTTCGTATTGGTCGTCGCGCCGGCCGGTCGGTGATCACACGCTGCTGATCGCCGCCGGCCGTGCCGATCGGCCGGCGGCCGGTGCCGGCGCCGGCTTCGACTCCGCCGGACCGCCGCGCAGCAGCGCCGACTGGCGCGCCCGCCACCATGCAGACGTCAGCAGCTCGCCGTGGTGTCGGGTGAACACCTCGCGCAACGCCGGCGGCAGCGACAGAAACGGCAGCCATTGTTCCGGAAATACGTCGTTCGTTCCGACATAGAACCACGGCTCCGCGCTCGATTCCTCCTCGTCGAAGCGGGCGGTCGGCAGGTCGCGGAACACGCAATCCGTAACCAGGCACAGCTCGTCGTAATCGTAGAAAATCACGCCGCCGTGGCCGGTCACCCCGAAATTCTTCAACAGCAGATCGCCGGGAAACACGTTGCTCGCGGCCAGATCGCGCAGCGCATTGCCGTAGTCGATCACCGCCGATTCGGCGGCCGCCGGATCGGCTTCGCGCAGGAACAGATTGAGGGGGCGCAGGCGCCGCTCGATGTAGCAGTGCTCGACGATCAGATCGTCGCCTTCGATGCGGCAGCTTTCGGCGGCATCCCGCAGCAGCTCGTCGACCAGCGCCGGCATGAATCGTGCGCGCGGCAGCCGCAGTCGCTTGAACTCCTGCGCATCGACCAGGCGTCCGGCGCGATCGTGGCGAAACACGAACTGGTATCGCTCGATCACCTCGGCGCGCGTGCAGCGCTTAGGTTCACCGAAGCGATCGCGGATCACCTTGAACACCAGATCATGGGAGGGCAGGGTGAATACGATCATCACCAGGCCGCGTTCGCCGGGCGCATGCACGAAGGTATCGATCGACGTCTGCAGGTGGCGGTCGAGGGCGAAATAGCGCTCGGTCTTGCCCTGCTTGGCGCGTCCGAGAACAGTATACAGTTCGTCGATGGGCTTGCGCGGCATGAAGGAGCGCAGCCAGGTGATGGCCGCACTCACCACCGGCAAATCCACATGGAAATACGATCGGGCGAAGCCGAACAGCGACGCGATGTCGGCGCGCGACAGCATCACCGCTTCCACGTCGACACCGGCCGCAGAATTGCCGAAGGCGATGACCAGCGGCGTCATGACGCCCTCGCCGATCATGCGGCCGACCACGAAGGCGCAGGCGCCCCGGTAGAAGAGGGGTTCCATCAATTCGATGGATTCCGGCGCCGCGCTCTGGCGATGGGTGTCGAAATGCCGCCCGACCTCGGCGCTGACGCGGTGCACGGCGCCGTCGAGATCCGCGATGAAGGCACCGAACGGCAGGTCGGCCAGCAGTTCGCGGACCGCGACCGGCAGGGACGCGCCGACCCGGTAGATCCGGATCGGCATGGATCCCGACGCCCGGCCGACGCTGGCGGCGCCAAATTCGACATCGGCATTGACGCCCACCGTACCAAACAAATCGCGCGTCACCGAATTGAAGAAGGTGCGGTAGAAATCGCTGTCCGGGCGCCGCAGGACGATTTCGCCGTAAACGCGCCGGATCTCTGTCCACAGCGCCGGGTCCGCGCGCTGCGAGTCGAGCGTTTTCGACAGGGCCGCGACGCAGCGCACGACGTACCGCCCGTACAATTCGATGCGCTGTACCGAATCGTGCTGCGCCCCCTGCCAATCGCATGACATGAAATGCAGGGCGGCGCGGCGGGTGATCCTGCCGAATTCCTCGTTGTATTGCCGGAACTGCTCGGCAATCTCACCCGCATGCGCCGCGACGGAGGCCATCGGCGGCTGTTATGCCACTTCGCGCTTCGCCGCGGGCCCATGGCTGGATGAGCTGAATTGCTCCGCTTCGGTGCTGCCGGCCAACGCCCCGGTGGAGAATTGGCCGCCGGTCACGACCGTTTGCACGGCATCGAAGTAGCCTGCGCCGACGAATGCCTGATGCTTGGCCGCGCGGTACCCACTGCCTTCGACGCCGAATTCGCGCTGCTGCAGCTGCGAGTAGCCGAACATACCGGTGCTGCGGTAAGCAGAGGCGAGTTCGAACATCGACAGATTGAGCGCATGCCAGCCGGCGAGGGTGATGAATTGAAAGCGGTAGCCCATGGCCGCAAGCTCCTCGCGCCAATGCTTCATGGTGGCCTCGTTGAGATTGGCCTGCCAGTTGAACGAAGGTGAGCAGTTATAGGACAGGAGTTTGTCCGGGAATTTGCGGTGAACCGCCTCGGCGAAGCTTTTGGCCTGGGCCAGATCGGGCCGCGAGGTTTCGCACCAGAGCATGTCGACGTACGGCGCATAGGCCAGGGCACGATCGATCGCCTGCTCCATGCCGGCCTTGACGTAGTAGAACCCCTCGCTGGATCGC
The DNA here is from genome assembly GCA_003137095.1 of Gammaproteobacteria bacterium. Taxonomy (GTDB): domain Bacteria; phylum Pseudomonadota; class Gammaproteobacteria; order Steroidobacterales; family Steroidobacteraceae; genus Bog-1198. Next base: position 141,906 of record PLET01000125.1, read on the forward strand.
TCGCCGGTGAGAAAGCGCGCGTCACGGGGATCGTGGTTGGACGTCAGCAGGTTGGCCGAATCCGCGTCGGTGCGGGCGATTACGACGGTGGGCACTGCAAGTACATCCGCGGCGAGGCGTGCGGAAACCAGCTTGTTGATGGCATCATCGGTGGACACCAGCACTTTGCCGCCCATGTGTCCGCATTTCTTGGCCGAGGACAGCTGATCCTCGAAATGCACCGCCGCGGCGCCGGCGCGTATCAGCGACTTGGTCAGCTCGAAGGCATTGAGATTTCCGCCGAATCCGGCTTCCGCGTCGGCGATGATCGGCACCAGCCAATCGGTGCCGCCCGCGCCCTCCAGATGCTGGATTTCGTCGGTGCGCAGCAGCGCGTTGTTGATGCGTTCCACCAGCCGCGGCACCGAGTCCACCGGATACAGGCTCTGGTCCGGGTACATCTCGCCGGCCGAGTTGGCGTCGCCGGCGACCTGCCAGCCCGAGCAGTAAATCGCCTTCAAGCCGGCTTGCACCGCCTGAATGGCCTGATTGCCGGTCATGCAGCCGAGCGCGCCGATCACCGGCTCACTATGCAATTGACGCCAGAACTTCTCCGCACCCAAGCGCGCCAGCGAATGCTCGATGTGCACGCTGCCCCGCAGGCGGGCGACATCGGTCGCGTTATAGGGGCGCTTCACCCCGCGCCAGCGTGGGTCGTGGGCCCAATCGGCGTCGGGGCGATTCGAACTTGGCGTTGCGTCAGACATCGACAATCTCCTAAAAAGGGTGCTTCCGGGATCGGCGAGCAGCGCGCTTTGACCGCTTGCTCGCCCACCGGGATAAGATTAAAGTGAAATCATAGCAAATTTATACAATAGAAATTTCACAATGTGAAGTTCACAAAAGGATTCTCATGGCGGGACTCATGCGGCAGGGACATTTCCTCGGCGCCAAGCTGCGGGCCTTGCGCAAGCGCAACGGCCTGACCCTGGACGAACTGTCGGCCCGCTGCGTGCAAATCGACGCCGCGGGGGCGCCCTCCGTGTCCTATTTGAGCATGGTCGAAACCGGCAAACGCATGCCCTCGTCACAGACTCTGGACATGCTCGCGGGGATCTTCAGCAAGGAGCCACGCTGGTTCCTCGACGAGAACACCGAGGTGGAGGCCGCGCCGGCCACTCGCGAACGCGGCGGACTCGAAGCCATGCCGCTGGAACCGGCGTTTTTGTTCTCGCATGAGCTGCTGCAGAACGCGCTGCCGGAACTGCTGTCGCAGACCGGCACCACCGGGCGGCAGTTCGCGCAGCTGCTGATCCGCGTCTGGCAGGAAACCCGCCACAACCATTTTCCCGACATCGAGCGGGCGGCCGAGGCCTGCGGCAAACGTGAAATGCCGCTCAGCCTCGAATCACTGCTTGAGATCTGCGCTCGTCATGGTCTGCGGACCCGCTGGTTCGACGCCGAGGTGCACGATCCCGGCCGTACCGTAGTGCGTTCACGCTTCGAAGCGCCGGGGACGGTGTTGGTGAACAACCGGTTGCACGACCAGGAGGAGCGGCTCAAGTACGAGCTCGCCTTCTTCATCGGGCATAAGATCCTGCACAATGGCGACGGGCTCATCTCGCCTCATCTGGCCACCCCGGCCGGCGACGGCGAAACGGCGGCCTCGACAGCCGGCATGGGGGCCCAGGACGTCCTGCACGCCTGGCGCGACTTCGAGTGCAGCTTTTTTGCCGGCGCGCTGCTGTGCCCGCGCATTCCTTTCCGGCGCTTTCTGATCCGCGAGGCGCACCGCGTGTCGGGCTGTCACAAGCTCGGCGTCACTCCCGCGCTGGTCATGCGACGCATGACCGCCGTTTCGCCATACAGGCACTGGCATTACTTCGACGCCTATCCGCCCGGCTTCCTGCACGCGGTCTACCGCGGCAACGGCATTCCCCTGCCGTGGGGAAACATGAGCCTCGCCTCGGATCCCTGTCCGCGCTGGGCGGTATTCAGGCTGCTGCAGCAGACCCCGGCCGAGAAGAGCGTCCTGCAGCAGCCCACCTCGCAGATCTCCATCATGCAAGACGGCAAACGCACCCGTCTGTATTGCTGCCACTCCCTGCTCACGCGCGATGCGGTCGATGCGGTTCACGTGCTGTCGGTTGGTGTCGACCTGTTCCCGGCGCTCGTCGCCCAGGGCTATGACGGCGAGGCGATCATCGCGGCGGTCGCCGAATCATGCCGCCGAGGAGGCGGCGACGGCCCCATCCCCGCGGAAGCCGCGGCCAGCATCCGCGCCGTATCGCAGGTCCTCAACATCGCCTGGATAGCCGACGCGCTGGGTTCGTCGGCCAGCGTGATCTGTCCGCGCAGCGGCGCCTGCCCGCGACAACCGAAGGGCTGCGTGTAAGATGCGCGCCAATCAAATGAAAACATCCGCTCGTCCCGTGTTTCCGTTTTCGGCGATCGTCGCGCAAGATGAAATGAAGCTTGCGCTGATCAGTTCGGCCGTGGACTCCAGCATCGGCGGCGTCCTGGTTTTCGGCGACCGCGGCACGGGCAAGTCCACCGCCGTGCGGGCGCTCGCAGCGCTGCTGCCGCCCATGCAGGCGGTCAGCGGCTGCCGCTACGGTTGCGACCCCTCCGCCGCCGAGGCGTGGTGCGAGGAGTGCCGCGAGCGGGCCCGCCAAGGACCGCTCAAGCACGCCCTGGTGCCGGTGCCGGTGGTGGATCTGCCGCTCGGCGTCACCGAAGACCGGGTGGTCGGCGCCCTGGATTTGGAGCGGGCCCTCGCCCAGGGCGTGAAGGCCTTCGAGCCGGGACTGCTGGCGCGCGCCAACCGGGGCTTTTTATACATCGACGAGGTCAATCTCCTGGAGGATCACCTGGTCGATCTGCTGATCGACGTGGCGGCATCCGGCGAGAACCTGGTCGAACGCGAGGGGCTGAGCGTGCGGCATCCCTCGCGCTTCGTGCTCATCGGCAGCGGCAATCCCGAGGAGGGGGAATTGCGCCCGCAGTTGCTCGACCGGTTCGGGCTATCGGTCGAGGTCTCGACTCCCGTCGAATTGAGCGAGAGAATCGCCGTCGTGAAGCGGCGCGACGAGTTCGAGCGCAATCCGCTCGAATTCATCGCCAAATGGAAGCGGCAGGACGACGGCCTGCGGCGGCGCATCGTGGCGGGGCGCAAACGCCTGCACGGCATGGTCCTGCCGGACCCGGTATTGGAAAGCGCGGCGAGGCTTTGCATGCAATTGGGCACCGACGGTCTGCGGGCCGAATTGACGCTGATACGTGCGGCACGCGCGCTGGCCAGCTACGAACAGGCGGACGAAGTGGCGGTGGCGCATTTGCGGCGGGTCGCGCCGCCGGCACTGCGGCACCGTCTGCGCCGCGATCCTTTGGATGAATCCGGTTCATCGGCCCGCATCGAGCGTGCGGTGCTCGAGGTGTTCGGCGAGAGACGGCCGCCATGAGCGTCGAAAGCGATGCCGCGCAGTCCGCGGCGATTTTCGCCGTCGACCCCGGCACCGGCGGGGTGTGCCTGCGGTCACCGCTGCATCCGGCGCGTGATCAATGGCTGTTGATGCTGCGGCAGTTGCTGCCGGCGGCGACGCCCTGGCGCCGGGTGCCGTTCAACATTCCGGATGGCAGGTTGCTCGGCGGCCTGGATCTGGCGGCCACTTTGAGAGCCAATCGGCCGGTGGCCGAACGCGGCATACTCGCCGAAGCGGATGGCGGTGTGGTCATACTCAGCATGGCGGAACGGTTGACGGCCGACACGGTTGCGCGCATCGCTGCGGTGCTCGACGCCGGCGAGGTCGTCCTGCCGCGCGAGGGGGTGACGATTCGAAATGCCGCCCGGATCGGCGTGGTCGCGCTGGACGAGGGCGCATCGGACGACGAGTACGCACCCATCGCATTGCTCGATCGCCTGGCTTTCTGGATCGATTTGGGCGGCTTGAGCGTGCGGGTCACGCTGCAGCCGGCGCATTCTCCCGGACAGATCATCGCCGCCCGTGAGCTTCTGTCGCGCGTGCAGATCAGCGCCGAGATGCTGCAGGCACTGTGTGCAACCGCGTTGTCGCTGGGCGCCGGATCGGCGAGGGTATCAGTGCTTGCGCTGCGCGCCGCACGCGCTGCCGCCGCGCTCGATGGCCGCACCCGGGTCTCCGAACAGGATGCGGCATTGGCGGGCCGGTTGGTGCTCGCGCCGCGGGCCAGCATTGCACCCGAGCAGCCGGGTCAACCGCAAGCCGAGGAGCAGGAGAAGCCGGCGCACGGCGATAAAGCACCGGAGCAACCGGCACAGGACGGTGCGCAAAAAGCCGAAGCGCCACGGGCTCCCGCGGATGCGCACCAGGCCCTCAAGGACATGGTTCTCGAAGCGGCTCAGTCCGCGATTCCGGCAGGCCTGCTCGCACGCCTGCGCGAGCAATCGGGTGATCGCGGCGCGCGCGCGCGGACCGGCGGAAAGACCGGCGCGCTGCGCCAGGCCGGGACCCGAGGCCGGCCTGCAGGGGTGCGGGCCGGAACCCCTCAGGGGTGCCTGCGGCTCTCCGTGATCGAAACCTTGCGTGCGGCCGCGCCGTGGCAGGCCTTGCGCGGCCGCAGCCTGGCAAACGGCGGGCGGGTTCGCATCAGCGCCGAGGATTTCCGGGTGACGCGCTACAAGCAGCGCGCCCGGACACTGACGATCTTCGTCGTCGACGCGTCGGGTTCGTCGGCCTTGAACCGTCTCGCGGAGGCCAAAGGCGCGGTCGAATTGCTGCTGGCCGATTGCTACATCCGCCGCGACCAGGTGGCTGTGGTGGCGTTTCGAGGACGATCGGCCGAAATCCTGCTGCCGCCGACGCGCTCCCTAGTGCGTGCAAAGCGCGGCTTGGCAGGGCTGCCCGGTGGCGGCGGAACGCCGCTCGCCTCCGCACTCGACGCGGCGCACTCACTGGCGGCGCTGGCGCAGCGCCGCGGCGAGACCCCGACGCTGGTGGTGCTGACCGACGGACGCGCCAATGTCGCCCGTGACGGAACTCCCGGCCGCGAACTCGCGCATGCGCAGGCCCTGTACGCCGCGCGGGCCGTGAATCTGTCCAAGATCACCGCATTGTTCGTCGACACATCGCCGCGGCCGAACCCGCTGGCGCGCGAACTCGCAGCCCGGATGCACGCGAATTACCTGCCGCTGCCGTACGCCGACGCCCGCTCGCTGTCGAGCGCCGTCAAAACGATGGGTGCAGGTGGCGCCTGAGGCGCGTCAAACCGTCGAACGGGCGGGCACCGCGCCGATGGCGCGGCGGCGGATGTCCATCATTTTCAGGATCATCGGCGTGAGGATCAGCTGCATGGCCAGTTCCATCTTGCCGCCGGGTGCGACGATGATGTTGGGCCTCGACATGAACGAATCATGGATCATCGAGAGCAGATACGGGAAATCGATTCCCTTGGGATTTGCGAAGCGGATCACGACAAAGCTCTCGTCGGCCGCCGGGATGTAGCGTGCCGTGAACGGATTCGACGTGTCGACCGTCGGCACGCGCTGGAAGTTGATGTGCGTCTGTGAAAACTGCGGACAGATGTAATTGACGTAATCCGGCATGCGCCGCAGGATGGTGTCGACCACGGCCTCGGTGGAATAGCCGCGGGTCTCCCGGTCGCGGTGCAGTTTCTGGATCCACTCCAGATTGATGATGGGCACCACGCCGATGGTCAGGTCCGCGTGCTGCGCCACATTGACTTCGGGCGTCACGAGCGCGCCGTGCAGGCCCTCGTAGAACAGCAGGTCGGAGCCTTCCGGCACATCCTGCCACTCGGTGAAGGTGCCGGGCTCCTGCTTGAACGGGGCTGCCTCCTTCTCGTCGTGCAAATAGCGGCGAATACGGCCGCGGCCGGTCTGCCCATAGCCTCTGAACAGATCCTCGAGCTCCTTGAACAGGTTGTTTTGCGGACCAAAGTGACTGAAATGCTGATCGCCCTTGGCCGCGGCCTCGGCCAGCTTCAGCTTCATCTCGTTGCGGTTGTAGCGATGAAACGAATCACCCTCGACGAGGACCGCATTGACGCCTTCGCGGCGGAAAATCCAATTGAAGGTGCGGGTGACCGATGTGGTGCCCGCTCCGGACGAGCCGGTGACGGCGATGATGGGATGTCTGGCGGACATGGCGACTCCTCAATTCTGCAGAAACAAGGAGCGTTCCTTGAACAGCGGCGAGCTGTAGGAGCGGTCGAGCCCCTGATCATGCTCAATGTGATAGCGCTCGATCCGCTCCACCTCCGCCTTGCAGCCCAGGATCACCGGCACGCGCTGATGCAGCGCGGTCGGCACCAGATCCAGCATGCGCGAGCGGCCTTCGGAGACCGCTCCTCCGGCCTGCTCAACCAGCATTGCCATGGGATTGGCCTCGTACAGCAGGCGCAGGCGTCCCGGCTTGGTCGGATCCTTGGTGTCCTTGGGATACATGAACAGGCCACCCCGGATCAGTATGCGGTGAACCTCCGCGACCAGCGAGGCGATCCAGCGCATGTTGAAATCCTTGCCGCGAACGCCGCCGTGGCCGGCCAGGCATTCCACGACGTAGCGCTTGACCGGCGGCTCCCAGAATCGCTCGTTCGAGGCGTTGATGGCGAATTCACTGGTCTCCTCGGGAATCCGCATGTTTTGATGGGTCAAGATGAACTCGCCGAAGCCCCGGTCCAGTGTGAATCCGTGCACACCGCGCCCGACGGTCATCACCAGCATCGTGGTGGCGCCGTAAATGGCGTAGCCCGCGCACACCTGCCTCGATCCCGGCTGCAGGAAATCCGCGGCGGTGGGCGGTTCGGTTCCCTGCGGCGCACGCAGCACCGAGAATATGCTGCCCACGGGCGCGTTGATGTCGATGTTGCTCGAGCCGTCGAGCGGATCGAAGCACAGAAGATAACGGCCGCGCGGATACTCGGGCGGAATCTGGTAGGGTTCCTCCAACTCCTCCGACACCATTCCGGCGAGATGGCCACCGTATTCACTGGTGCGCAGGAAAATGTCGTTCGACATGACGTCGAGCTTCATCTGGGTTTCGCCCTGCACGTTGGTGGCCTGGGCCGAACCGTGCGCACCGGCGAGCGCGCCGCGGCCGACAATGAAGCTGATGCGCTTGCAGGCGAGGCGCACGTAATTGAGAAGCGCGGTGAAATCCCCGGTTGCCTCGGGAAATCGCCGCTGCTCCTCGATCATGAATTCGGTGATGGTCTTTTCTCGGGTGCTCATGGTCTCCCCGCTGCTTCCTTGTATTGATGTCCTGCGGGCATTCGTTGATGGCCGCCCAAAAGCCGTTCCAATTCGCGGATTCCGAGCAGCGTGTGACCCGCGAGCTCCGCGGCGCGATGAGTCAGCGGTCGCGCCGCGGAACCAAGCGTCGGCAATACCAGATCGGCAGAGGAGAAATCCTCCGATCGGGTCCAGTAACTCGGTGTCACCACGGTGAACAGGCCGGCGCCCTTGGCCGCCGCCAGGCCGTTGGCGGAATCCTCGATGGCCACGCAATTCATCGGGTCGAGCGCGAGTTCGCCCAGCACGTAATCATAGATGTCGGGAGCCGGTTTCTTGCGCTTCGCCTGGTCAGCCGCACCGATCACCGAGAACCGATCGAGCGCCGTGGGGCCCAGGCTGGCGTGCAGCAACGCCTCAACGTTGGCGAGGCTCGTTGTGGTGGCTATGGCCAGCTGCACACCCGCCGCGCGCGCCTCGTCCATCAGGCGCACGACGCCGTCGCGCAAGGGTATTCGGGAAGCGGCGATTATGCCGGTGTATAGCGCGGTCTTCGCGGCGTGGATCGCCGGAATGCGGCAAGCGAGCGCCTCGCGCCCGGCCGGATCGATACGCAACGTATCGATGTAGGCGGCGAGCCGCTCCTTGCCGCCCGCGGTCGCGAGCAACTCGGCGTACAGCGGCCGGCCCCAATTCCAGTCCAAGCCGTGTTCCTCGAATGCGCTATTGAAGGCGCAGCGATGTGCATCCTCGGTGTCCGCCAGGGTGCCGTCAACGTCGAATATCAGCGCCTTGAGCCTCAAGAAAACACCCGGCTGGCGCGCAGATCCTCGCCTTCGATGGTCATCAATTGGTCACGCGTCAGCCTGGCTGACTTTTGTCCGAACAGCCGGTTCGCCTGGCGCAACCGCGCGCGGTCGAGAGCATTGCGAATGGATCGGGCGTTGGCAAAATGCGGACGGCGCATGCGCAGGGGAATATACTCCCTGAGGGCCGCGATGCCCGTTGCGCTCAACCGGTATTGCATCTGGGCCAGCATACGCTGCGCAATGAGCTCCAATTCCTCCGCCGAATAGTCCGGAAATTCCAGGTGATGGGCGATGCGCGACGACAGGCCCGGATTGGACCTGAAGAACGTCTCCATCCGGTCCGCATAGCCGGCGACCACCACCACCAGATCGTCCCGCTGAGTCTCCATGACCTGGAGCAGTATTTCGATGGCCTCTTGACCATAATCACGCTCATTCTCCGGCCGGTAGAGATAATAGGCCTCATCGATGAACAGCACGCCTCCCATGGCCTTCTTCAATATATCCTTGGTCTTCGGCGCCGTGTGTCCGATGTATTGCCCGACCAGATCGTCCCGGGTGACCGCCACCAGATGTCCCTTGCGCGCATAACCCAGCCGATGCAGAACCTGCGCCATGCGCATGGCCACCGTGGTCTTGCCGGTGCCCGGATTGCCGGTGAACGACATGTGGAGCGAGGGTGACCCGCCATCCAGCCCCAGCGACTTGCGGGCACGCTCGATCAGCAGCAGCGAGGCGATCTCACGGACCCTTGCCTTGACGGGCTTCAGGCCGATCAGCTCGGTCTCGAGTTCATCCAGCACCTCGTCGACCTGTGACTCGGCCAGCAGCGCCTCCAGATCAACGAGCTCGTTCAAGTCCTCGAGTTCGTTCAAGGGAACTCCCTATGAGTAGCGCCGCCCCTCGGGCGACTGGGCGGCATAGCTCTCTATCGTGTATTGGATGTTGCGGCCGCCGGTCTCGGTGCGCTTGAGCGCGAAGCCTGGCTCCTCTGCCGGCCGGTTGACGATGAACGACAGGCGCGTCGTCTCGAAGCCGCGGGTCGAATCGAAAGCGTTCACCCGGATATAGATCTTGGGATGCGCCTTGCGACAGGCGAGAATCTCCATCATTGCGCCGGCTCCGTCCTTCAGATCGAACATGGGGTTGCCCCACATCTCCCAGTAGAAATTGCGCGGATGGGGATCATCGGTGTATTCCACGCTGATGGCCCAGCCCTGGGACAGCGCATAGTCAACCTGCGCGCGAATCTCCTTGTCCGTCAGTTCCGGGAGAAATGAAAACGTGCCCTGAGTGATGCGCATCTTTGTTGGCTCCTATGTGATCAGGCCGGCGTCGCCGTCGGAACGAAATCCGCGGTGTCCGTCGAGGTGTAATTGAAGCTGACGTCCTTCCATGTCTCGAGGGCGGCGTTGAGCGGCGAGCACCATTTGGCGGCTTCGGCCAGAATCTGCGGTCCTTCATTCCAGATGTCGCGACCCTCGTTGCGCGCCTTGATCATCACTTCCAAGGCCACCCGGTTGGCCGTCGCCCCGGCTTGAATGCCCATCGGGTGTCCGATGGTTCCACCGCCGAATTGCAGCACCACGTCCTCGCCCAGATAGGTGATCAGCTGATGCATCTGGCCGGCGTGAATGCCGCCCGAAGCCACCGGCATGACCTTGCGCAATCCGGCCCAGTCCTGATCGAAGAACACACCCCGTTCGAAGTTCTGTTTTGTAATGTCATCTCGACAAACAGAGTATATCCCCTTGATAACATTCGGGTCGCCTTCTAACTTTCCGACCACGGTGCCGGCATGGATGTGATCCACCCCCGCCATGCGCATCCACTTGGCGATGACCCTGAAGGAAACGCCGTGGGTCTTTTGCCGGGTGTAGGTGCCGTGCCCCGCACGATGCAGGTGCAAAATCATGTCGTTGCGGCGCGCCCATTTCGCCATGGATTGGATGGCCGTATAGCCGATGACCAGATCGATCATGACGATGCAGGATCCGAGCTGCTTCGCGAAATCCGCGCGTTCGTACATGTCCTCCATGGTGGCCGCGGTCACGTTCAAATAATGGCCTTTGACCTCGCCGGTTGCCGCGGACGCCTTGTTGACGGCTTCCATGCAGTACAGGAACCGGTCTCGCCAATGCATGAAGGGCTGCGAATTGATGTTTTCATCGTCCTTGACGAAGTCCAAGCCGCCCTTGAGCGCCTCATAAACCACTCGCCCGTAGTTCTTCGAGGACAGTCCCAGTTTGGGCTTGGTGGTGGCGCCGAGCAGGGGGCGCCCGAATTTATCCAGCCTTTCGCGTTCAACCACGATGCCCGTGGGCGGCCCCTGAAAGGTCTTGAGATAGGCCACCGGCATGCGCATGTCCTCGAGGCGCAGCGCCTTCAGGGGCTTGAAACCAAAGACATTGCCGATGATGGATGCCGTGAGGTTGGCAATGGATCCTTCTTCAAATAAAGCAAGATCATAGGCGATATAGCTAAAGTATTGTCCCGGTGATCCCGGGACCGGATCCACCCGGTAGGCCTTGGCCCGGTAGAGATCACAGGCGGTCAGGCGGTCGGTCCACACCACGGTCCACGTGGCGGTGGAAGACTCGCCGGCCACGGCGGCCGCGGCTTCAATGGCATCCACCCCGTCTTGCGGAGAGATGCGGAACACCGCGATGACGTCCGTGTCCTTCGGCACGTAATCGGCATCCCAATAGCCCATTTTGGCGTAGGGCATGACCCCGGATTTGTAGCGATCTGCTGGATTCCCCATTCAGCGGCTCCTTAAACTGGTTGGCCTGGCCTGATCGGTCAGGTCTTGCCGGGGACTGTATTCCGCCGCCGGCATAAGTGATAATCAATAATGCTTCAATTTCGCATAAGCTTTTACTTATACGTACGTATACCAAGGAATTATGTCCATCCAGCACGTCTCCCTGCGTCAGCTCAAAGTCTTCGAGATGGCCGCCGCAACCGGTTCGTTCTCCAAAGCCGCCGAGCTGCTGCACCTCACGCAGCCCGGGGTCTCAATGCACATCAAGGAATTGGAAATCAACGCCGGGCTCCCGCTGTTCGAACGCCTCGGCAAGAAGCTGTTCGTCACCGAAGCGGGCCAGGAGCTGCTGGCACGCGCCCGCGAGATCCTCCGCTCGTTGAAGGACGCCGAGGATGCCCTCGACGGCCTCAAGGGCCTGCGCCGCGGCCGGATCAATCTTGCGGTGGTCAGCACGGCGAAGTATTTCGCGCCCCGGCTGCTCGCCAAGTTTCGCGAGGAGCACCCGCTGGTGGAGATCCGACTGGCCGTGAACAATCGCAATTCCGTGATCGAGCAGCTCGTCGCCAACGAAGTCGATCTGGCCATCATGGGGCGCTCGCCGCAGTCGTTGGATACGATCGCGGAGCCTTTCGCGCAAAATCCCCATGTCATAATCGCCGCTCCCGATCATCCCCTGGCGTCGCGCCGGCGGATACCCGAGGCGGAGGTGGCCCGGGAGATGTTCATCGTGCGCGAACCTGGTTCCGGCACGCGGCTGGCCATGCAGCAATTCTTCGAGGAACGGAATCTGGCGATCAAGGTGGGAATGGAAATGGCCAGCAATGAAACCATCAAGCAAGCCGTCATGGCAGGAATGGGTCTGAGCTTCATTTCCCGACATACCATCAATCTGGAGATCCAGACTCAGCGGCTCGTCGTGCTTGACGTGCGCAGCATGCCGGTGGTCCGGCTCTGGCATGTGGCGCATCTGGCCAGGAAGCGGCTGTCGCCGACCGCCGCCGCCTTCAAGCAATTCGTGATCACACACGGCCGCGAGCTGTTGCTCGTACCGGCAGCGGCGCGGCTGGTATAGGTTCGTTGGACAAGGCGGCGTTCTGGCAACGCGAGGGCACCACCTGGCCGAATCATCAATTCAGCCGATTCGTGCGTGCCGGGCATCTGCGCTGGCATGTGCAGATGGCAGGCACCGGACCGGTGTTGATACTGGTGCACGGCACCGGCGCCTCGACGCATTCCTGGCGGCACATGCTGCCGCTGCTGGCCCAGCGCTTCACCGTGGTTGCGGCGGATCTGCCCGGTCACGGCTTCACCGAACCCGCCGGCGGCGCCGGCTGCTCACTCGAGGGAATGAGTGAATCGCACTCACGGCTTCTGGAGGCGCTGCAACTCGAGCCCGTGTTCTGCGCCGGGCATTCCGCCGGCGCGGCGATTCTCTGCCGGATGGCGCTCGACGGCCGCCTCGCGGCTCGCGCCATTGTCAGCATCAACGGTGCGTTCATGCCGTTCGGTGGCGGCGCCGGTGTGGTATTTGCCCCGTTGGCCCGGCTGTTCAGCAGGGCGCCGTTCGTGTCGCAGCTGATCGCGTGGGGCGCCGGCGATCCGGCTGCCGTGGCGCGGGTGCTCGATTCCACAGGATCGAAGTTGGACGCCGAAGGGCTCGCGCTGTACGTGCGTCTGGTGCGCGAGCGGAGCCATGTCGCAGGTGCGCTGTGCATGATGAGCCATTGGAATCTCGCAGGTCTCGAGGGCCGGCTGCGGCGATTGACGCAGCCGCTCACCTTGATCGTGGGCGAGGAGGACCGCACGGTGCCGCCCGCGCAAGGCCGCGACCTGCTGCCCAAGCTCAACGGCGGCACATTGATCGAGCTGCCCGGACTAGGTCACCTGGCGCACGAGGAACAGCCGCAGAAATTTTCCGAGTTGCTGATGCAGATCTTCCGTTGATCCCGCGGATTGGCCGGCGGGCCCCAAGGGCTGCCGCCATCCAGCAAAAATGTCATGTCAGATTTACAACTTCATTTGACAATTTTTCGTTACATTTCTATGATCTCTGGGTATTTTCGGGTCTTCGGGGAGTTCAAACCCGGGCAGATTATTGAATGAGGCCTTGAAGTTACCTTGGGTGCACAAGAAAAAAAGATTCCTATGGGCGGCCAAGCTTCACGCGCTTCAGCGCAATTCCAATTTTCCTCGTCTGCGGAGCGCAGCGATGAGAACCCGCGTGCGGGTCGAGCACGAATTGGCTGCAGTTGATTCAAGAACCTTTCTTTAAGGAGTAATCGCAATGGCAGATGATCCCAACAGAGTTTGGCCCACCGGGCTGACCTTGGCGGAAGCCGAGGAACTTCATAAGCACGTCATCGACGGTACGCGGATATTCTTCGCGATCGCCATCGTGGCGCACATTTTGGCCTATATCTATACGCCTTGGCTGCATTAACGAGGACCGAACATGAACCAAGCAAGAATTTGGCTGGTGGTCAAACCCACCGTCGGTCTGCCGTTGTTTCTGGGCACGGTCCTATTCATTGCACTGTGCGTGCACTACGCCATTTTGTCGCATACCACCTGGTATCCCGACTACTGGCAGGGCGGCGCCAAGAAGCACACGGCGGCCGTCGTGGCTCCTGCATCGCCGATGGTGGCCTCCAACCAGTAGGCATACGCCGACAGATGGAACCAAGGGTCGGGATCGTCAGGATCCCGACCCTTGACTTTCCACGGCGCGCGTCCCGATGAACAAGATCAGCCGGAAAGTCATGAGTTCGTGGGTGGCGTTCGGACCCCGCTTCATGCCGTTTGCCGACGCCGCGACGGCCGAGTTGCCGCTCAGCCGGCTGCTGCGCTTGTCGCTGTTCCAGGTTTCGGTCGGCATGGCCTTGGTGCTGCTGATCGGCACCCTCAATCGCGTCATGATCGTCGAACTGGATGTGCCGGCCTCGCTGGTGGCCATCATGATTTCGCTGCCGCTGATCTTTGCGCCATTCCGCGCCTTGATCGGCTTTCGCTCCGACACCCACCGGTCGGAGCTCGGCTGGAAGCGCGTGCCGTTCATCTGGCAGGGCACGCTGGTGCAATTCGGCGGCCTGGCAATCATGCCATTCGCGCTGCTGGTGCTCTCGGGAGGCGGCAATGCCAGCCACGCTCCCATCTGGATCGGTCGATTGGGGGCAGGCCTGGCATTTCTGCTGGTCGGGGCCGGGCTGCACACCACCCAGACCGTCGGCCTCGCACTCGCCACCGACCTCGCGCCGGTCGAGTCGCAGCCCAAGGTGGTCGGCTTGATGTATGTGATGCTGCTGGTGGGCATGATCGCCAGCGCCCTGTTCTTCGGGGCCGCGCTCGCCAATTTCACGCCCGGCCGACTGGTGCAGGTGATACAGGGGTCCGCGCTCGCGACCATGATTCTCAACGTCATCGCCTTGTGGAAGCAGGAAGCGCGCCGGCCGCGACGCCTGGCGACTGCGCCGGCGCGCACGCCGACGTTCCGGGAATCCTGGTCGAGTTTCCGTGACGGGGATCGCGCGCTGCGCCGCCTGATCGCCGTCGGCATCGGCACCATGGCGTTCAGCATGGAAGATGTGCTGCTCGAACCCTATGGCGGGCAGGTTCTGCATCTGACGGTGGGTACCACCACGAAACTCACCGCCACCTTGGCGCTCGGCGGATTGTGCGGCTTCGGGCTCGCCTCCCGGGTGCTGAGCCGCGGCGCCGATCCGTTCCGCATGGCGAGCGCCGGTGCCCTGTTCGGAATACCGGCCTTCGTGTGCGTGATCCTCGCGGCACCGCTCAACTCGCCGGCGTTTTTCGTCCTCGGTACGCTGTTGATCGGCTTCGGCGCCGGCCTGTTCGGACATGGCACCCTGACCGCCACCATGAATCGTGCTCCCGCCGATCAGCGCGGTCTGGCGCTGGGCGCCTGGGGCGCGGTGCAGGCCTCCGCGGCCGGCGTCGCCGTGGCGCTGGGTGGCATCGTGCGTGATCTTGTCACCGGTGCCGAGGGAGCCAATCCGGCGTCGGTACTCGGCGGACCCGCCGGCGGCTACTCCACCGTGTATGCGATCGAAATCGTGCTGCTGATCTTCACGATCGTGGCGATGGCACCGCTCGTCATGGCGACGCGGGAGCCGCGCGTCGCGGAAGCCCCGGCGCTGGAGCATCGCTGACGGGTCGCCCGCTTGCCGACCGCCCCGACGATGCCATCATGACCCGCCTCACCATTCTTGAGTACCCCGACCCGCGGCTGCGCATCAGGGCATTGCCGGTGAGCGACTTCGACGCCGATCTCGGGCGGCTGATCGACGACATGCTCGAAACCCTGCATGCCTCGCGGGCGATCGGTCTGGCCGCCACGCAGGTCGACGTGCACAGGCAGATCGTGGCGATCGACGTGTCGCACGGCGGCGATGCGCCGCAGGTGTTCATCAATCCACAGACCCTGACGGGCAGCGCCGTCGGCCTGGTCGAGGAAAGCTGCCTGTCGCTGCCCGGCATCGTCGATAACGTCAAACGGCCGACGAGGATCCGTGTTGGCTTCCACGACCGTACGGGCGCACCGCAGGTGCGAGACCTCGAGGGTCTACCCGCCGTGTGCCTGCAGCACGAGATGGATCATCTGCGCGGCATATTGTTCGTCGATCGTCTGCCGTTGATCAGCCGGCTGCGGATTCGCGGCAGGCTGCGCAAACGCCGCCAAGAAACGAGCGATCGCGCCGGGAACCGCACCGCGTCGCAAGCGCGGCCATAGACGTGTCCGCAGTCCTAGACGTGTCCGCAGCCGTAGACGTGTCCGCAGCCGTGCACGTGTCCGACGAGAACGGCATGTTGCGGCCGCACGCCGTCGTCATCGGCAGCGGATTCGGGGGGCTCGCCGCCGCGATCCGGCTCGGCGCACGCGGCTACCGCGTCACCGTGTTGGAGCGGCTGGAAGGGCCGGGCGGACGGGCCGGCGTCTTCAGGCAGGACGGATTCACCTTCGATGCCGGGCCCACCATCATCACCGCGCCGTTTCTATTCGAGGAGCTGTGGCGGCTGTGCAATCGCAATCTGGCGGACGATGTGGAATTGCGGTCGATGCATCCTTTCTATCGCATACAATTTGACGACGGATCGATTCTCGACTGCTCCGCCGACGATGCCTCCATGGCGGAGCAGATCAACCGCTTCGCACCGGCGGATCTGGACGGTTACCGGCGCTTCCTGCAGGCGAGCGAAGCAATCTACAAAGTCGCGTTCGAGCGCCTGGGCGCCGTGCCCTTCGATTCCATCATGGACATGGTGCGCCTCGCGCCGGAATTGCTGCGGCTGCGAAGCTATCTGACCATCCACGGCCTGGCCGCCAGCTACGTCAAGGATCCACGGCTGCGGTTCGCACTCAGCTTTCATCCCCTGTTCGTGGGCGGCAATCCCTTCACCACCACGTCGATCTATGGATTGATCGCGTTTCTGGAGCGCAAATGGGGCGTGCACTTCGCCATGGGCGGCACCGGAAGCATCGTCAAGGGCCTGGTCCGGTTGATCGAGGGGCAGGGCGGCCGTCTGCGCTATCGGGCGGACGTGGCGCAAATCATGCTCGTCGGTCGCCGCGCCGCGGGCGTCAGGCTGTCGAGCGGCGAGCAGATCGCGGCGGACATCGTCGTATCCGACGCCGATTCGGCCGCGACCTACGCGCAGCTTCTGCCGGAATCGGCGAGGCGCCGTTGGACCGATCGGAAATTGCGGCGCGCGCGATACTCAATGAGCCTGTTCATCTGGTATTTCGGGACCCGCTGCAAATACGAGGACGTGCCGCATCACACCATCCTGGTGGGTCCACGCTATCGCGAATTGCTGCGCGACATCTTCGATCGAAAGGTGCTGGCCGAGGATTTCAGCCTGTATTTGCACCGGCCGACGGCCACCGACACCTCGCTCGCACCGCCCGGTTGCGATGCGTTCTACGTGCTGTCCCCGGTTCCGCATCTCGGCGCCGATGTCGACTGGCGTGCGCGGGCGGAGGGCTACCGGCAGGCCATCGAGCAGCACCTGGGTGCGACTTTGCTGCCGGGTCTGAAGCATAATGTGATCAGTTCGCGCATCATGACGCCTCTGGATTTTCGCGATCGGCTGTCGTCGGTCAACGGCGCCGCCTTCGGGCTCGAACCGATCCTGTCGCAAAGCGCGTGGTTCAGGCCGCACAATCGAAGCGAGGATGTGGAGGGTTTGTTTTTGGTCGGCGCCGGTACACATCCGGGTGCCGGCCTTCCCGGGGTGATTTCTTCCGCGCGCGTTCTTGATGCAGTGGTCCCGCATGCCGATGCGTTCAAGCGATAGCACCTTTGCCTCCTTTGCCGACGTCGCGGCCTGCCGTGCGATGCTGCGCGGCGGGTCTAGATCGTTCTTCGTGGCATCACTGGTGCTGCCGAAGCAGGTGCGATTGCCCGCAACCGGGCTGTATGCGTTTTGCCGCATGGCCGACGATGCCATCGACTACGGCAGCAATCGCGCCCTCGCCCTGCAGGATTTGCGCGAGCGGCTCGATCGCATCTACCGCGGCGAACCGTTCGACATCGCAGCCGACCGGGCTTTCGCGGACACGGCGGCACGGTATGCGATACCGCAGGCATTCCCGGCTGCCCTGCTCGAGGGCTTCGAATGGGATTCGGTGAACCGCCGCTACGAGGATCTGCCGTCGCTGACTGCGTACGCGGTGCGGGTGGCGGGCACGGTCGGCGCCATGATGGCCATGATCATGGGCGTGCATGATCCGGTCTTGATCGCGCGCGCTTGCGATCTTGGGGTCGCCATGCAATTGACCAACATTGCACGCGACGTCGGCGAGGATGCCCGTTTGGGACGCCTGTATCTGCCGCTTGCCTGGCTGCGCGCCGCCGGCATCGACCCGGATCTTTGGCTGGCGCGGCCGACGTTCAGCCGCGAATTGTCCGGGGTGATTGAACAGCTGTTGCAGATCGCGAACCAACTCTACGCGCGCGCGGATCTCGGGCTCGCGAAGCTGCCGACGGCGTGCCGGCCCGGCATGTATGCAGCCCGCCTGCTGTACGCCGAGATCGGCCACGAGCTGGCGCGGCTCGGAATGGACTCGGTCAACCGCCGAGCCGTCGTGCCCTGGCCGCGCAAGGCGCGTATTCTCGGTGCAAGCGTGATTGCAACGGCGCGCGCCGCGCCGCCGCTTCCCGCGGTCGTGCTGGCCGAGGCGCAATTCCTGCTCGATGCGCTGACACCCCCGGATGCTGCGGCGCCCGCCGCGGCGGCGGCGAAGCCGGCGCGCCTGCGGGTGCGCTGGCCGCGGGTGGAGGATCGGGTGATCTGGCTGATCGACCTGTTCGAACGGCTGGAACGGCGCGAGCGATCGCAGCGTGCGGCAATGAATGCCTCATGAAAAGCGCGGCATGCGAAACGGCAGCAGACATTGCACCCAGCGGGACCTGAAGCGGTCCAGCGAGAGGCTCTCGTGAATGGCCTCCGCGGGCACGCCCAGCAGGTGGGTGTGGATCAGCGAGCGGCTGTAGAAGGGCGCATCCTCGAGAGTTCTTGACACCCGCGCCCGAAAGCCGTCGTCGGCCCGGGTATGGCGCTGCACCCGCCAGCCGCTCGGATCGAGTGCCACGGGCGAGGGCGGTTCGATGTCCTGGGCTCCACCGCCGTGATCGAATTTCAGTGCGAGGGTGCGCGGCGGGGAATTCCTCGGCACCACGTCATACAGCACCACCGTGCCGTCGGGCACGTGGGCGCGCGACCACGTCCACGAGGCGAAGCCGTCCTCCAGGGGTTCATCTCCGGCATTCGAATCCAGATACGCCGACCCCTGCCAGTTGCGGGCCGGTTCGTCGAGCTGCACGTCGATGCGTGCGGAGGGCGCAAGCGGCGACCAGCGATGCCGGCCGGCGCCGTCCAGATCAAAGTTTCGCTCGCAAAGTGCACGCGGTGTGACGCGGATGGTGCCGCGCACGCGGCGCGGCAGCGGCGCGCAAATCTCATCGATCCGGATCTCGAGCGTCGCGCCGGTCCAGCGCATGCAACTGCCACCGATGGCAAGACTGGATGAATTGCGCTGCACGGCCGAACGTCCGCGTTCGGTCATCGCCCAGCGCCCACCACGCGCCCCATAGAGCGCCACATTGAACGCGCAGTGATTCATTGGGTCGGCTGCTCCGCGGCGCCGTGCCCATGCGTAATAGGGCGAAAAGACGCTGCCCACGAACGCGATCAGCGTCAGTCCGGACTCGCCGTCATCGCTCAACGCATCGAGGTACCACCAGGCATAGCCACCGGGCGGGACCGGCGAATCGAAGTGTGATCCTCCACGATGCTGGCCGCCGCGAGACGGCCCGAGGTGGCCGCCATCGGCACCCCGGCTCCCGGATGCGTGCTGCCGCCTGCCAGATACAGTCCCGGGATCGAGCTGCGGGAACCCGGCCGGACGAAGGATGCTCTCCATCCATGGGAGGCCGGTCCATAGAGCGCACCGCCCGTCGCCGGATACAGCCGCTCGAAATCCGCGGGAGTGGTCACCTGCGGGGCCGAGGTGCGATGTACCGTCAATCCGCATGTCCGCAGCAGTTCGAAAACTCGCGATTCGCATTGCTCGATCTCCGCTGATTCGAATGGATGAACATCGCCGGTGGGCGGGGCGTTGACCAGGCAGAACAGCCGCTCCGCCGCCAGCGATTCCCCGCCCGGATCGCATCGGTCTTGCGCACAGACGTAGACGGTCGGTCCGGAGGGCAGCCGTCCGCGCCGGAATATGTCGTCGAATTCCGCCGCATAATCGGCGCTGAAAAATACCGTGTGCCGTGCCAGCTCGAATCCCTCGGTGCGTGCGAGCATATTCCAGGTCACGGCGGACAGCGAGCGGGCTGCGCGCGCTGTCGGGCGCACACTGCGGGCTGCCGCCGGTCCGAACAGCCCCGCTGCGAGCGCGCCGTTATCCGCGTTGCAGACCACCGCATCGACGGCGATTCTCTCCCCGCCGGCGGTTTCCACCGCGCTGACCCGCGCGCCCTCCACGTGGATCCTGGCGATCTCCGTCGAGTAGTTGAGCGCCGCGCCGTGACGGGCCGCCACCGCGGCGAGCGCCGCCGCCAGGCGGTGCATGCCGCCCTCGACATACCACACGCCGGCCTGCTCCACATGCGCGATGAGCATCAAGGTGGCCGGCGACTGGAAGGGCGAAGATCCACAATACGTGGCATAGCGGCCGAAGAGCTGGCGCAGGCGCGCATCGGCGAAGAAGTGCTTCAAATCCTGGGACAGCGTCGTGAACGGATTGATGTTCAAGAGCTCGCCCAGACCGCCGAAACCGGCGCGCCGCACCAGATCGAAGGGCGTCGGACGCGCGGCCCGGATGAAGGTCTGCTCCAGCGTGGTAAAAATGCGCCGCGCCTGGGCGGCGAATCGCACGAAACCTTCCGCCTCGGAGCGGCCGGCAAACCGGCCGATGGCGTCGGCCGACTGCCGCAGGTCCGCATACAGATCGAGCCGCTCGCCGGCACTCCAGGCGTGACGGGCGAGCACCCGCGCCGGCACCAGCTTCAGATGCGCGTCCAGGCTGTCTCCCGCATGCGCAAAGATCTCGTCGAATACCTCGCGCAGGGTGAATACCGTCGGTCCGGCGTCCATGCGCCGGCCGCCCACTTCGATTTCGCGCATCTTGCCGCCCGGCGAGGCACTGCGTTCGAACAGGCAGACCTCGAAGCCGGCCGCGGCCAATTCCAGCGCGGCAACCAGGCCTGCGATGCCGGCTCCAATGACCGCTATCCGCGAGCTGCGCAATTTTTGGAACTCCCCGCTGAATCATTTCAATAATCGTTGACGATGCTGACGGTCGTGTCTATATTATCTGACAGCCGGATGTGACAAGAAGAATTTACAATTGACAGGAGCTGCCGTGGATTCCATGTCGCGAGTTGAGCGCTCGTTGGCCCAAGCAATCGGGCTTGCACAAGGATCGGATGGCCCGCCATCGCTGACGGCTGCGATGCGCTACGCGGTGATCCCCGGTGGCGCCAGAATACGTCCGCGACTGTGCCTCGCCGTGGCACGGGCCTGCGGCGATGACCAGCCGGCCCTGTCCGCGGCGGTAGCCGCGTCCATCGAACTGTTGCACTGTGCCTCCCTGGTGCACGATGACCTGCCGTGCTTCGACGACGCGGCGCTTCGCCGCGGCAAGCCGTCGGTGCACAAGGCCTACGGCGAGCAGATCGCCGTGCTGGTGGGCGATGCGTTGATCGTGCTGGGTTTTCAGTCGATCGCAGTGGCCTCGCAGGTCGCACCGCAGCGTCTCGCTGCACTGATCGCCATTCTGGCACGCTCGGTGGGCGCACCGGGTGGAATCATCGCCGGGCAGGCCTGGGAGAGCGAGGCGAAAATATCCCTGACCGAGTATCAAAAGGCCAAGACCGGCGCCCTGTTTGCGGCGGCCACCGCAGCCGGCGCCTGCTCGGCCGGCTGGGACGAGGCGCCATGGCACGCGCTGGGAGAGCGCATCGGCGAGGCTTATCAGATTGCCGACGACATCCGTGACGTCGTCCTGAGCGAGCGGGATTTGGGCAAGCCGACAGGGCGCGACCATGTGCTCGGCCGGCCCAACGCGGTGCACAAGCTCGGCATCGCGACCGCCGTGAGCCGTCTCGAAGATCTGGTCGGCTCCGCGATCGAGTCCATCCCCAAATGTCCGGGCGCATCGGACCTGCGCGCCCACATCCTGGCAGAAGCCAGCCGCCTGTTACCGCGTGAGTTGGCGAGACCGGCTGCATAAATCCGCATGGCCTGGTCGGATCGAGTTCTCGCGATTCGTGACCGCTGGCTGTCGAGTCCCCGATTTCAGCGCTGGGCCGCCGCGTTTCCTCTGACCCGACCCACCGCCAGGCGCCGCGCCCGGGCGCTGTTCGACGTGTGCGCGGGATTCGTGTATTCGCAGATTCTGTTCGCCTGCGTGCGGCTCAAGTTGTTCGATCTGCTGGCGGAGGAGCCGCAAAGCGCGGCAGGCATCGCCGCCCGGCTGAGTCTGCCGCTGGATTCCACTCAGCGCCTGCTGGATGCCGCCGTTTCACTGCGGCTGGTCGAGAAGCGCTCGGCCGAGCGCTACGGCTTGGGCGCACTCGGCGCGGCGCTGGTGGGCAATCCGGCCGTGGGTGCCATGGTCGAGCACCACAGTCTGCTGTACGTGGATCTGCATGATCCGGTCGGTCTGCTGCGCGGCAACGCGCCGAAGACCGAACTCGCGAAATATTGGACCTATTCTGCAGAGGAGCCGGCCGGGGCATCGGGCCGGCCGGGGCCCGATTACACGGCGCTCATGTCCAGTTCGCAGCCGCTGGTGGCCAGTGAGGTCCTCGATGCCTACCCGATTCAAAAGCATCGTTGCCTGCTCGATGTGGGTGGGGGCGACGGGAGCTTTCTCATCGAGGCATCGAAGCGCGCGCAGCATCTGCAACTGATGTTGTTCGACCTGCCGCCGGTGGCGAAGACCGCGGCGTTGCGCTTCGAGGCTCTCGGACTCGGCCCGCGCACGCGCGCCATCAGCGGCAATTTCCTCACGGACGAGTTGCCAGACGGCGCGGATGTACTGTCGCTGGTGCGCGTCATTCATGACCACAACGACGATGCAGCCATGGCGCTGCTGCGGGCCGCCTACCGGGCGCTGCCGGCTGAGGGTGTTCTGCTGCTGGCCGAGCCGATGTCGGGGACGCCGGGCGCGGCTACGGTTGGCGATGCCTACTTTGGTTTTTATCTGCTCGCCATGGGTCGCGGCAGACCGCGGACGCCCGAGAACCTGCAGCAAATGCTGCTGGCCGCGGGATTCAAAGGCACGCAATTGATGCGCACTCGACAGCCTTTGCAGAGCCGGCTGCTGGTCGCCCAGAAAGGCTGAGGTAGAAGTGTTAAGGTATATTGACATGTGTATTAGTCAGCGTATCGTGACACTCGGTCCGGCGCATCCGGACGCATGGAGATCTCATAAGGCGCATGAATTCCGCGGCTTCCATTGATTCCCTCAGCACACTTGCGGTGGTGTTGGAGCGGCCCGAGCAGCTGGTGCTGAGCCGGCTCGACATCAGCTCCCCCGGCGAGGAGGACATCGTCGTCGCCATGGAGTGGTCGGGTATCAGTACCGGCACGGAGCGGCTGCTGTGGGCCGGACGCATGCCGCCGTTTCCGGGTCTGGGGTACCCGCTGGTTCCCGGCTATGAGTCGGTCGGACGCGTAACGCATGCCGGCGCGCGCTGTGGACGAAATGTCGGAGAGCGGGTTTTCGTGCCGGGTGCCCGCTGTTTCGGCGAGGTTCGCGGCCTGTTCGGCGGCGCTGCTGCACGGGTGGTGGTGCCGGGTGCGCGCGTCACGCCGATCCAGGAGGGCTTGGGCGAGCAGGGCGTGTTGCTCGCGTTGGCCGCCACGGCCTATCACGCCGTTGCCGCCAAACATTCGCGGCCGCCCGATCTCATCATCGGTCATGGTGTGCTCGGTCGGCTGATCGCCCGGCTCGCAGTGCTCACGGGCAGCGAGCCGCCGGTGGTGTGGGAACGCAATCCGAACCGAAGCGACGGCGCCATGGGCTATCAGGTCCTGCACCCGGACGCGGATTCGCGGCGCGATTACCGCGCCATCTACGACGTCAGCGGCGACAGCAGCTTGCTCGACACCCTGATCGGGCGGCTGGCGCCCGGCGGGGAAATCGTCCTCGCCGGCTTCTACAGCGAAGCGCTGTCCTTTGGATTTCCGGCCGCCTTCATGCGTGAAGCGCGCATACGCGTCGCCGCCGAATGGAAAGAGGCGGATTTGCACGCCGTCAAATTGCTGATCGAATCGGGCCGGCTGAATCTCGGGGGACTGATCACCCACCGGCAGGAGGCCGCGGATGCACCCGCCGCATACCGCACCGCATTCACCGATCCTTCGTGCCTGAAAATGGTTTTGGACTGGAGAGCCCACACATGAGCACCTCGCTGGCGAATTCCGCAACCCTGCGCGCCGAACAATCGCGGCTGCAGGCGCTGCGCGAGGAGGCGGCGGTCGAGCCGGATCCCGTGTCGACGGCGCCACCCGCGAAGCAAACCCAGGTCATCGCCATTTACGGCAAGGGCGGAATCGGCAAGAGCTTCGC
>PLET01000089.1 GCA_003137095.1 Gammaproteobacteria bacterium
GTGGATCACTTCCGCCACTCCCAACCGCAGCGCCAGGTGGTGTACGAACAGTTCCGGGCGCTGCTCGAGCGCTTCGCGCCCACGGTCGTGCACTTTCATCACTATGTACACCTAGGGCTCGAGCTCATCCGCGAGGCGCGAAAGTACAACCCGGACGTGCTGATCGTGCTCACCCTGCACGAGTTCCTCGCCATCTGCCATGCGCAGGGTCAGATGCTGAAGACCAACGGCTTGCTGTGTTCCAAGGCGGCGCCGCTCGACTGCCATCAATGCTTCCCCGAACTCTCGCCGCAGGATTTTTTCATGCGCGAGCTGTTCATCAAGTCGTATTTCAAGCTCGTGGATCAGTTCGTCTGCCCGAGCCATTTTCTGCGCGACCGCTACATCGATTGGGGCCTCCCCGCGCAAAAGATGCTGGTGCTGGAGAACGGCCAGCCGCCGCGAGCAGCGGGTCAGAAGGCCCCGGCGGCGCTCGCGCCGCGCTTCGTGCTGCTCGGGCAGCTGTCGCGACTGAAGGGCACGCTGGTGCTGGTGGAGGCGGTGAAGCTGCTGCCGAAGCGCCTGCGCGAGGCGCTCAGCATCGAGATCCACGGCAGCATCCAGTACGAGGTGGATGAATTCAAGGCGACCTTGGCGCGCGCGCTCGCCGGCCTCGAGGACACCGTGCGCTACTGCGGACCCTACCGACCCGAGGATGTGGGCGGCATCATCCAGAGCGCCGGCTGGGTGATCGTGCCCTCGATCTGGTGGGAGAATTCGCCGCTGGTGATCCAGGAAGCCTTCGCCGCCGGCCGGCCGGTGATCTGCAGCAACATCGGCGGCATGGCCGAGAAGGTGGCCGACGGCCTCTCCGGGCTGCATTTCCGGGTGGGCAGCGCCGCCGATCTCGCGGCGAAAATCGCGCAGGCCGCCGAACACCCGGCGCTGTGGGAAACCTTGAGCGCGGGCGTGCCCCAACCGCCCAGCATTCAGGACACCGTCGATCGCCTCCTCGTACTCTATGGCGCCGGGCGCGATGCGGCCGGCGCGCCCGAGCTGCCGGGGGGGAACGTGGTGTCCATCGATGCCGCCCGCTGAGAGCCTGGCCGGGGACTACTACCGCGGCAAGCAGGTGATGGTGACCGGCGGCCTGGGCTTCATCGGCTCGAATCTCGCGCGCCGGCTGGTGGAACTCGGGGCGGCCGTGGTGGTGGTGGACGCGCTGATCCCGAATTTCGGCGGCAACCGCGAAAACCTCGCCGGCTTCGAGGATCGGCTCAAGATCCACATCGTGAATTTGAGCGAGGCGAAGATCCTGGCCGCGCTGGTGACCGGCATCGATGTGGTGTTCAACCTCGCCGGCCAGGTCTCGCACCTCGACTCCATGAGCGATCCGCTCACCGATCTCGAGGCCAACGCGCGCGCGCAGATCGTGCTGCTGGAGGCCTGCCGGCAGTTCGCGCCGCAGGCGCGCGTTGCCTTCGCCTCCACCCGCCAGATCTACGGCAAGCCTGCTTACTGGCCGGTGGACGAGCGCCATCCGCTGCATCCCGTGGACGTCAACGGCATCCACAAAATGGCCGCCGAGGCCTATCACACCCTGTATCACGAGGTGTACGGCCTGTGGACGGTGTCGCTGCGCCTCACCAACACCTACGGCCCGCGCATGCGCGTCATGGACGCGCGCCAGACCTTTCTCGGGCTGTGGCTGCGCCGCGCGCTCGAGGATCAACCCCTCGAGGTGTGGGGCGGCGGGCAACAGCGCGACTTGACCTATGTGGATGACGTGGTGGAGGCGTTCCTGTGCGCCGTCGCGAATCCGCGCACCGCCGGCGGGGTGTACAATTTGGGCGGCTGCCCGCCGGTGCGCCTGACCGAGCTTGCGCAGACCCTGATCGGCATCGCCGGCGGCGGCACGATCCTCACGAAGGAGTTCCCCGCGGCGCGCAAGCGCATCGACATCGGCGATTACTACGCCGATGACCGGCGCTTTCGCGCGGCCACCGGCTGGGCGCCCAAGGTGATGCTGGCGGAGGGACTTGAGCGCTCGGTGGCGTATTACCGGGAGCGGCTGGGGGCGTATGTCTAACGGAATCCAACCAAATCCGGGCGAGTTTACGGTGGCTGTGGACGTCGTCACCTAATTTGGCGTAGCAAGACGGTTGGCCAGTTCGATGATGCGGGGTGCCGCGAGCCCTCCGAAGCGCGCGTCGATCTTGCTCAACAACTTCCCAGCGTCCTGGTGTTCGCCTCTCGATAACAACTGTTCGGCGGTATCCAATTGCCCATCGAGGTCCTGCTCGATGGCCGTGCGGCAGGCTGGAAGCTTCGTGGACGTCGTTGGGTCGCCGTGCAACAGGGTGCTCAACGCCCAGGCGAAGGCGGTTGATCCCATCACCTGGTGGCCGGCGGAGGGCTCGACATGACTTTGCACGTCAAATACGCACCACCGGCGCAGGGAGCGGATGCTGGACTGGTCCATACCCAGCTGCGAGGTGTCGGCTTCGCCGGTGACGTACACGAGCCGGGAGCGCTGCTGAAAGCGCTCGAACAAATCCTTGGGCGGCAGCGGAATTTGCGCATCGCCAATCGCATCGCTACCGGCGTTCAACAGGGCACCCCGGAACAGATCGGGATAGGCCAGCGCCAGTCGCAGCGCGACGCGGGCACCGCCCGAGAAGCCCGCGACGTACACCGAATCCGCGTCAATGGGAAATTGATGCATGGCGTTGAACGCGGCGAGCAGCGCCAACGGCTCGCGGCGGTCACTGACACCTTCGCTGTTACCGGAGCGGGCGGCGCTCACAAAGATGACGCCATAGCGCTCGAGGGCCGGCGCCCAACCGGCGGGTAATCGTGCGTCCTGCCAGGGCGGCACGAATACCAGCAGCGAGAAGCCGTGCGGCGGGCGCCGCGCAGGCACATAGACGACAAAATCCTCCTGCGCGAGCTTCAGGGGTTGTTCGATCACGGTCATTCCCGAGCGCACCGCGCGCCGCTGCAGATCCAAGGTGGTGAGCGGGCTTCCCATGCGTCGCGCGATTTCCGAGGCATTCGCGAACGCCGGGTACGCTGAAAATTCAACATGTCGCGCGCCCGGCACTTGCGCGGCCGCGGCATTTGCGAAGAGCACGAGGGCGGCAATCGCGCCGATGCGGATTTTCACGACAGCGGTGCGCAGGGCGCAGTTCGTGAGTCGATGGCTTGGGCCGCCATCAACCGGCGTCGGGTGCCGGCAGCAACAGCTCCGTGACGATGCGGTCGGCGAGTTGCGCGACGAGCGCGCTCAAGGCGCTCGCCATCGACGCCGCCCCTTCGCCGGAGCGGGGGGTTTGCAACCGCAGCGTGCCGCCGATTGATCGCGGCTGCGCTCCGGGCTGTGCGCCGTCTGCAGTGCCGAGCCAGCTGACTTGCAAGGTGGCAACCCGCGGGCCGGCGTCGAAGGAGAGTAAATCCACACTGACGGCGATGGTCCCCGGGGGCTTGGCGAGGTGCGGGAAGATCACCCGTCCGGCGGGCAGCCGCGCCGCGAGATCCGCGCTCAGTGCTTGGCGAATCCCCTGGCCGAGCGGGGCGATCCACTGCTCCAGATCGCTGACCTTGAACTCGCCCGGCGCCACCTCGCTCACGATGTCGCTGCGATCCAGTGCCGGCGGAATGTGCACGGCTGCCACGGCGATGGCGGGCCCGGTGTAGGAGCCGGCGATGGAGACGGGCGCAACCGGCTCCAGCATGAAGAACCGCGTCGGCGCGCTCTGGCACCCAGCCAGCAGGTTGGCCAGAACCAGCGCGACGCAAGGCGGCGGGATGCGGCGTGCGATCATTTCTCGGGCCGCTTGCCGCGGAGCAACGCTTCGGGATGGCGGTCGAGGTAGTCCGCCAGGGTGCGGATCGAGCGGGCCGTCTCGTTCAATTGCCGCAGCGCCTCGGGGAGGCCCGAGTCCGGGTCGCCGCCCTCGCCGCCCAATACCTGTTTGAGGGCGAGGGAGATGCCCGATACCTGTCCGAGCACGCCATCCAGTTGCGTGATGCTGTGCTGCAGGTGTGCCAGGCTGTCGGCGGTCTGGGGGGAGGTGGTCAAACTCGCGAGCCGGCTGGTGGCCGTCTCGAGCTGCTGCCCGATCTTCTCGATCGGGACGCGGTTCACCTTGGCGAGGAACCGATCGGCCTGGGCGGCGACGTCATCGAGCGACGCGGAGCCCGCGGCGCTCGGGATGCGCGGGAGCAGGCCCTCGTGGGTCAGATCAGCCGCCGGCGCGCCGCCGACGTGCACCAAGGCGATGGACCGGGCGCCCACCAGGGGCGGTGACTGGGCCAGGCGCGCCCGGTAGCCGAAGCGGATGAGCTGGCGCAGCTTCGCATCGGTCGCCGAGCGCAGATCCGCGATGCTGCCGGCGGCGAGACCCGAGGGATCCAGCTGCTGCGGATACAGCAGGGCGGTGACGCTGGTCACGGGTTTGCCGCTGCGCGCATCGTAGGCCAGATGCGCGGATTCGACTTCGCCGATCTGAAAGCCGAGCAAGGTGACGGCCGCGCCGTCCGTCAGATCGCCGGCATCGCCCGAGAACACCAGCGCATATCGCACGGTGGGACCGGAGAGGCCCTGTTGGGCGGCGTTGCGTGATGCATAGAGCGTGAAATCCGACTCGGAGCCGCTTTGCGGGCCCTGCGGGTTTTCCATGGTGGTGTCGAGTTCGATGCCGCCGGAGAAGATCGCGCCCAAGGGGGCCAGGCTCGCATCGAGGCTGCCGCCCGCGAAGGAGAGCTGCAGGGGGCTGACTTTCCAGAAGCGGGCACCGCTCTTGATGAGCGCATCGTAGGGCTGAAAGACGAACACCTCCAACCGGAAGCTGCCGTCGCCCGACAGCTTCACAACGCTCACCTTGCCGATCGGCTGGCCGTGATAGAACAGGATGGCGCCCTCATGGACCGAGCTCAAGGTGCGCGCGGTCAGCAGGTAGCGCGTGCCGCGATCACCGGGCAGCACGGAGGGGGCATGCTCCAATCCCTCGAAGCTGCGCGTCGGCGTGCCGCCCTCGCCGGGTGCATAGCCGATCGAGACGCCCGAGACGACCGCCCTGATCGAACTGAGATCAAAGGTCGGCGAGGCGCCGATGAGATAAAACCGGGCATTGGTATTGAGTCCGGGCTTCGCCTCGGGCGTGAGCCGCAGCTTGAAATCGAGCCGATGCCCATCCTTGTTGGGCAGGATGTCGACCAGCAGGCCGGCCTCGACGCCTTGGTAGGTGACCTTGGTCTCGCCCACCCTCGCCCCTCCGGACCGCGAAAAGGTGACCGTCACGATTTCTCCGCGTTCCACCACCCATTGAATGCCGAGGTAGGCCACGATCAGGAGCGCCGCCACCGGCAGCGCCCAAATCAACGCCGACCAGCGCGTCGTGCGGATGGCGGCCTGTGGCAGCGGCGGCGGCTGCGGCTGCGGCTGCGGCTCGGCGGGATCAGCCACCGGGGTGTGCCGCCCGGTCCCACATCTGGCGCGGGTCGAAACATTTGACGGCGAGCGTCGTCAGGATCACGACGGCGGCGAAGGGCGTGGCCGCGGGTCCTGCACGTCCGTAGAGCAGCACATTGAAATCCATGACGGGGATGAAACAGGCGATGGTGAACGGGTCGATCATCGACCAGCGACCGATCTCCTCGAGCAGCCGATAAACCCGCGTCTTGCCGATCAGCCCCTTGTTCGAGCGGCGCAGGCTCGACACCGCGCACCACGACAGGCCCGCCATCTTGAGGATCGGAATGGCGAAACTTGCGCAAAACACCAGCAGCGCCAGACCGAGGAGCCGCGACTTCGACAGATCGATGATGCCGCCCAACACCGTGTAGGCGGTGGGCCTGAAGTCGATCGGGATCGTGGCGATGGGATACAGGTTGGCCGGAAAATACAGCAGCACCGCCGCGAGCAGCAGCGCCATCGTCCGCGGCACGCTGTCCGCCCGCCGCGCGCGCACCCGGGCGCCGCACCGCGGGCAATGGGCGCCCTCGGCATCCTTGGGCAGCAACCGATCGCAGCCCGGGCACACGATGCCCGGGCCGGCGAACGGCGGGCCGGCATCCGCAGCGATCAAGCGCCACACGCGTCGCTTGTCGAGGGTTGCACGCACCACCAGGGAGAGCACCGCGCAGGCGATGAAACACTTCGCGCCCGTGTCGATGGTGACCGGGATGGAGACGTGCAGCCTGGCATAGGCCACGGCCAAGCCGACGAAGAACACGTCCAACATCGCCCAGGTCTGCAGCGTGTTGGCCGTGCGGAAAACCGGCCCGAGCCAGCGCGGCCGCGCGCCCACGCGAATCGCCAGCAGCACGGCGCTCAGGGCGGCAAAGCGCAACGGCGGAAACACCAGAACAAACAGTGCGAACACGATGCCGAGCAAGGGCCAGCCTTCCTGCCACAGCGCGCTCGCGCTCGAGGGCAGAATGCTGCTGCGCGTCGCGCCGAAGGCGGAGGTCGTCAGAAACGGCGCACACATCGCGGGAATCAGCAGCAGCAGCGTCGCGCTCGCGCAGGCGAGCGCCACATCAAGACTCTTGCCGGCGCAATGCACGAGCGGTGTGCGGCAGCGTCCGCAATAGGCGAGTTCCGGACCCGTACAGTGCGCTGTCCGTTGCAGCAGGCCGCAGCTTGGACAGCCGATGATGGCTGTCGCCGATTCGTTCATGCGCCAATTCAAAGCCGTCGCCCGAAGCCCGTCTGTGCGCCATCGTACGGAGCACCGGGCGTGGCCGTCTGTTGGTGGTACCATGGATTATCATGAGCGGACGTTTGAGCGGCAAGACCGCGGTGGTGACGGCCGCCGCCCAGGGCATCGGCCGGGCGACGGCCGAGCTCTTTGCCGCGCAGGGTGCCACGGTGTGGGCCACCGACCTTGATGCCGCGCGGCTTGCCGGCATCGCGGGCTGCCGCACCCGCGCGCTCGATGTGCGCGATGCCGCCCAGGTGGCGGCGGTGGTGGCCGAGGCCGGCCGCATCGATGTGCTCTTCAATTGCGCAGGCTTCGTGCACGCCGGCAGCATTCTCGATTGTGATCAGAAGGCCTGGGAGTTCTCCTGGGATCTGAACGTCACCAGCATGTACCGCCTGATCGGCGCGGTGCTGCCCGGCATGCTCGAGCGCGGCGGCGGTTCCATCATCAACATGGCCTCGGTGGTGGGCTCGATCAAGGGCGCGCCCAACCGCTTCGTGTACGGCGTCACCAAGGCGGCGGTGGTCGGGCTCACCAAATCCGTGGCGGCGGATTTCGTCACCCGCGGAGTGCGCTGCAATGCCATCTGTCCCGGGACGGTCGATACCCCCTCGCTGCACGAACGCCTGCGGGCCACCGGCGATTACGCCAAGGCCCAGGCGGCGTTCATCGCCCGCCAGCCCATGGGCCGGCTCGGAAGGCCCGAGGAAATCGCGGCGCTCGCGGTGTATCTCGCCTCCGACGAATCGAGCTTCGTGACCGGCCAATGCCACATCATCGATGGGGCCTGGTCGCTGTAGCCCTTAAGGTTCAGATTGGGTGCTGCCCGCCGATACAACCTGACGTGCGTCATTCGGATGGGTTTCCATGGAGATCAAGCTGACACCCGCGGCCCGCGCCCTGGGTTGGCGCATGCGATCGGGCTATGCCGTGGTGCTGCTGGTGCTGGCGAGCGGCCTGTTGGGCGCCGGCATGCAGTTCCTAAGGCAGCTCGACGTCGGTTCGCGCAATGCCGACCTGGTGTACCGGGCGGGCCGGCAGCGCGGTTTGGCCGCAGAAGTGGTGCAGCGCGCCTCCCGCGCCGTGCTGGCGCCGCTCCCCAGCTCGCGCGCCGACATCGAGGCGGCCCTGTCCGACTGGCGGCAGCGGCAGGATGCAGTCGTGAACCAGCTGCAACCCTATTGTGAGTCCCTTGCCGCCCTATGCTCGGAATTCGATGCCCTGGCGGGGCAGCAGCGCGCCATCGCCGCGCTGGTGGCGGATCTGCCGGCGGCGGGGTTGAGCGATGCCGGCAGACTGGAGCGTGCCGATGCCCTGAATGCCGCGCTCGGAACCTATCTAGTCGCCGCCGACCATTGGGTGGATGGATTCGACCGGGTGATGAGCCAGGAGACCCTCGCGCAGCAGCACCGCGTCTGGCTGTGGTCGCTCATCATGGTCGCCTTCAGCTGCATCATCGCGGTGCTCATGCTCGAGCCCACCATCCGCCGCCTGCAGAAAGAACGCGCGCAGTTCGATGCCGCCAGTTCTCTGCTCGAAACCGAAAAGGTGCGCGCCGAGACGGCACTGGCGCTGCTCGCGAGCCACAAGCAGGCGCTCGATCAGCATGCGATCGTCTCGGTGACCACACCCGACAGTTTTCTGAAATACGTGAACGATCGCTTCTGCAGCATCTCAGGGTACAGCCGCGAGGAGCTCATCGGACAGCACCGCTCCGTCATGGATTCGGGGGTGCAATCCGCGGAATTCCATGCCGACGTGATCGCCACCCGGGCGCGCGGCGAGGTGTGGCGCGGCGAGCTCTGCAGCCGCGCCAAGAACGGCCGGCTGTACTGGACCGACACCACCGTCGTGCCCTTCAAGGACGCCGCGGGACGCATCCTCGAGGTCATCTCGATCCGCACCGACATCACCGAACGCAAGCTCGTCGAGCAGCAGATCGTGCAGCAGAAGGCGTTGCTCGATGCCACCGGCCAGATGGCGCTGATCGGCGGCTGGGAATTCGACCCGGCCACGCAGCAGATGTGTTGGTCGGACATGCTGTTTCAGATTCATGAGATGCCGGTCGGCGAGACGCCGTCGCTCGAGCAGGCGCTCGAATTCCTGCCGGCCGCGGCGCGCGCAGACATCATGACGGCCCACTACGCCGCGCTCCAGCACGGCACGCCGTTCGAATTCGAATTGCCGCTGTTGACGGCCAAGGGCAATCACCGCTGGGTGCACCTCATGTGCCACCCGCAGATGCAAGATGGCCGCTGCGTGCGGCTGACCGGCGCCTTCCAGGACGTCACCGCGGCGCGCGAGGCGTCAGAGCATCTGCGGGCCGCGAAGGAAGCCGCGGAGGCCGCGAGCATCGCCAAGGGGCAATTCCTCGCCAACATGAGCCACGAGATCCGCACGCCGCTGAACGGCGTGATCGGCATGACCGGTCTGTTGCTCGATTCGGAATTGGGGTCCGAGCAGCGCGAATACGCGCAGATCGCGCGCTCGAGCGGCGAGGTGCTGCTCGCGCTCATCAACAACATCTTGGATCTGTCCAAGATCGAGGCCGGCCACCTGCAGCTCGAGAGCGTCGATTTCGACCTGCGCAGCCTGGTCGATGAGACCATCGATGCGGTGGCCCTGTTGGCGAGCGAGAAGCGCCTCGAGCTGTTGGTGGATGTCGATGCAAGCTGCCCGGTGGCGCTGCGCGGCGATCCGACCCGCCTGCGCCAGGTGCTCCTCAACCTGCTGAGCAACGCCATCAAATTCACCGAGGCGGGCGACGTGACGCTGCGCGTCGCACCGGCGCCGGCGCCGGCGGGCCGCCTCGGCCTCGCCTTTGCCATCGAGGATCAGGGCATCGGCCTGACTGCCGAGCAGATCGGCCAGCTGTTCGTGCCCTTCACCCAGGCCGATGCCTCGACCACGCGCCGCTACGGCGGCACGGGATTGGGATTGTCGATCTGCCGGCACCTGGTCGAGGCCATGGGCGGCAGCATCGGCGTGCACAGCACTGCGGGGGCGGGCTCGTTATTCTGGTTCCGGATCATCGTCGATCCGGCGGCCGCTGCCGCCGCACCGCCGCGGCATTTCGCCGGGCCGCTGCGCGCCCTGATCGTCGATGATCACCCCGCCAACCTGACCCTCCTCGCCGCGCAGCTGCGCGGATGGGGCATCTCGGTCACCACGGCCGGCAGCGCCGGCGAGGCGCTGCAGCGCTGGCATGAGCTGTGCGCCACCGGCGATCGACCGCAGGTCGCGATCCTCGACCAGCAGCTGCCGGATCATGACGGCCACTGGCTCGCCGGCCAGATCCGGCGCCAGGACGACTCCGGCCAGTGCCGCCTCGTGATGCTGAGCTCCCTGGCGAGTCACCTGCAAGGCCAGGGGAGCGCGCCCTTCGATCGCGCCATTTCCAAGCCGGTGAAAGCCGAGGCCTTGTTTCGCCTGCTCGAGGAGATCCTCGGCGGCGTCCGGCAGCGCGCACGCGAGGTGGCGGGCACCAGCGAGTTCAAGGGCCAGCGTGTGCTGTTGGTGGATGACAATAGCGTGAATCAGAAGCTCGGCCAGCGGCTGTTGGCGCGGCTCGGGCTCGAGGTGACCCAGGCCTGGAACGGCCGGGAGGCGCTCGAGGCGCTGCGCCAGAAGCCCTTCGATGTGGTGCTCATGGACTGCCAGATGCCCGTGATGGACGGCTATGAGGCGACTCGCACCCTGCGCCTGCCCGGCAGCGGCGTGCTCGACCCGAAGATTCCGGTCATCGCGCTCACCGCGAATGCCCTGAGCGGCGATCGCGACCGGTGCCTCGAGGCCGGAATGAATGATTATCTCGCCAAGCCCATCGACCCGGAGCGGCTGCTGATCAAACTGCGCAGCCTGCGCGAGCGCGCCGGCACAGACGCCGCGCCGAGCACCGAGCCGCCGAGCGCGGCGCCGGAAGCGCTCGACGTCGGGCGGCTGCACACGGTGTGCGACGGCGACCTTGAATTCGAAGGGGACTTGCTCGCGACGTTTCGCGAGTCGGCGACCGAATTGGTGGCGCTGCTCGATTCCGCGGCGGCACGCCAGGCCGGTGCCGATCTGAAAACCTTGGCGCATCAGTTGAAAGGCGCCGCCTCGAACATCTGCGCCGACCCGCTCGCCGCGGCGGCGGCCGCCGTCGAAACGGCCGGCGCCGCGGAGCTACCCGCCTGCATGGCGAGGCTGCGCCTCGCGTGGACGGCGGCCGAGCGCGCGCTCGCGGCCCGGCTCGCGGACCCGGGCGGCCGGGGCGCCGAGAGCGCGCAGCCCATCGAGGGCGGATCGGAGCCGCTGATCCCGGGCTGGCGGGCGTCGGGCTCGTAACCGGGTGCTGTGTCTGACCTAGCCAGTGGAGCCACCCGTGCGCCTGGCGAGGGCTGCGTTTCCGCCAGGTCACCCTAGGCCAACCCTGACGCCAGGCAGTCCGCCGAAATCCATTTAGGCCAGAATCCTCGGCGGACCTTGGTCGCGACGCGGCGATTGCCGGCCAAAATGGTAAGGTTTCGCGATGCCCATTCCCCAGACCGATCCCGGAGCCTTTGCGCGCGAGCATCGCGAGGAGATTCTCTCGGCCATCACGCGGGTGGTGGACGGCGGCTGGTACATCCTCGGGCGCGAGGTCGCGGCGCTCGAGATCGAATGTGCCGATCAATTCGGGCTGGCGCAGACCGTGGGGGTCGCCAACGGCACCGATGCCCTGGCACTCGCGCTGCGGGCGCTCGACATCGGCAGCGGCCAGACGGTGGCCACGGTGTCGCACACCGCGGTCGCCACCGTGGCCGCCATCGAGATGGCCGGCGCCGCGCCGCTGTTCGTCGACATCGATCCATCGACCCTGAACATCGATCCGGCGGCACTCGCCGAGGCGTTGCTGCACGAGCACATCGATGCGGTGGTGGTGGTGCACCTGTACGGCCAGCCGGCCGACATGCCCACGATTCTCAAGCTCGCCAATCGCGCCGGCATCCCGGTGATCGAGGATTGCGCCCAGGCGCATGGCGCACGGCACGGCGAGCGCTGCGTGGGCAGCTTCGGCGCCGCCGCCGCCTTCAGCTTCTATCCCACCAAGAACCTGGGTGCCTTGGGCGATGGGGGCCTGGTGGCGGGCGATGCCGAGGTGGCGGCGCGGGTGCGCAGCCTGCGCCAATATGGCTGGACGGCGGAGCGGGTGAGCGAGATGCCCGGGGTCAACAGCCGGCTGGATGAGCTGCAGGCGGCGATCCTGCGGGTGAAACTGCGGCATCTGGAGGCCGGCAACCGGCGCCGCGCCGACATCGCCCAAGCCTATGACCTCGGCCTCAATGCCACCGGACTGACACTGCCGGCACGCCAGCCGGGCACCACGCCGGTGTTTCATCAATACGTGGTGCGCCACGGCGATCGCGAGGGTCTGAAGGAGCGGCTGCTGGCCCATGGCATCGACACCCGCGTGCATTATCCCGTGCCGGTGCACGCCATGCCGGCCTACCGCGGGCGCTGCCCCATCGGCCCGGGCGGGCTGCCGGCCACCGAACAGGTGGTGGCGGAGATCCTGAGCCTGCCGATGTATCCGGAAATGACCGACGGCGCCGTGGCGCAGGTGATCGAGGCGCTCGGCCGCTCGCTATGATGGCCCCGGACCCCATGCAGGCGCGCGACGTGGACGATTGTTTCACGTTGTTCCTGGGCCGGGTGCCCGATTTGCACATCGCGCGCCAGAGCCTGGGCGCGCCGCTCGCGGAGGTGCTCGGGGGAATTCTGCGCTCTCCGGAATTCCAGTCGGCGGTGCTCGCGCCGCTGTTGCTGCGCGAGGCATTGCCGCAGGCCACTGTCATGGCGCTGCCGCCGCCGCGCCTGATCGACTGGGCGCAGCGGCGCCTGCCGCTCGGGTCCGCGACGCAGGCCATGGCCGGTGCCACCGCGAGCTGGCTCGAGCTCCTCGAAGTGGTGCTCTCTGACCCCGCCATCGCCGCGCTCGCGCCCAATCTCGCCGCCGCCGGCATCGACCGGTTGCTGCGCGAGCGGCTCGCGAACCAGCCGCTGTCGAAGATCACCCGCGCCGTGATCGGCGCCATCGATGCCGCCTCCTCGCTCGAGATCCGCGGCTGGGCGGTCGACCTCTGCGATCGCAATGTGCCGGTGCCGCTCGAACTGTATGCCGATTCGCTGTTCATCGGCGCCGTCACCTGCGGGGAACCGCGCGCCGACGTGCAGGAAGCCGTGGGCGGGGATGGGCGCTGCGGCTTCACCTTCCGCGTCCCGGCCGCGCGCCGCTCAAGCTTCGAGGGCGGCCGCGCACTCATCGTCATCGACGCGCTGTCGCGGGAGCGCATCGGCGTGAGCCTGCCGATCGAGGCGGATGCCACCCGCGGCCTCGATGTGCTGTCGGCGACGCGCCGCGAGCTCGTGCAGCTGCGCGAACTGCTGCAGCGCATCGAGGCGCGTCTGCCGGATCTCGAGCGCCTCGCGAGCGTGCCGCTCGATGCCTACGGGGATTACTGGGAGCGCTTTTATCGGCCGGCCGCCGACGCCCTGGCGGCACAGAAGGTGGACGGCGCACGCTTCGCCTACCGGCCGCTCATCTCGGTGGTGCTGCCCACCTTCAATTCCGATCTACGGCTGCTCGATGCCGCGCTGCGCAGCGTCAGCGAGCAAAGCTATGATCATTTCGAACTCATCGTCACCGACGATGCCTCGGCGCCGAGCGAGGCCTTTCGGGCGCTGCTGCGCCGCCATGCCGATGAGCGCCTGCGCGTACTCGAGGCCGGCGAGCGCGCCGGCATCGCCGGCAACACCAATCGCGGCATCGCCGCGGCGCGCGGCGAGTACATCGCCTTCCTGGATCACGACGATCTGCTCGCGCCCGAGGCGCTGTACGAAGTGGTGCGCGCGCTGCAGGAGCACCGCTATGGACTGGTGTACTCGGACGAGGACCGCATCGAGGAGAACGCGTTTGGCCGGCTGATTCATCACACGCCGTTCTTCAAGCCGGACTTCGATCCGGATCTGCTCCTGTCGCTGAATTACCTCTGTCACCTGGTGGTGCTGCGCCGCGACGTGCTGGATGCGGTGGGCACCCTGCACACCGGCATCGACGGGGCGCAGGATCACGATCTGCTGCTGCGCGCCTCGCAGCAACTCACCGCGCACGAGATCCGCCACGTGCCGAAGATCCTGTACCACTGGCGGGTGACCCCGGGCTCGGTATCACACGATCCGGCGCATGCCGCCGGCCTGCAGAGCACCATCGTGCAGGTGGTGCAGGCACATCTGGATCGCTGCGGCGCCGCGGCGAGCGCCGAGGCGCATGCCGACCCGTTCGGCGCTGCGCGCCCGTTCGCCACGCGCGTGCGCTGGCAGCTGCCCGCCGCCGCGCCGCGCGTGTCCATCATCGTGCCCACCCGCGACCGGCTGGATCTGCTCGGCCCGTGCATCGACAGCCTGCTGCGCACCGCCGCGCATTATCCCGGGCCGATCGAGCTCCTCATCGTCGACAACGACAGCGTCGAGGGCTCAACCCATGAGTATCTGGCGCGCCTCGCCGCCACCTCGCCGGTGCGGGTGCTGCGCTACGAAGGCGCCTTCAACTGGTCGGCCATCAACAATTTCGCGGCGCAGGCCGCGCGCGGCGACGTGCTCATTTTCCTCAACAACGACACCGTGGCCCTGTCCGAGGACTGGTGCGCGGAGCTCACCGCCAATGCGCTGCGTCCCGAAGTGGGCGCCGTGGGCGCGCGCCTGTTGTACGAGGATGGCACGCTGCAACATGCCGGGGTGGTGCTCGGGGTGGAAGGCGTGGCGGGCCATGAATCCTCCGGCGAAGCCCCGGAGCGCGGCGGCTATTTCGGCCGCAGCCATCTGCAGCGCGGCGCCGCGGCCGTGACCGGCGCCTGCCTCGCCACCCGGCGCGAGCTGTTCCGCGAGCTCGGCGGCTTCGATGAGGTGCATCTGCCGGTGGCCTTCAACGACGTGGATTTTTGCCTGCGCGTGATGCGCGCCGGCTATCGCGTGCTCTACGATCCGTTCGCGGTGCTGTATCACTTCGAGTCCAAGTCGCGCGGCTACGACCTGTCCCAGGCCAAGCTCGCGCGCCAGAAGAGCGAGGCGGCGCTGTTCCGGGCGCGCTGGGCGCTGATCGTGGACTTGGACCCCTTCTACAATCCGCACTTCGAGCGCCACGCGCGGCCCTTCGACCGGCTCAAGGCGCCGCCGTGAACACCCGGGGCTCGTTGCCGCAGCTCGTATGGTAATATGGCGGTCCTTGCCATATAAACATATCCTCTATGAAAACGACGCTGAATATCGACGATACGGTCATGGCCCAACTCAAGCAGGAAGCGCTGCGTCAGGGGCGGACCATGTCTGACCTGGTGGAAACGGCGCTGCGGACGCTTTTTCGCGAGCAGCGGCGCCCGAGCTCGTTCGAGCCGCTGCCCAGCTTTCGCAGCGGCGGGACGCTCGTTGACATCGCCAATCGTGATGCGTTGCACGAGGCGATGGACAGGCGCTGAAGTTCGCGGTGCTGGTCGTCGACACCAATGTGCTCATCTACGCAGCGGATCTCGATTCGCCCTTTCATGGCGCGTGCCGCGGCTGGCTCGAGAATCAACGCCGCAAGGCGGAAGCTTGGTATTCGACCTGGCCCATTGTTTATGAATTCCTACGCGTCACGACCCACCCTCGCGTCATGCGGGCACCCTGGGCCAGCGGGCAGGCGTGGCTGTTCATCACATCTTTATTGAGTGCGCCGGGGTTCAGTCTGCTCGAGCCGACTCTTCGGCACGCCGACATACTCTCCCAACTGATCGAGGAAATGCCCCATCTGAGCGGCAGCATATTTCATGACGCGCACACCATCGTGCTCATGCGAGAGCACGGCGTGCGCCAGATCGTCACTCACGATGCGGATTTTCATCGCTTCCAGGGCGTCGAGGTCGTCGACCCGATCGGGTAGCCGGCACAGCGCGGGTTATTTCGTCCCGGAGGCGAACATTCTGCTACAGTTTTTGCCTGAGCGTGCGCGGGCGGGCGACATAACGGAGCGTTAGGGATTTGAGCCAGGCAGCGGCAACGCAGGCGGACAGTACGGCGGTGGCCGCGCTGGTACGCGTGGCCCGCCACCATGGCCTGGAGTACAGCGCCGAGGAGCTGATCCGCGCGCATCAATTCGAGGGGCCCGAGCCCGCGCCGGCGCTGCTGTCGAAAATGGCCGAGCGCGCCGGCTTGCAGGCCAAGGCAGCCCGAATCCAGCGCGGCGAACTCGCCGGGCTCGCCGACTCCCTGCCTGCCATCATGCTGCTGCCGCAGGGCAAGGCGCTGATCCTCGAGAAGGTGCACGATCAGGACGGGGTGAAGCTCGCGCTGATCGAGGATCCGGGGTCGGCCACGGGCACCACCGTGCTGGTGGACGAGCCGCGCCTGTTCGAGAGCTGGAACGGCGAGCTCATGCTGCTGTCGCGGCGCTGGAAGATCACCGATCAGGACAAGCCGTTCGGCTTCTCCTGGCTCCTCGGCCAGTTCGTGCTGGAGCGCCGGCTGGTGCGCGACATCTCCGTGGCCGCGATTTTCATGAGCCTGCTCGCGCTCTTCCCGGTGATGATCGTGATGGTGGTGCTCGACCGGGTCATCAACTACAAGAGCTTCTCCACCTTAGGCGTGATCACCGTGGCGCTGATCGCCGTCACGCTGTTCGAGACCACCTTCGGCTATCTGCGGCGGCTCATGATTTTGATCGCGAGCTCGCGCATCGATGCACGCATCAACCTGCATGTGTTCGACAAGCTGATCAACCTCAAGATGTCGTATTTCGAGAAGACGCCCACCGGCGTGATCAGCGGCAAGATCGGCCAGATCTGGAAGGTGCGCAGCTTCATCATGATGCAGGTGTTCGGCACGCTGCTCGACAGCGTGACCCTGCTGGTGCTGCTGCCGGTGCTCTTCTATCTGAATTGGAAACTGACCTTCTACGTGCTCGGGCTGGCGTTCGGGATCCTCGGGATCTACATCGCCTTCCTGCCGGAGGTCGGCCGGCGCACCGGCCGGGTCATCGCCGCCGAACAGGCCATGGGCTCGCACATGATCGAGACCATCTACGGCATCCGCACGGTCAAGTCGCTGTGCCTCGAGGGCCTGAAGCGCTTCCAGCGCGATCGGCGGGTGGCCAAGGTGATCGAGACGCATCGCGACCTCGACCGCATCAGCAACTGGCCGCAGACCCTGGTGATGCCGCTGGAGCGCATGATCTACAGCGGCACCATCATCATCGGCTGCTACATGGCGCTCACCGATCCGGACGGCACCACCGCGGGCACGGTGATCGCCTTCGCCATGCTGGCGGGCCGGGTCACCGGCCCCATCGTGTCCATGGCCGGCATGCTCAATGCCTTCGAGGATGCGCGCGGCGCGCTCGGCGAGGTGGCCTCGGTGATGAATCAGCCGCCGGAGGAAGGGCGCACGGGCACGGGGTTGCGGCTGCCCATCAGCGGCCATGTGATNNACGATCAAGATCGACGGCATGGACCTGCGCCAGATCGACCTCGATCACCTGCGCTCCAGCATCGGCGTGGTGCCGCAGGAGAATTTCCTGTTCAGCGGCACCATCCGCGACAACATTTCCGCGCCGCGGCCCAATGCCGGCATGGAGGTGATCGTGCGTGCGGCGCAGATGGCCGGCGCCGAGGAGTTCATCGAACGCCTGGAGAAGGGCTACGACACCGAGGTGGAGGAGGGCGCGGTGAACTTCTCCGGCGGCCAGCGCCAGCGGCTCGCCATCGCGCGCGCGCTGCTGGTGGATCCGCAGATCCTGATCCTGGATGAGGCGACGAGTGCGCTCGATGCCGAGAGCGAGGCCATCGTCAACGCCAATCTCATGCGCATCGCCGCGGGCCGCACGGTGATCATCATCTCCCACCGCCTGTCCTCGCTGATGACGGCCGATGCCATCCTGGTGCTGGAGCGCGGCAAGTTCTACGATGTCGGCAAGCACGAGGAACTGCTGCAGCGCTGCGACATCTATCAGTCGCTGTGGTACCAACAGAACCGCCACATGGATCCCAAGAACGCCCATGCCCGCACTTCCGGTCGTCCTACGGCCCCCGCGTGACCCGGCCGCAGGCCGGCTGCAATTCGAATCCGCCACCGCGGAGGTCATCGGCCAGCCGTTTCCCGTGGCCGATCGCGGCCTGCTGTACGTGCTCGCCGCGCTGGTCACGGCGCTCGTCATCTTCATCTCGATCTTCAAGCTCGAGCGCGTGGTCAATGCCCCCGGGCGCCTGCTGCCCATCACCGGCACCATCACCGTGCAGCCCATGGAGAAGGCCATCATCAGCCGCATCATGGTCTCCGTGGGCGATGTGGTGAAGAAGGGCCAGATCCTCGCCACCTGCGATCCGACCTTCGCCACCGCGGATCTGACCAACCTGCAGCAGAAGATCCAGAGCCTGCAGGCGCAGCTGCGGCGCATGCAGTCCGAGGCCGCCGGCACGCCGCTGCCGGCTTCCGCCGACAACTCCTACGACACCCTGCAGTCCTCGATCTGGCAGCAGCGGCGCACCGAATACGCCTCCGGGGTGAGCGACTTCGACCAGCGCATCAACAGCACCGAGGCGCAGGTGTCGGGCTACCAGCAGAAGGTCACCGACGATGAGGCGCGCCTCGCCATCGCCGCCAAGATGGAGCACATGAATGCGGATCTTGCCAAGAACGGCTACGTGAGCCAGTTGGAATTGCTCAACGCCCAAAACCAGCGGGTCACCCTGTCGAGCGATCTGGCACAGAGCAAGACCGCGCTCGCCTCGGGTTTGCACCTGCTCGAATCCCTGCGCCAGCAACGCAAGCAGTTCATCGACAAGTGGCACGAGGAGAATCTCACCGCCCTTGCCACCACCCAGGATTCCCTGGATGCCGCCAAGCAGGATCTCGCCAAGGCGCGCCGCCTGAGCGATCTGGTGAACCTCGTGGCACCGCAGAATGCCATCGTGGTCAAGGTGCCGAACCTGTCGGCCGGCGCGATCGCGGTGGACGCGCAGCCGCTGTTCTCCCTGGTGCCGGTGGATGCGCCGCTCGAGGTGGCGGCGCAGATCGATTCCCAGGACATCGGCTTCGTCAAGGTGGGCGATCCGGTGACCATCAAATTCACGGCCTACAAGTTTCTCGAGCACGGCACCGGCGAGGGGGTGGTCAAGACCATCAGCCAGGATGCCTTCACCGAGGCCTCGAGCCAGGATGCGCTCACCGCGCCGGGGACGGCCGCCGGCAGCGCGCGCACGCCGTATTTCGACACCCGCATCAAGATCACCTCGCTCAAATTGCACGACGTGGCGAAGAACTTCCGCATGAGCCCCGGGATGACGGTGGAGGCCGACATCGTGGTGGGCAAGCGCACCATTCTCTGGTACCTGTTGGGTGGCATGCTGCGCTCGGGTGCGGAGGCCATGCGGGAGCCGTAGCCATGCGGCTCAAGGACTGGTTTCGATGGGGGCGGCGCGAGCCGGCGGTGCAGCTCGCGGCGCTGGAGCGCGAGCTCGCGGCGGGCTGGTCCGAGCGCGCCTTTACGCACTTGAAGGAACTGGCGGCCACGGGCGACCCGGCGGCGCAATTTCGCCTCGGCCAGGTGTATGAGCGGGCCGAAGGGGTGGTGCAAAGCCTGCCCGATGCGGTGCGCTGGTATCGCGCGGCGGGCGAAGCGGGCCACCTGCCGGCGCAGGCGCGTCTCGGGCTCATCTATTTCATCGATCCGCCCAAGCCCGCGGGCGTCACCGCCCTGGATCCCGGCGAGCCCGGCGCCGATGCGCGCCTCGAGGGCACGCTGTCGCAGTTCTTCCCCGAGGGCGTGTCGGTGCGCCAGGATTTCGTCGAGGCGCTGCGTTGGAACCGCCTGGCCGCGGCGCAGGGCTCCCCCGCCGCCCAGGCGCGCCTCGCCAATCAACTGGCGTTGGGATTGGGCACGGCGCGCGATCCGGTGGAGGCCGAGCGCTGGTTTACCGCGGCCGCGGTGCAAGGCGAGGCGGTCGGCTACCTCGGCCTCGGGCTGTTGCATGCCGGCGGCGAGGATCGCCCGGCGGATTACGCCAAGGCGGCCGCGTGGCTCGCGCGCGCCGCG
Organism: Gammaproteobacteria bacterium; assembly: GCA_003137095.1. Lineage (GTDB taxonomy): Bacteria > Pseudomonadota > Gammaproteobacteria > Steroidobacterales > Steroidobacteraceae > Bog-1198. The sequence goes on from PLET01000089.1 coordinate 19,768, forward strand.
CAGGCCGGCAACGCCATCGCCGAGTACGGCTACGGCAAATTGCTGCTGCACGGCGAGGGCGTGGCCGCGGATCCCAAGGCCGCGGTCGAATACCTGACCCGCTCGGCCGCCAAGGACTATGTGCCGGCCATGTATCTGCTCGGCATGATCCACTGGCAGGCCACCGGCGTCGCGCGCGACACCGGCAGCGCCGAAACCTGGCTGCGCCGGGCGCAGGTGCGCGGCCATCAGGAAGCCGCCTGCGCGCTCGCGCAGATGCAGCTCGAGAGCCCGGAGGATGACGGCGTGGAAGCCTCGGCGCTGCTGCGCGAGGCGGCCGAGGCCGGCAATCCGCGCGCCGCGAGCGCGCTCGCCGAGCTGTATCTGTTCGGCCGCGGCGTGCCGCAGGATGCCACCGAGGCGGCGCGCTGGCTGAAGGCGGCCGGCAGCCAGGCGCGGCCCGAGGCCTTCACGCTGCTCGCCTCGCTGCACGCGCAAGGGATCGGCGCGGAGCCGAACTTCGCCGTGGCCGCCGACTGGCTGCGCCATGCCGCCGATCGCGGCAATCTGGATGCGCTGTACAACTTGGGATCGCTGTACAAGCTCGGCCAGGGGGTGCCGCAGGACTTCGCCGAAGCGGCGCGGCATTTTCAGGCCGCCGCGCAGCGCGGCCATGCGGACGCGGACTATCAGTGGGGCTTGCTCAGCCTCGAGGGCCGGGGCGTTCCGGGGGATGCCTTGGGCGCGCGCGCGCGCATCGAGGCGGCCGCGCTCGCCGGCAGCGCCGATGCGCAGGCGTGGATGGGCGATTGTTGCCGCCTCGGCCTGTTCGGGCCGCCCAAGCTCGTCGAAGCCGAGGCCTGGTATCGGCGCGCCGCCGGCGCGGGCCATGTGGGTGCGATCGCGCTGCTCGCCAATGCCCTCGATCAGAATCCGACTCCCTCGCCGGCGGCGCAAAGCGAAATGTTCGGCTTGTGGCTGACCGCCGCCGCCGCCGGCGATGCGGCGGCACAATGCCGGGTGGCGCTGTGCTATCGCGACGGCCGCGGCTGCGCGCCGGATCGCGCCGCCGCCATCGCCTGGTTCGCGCGCGCCGCGGCGCAGGGTCATGAGGCCGCCAGCGCGGCGCTCGCGGCGCTCGAGACGCCCGCCGACACGGTGAACCCGGCCGCGACCATCACCCAGGCCGGTTAAAGCGATAACCCAGCGCGTGCCCCAGAAGTGGGCGAGCTGACATAATGCAAAGTCGATGTTGGTGCACGGCGTTCTTAGGTCGCAAAAAAAATTGCGCGGCCAGCAACAGAAATCGCGCGGCGACTCGGCGGTGAGAGCGAAAAAATCGCGGCGGCGAAAATAAATTCGAAATAGCGCTTGACCGCATTCCAGTATTCCGAGATATTGAACGCATCACAGATCGACTTAGAAAAGAATTGTCAATCAGGATTGATCTGATTCATTCGAGGTGGGTGGGGGCTCACCGCTGAGAGGTCACGGCTCCGTCAGGGATGAGTGCGTAGTGAAGGGAGACGGTATCTAAATGGAAATGGCGACCATCTGCGGCGGGACGCAGCATTATCAGGTGCGAGCCGGTATGCCCACGGCCGCCACCCTCACCCCCACGGAACGCCTTGCCGCCCTCAGCGCCTTGAACAAGCTCGGGCAGGCGTACGGCGCCACCAGCGGCATCTCCTCGGTATTGGGCGGCGGACTGAGCAGCGCCACGTTGAGCGGCGGCACGGTCAGCTTGGACAAGATTCAGAGCATCGGCAGCGATACCTTTGCCGGCGGCGTGGGCAGCGGCCTGAGTGCCTCGATCAACGCCATCGGCAGCGACACGGTGGTGGCCGGTTCGGCCTTCGCCAAGGGCGAGCTGAGCAGCACGGCGTCCTCGAAGTCCGGCACTTTGAACCTGAGCGGCGACACCATCAACATCGCCGGTGTCACCGCCGCGAGCGTCAAGACCGAGACCCCGGTGGTCAAGGCCGGCATCAAGATCACGATGCCCGACAAGACCAGCATCACCCTGACCGGAATTTCCACGCACGATCTGAAACATTGACAGCCGCTGTGGTGAGCCGCCTTGAGCGTCGAGGACAGCCGCCTCACGGTATTGTTCGAAGGCGTCGCCGCCGCCACTGACGAGCGGCGCTATCTGGACGCGCTGCGTCTGGCGGATTCGGCCCGGCGCCTGGCGCCCGATCATCCCACCGCCACTCTGGTGTATGCGCGCGCGCTGCTGCAGGCGGGCGAGGCGCGTCTTGCACTCGCGGCGCTGCACGGGCGCGAGGATCCGGACAGCGGGGTGCTCACGATCGATGCCGCCGCACGCGCCGGGTTCATCGACGAGGCGTTCGCGACCGCCGAGCGCCTGCTCGCCGGCACCGCGGTGGATTCCATCGCCGGTCTCATCCCCGCCGTCTCGCGCCTGTGGCGTCAGCATGGCGCGCGCCATCCCGGCTGGGTGGGCATCGATTCGCAGCTGAACCTCGTGGGCGAAATCCGCGCCGGCGGCCTGGCGCTGATCGAGCAGGGCGGCCAGAGCCTCGGGCATGTGAGTCCGGCCGGGGCGCCCGGCGTGCCGGTAAGCTTCGTGCGCGCCGCGCCCACCGGCGCCGGTGCGCTCAGCGTGCGGGTGGGATCCCAGCCACTGCTCGGCTCGGCGCTGCCCTGGCCGCCGGACTTCGGCGTATCCGGCTGGGTGGTGCTCGAGGGCTCGCGTCTCAAGGGCGAGGTGCGGATGGACTGGAATGCGCGCGCACCCGTCACCTTGGTGGTAAGCCAGGACGGGCAGAGCGAGCGCTTCGAGGTCGAACCGACGGGTGCCGGCCGCTCCCCCTTTGCCCTCGAGGTGCCGGCGGTCGCGGCCGCGCGCAGGGGCGATGTGGGGGTGGCGGCGCTGCTGCCGGATGGCCGTGTGAGCGAACTCGCCGGCAGCCCCTTGCAACGCATCCAGCCGCCGGCCGCGCCCATCGCCGAGCCGCCGCCGCGGCCCGCGAAGCGGCTGTCGAAGCAGGCGCGCGCGCGCTTGGATGCCGCCCCGCCGCCGCGGGTCAACATCATCGTGCCGGTGTATTCGGGCTTGGAGGACACGCTCGCCTGCCTGCGCAGCGTGCTCGCCACCACGCCGGCCACCTTGGGCACGCTCACGGTGGTCGATGATGCCACCCCGGATCTGCGCCTGCGCGCTGCGCTCGATGAGCTCGCCGCCGAGGGCTGCATCACCTTGCTGCGCAACGAGGCCAATCTCGGATTTCCGGGCGCGATCAATCGCGGCCTGCAGGTGCACCCGCAGCGCGACGTGGTGCTGCTCAATGCCGACACCGAAGTGTTCGAGGGATGGCTCGAACGGCTGCAGGCTGCGGCCTATGCCCGCGACGCCATCGGCACGGCCACGCCCCTGGGCGAAGCCGCCTCCATCGTGAGCTATCAGCTGCGCCGTTCGCAGCCCTTGAGTTCGGCCGAGGCCGCCGACATCGACCGCATCGCGCGCGTGGTCAACGCCGGCAAGACCCTCGACATTCCGGTGGGGGTGGGTTTCTGCCTGTACGTGCGCCGCCGCTGCCTCGAGGAGGTGGGCGAGTTCGACGAGCGCGGTTTCGGCAAGGGCTATGGCGAGGAGAACGACTTTTGCCTGCGGGCGCGGCGCCGCGGCTGGCGCCATGTCGCGGCCACCGGCGTGTTCGTGCGGCACGCCGGCGCGCGCTCCTTCGGCCGCAGCCGCGAGCTTCTCACCACCCGCAACCGGCGGGTGATCAATCACCGGCATCCCGGCTACGATGAGCTCATCCGCGAGTTCGTGGACGCCGACAGCCTGCGCGAATCGAAGCGTGCCATCGACGAGCGGCGACTGCGCGGCGCCCCCAAACCCGTGCTGCTGCTGAGCCTGGATCTGGCGGGCGGGGTGCAGCGCCATGTGGACCTGCGCCAGGCGGCCTTGAGTGCGGCCGGCCACACGGTGTTGACGCTGCGCGCCGATGAGGATCCGCGCCATCCGGGCTGGGTGGTGGTGACGGTGGTCCATGCCGCCGGCAGCGGCGCGACGGGGGACTTCGAGCACCTGCTGTACGAGCTGCCGCGCGAGGCGCAGGCCCTCAGGCTGCTGCTGCTCGAGCTGCGGCTCGCGGCGATCGAGATCCATCATTTTCTCGGCCTCGGCAGTGCGACGCTCGAGATGATCGCGGGCCTGGGTGTGCCGTATGCGGTGCACCTGCACGACTACACCTGGATCTGTCCGCGCGTGTCCTTCCTCGACAGCGCCGGCCGCTACTGCGGCGAGCCAGCGCTCGCGGCGTGCGAGGCCTGCGTGCAGCAAAACGGCTCGGCCCTCGGGGAGCCTTTGTCCGTGGCGCAGCTGCGCGACCGCAGCGAGCGGCTGCTCGGGCAGGCCGCGCGCATCGTCGCGCCCACCCAGGACGTGCGCCAGAGATTCTTGCGGTATTTCCCGGCACTGGCCATCGAGGTTGAGCCCTGGGAGGCGCCGCCGCCGCCGGCCGCGGCGAGGCGGCGCGCACGCGCGCCGGATGCGCCGCTCAAGGTGGTGCTGATGGGCGGCATCAACACCCAGAAGGGGCATGCGGTGCTGCTCGAGTGTGCGCGCGACGCCGCAGCGCGAAGCCTGCCGCTGCAATTCGTGGTCATCGGCTTCACCCGCGAGGATGCACCGCTCATCGACACCGGCCGCGTGTTCATCACCGGACCGTATCGCGAGGAGGAGGCAGCGGCGCTGCTCGAGCGCGAGCGCGCCGATCTGGCGCTCTTTCCCACGGTGGGCCCGGAGACCTGGTGCTACACGCTCACGCATGTGCTTTCACATAATGTGCCGGTGGTGGCCTTCGATCTCGGCGCAGTGGCCGAACGCCTGCGCGCTGCTGCCACCGGCGTGCTGTTGCCGCCAACTGCGACGGCGCAGGTGATCAATGACACGCTGTTGCGGTACGCTGCGGACAGCATGTCGAGCCATCCCGAACCTGCAGCCACCGGCACGCTGTCCGCCGCCGGCAGCGCCGTGGGCGCGAGCAGCCGCGGTGCGACGCCCGAGGTGCCCATCGGCGCGAGCGTGCAGCTCCTGAATCTGCCGGTGGGCATCTACGCCTTCACCGTGACGGGCGGCGGCGCCACCCGCAGCGGCGAGCTCGCGCTGCCCGCGCTGCAGGTGGCCCCCGCGCCCATGCGCTCGGCCGGCAGCATCGAATTCCTGTGCGCACCCTCGACGCTCGATCGCTGGCTCACCGGCAGTGCCGATGTGGTGACGGTGAAAATCAGCGGCGGCAGCGCGGCGCTGCTCCTGACTTCGATCCGCGCGCCCGACTCGCCGGTGCTGTCCATCGACGTGCGCCGGCTGGACGCGCCGGGCCCCGCGTTGCCGGCGATCCCCGCCGCACCCCCGCCGCTGCAGGCGCCGGTGCCCCCCGGCAGCGTGCAGGTGCCGCATATCAGCACCCTGGTGCACGTGCCCTATCTCGGCGATCTGGAGTTTCTCTCCGGCGGCTGGGCCGGCCGCCCGGCCGAGAATCTGTGGATCGAGGGTTTTGCGGCGGTGGCCTCCACCGGCGGCGGGAGCGGTGCGGATCTGATCGAATACTGCGCCATCACCGAAGCGGGCCACGAGACCGGCTGGCTGTCGGGCGGCGCGCTCGCCGGCAATCGCGGCACGGGCACGCCGCTGGTCGCCTTCGCGGTGCGCATCAACGAGGCCGCCGCCGCACGCTACCACTGCCTCTATGCCGGCCAATTCCTGAGCGGCAATGTGATCGGACCGTTGAGCGAAGGACTGTGCCGCTCGGCATCCCCGGGCGATCCGCTGGTGGCCATCGAACTCGCCGTGTCGGGCGTGTGATCCATGCCGGTGCTGCTCAATGCCGGCGCGGGCCACGCCGATTCGCCCGTGCCCGGGTATTTTGCCGGTTGGCAGCAGATCCGCGTGGACGTGAACGCGCGTGTCAATCCGGATATCGTGGCGAGCATCACCGATCTGTCGGCGCTTGCCACGGCGAGTGTCGATGCGGTGTGGTCGGCGCACTGCGTGGAGCATCTGTTCGCGCACGAGGTGCCGGTGGCGCTCGCGGAGTTCCGCCGGGTGCTGCGCCCCGGCGGCTTCGCCGGCATCATCGTGCCCGACATCCAGGCGATCGCCGAGTGGATCGGCACGGACCGCCTGCACGAGGTCATCTATCAGTCCGCCGCCGGTCCGGTGACGGCGCATGACATGCTGTGGGGCTTCGGGCCGGCGATCGCCGCGGGCGATGCCGCCATGGCGCATCGCTGCGGCTTCACCCCCACGCTGTTCCTCGAGCGGCTGAACGGCGCCGGCTTCGCCGAGATCGCGCTGCGCCGGCGCAGCAACTTAGAGCTCGCCGCACTCGCGCTGCGCGAGGTGTCGGGCGGCACCGGCCGGCGCGAGGCGTTGATGGCCGCGCTCGAGCTGTGATCCCAAGGGCATGATCGTCGTCTTCATCCACCAGAATTTCCCGGCGCAGTACGTGCACATCGCGCGCCGCCTGGCCGAAGTGCCGCACAACCGGGTGTATTTCATCACCCAGGCGGCGCAGCTGCAGCTGCCGCGCGTGATCAAGCTCATCTACAAGCCGGAGGCCGCCGGCGCGGCGCAGGTGCATCCATATGTGGGCGCCTTCGACCAGGCGGTGCGCAGCGGCGCGGCGGTGGCGGCGGTGTGCCGGCGGCTGAAGGCGGACGGCATCGTCCCGGACTTGCTGGTGGGACATGCCGGCTGGGGCGAGACGCTGTTCGTGAAGGACGTGTTCCCGGAGATTCCGCTGCTCGCGAATTTCGAGTTCTTCTATCACGCGCGCGGCGCGGATGTCGGCTTCGATCCGGAGTTCGCGCCGGCGCGCGAGGATGACGGGGCGCGCCTGAAGGTGCGCAATGCCATCAACCGCCTGAGCTTCGCCGCCTGCGACTGGGGCCACACCGCCACCGCCTGGCAGAGAAGCCTGTTCCCCGCGGCCATGCAGTCCGGCATCAGCCTGCTGCACGAAGGCGTGGACACGGCGCAGGTGCGCCCCGATCCCAACGCCTGGCTCGAGCTCGCGCGCGACGGGATCCGGGTGAGCCGCGAGGATGAGATCATCACCTTCGCGGCCCGCAATCTCGAGCCCTACCGCGGCTTTCATGTGTTCATGCGCGCGCTGCCCGAACTGCTCAAGCGCCGGCCCAGGGCCAAGGTGCTGATCGCCGGCGGCGGCGGCATCAGTTATGGCGAGCCGCTGCCGGGCGGCGGTTCGTACGTGAAGCTGCTGCAGGCCGAGCTCGGCTCGCGCCTGGATGCCTCGCGGGTGCACTTCCTCGGCCACCTGTCCCCCAAGCTGTACTTGAATCTGCTGCAGGTCTCCTCGGTGCACGTGTACCTCAGCTATCCGTTCGTGCTGTCCTGGTCGTTCATCGAGGCGCTGGCGGCGGGCTGTCTGGTGGTGGGCTCGGCCACCGCACCGGTGCTCGAGGTGCTCGCCGACCGGCAGAACGGACTGACCGTGGATTTTTTCTCCGGCGGCCAGCTTTGCGACCGGGTGGAGGAGGTGCTGGAACATGCCGACCGCATGCAGGCCCTGCGCGACGCGGCGCGCGCGACGGCGATCCGCTATTTCGATCTCGAGGGTTACATATTGCCGCGCTGGACCGAGCTCATCGGCACCCTGGCGGCCGGTCGCCGCCCGCCCGAGCAGCCGGCGACCCCGGGTCTGGCCACGGCGCAAGGATTGCGTTAGCGTGACTCCCTATAAAAACAGGAGCCGAGCGTTGACCACCGGAAACTTCGAATCGAGATCGCCCCTGCGTCCGATCGGCCTTGGCGCGCTGCTGCTGTCGCTGTGCCTCGGCCTGCCGGGCCTTGCCGCGAGCGATGTGTTCAACACCGAGGCCGGGATCTCGAAGGATGCGGCCCAGCCGCTGCTGAATGACGGCGATGCCTGCCGCCGCGGCCCGGTGCCCTCGCCGCTCACCTTGTTCGAGGCCATCGAGCGCACGCTGTGCGAGAGCCCGAAGACCCGCGGCGCCTGGGCCGCGGTGAAGGCGGCGGCCGCCGGCCTGGGCCAGGCCAAATCCGCCTACCTGCCCACGCTGGACGGCTCGGCCGCCGCGGGCCATGACCGCAACCGCACCGAGGTGACCGCCGCGCCCGGCCTGAATTCGGATTACTCGCAGAACGTCAACCTCGAGTCGCTGCAGCTCGCCTGGGTGCTGTACGACTTCGGCGGCCGCTCGGCGGCGGTGAAGAACGGCAAGCAGTTGCTGCTCGCGGCGCAGGCCAATCAAAACGCCATCCTGCAGTCGGTGTTCGCCGCCACGGCGCGCGACTACTATGCGGCGCAGGCGGCGGCCGCCAAGGTGGAATCGGCCCGGCGCATCGAGAACTTCTCGCAGAAGAACTTCGATGCCGCGGGCGCCCGCTACAAGTCGGGCGTGGTGCCGGTGACGGATCAATATCAGGCCAACACGGCGTATGCGCAGGCGGTGTACGAGCGTGCCGCCGCCGAGGGCGCCTATCGGCTGGCGCTCGGCACGCTGGCGGTGGACATGAGCCTGTCGCCGGACTATGCGCTCAGCATGCCGCCCATGGATCAGAGCGCGCAGCCGGACGCACGCTTCGTGCATGCGGTGCGTGATCTGCTCGATGAAGCCACGGCCTCGCATCCCTCCGTGGTCGCCGCCAAGGCGCAGTGGCAGGCCGCGCTCGAGAACGTGCGTGTGGTGCGCGCCGAAGGGCTGCCCAAGCTCGGCGTGGCCGGCTCGCTGGATCGCTCCAGCCAGCCGCTCAACGCCACGGTGGGCACCCTCGATTATCCGTCGGTGAGCCATTCGAGCTCCATCGGCCTCACGCTGCAGGTGCCGCTGTTCTCCGGCTTCAATCAGGATTACAAAATCCGCCAGGCGCAGGCCGCCGCCGATGCGCAGGAACAGGCGCTGCGCGATGCGCAGCAGCAGGTGTCCCTCGGCGTGTGGTCGAATTATCAGCTGCTGCAGACCGACACCGAGAATCTGAACAACACCGACATCGTGCTGCAAAGCGCCCGCCAGGCCTTCGAGGCCGCCTCGCAGCGCTACCAGTCCGGCGTCGGCAACATCCTCGAATTGCTGAACTCGCAGGCGACCCTCGCCGCCGCCGAGCAGCAGCGCATCCACGCGCAGCTCGAATGGCGCACGGCGCGGCTGCAGCTGGCCGCGAGCCTGGGCTCGCTCGGGATGTGGGCGATCAAGTAGGCGATACACCATGCACAAGGGATTCCGATCGACGCCGGCCCGCGCGGCCTTGGCGGCCTTGGCGGCGTTGCTGCTGCCGATGACCGGCACGGCCGGGCTGCGCTCGGCGCAGGAGAGCGCGTTTCGCGAGCTGTATCGCGAGCTGGTGGAGATCAACACCACGCGCTCGGTGGGCAGCTGCACCGCGGCCGCGCAGGCGATGCGCGCGCACCTGATCCACGCCGGGCTGCCCGAGGCGGATGCGCAAATACTCGCGCCGCCGCAGCGTCCGAAGGACGGGGCGTTGATCGCGGTGCTGCACGGCCGGGACCGCGCCGCCAAGGCCATCCTGCTGCTCGCCCACATCGACGTGGTGGAGGCGCGGCGCGAGGATTGGGAGCGCGACCCGTTCGTGCTGGTGGAGGAGAACGGCCGGTTCTACGGGCGCGGCGTGAGCGATGACAAGGCGATGGCGGCGATCTTCACCGACAGCCTGGTGCGCTATCTGCAGACCGGCTTCAAGCCGCGGCGCGACATCAAGCTGGCGCTGACCTGCGGTGAGGAGACGCCGGATGTGTTCAACAGCGTCAAGTGGCTGCTCGAGACGCAGCCCGAGGTGCTGTCGGCGGCGTTCGCGCTGAACGAGGGCGCGAGCGGCGAACTCGATGCCAAGGATCAGCCGGCGGCGCTCGACATCGAGGCGGGCGAGAAGGTGTATCAGGATTTCACCCTGGAAGCGGTGGATGTGGGCGGGCACAGCGCGCGGCCCACGAAGAACAATCCGATCGTGCGTCTGAGCGCGGGGCTGGCGCGGCTCGGCGCGTATCAGTTTCCGATCGCGGTCAACGCCACCACGCGCGGCTATTTCGAGCAGCAGGCACGGCTCGCGGCGCCGCCGCTTGCGGCCGACATCCGCGCGGTGCTCGCCGATCCGCCGGACGCGGCGGCGGCGGCGCGGCTGTGGGCCGTGAATCCGGGGTGGAACGGAGCGCTGCGAACCACCTGCACGGCCACCGAGATCAACGGCGGACACGCCCCGAACGCGCTGCCACAGCATGCGCGCGCCAATGTGAACTGCCGGATCCTGCCGGGGGTGCGCATCGAGGACGTGCAGCGCACCCTGGTGAGCGTGCTCGCCGACGAGCAGATCACGGTGGCGCCGAGCGGCGATCCCGGGCTGCAGGCGCCGCTGCCGCCGCTCAACGGGGCCATTTTGGATCCGGTGCGCCGCGTCGCGGCGACGCTGTGGCCGGGTGTGCCCGTCGTGCCCACCATGTCGGTGGGCGCCACCGACGGCCGGTTTCTGAATGCCGCCGGGGTGCCGACCTACGGGCTGTCGGGGGTTTTCGTCGATGCCGAGGGCAGCCATGCGCACGGCATGAACGAGCGCATCCGGGTCAAATCGCTGCTCGATGCGCGGCAGTTCCTGTACGAGGTGGTGAAGCTGTACGCGGACCAGGGGTGAGGGGAATTCCATGAAAACACGGCTCATCGGCAACAGCGGCATCGGCGTCGCGGAGATCGGCCTCGGCTGCATGGGCATGTCGGAGTTCTACGGGCCCGCCGACGAGGCGGACTCGCGCGCCACGCTCGAGCGGGCGCACGCGCTCGGCGTCACGCTGTTCGACACCGCCGACATGTACGGCTTCGGCCACAACGAGCGGCTGCTCAGCGCCTTTCTGAAAGCCCATCCGGCGGTGAGGATCGCCACCAAGTTCGCCATCGTGCGCGAGCCGGGCAGCCCGTCGCGGCGCATCGACAACAGCCCCGCCTACATCGCATCGGCCTGCGAGGCCTCGCTCGAGCGGCTCGGCGTCGAGGTCATCGATCTGTACTATGCGCATCGCATCAACCGCGAGCAGCCCATCGAGGAGACCATCGGCGCCATGGCCGCGCTGGTCAAGGTGGGCAAAGTGCGCGCGCTCGGCCTGTGCGAGGTGTCGGCGGCGACGCTGCGCCGCGCGCACGCGGTGCACCCGATCGCGGCGGTGCAAAGCGAATACAGCCTGTGGAGCCGCGAGCCGGAGGCCGCGGTGCTGCCGGCCTGCCGCGCGCTCGGCGTCGCCTTCGTGCCCTATTCGCCGCTCGGGCGCGGCCTGCTCACGGGCGCCATCGGACCGGACACGCAGCTCGCGCAGAATGATTTTAGGCGCCTCTCGCCGCGCTTTCAGGGCGGCAACCTGGCGGCGAATCTGGCGTTGGTGGACGCCTTGAAGAAACTCGCCGCCGAAAAGCGCTGCACCCCCGGCCAGCTCGCGCTCGCGTGGCTGCTGCATCAGGGGCCGGACATCATCCCGATCCCGGGGACGCGGCGCATCCGGTATCTGGAGGAGAACGTGGCGGCGGCGGACATCGGGCTGTCGGCGGCCGATCTCGCCGCGATGAACGCCGCGCTGCCGGTGGGGGCTGCGGCGGGGGATCGCTATCCGGCGGCGGGCATGGCGAGCCTCGACGCCTGAGACCGGATGAGGCTCGACGTCGGAGACTCGAGCCCTCGAGACTCGAGACTCGAGCCCTCGAGACTCGCGCGCTATTTCTCGAGGCGCCGGTCGAAATCCCGGCGTGCCTTCTCGATGGCATCGAGGTGGCTCATGGCCCAGCTGCCGAGCGCCTCGACCGGCGCCTGCATCGAACGGCCGAGGGCGGTGAGATCGTAGTCGACGCGCGGTGGAATGGTCGGCGTCACCGTGCGGGTGATCAGACCGTCGCGCTCCAGGCCGCGCAGCGTGAGGGTGAGCATGCGCTGTGAGATGCCGCCGATCAGCTTTTTCAGTTCATTGAAGCGCCGCGGCCCGGTGCGGAGCTGCATCACGATGAGCACGCTCCATTTGTCGCCGATACGCGAGATCACCTCGCTCACGCGGCTGCAGTTGCTCGCGAGGTGCACCTCGGCGACCGGCGCCTCGGCGAGCGCGGTTACAAGCTTGTGTCTCGGTATCAACGCTGTGCCTTCTTGACGGGTCCGGATAGGTTACCCAAGAATACCAGGTATCGATTTGATACCCCGAATTTCACTTTTCCAGGAGAACGGCTGATGAACATATTGCATCTGGACTCGAGCATCCTCGGCGGCAACTCGGTCAGCCGTCTGTTGTCCTCGGCAGTGGTGGCGCGGCTGCGCAAGACCCATCCCGGCGCCCACCTCACCTATCGCGACCTGGCCGAAATCCCCATTCCGCATCTGACCGGGGCCTATCTCGCCGCGGCTCAGGGCCCGGGCCAGCCCGACGCCGCGCTGCAGGCGAATCTGGAGCTCGGCCGCACGGTGCTCAAGGAATTCCTGGCGGCCGACATCGTGGTCGTCGGCGTGGCATTCTACAATTTTTCCATCGCCAGCCAGCTCAAGGCGTGGGTGGATCGCATTGCCGTGGCGGGCAAAACCTTCCGCTACACCGCCCAGGGTCCCGAGGGCCTGGCCGGCGGCAAACGCGTCATCCTCGCCATCTCGCGCGGCGGGTTCTATGGACACGGTTCGCCCGCCCAAGCCTTCGAGCATGCGGAGACCTACCTGCGCGGGGTGTTCGGCTTCATCGGCGTGACGGACATCGAGGTGATCGCCGCCGAAGGGGTGGCCGCCGGGCCGGAGGAGCGCAAGGCGGCCATTGCCCGGGCGGAGCATCAGATCGCGGAGATCGCCGCCTGAGCCGCGGGTGTATGTTTGACATAATGGAGTGAAATCGGGCGAAACGAGGGTTTTTAGCCTGTTTGAGGATATATATTGCGGTTTTCATTACTTGCATATACATTTGTTGTATATGCAAGTTAATGGAGACCACCATGCCCGAAACCCTGGCCAGGCCGAGCGATTGCAGCAACTTCAAGCTGCGCCAACTGGCGCGGCGCGTGTCGCACTACTATGACGCCGAGCTCGCCAAGGCCGGCCTCAAGACCACGCAGTATTCGCTGCTGTCGCGGGTCGCCCGCCGGGGGCCGATCCGGCCGGTGGATCTGGCCCAAGCCATGGCCATCGATGCCTCCACCCTGACGCGCAATTTGAAGCCGCTGCTGGCGGCGGGGTGGCTCCTCATTGCCGCCGGCGCCGATGGCCGCAGTCACACGGTGGCCATCACCGAGGCCGGCCGGGACAAGCGCAACGAGGGGCAGCGCCATTGGCTGGCGGCCCAGGAAGGTCTGGATGCGCTGCTCGGACGCGAGCGGGTGTGCGCGCTGCACGAACTCATCGACACCTCGCTGGCCTGCTTCGCCGCAACCGAACCGGCGGCCGCCCATGGGTGAGGCCGGCGCCGCCGCTGCGCTCGATCCGCGCACGCGGCAATTGCTGCAGGATCCCATCGTGCCCACGCTGGTGCGGCTGGGCACGCCCAATGTGCTCATCATGGTCGCGCAGGCCTCGGCCGGCCTGATCGAGACCTTTTTCGTCGGCAAGCTCGGCACCGACGCGCTCGCCGGCATGGCGCTGGTATTTCCGGTGGTGATGCTGATGCAGACCATATCGGCCGGCGCTTTTGGCGGCGCGATCGCCTCCTCGATCGCGCGCGCGCTCGGCGGCCGCCGGCGCGCCGAGGCGGACAGCCTGGTGTTGCATGCCCTGGCGATCGCGCTGGGGATGAGCCTGTTGTTCTCGCTGACGGTGCTCGGCGGCGGGCGGCGCCTCTACGGCCTGATGGGCGGCACCGGCGGGGCGCTCGAAGCGGCGGTGATCTACTCGAATCTGGTGTTCGCCGGCGCCGCGCTGGTGTGGGTATTCAATTCCCTGTCCGCGGTGATCCGCGGCACCGGCAACATGACGCTGCCCGCGACGGTGAGCGTGGCCGGCACGGCCCTGCTCATTCCGCTCTCGCCGCTGCTGATCTTCGGCTTTGGTCCCGTCCCGGCGCTCGGCATCGCCGGCGGCGCGGTGGCGCTGCTGATCAATTACCTCCTCGGCAGCCTCGCACTCGGCGCGTATCTGTGGTCGCGAAACAGTCTATTGCGGCCGTCCTTCGCCCAGCTGCAATTCCGCTGGCCGCTGTTTCGCGACATCCTGCGCCTGGGGCTGTTCGGCGCGGTCTCGGCGATCGCCACCAATCTCACCATTGCGATTTGCACCGCCATCGTCGGCGGCTTCGGCACGGCCGCCATCGCCGGCTACGGCACGGCCTCGCGGATCGAGTATTTGCTGATCCCGCTGGTGTTCGGCCTCGGCGGCCCATTGGTGGCCATCGTCGGTACCTGCATGGGCGCGGGCTTGCCGGAGCGCGCCCTGCATGCCACCTGGGTGGGCGCGGCCATCGCCGTGGCCCTGACCGAGATCATCGGACTGGCCGGTGCGCTGTACCCGCAAGCCTGGCTCACGCTGTTCGACCGGGATCCGGCCATGGTGTCGGCCGGCGTGCAATACCTGCATGCGGTGGGGCCGCTGTATGGCTTCTTCGGCCTGGGATTGATCCTGTTCTTCGCCAGCCAGGGTGCAGGGCGGGTGCAATGGCCGGTGCTCGGCAATGTGGTGCGGCTGGCGGTGGCCGCCGGCGGCGGCTGGCTGGCGCTGCGCTTCGGCGGCGGTCTGGTGCAGGTGTTCCTGGCGCAGGCCGTCGCGCTCGTGGTCTATGGCCTGTTCAATGCCGCCGCGGTGGCGGGTGGCGCGTGGTTCGGACCGGTGGGCTGGCCGCGCAGCACGCACAGGCTGGTGCGGCAGGTGCGGCGCGCGCTATGAGGCGGTGGAATGCGGGCGCCGATACCCCTGCGCCCACGGCTAAATGCTAGTATCCCAGCACCTTACATTGGTTGGTGGCGTCATGAAAAAAGTAGGATTGGTGCTTGGCGCCACGGTGCTGAGTCTGGGCCTCTCAGCCAGTACGATGGCGGCTGATGCGCCGACGACCGGCGCCAGCACGTCCACCGACGCGAAATCCACCGGCACGAAGTCGACAAAGAAGAAAACGACGAAGACGAGTCGGAACAAGACCGCCAGCGAAACGCCAAAGACCAAAACCGCGATCACGGGCGATTCATCCGGCACTCCGGACTCGAGTGCCCGCTCGAAGTCGGTCAAAATAAATCCGGTGGATACTATTAGGCCAGACCCTCCGCCTCCCCCTCCACCGCCGCCTCCGCCAAAGTAGACGACGAATACTGATTGAGCAGTCCGGGCCAACCGTTGTCCACGCCCTTGCGCATGGCTTCGCCCTCAGGGATGCCCATGCGTTCGAAGTGTCGATGTGTAGCTGGGCGACCGTGCGCAGGATCTCGGAGTTACGCTCCTTCGTGACCGGCGGGCCGGCGTTGACATTTCGGCTAGAGCACGAGAGTAACGGCGAGTTTCTCGAAATCGTACGGTCCGAGCGTGTTCTCATGAGTTGGCGCTGGAAGGGCGGTGTGGAAGACCCCGGCGAGTCGCGCATCGAAATCACGCTCAAAGCCGTTCCAGAAGGCACTGAACTCACCTTCGTCCATTCGCGACTGCACGATGAAGAATCGCGCCGCGGCCACGAAAGGGGTTGGACGGGCTCGCTCGACAAGCTCGAAGCGCTTTGGGCTCAAGAATTAAATGTCACGGCGCATGTGTAGGACGCTCATATCGGCTTTGTTCCTTGCCGTGTTTAGCCCGACGCTGGCGGACGCCGGCACCGCTCCTTATCCGAATATGGCTCCTCTCACGCAGTACTTATCGGTAAGCCGGACCGCCGAGATCGCCATGGCGCGTAGCGCAGCACCGGCTCCGATCTCGGACAAAGCGGAGATCTTGATCCTCGGTACTCACGGATTCGAGACCGCGGTCCGCGGTACCAATGGCTTCGTGTGTTACGTGGGGAGGTCTTGGGAGAAGGATTTCGACGACCCCGAATTTTGGAATCCAAATGTCCGTACACCCCAATGCTGGAACGCAGCGGCGGTAAGTTCGGTGCTCCCCCGGTATCTCAAGCGCACCCAATGGGTACTCGCGAAGGTTCCCAGGCAGCAGATGGCAGTGCGGACGAAGGCAGCCTGGGCGGATCACGAATTCGGCCCACCCGCTCCGCAATCCGTGGCATTCATGATGTCGAAGGACCAGTATATAAGTGATCCGACACTCGCATCAGCGGCCAATTGGTATCCCCACATAATGTTCTTCGTGTCGGCCACTGAGGACGCGAAGTGGGGCGCCAACGTGCATGGCGCACCCATCTTCGCCACCACCAGCGATGCGGAGCCGATCACGACCTTCTTCGTAGTCGCGCCCAAATGGTCCGATGGCACCCTCGGTCCCTACGCTCAGAGCGCCCCGACCACGACGAACCCCGAAACCGATCACCACCATTGAATTTTGCGAGCCTCGGTAAGGGACTCATCGTACACAGTGGACCTTCGGGATTTGAACCACGCACGCCGCATCAGCCGGTGCGTTAAATCTTTGCGCCGTCTATGTACCTCGAGACATTCTGCGCCAGCACATCCAGTGGCACATTGCCACCGTCGACCACCGCCTGATTGAAGTCGCGCAGATCAAAATGCGCTCCCAGCGCTGCCTTTGCCCGAGAACGCTGCGCCAGTATTTCGGTTTGTCCCACCTTGTAGCCGCAGGCCTGGCCCGGCCAGGAGCAATAGCGGTCTATTTCGCTTTCGGCATTGCTGCGTGGCAGACCGGTGGCGGCGATGAACTCGGTCAGGGCACGCTCGCGCGTCCAGCCCAGGGCGTGAATGCCCGTATCCACCACCAGCCGGACTGCACGCCAGGAGAGGCCCATCAGTAATCCGACCCGCCCTGCTGGATCATCGTCATACATGCCGAGTTCATCGGCCAGTTGCTCCGCGTAGAGCGCCCAGCCTTCGGAATAGGCGTTGAACGCCAGCATGGAACGGATCAGCGGCAGCTGCTGTGCATATTCGCCCTGCCAGACGTGGCCGGGAATGCCTTCGTGAAACATCAGGTCAGGAATGGTGACCTTGTTATGGATGGACGGATCACCCAGGTTGACCCAAACCTTGCCAGGTATCTTGCCATCGATGGAGCCGGGGCCGCCGTAAGCGGCGGGCGCACCGGGTTCTTCGGCCAGCGGCAGCCGACGAATCTCGAGATTTCCACGCACCAGGCGGCGAAATGCCTGTGGCAGCTTGGGGCGAATGGCATCAATCTTTCCTTGCATGTAGGCGATGATCTGTGCTCGCCCGGTATCGTCGTTTGGAAACTGGAATTCGGGGCGGCTTTGCAGTGCCATGGCGCGTTCCGCAACCGACCCTTGGGTGAGCCCCAGGCTCTTGAGAATGGTGTCCATCCTCGCTTGGAGTTCAACCAGCTGGCTCACCCCCATGGCATGTAACTCATCCGGCGTGCGGCGGGTGGTGGTGCTGGCGTGCAGCCCCCAGGCGTACCACTCGGGCCCGTGCGGGCGAGTGAGCAGGCCGGCATCCGGCTTGGCGAGCACGTGCAGAGCCCTGATCTCCGCCAGCTGGCGTTCAAGCGCAGGGATGATGCCGGTGGTTACCAGCTTTGTAGCGCGCTCTGTCCAGTTGCCGGGGATCGGGGCTCCCGCCGCATTCGTTTTCCTGGCGAGCGGTCCAATCAGCGGGCCGGTGGTACTGGCTGCATCCTTGAGGCTGCGGGTGAGGGCACTCGTAGTCCGCTCCAGCAGGAAATCCGGCGGGATCAGACCGACGGAGCGGGCGCTGCGCATCCTGGCCAGTTCGCCATCCAGCAGCGCCGGGGCGGCAGCGAGTCGCGACAGGTAACTTTCAGCATCCGCCCGATCCCGTACCGGCTGATCGCCGTCGAGCATCTGTGGGATGTCGAGGTAGCCGCCAACATTTTGAATCACTACATACGGGCTGTTACGCCAGTCGCCGATGGTGGCCACGCCGTAGGGCAGGGCCATGCCTTCCAGAGCGGTACGGAATGCGCTCTCGACAACGGCCACGCTGGTCAGAGTAGAGGGATCGAGGCCATCGCGTTGGACTCGTCCGAGACTTCTAAGAGCGCTGTTCAGGACATGCTGTTGCACCACCACGCCTCTGGCCGAGCGGTCCTCAAGCCGGCCGCGCAGTGCCGCGTGCACGCCAGTATCGACCCCAAGCCTGGTGGCCTGGGGCGGATTCAGTTCCAGCAACTGCCAGGCCAATGAATCCAGCAGCGCGGCGGCACGCTGCAGTTCGCTTCCGGCAGCATGCGAAGGGAAGGCCGCGCAGGCGGCGGTGGACAACAGGGCGGTCAGCGCGTCGCGGCGCGAAAGTACTGGAAAATTCATGGCCCGAATACTGAGGAGAATGTTGACGAAGGTCAAACGCATCGACCGGTCGTCAAAAATCCTCGCGTAGACTCGAAAACCCGCACGCGCTGTCCTTCCGATGGACCAGGATCAGGCCAAGGATGGCGGCCACATTACCAAGGCCTCCCGCACACCCGACTAAACGATTGCCGGGTTTGACGGAATACCACAACCTTCGGTATCGCCAAGTCATGCCCGCGCGTGCCTATACTCAGCCGCGAATTTCCTATCGAGTCCGCGACAGCCAGAACGTACGCGTTGCATAGAACGCCTCTTTGCGGCGTGCCTTTGAAACAGGACCAACATGCAGCGCGCGCAAACTCGGAAGTTTGCCGTCGAGTCGACCGATCGCCCTCTTGAGCTCGCTTGCTTCACCCTTCTCCCGGAAGCCCTTCGCGAGGTAGATCCAAACGTGTGCCAACGCCTTGGCATCAAACCGTTGCTGCCCACGGTGGACGGCCCTCAACATGAAGCCGTGGGTGTCGTCTCCCACCAGAGGCATCAACAGCCGCCCTCCCGACGCCAACCGTGTCAGCCAGCGAGACGGCGGATGCGTTCCACCTGTGAAAGCGACAATCACGTCGAGGTCATGACCCGGATCGCAAACAGAGGCATCGCCGTATATTAGTTCAACTTGCGGCAGCGCCTTCAGGTTCTCACGGGCTATGCCCGCCAGCCGCTTGTCGTACTCGATGGCACGGATATGGCCTCTTCTGCCGACTAGTTCGGCAAGAATCGCGGTGTAGTAACCTGAACCGGCGCCTACTTGGAGAACGTGTTCGCCGGGCTTGAGGTTGATCTGATCGAACAGATAGGCCCAGAACGACGGCGAGCCGTTGTTGAGATTTTTGCGCGCGTCGAGGCTGATCAATACATTGTGAGAGACCCACGCCGGGTTTGCGTCCGGCGTGCGCCAGCTCACGGTGCCATGAAGTGTCCACGGACCGGGCGGCAGGAATTTCTCTCGTGGCACCTTTGCGAAGGCGTCGATCACTCTCGGATTGCCGCGCACAGGCCCGGCGATCCGCAGCTCTTCCGCATACGCTCGCCGCAGTGCCTTCAGAGTCTGTCTTGGCATGTTGTTATCTACTGCCGAACCCGTCGGGGCCAGAACCTCATCCTAGCCGCGTGGTTTGAAAGCGCTCATGGAACCGCCTTAACGCCACATTTTTGCCACGCTTGGCGCGCAACCGACCAACGCTAGCGCCGGAAAACCTATTGGCCGATGTCGCACCGGGCCGCGGTGTGAGCGCGGAGTGCGAGTGCGCATTCACCGGGGGTGCCGGAGCGCAATCCGACCGGTGGAGCGGCTTACTTGCTCGCTTTACAGCTTTGGTAGCATTCCTTCAATTCTTTTTTATGTTTGGCGACTTCGCCGGGCTTGGGGTTGCCGCAAATGAATTGTTCATACTGGTAGTAGCATTTACCACGACACGTGTTTTTTTCTTTGCTACCACAGGCAGTTGTCCCAGTCGAGCTATTGCCATTGGCCTCTACGGAGTTTGCTACCGGCGCAGCGACAAACAAAAATGCTGCGAAGACGGCGACGATCGAGAATGGTGGTTTCATCACATATCCCCCCTGCGATGCTACGAAACTTTTGATATGAGCTAACCCACTGCTGGCAAAGTTTACCTTCCGGGTCGCTCGCAGATCACTTATCGAGTATCGCAAGTCCAAACCATCGCTTCAAGTATGTGTAAATAGCTACCAGTTTTAACCCAGAAGCTTGGTGAGCGGGTCCCAATAGTTCGCTTGCCAACCGGAAGCCAGATGCGTGGCCTGGCCCCTTGGAAATGCGGTGTGGTCGAATACAAGCGTCGTCTTTCCATCGCGGTCGGAGAGATCGAAACGCGCGATCGAATACACACCCCGTGGCCAATTCATCACTCGCCACGCCTGAACTACAAGCTCATTCGGTACGAGTTCAAGCTGGCGCCCAACAATATAGCCGCCAAACAGAGTAAAGGCGCCGCCGACACGCGCGCTCAGCTTGGTGGGACTGTGCATCATCGCCATGGCGTCCGCCTTCATGGCACTCGATAACCGAACAATCCTGTCAAACTGCCTTTCAATCGTTAGCGCCTCGTAAACGCGCTTGGGACTTGCACTGAACACCCTCTCCTGGTGAATGGCCTCCTCCGTGTTTGAGATCTCCGGATTAGAATCGGCTCGAGCGGATTTGGGGCGTGCGGTGACGCCCGCAATCGCCAAGGCACCTGCCGCGAGCAGCCGCCTACGATCGAGTCCATTCGTCGTCGACATTCGCACCGTTGGAACAATTGGATCAGCCATGATTTTTTCCTTTCTACTTTTTCGTATGACTGCTTGCAATATGACACTAAATGGTTTCATATACAAGCCTGGAGGATTTGGATGCAACCCTTTACGCACGGTGGCAGGCGGTTCGATGACGATCGGCTCGACGCCGTTCTTCATGCCCTGGCACATAGAACACGTCGAATGCTACTGAATCGATTGGCCGCGGGTCCGGCGATGGTGGGGGAACTGGCCGAGCCGATTGATATGACCAGGGTAGCGGTCTCCAAGCATCTGCGTGTGCTCGAAAACGCGCGCCTGATATCGCGCACCATCGATGGTCGCGTACACCGCTGCGCTCTGCGTCCCGAGGTGCTGCAGGAAGTTGAGCGATGGCTGGCGGGCTACCGGGAGTTCTGGACAGAAAAACTCAATGCGCTGGCGCGCTTCGCGGAAGATGGTAACCGGAACAAGGCGTAAGAGGCGCGGCCGACCATGAATGATGAGCCGGATGGTTACCGGACAAATAAGCTGGCCGCGACGTTGGTAGTGAGACGGCGCATCAATGCGCCACGGGAGAAGCTCTTCGCGGCTTGGACCCAGCCGGAACTACTGGTGCAGTGGTGGGGGCCGCAAGGTGTGGTTTGTCCCGCCGCGGAGATCGATCTACGAGTGGGCGGTTCCTACCGCATTGCCAACCAATTTCCTGACGGAACTGTATTGTGGATTGCAGGAACATTCGAAGTCATCGAACGCCCTCATCGACTGATATACACCTGGAAACTGGAATCCCTGAATGCACTGATGGAGCGCGTCACAGTGTGCTTTGAAGTGGATGGAGCTGCGACCGAAGTGATCGTCACCCACGAGAGAATCCCGGACGAGGCCGCACGTACGAGCCACGAGCGCGGCTGGACGGGCTGCCTCGACCGATTCGTGAGGTATGCGGAACAGTCCGGAATTGAATGACCATTTTCGTTTCAAGGACTTGGCGCGTTAACGCTTCCCAATCCGCCTATTCTGCTTCTGAAGGGTACCGATGTTGCGCGCGATACAACCGCGTGCCGTCAGGCTTTATCGCATAATAGAGCAGCGCGTTCATGGAGCCATTCCTGCTTGGGTGCGCTACTACCGTAATCCGATCACCGGGCTCGAATGTATTCCGCTTCCAGCCCTGACTGACCCTGATGCTGATGCTCGAAGCTTCGATATCCCAGGTGCCTATCGTCGAACCGTCGGTCGCATCAGTGCCAACGATGATGACGATGTGGCTATGCGGGTTCAGACGCCGGCCGCGGCAATCGAAAGCGAGAATGGTCGATTCATCTTTTATATAGGGCCAGAGCCTTCCGATCACGGTCAGAGTAGAGGGATCGAGGCACTGGAAAATTCATGGCCCGAATTCTGAGGAGAATGCTGGCGCAGGTCAAACGCATCGACCGGGCGCGCTACACTCAGTCGCGAAGGGTTTGGTGCTCCGAGGAATCCGATGAAAACGCATTTTGTGATGATGGCGAACTACAACAAATGGGCCAATGCGCGCTTGTTTCGGGCGGCCGGAATGTTAAGCGAGGCGATGTATCGCAAGGAGGTTGGTGTCTATTTCGGGAGTCTCCACGGCACGCTCAACCATATCCTGGTCGCGGATCGCATTTGGATGCGCCGCCTGACCGGAACCGGGGAACATCCAGAAAAACTCAACGCGATATTGTTTGAAAATCTCCCGTCCCTGCATGCTGCAAGAACAGAAGAGGACGATCGAATCATTGCGTTCGTTCAATCATTGGACGAACCAGACTTCGAGGAGATGTGGGACTACCGAACGCTAAACGGGACCCCGCAAAGGCAGCGGCGCCGCGAAATTCTCGCCCATCTGTTCAATCACGAAACACACCATCGCGGCCAAGCTCATGCGATTCTCACAATGCTGGGCGTCGCGGAGCCAGAACCACTGGATCTCCTCATCATGCAGCGCGATAAGAGCTAACCAGTCCATTGTACGTCGCGAATCATGCATGATGAAACCCGTGCACCGTCACACCGTAATAGCCCAGGGTCGCCATGCGATGCGCGAGCGGCGCTTGGCTGCTGCACGCCAGCGCGAACACGGCCTGCACATTCTTACGTTCGAGCAGCTGGCGGCTCGACTCGCGGGCGGTCTCACCTGCACGGTCGATGAGGAGACCCTGCGCCAGGCCGTGCAGGCGGCGCTGCCCACTTTGGCCCTCGGCGAGCTCGACAGCCTGAAGGCGCTCCCGGGAATGGTCGCCGCGGCTGTGGACACCATTAATAAGGTATGGCGCGCCGGCATCGATCTGCAGGCGCGCGCGGCGAGCCATCCTCGCCTTGCCGCGATCGCGACCCTGGAGAGCGCCGTGCTCACGGCGTTGCCGCCCTCCATGATGCGTCCCGCCGATCTGGTCGCCGCCGCGCTGGTTCGTTTGCAGCATGCGCCCGCATTGATCGGACCCGTGGAGGTCGTCGGCCTCACCGAACTCGCGCCCTGCTGGCGTCCTTTATTGCGGGGCCTTGCCACGCGGGTGCCGGTGCGCTGGGTCGCGGGCCCCCGATCGGTGCCTGCCTGGCTTGAGGGCTGCGGCATCCAGATCGAAAGCGCCGACGCGCAGGCGCCGCAGATCATGTCGGTCAGCGCCTCGACGGCTTACCATGAAGCAATCGAGGCCATGCGCTGGGCCCGTGACTTGCTCGCTTCGGGCCGCGCCCAACCGGCGGAGATTGCGATCGCAGCGGTCACACCCGCTGACTATGACGATTACTTTCTAGCGCTGCGGCAAGATGCCCAGTTTGAGTTGCATTTCGTGCACGGTGTGCACATCACCGCCTGCCGGGAAGGGCAGGCGGCGGCCGCACTCGCTGACATCCTGCTGCGGGGCCTTTCGCAAATGCGCATGCGGCGGTTATCGACGCTGCTGCGGGCCTATCCGGGCCCGTTGCGGGATCTCCCCGAGGGCTGGGTCCGGCTCTTGCCGGCCGATGCGCCGCTGACGTCGCGGCAGGCCTGGACGCGCCTGCTCGAGGGAATCGACCATGGCCTAAAGCTTCGCGAGATCGTGGACCTGCTCTGGCAAGGCACCGCCGCCGCCGCCACGGTCGGTGAACGCCTGTTAAGCGGTCGCGTGCTTACGATTTGGCGCAGCACCTTGCGCGCGGGACCCGCGGCGTCGCTGGAACTCACGCTGGCTGCCCTCAGGCAGGACGATGGCCTGGATGCCTGTGTGTCCCCGGCCTGGATGCCGGCAAGCGCGTTGGCCGCATCTCCTCGGCGCTTCGTTCGATTACTCGGTTTGAACTCCTCACGGTGGCCGCGTGCCATTTCCGAGGATCGGTTGCTATCGGATCACATCATCCCCACCACGGAGTTGGATCCGCTGCCGGTCAGCGCCGCGGATCGGCGCGACTTCGAGACCATTCTCGCGACCACGGAGTGTGAGGTGAGCCTTTCGCGCGCGCGCCGCGACGCCGATGGCCGTTTGCTGGGGCGCAGCCCGCTGCTCTACGGCCAGCCTGAGGAGCAGTATCTGCGGCGCAATGGCGTGCCGGAGCACGCCTTCAGCGAAACCGATCGACTCACGGCGCGCCCGGACGAATTTGCCACCTTGCCTCCATCCATCGCCGCCACCGCCTGCTGGCGCGATTGGATGCGCGGCGAGATCACGGCCCACGACGGCTTGGTGCGCGAGCATCATCCGGCGATCATGGCGGCCTTGGGACGCGTGCACTCGGCGAGTTCGCTGCGGCTTCTGCTGCGCAATCCGCTGGGATTTGTCTGGCAGTACGTCCTGGGATGGCGCTCCTCCACCAGCGGCGAGGATGCGCTCGTCTTGGATCCGTTGGGTTTTGGGGATCTCATCCATGGTGCCCTCGATCACGCCTTGCAGGCACTCGAAGCCAATGGCGGCTGCACGACGGCGAGCGGCGATGAGATCGTGCGCGCGGTGGCTGTGGCATTGCATGAGGTGGCCTCGGACTGGGAGCGCAAGCGCTCGGTGCCGCCCGCGCTCATCTGGCGCCGCACGCTCGAGGAAGCCGGGGTGCTCTGCGAGCGTGCGTTGAGCTTTCAGGCCCGGTGGCACGCGGGGACGCGTTCCTATAGCGAGGTACCGTTCGGTGGTTCGAAACCGAAGACCTCGGCGGTACTGCCATGGGACGCCAAGCGGCAGGTGGAGATTCCCGGCACGGGTTTTCGGATTGGCGGCTACATTGATCGGCTCGACATCGCAGGGAATTCTCGTCATGTGCGCGTGCGCGATTACAAGAGCGGCCGCACACCGTCGCGGGACATCGTGTTCGACGGCGGCAAGGAGCTGCAGCGCTGCCTGTATGCCTTCGCCGCCAAGGCGATGTTGGGTGAGGCTGTCGAAGTCACGAGCTCCCTATTGTATCTGCGCGATGAGACGGACTTGCCTCTGGATGATCCGGAGCAGCGGCTGGGTGAGATCCGACACTATTTGCAGGCAGCGCGCGCCAATCTGCTCTCGGGTGGCGCGCTGCTGGGTGTTGATTCCGGCAGCCGCTTCGACGCGCTCGCATTCGCGCTGCCGGCCAATGCCGGCGCGACCTATCGCCGGCGCAAGGAGCTGGCCGCCGCGCGGCGGTTGGGGGACGCGGCGCACATTTGGGAGGCGCGCTGATGACGGCAGTCCCCAGATCCTTGCGCGATGATGACAGCCGCCGGCTGGCAATGGCCGCCCACGACCAATCCTTCCTCGTCGAGGCCGGTGCCGGTTCGGGCAAGACCGCCGTCATGGCCGGCCGCATCGCCATGATGCTGGCGGCCGGCGTCCTACCGAAGCACATCGCCGCGGTAACCTTCACTGAACTGGCCGCGAGCGAACTGCTGCTGCGGGTGCGCGAGTTTGTTGCGGTGTTGGCGGAAGGGAAGATACCCGCGGAGCTGCGCATCGCGCTGCCTCGCGGACTCTCAGCGCAGCAGCGTCGGCATCTTACGGGCTCGAGCCTGCAGATCGATGATTTGATCTGCTCGACCATTCACGGCTTTTGTCAACGCCTGATCCAGCCCTATCCGGTCGAGGCGCAGATTGACCCGGGTGCCGCGGTCATGGATCGTGACCAGGCGGATTTGCTGTTCATCGAGACGGTCGACTCCTGGCTGCGCGAGGCGCTCTCTCATGACGAGGGAGGGCTGCTGGCCGCGATGGTGCTGCAGGATGAACGTGCGGGCGAGAGCATCGCGCTAGTCCATCAGATCCTGCAAAGCCTTCGAACCTATCGTACCCTTCGCGTGGCGCCGGGCCGCCCGGTGGAGCCGCTGATTCGCGATTTCGAGCAGGCGGTGCGCGATTTCGCGCAATTCATGAAAACCGCAGGCGTTGATGAGCCGGAGACGGCGGTGTACGCGAGCCGGTTCACGGATTTGACCCGCAACGTCATCGCCCTCTTGCCGCTCGCTGAGCCAACCCAGCTGGTACAGCTCGTCCGGCTCGCGCCTCACGCCGATCTGCTGACACAGGGCGGTAATTTCCTCAAGTATCAGAAGAAAGGCAAATGGGCGGCCGCGGCCAAGGCGATCGGTCTCTCCAAGGCCGACGGCGACCGTTTAAACCTGGTCGCCAACAACCACTATGCCGCTTGCTGTGATACCTGGGCCCGGATCTCGCAAGCCGCCGCGGCTCAATTGCTGGCTCGATTGCTCGATCTGCTGCAACCCGCCATCGATCGTTTCCAGCAGAACAAGCGCGCCGCCGCGCTGCTTGACTTCGACGATCTGATCTTCGCTGCGCGCGATTTGCTGCGTGACCACGAACCGGTGCGGGCGGCATTGGCGGCTCGCCACCGGCACGTGCTGGTGGACGAGTTCCAGGACACCGATCCGCGGCAGACCGAGATCCTCTGGCGGCTGTGTGGCGATGCGTCCGCGGCGCGCACCGACTGGACGAGCTGGCGTATCCGGCCCGGTGCACTCTTTTTGGTGGGTGATCCCAAGCAGGCGATTTATCGCTTTCGCGGCGCGGACGTTGCGGCGTATATCCAGGCGCGTGCCCTGATGCTCGCGCAAGAACCGAGCAGTCTGCTCACGATTGCGACCAACTTTCGCTCCTGTGAGCCGATTCTGCGTTACGTGAATGAGCGCTTCGCGCATCCGCTGTCCCTCGCGAGCGCGCAGCCGGGCTTCACACCCCTGGATGCCTTTCATGCCGCTCCGAAGGGCGGACCGTGCGTCGCGGCCATCGATGTGCGCATCGCCGATGCGCAGGGCAAGGCAAGCTCGGAGGATCAGCGCGATGCCGAAGCCGACGCGGTTGCCGATGTTTGCGCACGCCTGATCGGGAAGGCGCCGATACTCGATCGCAAGACCGGGGAGCCACGTCCCTGCAGGCCGGGCGACATCGCGCTGCTGGCCCCGACAGGCAGCGAATTGTGGCGCTACGAGGAGGCCCTCGAGAGTCGCGGCATTGCCGTCGCCAGTCAGGCGGGTAAAGGCCTCTTTCAACGCCAGGAGGTTCAGGATCTGATCGCCCTGACGCGCGTGCTCGCCGATCGGCGCGATACCCTGGCGCTTGGCGCCCTGTTGCGCGGCCCGCTGGTCGGCCTGACCGAGGAGGAGCTGCTCGACATGGTGTGGAGTCTGCCGCACCCGCCTGAGCCCGAACGGGCTCGACGGCTGGATCTGGGCGTTGCCGCCGCGAGCATCACGCACACGCATGCGCGCGACATCATCGAGATGCTGCAGACGCTCGCGCGCAAGGCCCATGCCACCACGCCCTTCGCACTCTTGTGCGAGGCCATTGATGTGTTACGCGTGCGGCCCATTCTCCTGCAGCGCCATCGCGGCCAAATCGAGCGCGCGCTCGCGAACCTCGATTTGTATTTGAGTTTCAGTCGTGTCTTTGCCGTACGGGGTCTGCGTGCCTTCGCAGAGACGATGACGGCCGCCTGGGAGGACGAATCACGCGCGGTGGAGGGCCGCCCCGACGCGCAGGAAGATGCCGTCGCCCTCTACACCATGCACGCCGCCAAAGGGCTCGAGTGGCCCATCGTCATTCCCATCAACACGATGACCCGCATCAAATCGGTCTCAGGGCCGATCATCGATCGCAGCACCGGGCACTTCCATTGCGCGGTGTTCGGCGTGAAGCCGACCGGGTACGAGGGGGCACTCGCCGCCGAAATCGCGGAACTCGACCGCGAGCGCGTGCGGCTGTGGTACGTCGCCGCCACCCGCGCACGAGAGCAACTCCTTCTAACCCGGCTCGACGTGACTCCAAAGGGTTCTGTCTGGAATGCGATCCTGGATCTCTCATTGGCCAACCTGCCGCCAATAGACCTCAGTCGCTTCTCGCCGGATGTCGTCATGGACGCCGACGAGAAGCCCAACACCCAAACGCGTGCCACCTTCGACGCGGAAGCGGGTGCGATTGCCACGCGACAGCAACATATCCGCTGGCGTGCACCGAGCCGGGAGGAGGGGGTCGGGGCTGATGCGTTCAATCCAGAAGAACAACAGATCCTGATCTCCGATATCGACAGCGCGCGGCTTGCGACCGATGCCACGCCGGATATCCAAGGCGGCCGCGAACGCGGTGTCATCCTTCACAAACTCATCGAAGAGGTGCTGGCCGGCGAGACGGAAGAGGCCGTAGCCGCCCTCACGGCCCGGGCTGCCATCTTGATTCGCGCCTTGGGTCAACCATTCGCGCACGATCCCGCCACCGGGCTCGTGCCTGCCGAGCTTGCCGGGTGCGTCATCCGTGCGCTCTCGGCGCCCGAAGTGGCCGCACTGCGTCCCACGTTGATGCCTGAAATTCCGGTGTATGCCTCAACGGCGCTGCCGGATCATGAAGAAGCGACCGCCGGCATCGCCGACGCCATCGCCCTTTCCCCCGCGGGCAAGCCGCTCGTGGTGATCGACTGGAAAAGCGATGTCGCACCCACGACCGAGGTGCTTGAGCACTATCGCAGTCAGGTTCGCGCGTATCTGGATATCACCGATGCCGGGCGCGGGCTGATCGTGCTCGCGACGACCGGACGGGTGTTGTCGGTCGAACGCGGTTAAGCTGTGAACCTGAGCCAACCGTATCCAAAGGAGCGAACATGCTGCAAGGCCACCACCGCACGATCTTCCTCTGTCTGAGTTTCACGGCGAGTTTGTGCACCGCAGCCGAGAGCTCCGCTCCACCGCCGCCGCCCATCGGACCGAAAAACGGCATTGTTCGCGTACTGGCCGGCTCGCAACTGACGTTTGAATCGGCGGACGGCAACAAGTTGACCGTCGCACTCACCCCCGACACCCGCATCACCGCCCAACAGCCGGCCACCCTCGCCGACATCAAACCGGGCGACTTCGTCGCTTCTGCCGCGATGCAGGGCGCCGACGGCAAAACGCATTCGCAAGAGGTCCGCATTTTTCCCGAATCCATGCGCGGTGTCGGCGAAGGCCATCGCCCCATGTCCCAGCCCAATCAAACCATGACCAACGCCACCGTCTCGAAGGTCGAAACCACCATGACCAACGCCACCGTGACCCAGGTTGCCGCCGGCGTGCTGACCACGACCTATCCCGGCGGCTCCACCGACCTCATCGTTGACCCGGGTACCCCCGTCTGGCGCATCCTGCCCGCCGGCCGCGACCGCCTGACCCCCGGAACCACCGTCCGGGTGTTTTCCGCGGACGCACCCGACGGCAAGCTCACCGCCCGCTACATCAACATCTTGAAATAGGCTGCGCCGTTGTGGCACATCCGCTCGAGATCGTTTCCGTACCCGTCGATCAACTCGGCGCGGTCGTGGGGATCCCTGCAACATGAAAGTCAGTCAATAGTTGCTGCCTTGGATTGAGCGGCAGTGCGGCCTTGCGGCCGGCGCCGGATGGTTGCCATTGGCAACTATCTGGTTTGCACGGCGCGGCAGGGCCGCTATGATTGGCGCATGATCCGAGTTTCTCCGTGGATTGCCTGGATGCCGATGCTGCTGTTGGCGGCGGCGGCGGCCCATGGCGACGATGACGCCGATACCCTGACGGTGTTCAAAAACGCCGGCGACAGCGCCGCGTATTTCTCCAACTGCTACGCCTATGCGGTGTTTCCCACCGTGGGCGAGGGCGGCTTCATTGTGGGCGGAGCCCGCGGCAAGGGCCATGTGTACGTGCACGACAAACTGGTGGGTGATACCACGATGTCGCAGATCAGCGCGGGCTTCCAGGCGGGCGGCAAGGCCTTCAGCCAGATCATTTTCTTCGAGGACCAGCGCGCACTGGATGAATTCGAGTCGGGCTCCTTCGAGTTTTCCGCCGCAGCGAGTGCGGTGGCGATTACCGCCGGCGCCTCCGCGAGCGCGGGCACCACGGGTGCTTCGGCCGGCGCGAGCGGCGGAAAGAACGATGCCAACCTCAAAAGCGGCGGCTACCTCGCCGGCATGGCGGTTTTCACGGTTGCGAAGGGCGGACTGATGTACGCGGCCATCATCGCCGGGCAGAAGTTCACCTTTACGCCGCGCACGGCGCCGTAGCGCTCGCGCCGACCCTGCGTGTGACCGTAACCGTAACCGTGACCGTCGCCCTGGCCCTGGCNNGCCGCGCAGGCGCCGGCCGCCGCGCAGATTCCGCTGCAGGCGCGCATCGATACGGCCGTCAACACGGTGCTCGCGCGCACCGCGGTGCCCTCGGCGTCGATCGCCATCGTGCGCGATTCGAACCTGGAGTACGCGGCGGCGTATGGCAGTGCGCAGATCGAGCCGCGGCGGGCGGCGACGCCGGCTATGCGCTATGCGGTGGGCTCCATCAGCAAGGAATTCACCGCCACCGCACTGCTGCTCCTACAGGAGGCCGGCAAGCTGTCAATCGACGATGCGGCCGGCCGCTGGGTGCCGGGCATGGGTCCGGCGGCCACGGTGAGCATCCGCTCGCTGCTGTCGCACACCTCGGGCGTCCGCGACGACTGGCCCCAGGATTATGATCCGCCGGAATTCCTGAAGCCCACGCAGCCGCGGGACATCGTCGCCCGCTGGGCGAATCAGCCCCTGGATTTCCCGACCGGCACGGCCTGGCGTTACAGCAATACGGGATACACGGTCGCCGGCCTGATCGTCGAGCGGGCCGCGGGCATGCCGCTGTTCCCGTTCCTGCAGCAGCGCATTTTCCAGCGCCTGCAGATGACCAGCGTGGTCGACTTCGACGCCGCACCCTTGTCAGCCGCGGACGCCACCGGCTATACGCGCCGTGCGCTCGGTCCGCCGCGCCCGGCCGCCAAGGAGGGCAGCGGCTGGCTGTTTGCCGCCGGCGAACTTGCCATGACCGCCTCGGATCTCGCGCGTTGGGACATCGCGCTCATGCGCCACGAGATCTTGAGCGACCGCAGCTTTCGCGAATTGACCACCGAGGTGCGTCTGGTCAATGGCGCCGGCACGACCTATGCGCTCGGATTGCACGTCGAGCTGAAGTCGGGCAAAAGGCTATTGAGCCATGGCGGGGAGGTCGGCGGGTTCACCGCCGAGAATCGGCTCTATCCGGAGAGCGGTGTTGCGATCGTCGTGCTGACCAACGAGGATGCCACGGACGCCAGCGGCGCGATCGCGGACGCGCTCGCGGATCTGCTGCTGGCGGCGGATTCGCCCGCCGATGCGGCCGCGGCCGCCGGCGCCCGGGATTTGTTCAAGCAGCTGCAGGGTGGCCGGATCGACGGTCAGCGCCTGACCCCCAATGCGCGCAGCTATTTCACGCCGCAGGCGCTCGAGGACTTTCAAACCAGTCTGGCGCCGCTCGGCGAACCCCAGGAATTCACGCTGCAACGCTCCGTCCAGCGCGGCGGATTTTCGATTCACGTGTACGAGGCGGCATTCGCCCACCAGAGCCTCAATATCACGGTGCTGTCCACGCCGGAGGGATTGATCGAGCAATATACCGTGAGCGCCAAGTAGCCGGAGCCGTCACCGGTCTCAGTCGACCGCGGAGTGCCTACCCCAGTCGAAGCGGCGGCCGAGAATGGCCTTGATGATCAGGTGATCGGTGGCGGAGCTGGCGCCGACGCCCACCCCGATGTTGATCTCCCAAAGCGGCGATACATTGAGGTCGGTGACGATGAAGTATTGTTGCTGCTGGTTGCGCGCCGGAGCGATGTTGCCGATGGCCCCATAATCCGCATACCACTCGATGCCGGCGCTCACCACCCGCGTGAAGTCGTAGCCGATCTTGGCGCTCGGCGCGAAGCCGAGGCCTTGATTGACGTCCGGGCCGTGCAAGGTGCGCTCGAGCGCGGGGTTGACCGCGAAATACCAGCGTCCGATGCTCTTGTCGATGATGGGGCGAATCTCCCAGGTCCAGGTGTCGGTCGAGTATTCGGAGCGCTGGTAGCCGATCTCGGTGGACAGGCTCACGCCCACCGGCCATCCCCAGGAATCCGGCACGCGCACGCGCGGGCGGATGTGGTCCCCCACCCACTGCGCGCCGTGGCCATCCTGCTCGCTGGTGAAGATGTAGAAGCCGACCTCCGACCAGTCGTTGAGGCCCTCAGTGAGCTCGACGGTCTCGTGTTCCTGATGGTACGTCGGGTAGACGCCGTCGATGGTTGCCTGCTGACCCTGTGCGGTGAAGTTCGAATGCAGTTCGACCATCAAGGTCTGCGGCGGCACCGTCTCGGCACCGTAGACCTGGATCTCGTAATTGGCCTGGGCGCGTGCGAGATACGGCAGGCACAGCAGCGCAAGCAGCACCATGAGCCGCCGGTACCGGGGGTGGGCCGCACGCTCAGGCATAGTTGATCACCATCATGAAGCCGAGGTCCATGTGGTTTTGCTGATGGCAGTGAAACAGCGTGGCGCCGGGGTGGTCGGCCGCGAACTCGACCTCTGCACGGCCTAGCGCCGGGACCAGAACCACATCTTTGAGGATGCCGTGGATGTCCTGCGGCGCCCCGAGGTTTCGAAGCTCGAAGCTGTGGCGGTGCAGATGCAGCGGATGGTCGTCCATGGATCGATTCACGAACTGCAGCCGGTAGCGCCGACCGCGCTCGAGCGGTGCGATGGCGGCCTCGGGGTAGGATTTGCCGTTGAGGGTCCAGGCCTCCATGGCGCCGTGGCCGCGGAATTTCGATTCGATCACCAGCGGCACGATAACGGGAGGGTCCTCGGGAAGGGTGGGCTTCGCGCCGGTGAATTGCTCGTAGTTCCAGATGAGATCGGAGGGCTGTTCCCAGCGGGCGGGGCCGCGGCGATCCTCATATTCGAGCGCCACCGCCATGCCGAGCGCCTGCACGTGCCGGCGAACCTCGCCGAGCACCCAGACACCCGGATTGTTCATCTCCACCACCGCGCAGACGCGCTCGGCGGGCGCAAGTCGCAGCATGGGCACCGGGCGCGGCGTGGGCACGGGATTGCCGTCGAGCGCCACCACGCGCAGATCATGGCCGGCGAGCGCAATCCAGTGCACCTCGGTGGGGCTGGAATTGAGGATGTGCAGCAGTATGCGCTGGCCCTGCCTGACGCGCAGCGGCTCGCCGGAGCCCATGGCCCGGCCGTTGATGGTCGCGACCGCGTAGCCCGGATTCATGGCGCCGTCGCCGCTCGCGAGCAGGTAGCCGTCCCAATCATGCAGCGCGAGAAAAAACTCCTGATCGTAGCGCGCCGGCTCGGCGGCCGGTTCGATCATCAGAAATCCGTGCTGCCCGCTGTACTGCCCGCGTGTGAAATCGTTCATCGCCATGGTGTGCGTGTGATACCAGCGAAAGCCGGCCGGGCGCGGTGTGAAGGTGTAGCGCGCGCTCGAGCCGGCGGGGATGGGCGGCGTGCCTTCCTCCACTGCGCCGTCGACCTCCGGCGGCAGAAACAGGCCGTGCCAATGCACCACCTCCGGGCGGTCGGTGCGATTGGTCACCTCGATGGTGACCGGCCGGTTCTCCTTGAAGCGCAGCAGCGCACCGGGGACCTGGCCGTTGTAGGCGGTGGTCTTCAGGCGGTGGCGCGGCGACAGATCGAGCGTGAGCGGCGCGATGTCGA
Organism: Gammaproteobacteria bacterium; assembly: GCA_003137095.1. Taxonomy (GTDB): domain Bacteria; phylum Pseudomonadota; class Gammaproteobacteria; order Steroidobacterales; family Steroidobacteraceae; genus Bog-1198. The sequence continues at coordinate 53,343 of PLET01000089.1, forward strand.
TCCGAAAATCGGGTGCGGGCGGCTCTTGGCCGAACGCCGGCCATGACGCCGCCAGTGCGGCGAGGCCGGAATACTGGAGAAGATCGCGCCTCGAAATCACGGGGGGTCGCAGGAGTTCAACAGATCGTGTCGCGGGAGCTCGAGTCGCGGAAACGCAAGTCGCGGCAGCTCGAGTCGCGGAATCACAAGTCGCCGGCGCTCAAGCCGCCGGCGCGGTGGGCATCGCCTGGTCGACATGCCGTTGCAGCTGCTCGAGATACCCGGCGCGGCGCGGCGCATCGAGCCAGGCGACCTGAAAGGCGTTTTTGACCAGTTCCACGATCTCCGGCATCGACAGTCCGCCGTCTTCGTGCAGAGCATGGAGGTTCTCGTTCAGATAGGCGCGAAAATAGGCCGGATCGTCCGAATTGACCGTGGCACGTAGGCCGAGCTCGAGCATCCGGCGCAGCTGCGTGGCCGTGAGATCCTGGACGCAAATGCGGTTGGAGACCGGACAGACGGTGAGGCCGAGGCCGCGCTCGCGGATGGTGGCGCACAGTGCCAAATCCTCGAGGCAGTTCACGCCGTGGTCGATGCGGTCCACGCGGATGTCCTCGAGCACCTGGCGGATGTGCTCCCGGGAGTTGGCCTGATTCACGTCGCAGTGCATGGTGAGCTTCAAGCCCTCGCGCCGCGCCGCGGCGAACACCGCGGCAAACTTCAGCGGCGGATTGTTCTTCTCGTCGGAGTCCAGGCCGACGCCGATCAGCCAATGCTTGTAGGGCAGCGCCTGGTGCAGCGTCTGCATGGCGGAGTCGGCGCTCAGGTCGCGCAGAAAGCACAGGATGAGCTGGGTCTCGACGCCGAGCTCGGCCGCGGCCTTTTCCTGGGCGCGGCGGATGCCGCGGATGACGGCGTCGAAGGCGACGCCGCGCGCGGTGTGGGCCTGCGGGTCGAAGAACATCTCCGCGTAAACGATGTTCTGCTGCCTCGCCTTCTGCAAATAGCGCCAGGTGAGCTCGAAGAAATCCTCCTCGCCGCGCAGCACGGCCATGGCCTTGTAGTACACGGCGAGGAAGGAGGGCAGGTCGTCAAAATCATAAGCGCGCAGCAGCGCCTCGGGCGAGTCGTAGGGCAGGGTGACCCCGTTCTTGCGCGCCAGCGCGAAGCTCAGGTCCGGTTCCAGGGTGCCCTCCAGATGCACGTGCAGTTCGGCCTTGGGCATGCCGTCGATGAAGCTCTTCATGGCCGAAGCGTATCATCGACCTGCCCGTGCACGAAGTGCCGCAGCGGGGGTCATCCTCGCAAGAGGACCGGGGTGGCCAGATGATAGACTGGCAGCAGGCAAACAACCGGGAGCGGTTCGTGCGAAATATGGCGATCTTGGCCGCGGGATTCCTGGTCGTGGCAAACCACGCGGCGGCCGATACGGTGGTCGTGAGCGCGGACCGGATGCTGGATGTGATCGCCGGCCGGGTCATCGAGCGGCCGCAGATCACGATCACCGACGGACGCATCAGCGCGGTGGCGGGCCAAGGCTCGCCGGTCCCCGCCGGAGCGCGGCGCATCGAGCTGCCGGGGATGACGCTGCTGCCCGGTCTGATCGACATGCACGTGCATCTGACCAGCGACCCGCGCTACAGCGGCTATCGCAAGCTCGAGTTCACCGACAATTTCTGGACCGTGGTCGGNNCCGCGCATCGTGCCGGCGACCTACGCCATCGGCGCCACCGGCGGACATTGCGACGACACGCGCTTTCCGCCGTCCATCACCACGCCGGACACCGCGATCGCGAATGGCCCGGAGGAATTGCGTGCCATGGTGCGCAAGCTGCGCAAGTACGGCGCCGAGGTCATCAAATTCTGCGGCACCGGCGGCGTGCTCTCCAAGACCGACTCGGTGGGCGCCCAGCAGTATGACCTCGCGGAGATGCAGGCGATCGTGGAGGAAGCCCACATGCTCGGCCTGAAGGTGGCCGTGCACGCGCACGGCACCGCCGGCATCAAGGATGCGATCCGCGCCGGCGTCGACACCATCGAACATGCGAGCCTGGCCGACGAGGAGGCCTTCGCCCTGGCGAAGCAGCACGGCACCTACTTCTCCATGGACATCTACGATGATGATTACATTCTCGCCGAAGGCGAGAAGAACGGCNNGCATTCAAGGCCGGCGTGAAAATGATCTTCGGCACCGACGGCGGCGTTTATCCGAACGGCTTCAACGCCCGGCAATTCGCCACCATGGTGGCCTGGGGCATGTCGCCCATGCAGGCCATTCAGGCGGCCACGGTGACGGCGGCCGAGGCGCTCGGCCGCCGCGCCGACGTCGGCGCCATTGCGGTGGGCCGGTTCGGCGATTTGATCGCGGTTGCCGGCGACCCGCTGTCGGATGTGACCGTGTTGCAGTCCGTCGGTTTCGTGATGAAAGGCGGCGATGTGGTCATCTGGCGGGGTCCACCCGGTAGATGACCGAGCCATGCGGCGGCAGCGCGACCTCGACGGCGTCGGCGGCCGGCAGATCGCGGTGTTCCCACAGGTCCCGCAGGGAGTAGCGCGCGCCGCTGAGGCCCAATTCCTGCCACGCGTGGTGCAGGGTGCGCGGCGTTGCCTGAAGATTGAACAGCGCCAGATAGCGGCTGCGCCGCGTCGCGCCCAGCGGCATCGCGCCCGCCCGCGGCGCCGGCGTCGACACCCACACGGCGCTGTCCGGCGTCATGATCACGGCATGCGCATCGCGCGCGTGCTGATCGACGTCGAGCAATTCGCCATTGGTGAGCGCGGCGTTCGTCCACTCGTCGATGTGGGTGAGATTGCCGCCCATGATGAGCGGTGAGCGGAACATGCACCACAGCGTGAGCAGCGTGCGCTGTTCATCGTGGTTCAATCGCGAGGCGCGCGGCTGCAGATATCCGGCGGCCGGCTCCAGGCGCCCGATAGGCAGCATGTCGGCGTCGGGCCAGTGGCCGGGACCGGAATATTTCGCCCACTCCGCAGCCGGTGCGAATTGATTGCCGGGACCCTGCGGAAAATGGGTCTGGCCGTACCAGATGTCCCACACATCATCGGAGATGCGCCACATCTGTGCGTTGGCGCTGAGTTCGGCCGCTTTGTCGAGAGGCGCCGGACCGGGGGACAGGCTGAGCACCACCGGCCGGCCGGACTTGCGCAGCGCCGAACTGATCATGCGAATCTCCTCGCCCTTGTACGGATGGCTCGCGATGCAGTCGATTTTCAGGTAATCGACGCCCCAGCCGCGGTATTGCTCGGCGAGCGAATCGTAGTACGCCTGCGCCGCGGGGGAGTGGGTGTTGAGGCCATAATTGAAGGGATTCCAGGGGCATTCGTCGGTGAGGTCGGCGGCATCGGCGGCGTGATAGGCGGTGCCGGCGATGGGCAGATTGCGGCGCACGGCCTCCTTCGGAATGCCGCGCATGATGTGAATGCCGAATTTCAATCCGAGCGAGTGCACGTAGTCGGCGAGCGGCTTGAAGCCCTGGCCGCCGGCGGCGGAGGGTATGGTGTTGACCGCGGGGACGTAGCGGCCGTAGTCGTCGAGATTGAACTTGGAGTCGGTGGAGTTGATGACGCCGATCGTGTGATTGCTGATGTACCAGCCGGCATCGACCACGATGTAGGTCCAACCGGAGGCCTTCAGGTTCTTCGCCATCCAATCGGCATTCGCCTTGAGGTCGGCCTCGGTCACGGTCTCGGCATACGCATCCCAGCTGTTCCAGCCCATGGGCGGGGTGGCGGCGAGCACGGCGCCGGCCGCGGCGCGCGGTGCGGTGGCGCAGCCCTGCATCAGCAGCAGGCCGAGCAGGATGGCCGTCGGATAGTGCAACATGGGGGCAAGCATACCGCAGCGCCGGTGCGATCTGTTCACGCGAACGCCCCTATTCATCCGGCGCCGAGAGGCAGATAGAGTTGACGTGTATGGGCATCGCAGAGGCGGAAGCCGTACTTTCGGTAAAACGCCGCAGCCGCATCGTCTTTCGCCTCGACAATGACCGCGTACACGCCCAGTGTGCTGCGCGCCTGCAATATTCGTTTGATGGCGTTCTGCAGGAGCAATTCACCGAGTCCCTGTCCGCGTGCCGACGCTGCGCCCGCCAAGCGCCCGATGCGCACCGCCGGGATGGGATAAGCAGGCAACCCCTTGCGATCCGCCTCGGTCAAAATCGCAAACGACAGTGCGGCCGCACTCAACGTGTAGTATCCCAGAATTCGGATGGGCTGACCGGAATCGACCAATACGAACGTCGTCGCGATGCCCTTGGCGCGGTGCTGTGTCGCAAGCCCCGTCAGATATCGATTGAGTACCGCTACGCCACAATCGAATCCGGCGCGGTCGTGCTTCTTCGCATCCAGTTCCTGTACCTCGAATGCCACATCAGACGCCGAGTGCGTCACCCCTTTTCATCGCGCGACGCAGTGCGGTATTTGCCGCAAACGGCCTGCCGAGTGCGGCCAGGAATCGGCGGGATTCGGCGAGCGACAACGTTGCCAGGGCTTCCGCCGAAACCGTTTTATCGGCCTCGCGCAGCGCCGCCGTCCGCACGAAGACCGCGAGAGGCAGACCGGCCAGGGCCGCGGCGCGATCGATTCGCTCCCGATCGCGGGCCGACAAGCGCAAATCGAGGCGTGCTGTGGCGGGCATCGGCGTACTCCTGTGGACACATGTACGGTAGTGTACCGTACAGCCGGCAATGCCGGCAAACGGATACACGTGATCAGGCGAGCATCTGGCGCAGCGCGGCGACGATGAGGCCGCCGGCGAATTGCTGGACCGGAATGCGGGCGAGGATGGGAAGCGCGGGCGGTCGCGCGCTGGTCACGATGGCCAGCACCAGGCAGGCGACGAAGCCGGTGGCGAACAGCATCAGGCTGGCCTGGATCGAGCCGCCGAGGGCGCGCGCCAGGCCGCCGTTCAAGATGGCCATGAGCGGAATCAGCGCGCCGGCGGCGAGCGCCCAGACGGCGTAGGTGATCGTGGACATCGGGCCTCCCGTGACCAGAAGAAGATTCCCAGAAGAGATTTGACGTGAAACAATAACCCCCAGATGTCCATTGCGCATCCCCGCGCCACCCTGGCCGCCACCATCCTCGGCTCGAGCCTCGCCTTCATCGACAGCTCCGTGGTCAACGTCGCCCTGCCGGCGCTGGCGACGGGGCTGCATGCCGATGCCTCGACGCTGCCCTGGGCGATCACCGTTTACCTGCTGCCGCTCAGCGCCCTGATCCTGCTCGGCGGGGGCCTGGGCGACCGCTTCGGCCGGCGCCGCTACTTTCTCATCGGACTGGTGACCTTCACGGTGGCCTCCGTGCTGTGCGCGGGGGCGCCGGCGTTTTCCTGGCTGCTGGCGGGCCGCGGCCTGCAGGGCTTGGGGGCGGCGCTGCTCATGCCCAACAGCCTGGCCATTCTCGGCAGCCAGTTTCAGGGTGAGGCGCGCGGTCGTGCGGTGGGCATCTGGTCGGCGGCCGGCGCCCTCGGCGGGGTGGCGGGGCCGGTCATCGGCGGCTGGCTGGTCGACGAGGCCGGCTGGCGCGCCATCTTCTTCGTCAATGTGCCGCTGGCACTCGCCTGCGGCTATCTGGCCTTTTACTACGTGGCGGAGAACACCGATCGCGAACATGCCGCGGCGCTCGACACCACCGGCGCCTTGCTCGCGACCTTCGGCCTGGGGCTCGTCACCTGGTCGCTGACCCAATCCTCGGGCCGGGGCACCGCGGGATTGTCGCTGTGGAGCGCCGCGGCGGTGGGGGTGCTGTTGCTCGTGGCGTTCGTGTGGAACGAGCGGCGCCTGCAGGATCATGCGCTCATGCCGCTCGTGATGTTCGCCTCGCCGGCCTTCGTCGGTCTGTCGCTGTACACCTTCTTCTTGTGGGGCAGCTTGGGCGGTCTGGTGGTGCTGGTGCCCTTTTTGCTGATCAAGATGGAGCGCTGGTCGGCGGTGGCCGGGGGCGCGGCCTTGCTGCCCATCCCCACGCTGATCGGACTCGGTTCGCGTTCGATGGGGCGTTGGGCGTCACGGCACGGCGCGCGCACGCCCCTGCTGCTCGGCTCCTTGCTGGCCGCCGCAGGCTTTGCGCTGTTCGCCGCGCGCATCGGCCCGGGGCTGAGCTATTGGGCCGATGTGTTTCCGCCCACGCTGCTGATCGCCCTTGGCCTGTGCGCTTGTGTGGCACCCCTGACCACCGGCATCATGGAGTCGGTGGATGCCGAGCACGTGGGCATCGCGGCGGGGAGCAACAGCGCGGTGGCGCGCATCGCCGGATTGATCGCCACCTCGCTGCTTGGGTTCGTGTTCGCCCGCGGCGACTCGCTGCAATTCATCGCGGCGTTCCGGGTGGCGGCCCTGGTCGGCGCGTCCTGGGCGCTCGCCGCGACGGCCTGCGTGTACTTCTATCTCGGACCGCGGTCCGGCTCGCGGTCGGTATGAACTACAAGGAGCCGATCGATGCAGCCATTACGTTCGATGAACCGGATGCGTCCGATGATTCGGGTGCGACCGATGATTCTGATGCTCACCGCGCTGCTGGGCGGCGCCCGTGTCGTGCCGGCGCAGCCGGCGCCGGCGTCCATCACCCTGGCGCCGGGCATCACCGTGCCGGCGCCCACACCCCAGGATTTGATGGTCTCCCCGCAGGTGGGCGCCGACGGCAGCGTGACCCTGCGGCTGTATGCGCCGAAGGCCGCCGCGGTGAGCGTGCATGGCGATCTGATCGAAAACGGTGCCGCCCTCGCGCTCACCCAGGATGGCAGCGGTATCTGGTCCGTCACCACGGCAGCGCTGGCGCCCGGGACCTATCGCTATGTGTTCGACGTGGACGGCGCCCGGGTGATCGATCCGCGCAACACCCAGGTCTCGCCCACCTTGAATTCGGTGCAGAGCCTGGTGCACGTCGGCGGCGCGGCGGGCGCCTTCGAGGACATCCAGCCGGTGCCGCACGGCGCCGTGGCGGCGGTGTACTACGCCTCGAGCACCTTCGGCGGCCCGCGGCGCATGACCATCTACACGCCGCCCGGCTACGAGCGCGGCGGCGCACGGTACCCGGTGTTGTACCTGCTGCACGGCGGCGGCGATTCGGATGCCTCCTGGAGCACCGTCGGCCGCGCCGGCTTCATCCTCGACAATCTGATCGCCGCGGGCCGGGCGAAGCCCATGATCATCGTGATGCCGAACGGCCATGTGCCCGAGGTCGACGGCAAACCCGGCGCACGGCCGGGACTTAGCGCCGACGCCAACGATGATCCGTTCACCCGCGATCTGCTGCGCGACATCATTCCGCTGGTGGAGCGCAGCTACCGCGTGGTGGCCAACGCCAACGGCCGCGCGCTCGCGGGGCTGTCGATGGGTGGGGTGCAGGCCGCCAACATCGGCTTGACGCATGCCGATGAGTTCGGCTACCTCGGACTGTTCAGCACCGGCTGGTTCCCGGCGGTGATCGGGGAATTCGCCAGCCGCCACGGCGCCGATCTGGATGCCGACCGCACGCGCCTGAAGCTATTGTGGGTGGCCTATGGCAGCACCGACATCGCCCGGCCGAATTCGCTCGCGATGCTGCAGCTGTTCGATCACCATGGGCTGCGCTACGCGTCGCAGGAGAGCAGCGGCGGACACACCTGGTTCAATTGGCGCCACGATCTGGTGCAGTTCGCGCCGCTGCTGTTTCGCTGACGGGATTGACGTTGGACTATGGGGACTTGCGCCGCGCCACCCAGTAGGTGGCGCCGTTCTTGCCATAGCGCTCGGAGTGCGGCTGCCGGGCGTTCAGTTCGAAGGTGCCGCCCGCCGGTATATGCTCGGTGTGCTGGCCCTTGGTGAGCCACATTTCGCCGCGCACCACGAGCGCCTTGGCCGTGAAGTCGTGCTCGTGGGTGTCGACGACGGTGTCGGGGGCCCAATCGCGCTCGATGACCTCATCGTAGCCCTGGGCTTTGAGTTCGGATGCGTATTGCTGAAATGTCGGGATCGTCGGGATCATAGGGGTCTCGCTGGCAACAAGGAGTGTTGATGATATTGCAAAATCGCAGCGGAGCCGAAGGGGCCGCCGCCCTGGCGTTGCTGCTTTGCGGCATTGGTGGACTCAGAGCCCCAACACCAATCTGACGCCGGCTTCAACGCAACGGCGCAGATCGTGGTGCGAATCGCGCTTTCATTGAAGTCGTTGGACTGCACGATGAGCACCGGACGACGCATCCCCGGACCTGATCCCACGGGTGCCGAACGCTGAAAAAAAGGTCTCAAACGCCTGCGCGAATGAGACCTTGGCGGGCTCGTCGAACCCGTCGTTATTTCAGATCGATTTCCCGGCCGGTCCACGACCCCAGCACACGGCGGATCTTGTAGCGCTCGACCGCCGCAGTGTCGCTCGCGGTCAGGCTGCCTTCCACCTGTTTCAGAATGGCCTCTTCGCGGGCCTGCTGTTCGTCCATCGCGGCCCAATTCTTGTAATTGATCACCAGATAGATATCCGGGTCATTTTCGGTGCGCGGCTCGACCATGATCACGCGATAACTGAGGATATAGCCGGCCTTCTTGGCCGCTTCCTGCTCGGCCTTCCACGTGGTGGCGAGATACTTGAGATATTCCTCGGTCTTGCCGTAATCGGTGCGGATATAGGCGACATTGACCACCGGTCCTTCGGTGTACGGGTGGTCATCGGCGAGCACGACGCTCGACAAGGCGAGACCGACAATGGCCGCGGACGCGGCGATGCACTGCTTGATAAACATGAATTTTCCTCCCGGAAGGGTTTGGTTGTTTTTGATGCAGCGCCCACCGCCCCGGTAATCCCCCAAGGACCGGCGGGCTGCCGGCAGTGTACCGGAATTGCCGCGTGACGCTTGTTTGGTGGACTGCACCCGGCTGTTCGCGCACGTGCAGCATGCGCGCGCGAGTTCTAAAGATCCTGTGCCATCTCGAGCAGCCTGTTGACCGTACGCCAATTGCGCGCCGTGGCACTGTCGCCAAGCAGTCGCTCCGCCTGGGCCGCGAGCTTGGAGCCGGCAAAGCCGCCCGGCGTGTACAAATAGAACACCCGCTCCTTGAGCTTGAAGGATTCCTTGCCGCGTTTCAACCGGTGCAGATCCTCGACATCCGCGGAGGCCGGGGACTCGGACAGAAAATACAGGTGCAGCGACTTCGGATCCGCGTCGGCCTCGGGGAACGGGTTGGCGGCCACCGCGGCGCTCAACTCCGCCAGGCTCAGCACCCATACCGCGGGCTCGAAGCCCTTGGCGTCCTTGACCAGCCTGCCGATGCGGTTGCCCAGGGCCGGCGCCGCCGTGCTCCTCGGGCTGCGAAACACGATGTTGCCGCTTTGCAGGTAGCTGCGAACCTTCGTGAATCCGGCGCCTTCGAGCAGCGTGATGAGTTCCTTCATCGGCAGCAGCCGGTGGCCGCCCACATTGATTCCACGCAACAGCGCCGTCCAGGCCGCCACCTCAATCCACCGGGCGGGTCTTGGGATACTGCGGCAGACCCTCGCCGGGCCGGTCCCAGGGCAGCGCGTCCTCCATGTAGATGTGATCGATGGGCACGATATCCGCCGGCCGCTCCAGGCTCGAGACGCTGATGTCGACTTCGGCGGCGCGCTCCTCGCGACGGTAGGTGAGTCCGGTGCCGCAGCGCGCACAGAAGGAGCGGAACACCCGGCGCGAGGAATTGAATTCCACCGGTTTCGCCGCCGTGAACACCAGGGTGTCGGCGCTCACCGTGACCCAGGCCACCACATGCGCACCGGCCGCTCGCCGGCAGGATTCGCAGTGGCAGAAAGTGGCGGGCGCCAGCGGCGCGCCGCAGCGGTATTGCACATGGCCGCACAAGCAGCGGCCGATCAGGGTGAGTTCCATGGCGCCATTTTAGCAATGTACGCCACCGCACGGACAGTCGGCGCGCGAGGCCCGGAAACTCAGGCATGTTTCTCAATTCAATCGGCACGGCGGTTCCGTCTCAGCGGTATACCAAAGCCGACTGCTGGGCCGCATTCGGCGCATCGCAATGGTTCAACCGTCTGGGGACGCGTGCCCATGTCATCGCACAATCGGTACTGCGTCGCGACAACGGCATCGAGGAGCGTTGTTTGGCGGTTGACTCGCTCAACGAGGTGTTTGCCATTGATCCGGATACGCTCCATGGACGATTTTCCACCCATGCGCCCCGTCTTGCCGCAGCGGCCGGCCGTACCGCCCTCGTTCGGGCGGGGCTCGCGCCGGACGACATCGGTGCGGTGATCGTCTCGACCTGCACGGGTTACCTATGTCCCGGCCTGAGCGGTTACGTCATCGAGGGACTTGGATTGCCCACCGACGCCCTGGCTTTTGACCTGGTGGGCCAAGGCTGTGCCGGAGCACTGCCCAATTGGCAGGTCGCCAATGCGATGCTGGACTCCCGCCAGTGTGAACACGTGCTGTCGATTTGCGTGGAGATCTGCAGCGCGGCGATGTATCTGGACGACGACCCCGGTGTGCTCATCAGCGCCTGTCTCTTTGGCGACGGCGCCGGTGCGGCGGTGCTATCTCGTGAGCCGATGTCCGACCGGCGCCGGATCGAGTGGCGGGCCACGGCGTCCTTGACGAATCCCAAGGAGCGCGAATCCTTGCGCTTTGAACACCGCACCGGGTTGTTGCGCAACGTGCTCACCCGCCAGGTGCCGAAGCTCGCCGCGGAGCACGCCGAAACCGTGCTCGAGGATGCCTTGTCGAAGCTCACTCTCGACCGCAGTTCGGTCAACGGCTGGATGTTTCACGCCGGCGGGCGCGATGTACTGCTGGCACTCGCGCAGCGATTGCAACTCGATCCGGACTCGCTGCGCTACAGCCGTGAGGCGCTGCGCCAATACGGCAATTTGAGCAGCGCCTTCGTGTATTTCGTGCTGGACGCGGCCCTTGCGGACGCGGCTCCCGGCGGTTGGTGGTGGATGTCCTCGTTTGGCGCAGGCTTCACATGCCACGGAGCGTTGCTCGCGGTCGAGTAATCCCATGATGGTGCGCAATCGCCGACTCGTGCTGCCCGAACTGCTGGACGTCCTCGCGCCCACCGATACGCGCGCAGTCCGCTCACGCCGTGACCTGCAACGCGTGCACCGCGCGATGGGCACCCTGTCGATCCTGCGCCGCGCCATCGACAAGTGTCGGCTGGCGCGGCCGCCCACCCATATTCTCGAGCTTGGCGCGGGCGACGGTACCGTTCTGCTGCGACTCGCGCGAACGCTGCGGCCGCGCTGGCCTGGTGTGAGTCTGACGGTGTTGGACCTGCATGATCTGCTCACCCCCCGCACGCGCGATGGCTACCGCGAGCTTGGATGGAATTTGCGCGTGCTGCGGATGGACGCACTTGCCTGGGCGCAGGAACGCCATCCGCAACGCTACGATTTGTGCGTCACCACGCTGTTCCTGCATCACTTCGATGCCGAAGCCCTCGGCTCACTCATGGCGGCCATTGCCTCGTGTTCGAATGCGTTCGTCGCCTGCGAGCCGCGCAGGGACATCGCCGCCAAACTGGGCTCGCGGCTGGTCGGCATGCTGGGGGCCAACGCGGTGACGCGAGCCGACGCCATCACCAGCGTCGAGGCCGGCTTCGTCGGTCAGGAGTTGTCGGCGATCTGGCCCCGTGCCCGCGGCGATTGGAGCACCCGGGAGACTTGGGCGCCACCCTTCACGCATCGCTTCACCGCGGTGCGCGCGAGCGCGCAAGCGGGCGGGCAACCGTGACCGTTGATGCGGACATGCTCGTCATCGGCGCCGGCCCCGCAGGTGCCTGCGCGGCCATCCTGCTGGCGACGGCCGGGTGGCGCGTGGTGCTGGTCGAGCAACACCGCTACCCGCGGCAAAAAGTCTGCGGCGAATGCATCGGCGCCGGTAACCTGGCCCTCATCGACAGACTCGGGATCGGACCCGAATTCAGGCGGCTGGCCGGTGCCGAACTGCGGCAGGTCGGCTGGATGATGACCGGCTCCACGATCCGTGCGGATCTGCCCAGTTCCCCGGAACTCGGCCGCGCCTATGGCAGGGCCCTGGGCCGCGACCGGTTCGATGCGCTGTTGCTCGAGCGGGCGCTCGCAACCGGCGTGCGGGTCCTGCAACCGGCGAAAGTGCGCGCGTTGAGCGGCACGGCCGGGCAATTCGAGTGCGACATCATCGGGGTTGCAACGGGCGCGGACCGCGCTGCCAACCCGCGCGCCGCAGCGCGCGTGCTCACGGCCTCACTCATCATCGACGCGCACGGCTCCTGGGAAAACGGACCCGCTTTTGGGACGCGCCGATCGCCTCGCACCTCGCCGCGCGCTGCGGACCTGTTCGCCTTCAAGGCCACTTTTCACCACACGGGTCTCGCACCCGGCTTCTTGCCGGTGCTGGCGCTCGACGGCGGCTACGGCGGCATGGTCGTGTCCGACCACGGCCGCACCACCATCGCCTGCTGCCTGCGCCGCGACGCGCTGCAGCGGCTTCGCGCCCGGCACCGCGGCGTGCCGGTGGGCAGTGCCGTCGAGGCGTTCCTGCGCGAATCTTGCAGCGGCGTGCGCGACGCCTTGGGCAGCGCCACGCGCGACGGCCGCTGGCTCACCGTGGGCCCGCTGCGTCCCGGAGTCCGATTGCAGTACCCCGCCGGCGTGATGCCGGTCGGCAACGCCGCCGGCGAGAGCCATCCGCTGATCGGCGAGGGGATCAGCATGGCGTTGCAGTCATCGGCGCTGCTCGTGGATATGCTCACGCAACGGCGTTGCGCGCCGATCGACGTGGCCGCTGCCCTGCACCAGCAGGTCGTGTACCAGGCCGCTTGGCGCGCCGCCTTCGCGCCGCGCTTGCGGCTCGCGGCGCTATATGCGCAGGTGGCGATGCGTCCGGCGCTGGCACGACCCGCGCTGGGGGTGCTGCGCCGCTGGCCCACGCTGTTGACACATGCGGCCGGCTGGGCCGGCAAAGCCAGCGAATCATCCCAAAATCCGACATTCATCGAGGAGACGCCATGACCACGCTCCATACCCTGCAGAACATCCTGGTCCGCGATTACGATCTCGAGCGCGAACAACTGGCGCCCGGGACGTTGCTGGCCTCGCTCAACATGGATTCACTCAGCCTGCTCGAGCTGATGTTCAAGATCGAGGACAAATTCGCGGTCAAGATCACCGGCGATACGCCGACCAATCTCGTCACGGTCAACGACGTGGTTGTCTACATCGATGGACTCCTGGCCGCCGCGCCGCCGTCCGCCGCCGCGTCGACACCCAAGATGCACGCCCCGCTATGACGCCGCGGCGGGTCGCCATCACCGGACTCGGAGTCGTGGCGCCGCTTGGCAATAGCGTCGATGAATTATTCGGCAATCTCGTCAACGGCCGCTCTGGCGTGCGTCGATTGACGCCGGCTCGCGTCGAACGCCTGCCTGCTGCGATCGGCGCGCCGGTGGAATTCGATGCCCCGAGGTATTTCCCCGGCCCACGGATCAGAATGCTCGACCGGGTCAGCCAATTCGCCCTGGTGGCGGTGTCGCAGGCAATCGCCGATGCGCGGCTCGATTTCGCCGGAGGCCCGCGCGAGCGTTGCGGGGTGGCCGTTGGCACGAGCATCGGCGGCGCACAAACGACTGACGACGGCTATTACACGGTCTACGCCGAGCGCTCGGAACGGGTGCAGCCTTTCAGCGTGCTCGCGGCGATGAACAACGCCGCCGCTTCCTGGATCGGCATCGACCACGGGATCACCGGACCGAATCTCACGTATTCGACCGCCTGCTCGTCCTCTGCGGTCGCCCTGGGCGAGGCGGCGCAAAGAATCCGCTCGGGCGACGTCGATGTCATGCTGGCCGGGGGCACCGAGGCACCCTTGACCTTCGGGGTGCTGCGCGCATGGGAAGCCATGCGTACCCTGGCGGCAGAGGATCCCATCGACCCCGCGGCGTCCTGTCGCCCGTTTGCGCGCTCGCGGACCGGTCTGGTGCTGGCAGAAGGCGCGGCGTTTCTCGTCCTCGAAGAGTGGTCGCATGCCGTCGCGCGCGGCGCCAGGATCCGCGCGGAGCTCTCCGGCTACGGACTGACCAGCGACGTCACCCATATCACGCGACCCACCGCCGAGGGACAGACCGCGGCGATGCGTGCGGCACTCCGATCGGCTGCGTTGCACCCGGACCAGATCGACTACGTCAATGCGCACGGCACCGGCACGCTGCAGAATGACGCGGTGGAAACGGCGGCGATCAAGGACGTGTTCGGGCCGCGTGCCTACACGCTGCCCGTGAGTTCAACAAAATCCATGCACGGTCATTTGCTCGGCGCGGCCGGCGCGCTCGAATTCCTGATATCGGTCGTCAGCCTCGAGCGCGGCATCGTGCCACCGACCATGCACCTGGATGTGCCGGACGACGCATGTGATCTCGACTACGTCGCCGGCCGCGCCCGCAATGGCGTACCACTGAGGGCGGTGATGTCGAATTCCTTTGCATTTGGCGGCACGAATGCCGTCTTGATAGCCAAAGCCGCGGTGGAATGACCGGGTGAACGCCGCGTCATTTACGCGGCCGCGTCATCGCCCGCATGACCGACCTCCACGCGGCTTCGCTCCGCTCGCCTTGCGCCGCGAACACGGCGGCTAGCCGGCGCATCTGGGTGCCGGTGAGCTGCGCTTCGAGCCGCCGGCCGGCCGGCGTCAACGACAGACGCTTGATGCGCCGGTCGCGCTCATCGGCTTGCGCCGCGATCAGGCCCTGTGCCTGGAGCCGGCGCAGCGGTGCGTTCAGTGCCTGCTTGGAGACGGCGAGAATGCCGAGCAGGTCCTGCACTGCCAGGCGCGGATTGCGGCCGACGAAATACAGGATGCGGTGATGGACGCGGCCCAGGCGCCGCACGGCGAGGATGCCGTCCGGGCCGCCGGTGAACGCGCGGTACGCAAAATAAAAGAGCTCGATCGCCTCGCGCAGCTGCTCGTCGTTAGCGGACATATACGTCAACCTCATTGACATGATATGACGGCGCGGGTAGCGTGTCGATATGTCAAGGATATTGACTGGTCGCCAGCGGTGAACGCCATGCAAATGCATACCAGGAACCTCCGATTGTCCGCACGCGTGGCGGACCTGCGCGCCTCGCCGGTCCGGGAGATCCTGTCGGTGATCGACCGCCAGGGCATGGTGTCGTTCGCGGGTGGATTGCCCGCGGCGGAGACCTTCCCCGTGCTGAGCCTCGAGGGCATGCCGCCGGGCATGCTGCAATACGGCGCGGTTGAGGGCGAGCCCGCCTTGCGGGACCGGGTGGCGCGCAATCTTCAGGCGCTCGGCCTGCCGGTTTCCTCCGACCAGGTGTTGATTCTTTCCGGATCGCAGCAGGGCATCGATCTGGTCGCCAAACTGTGCGTCGATCCCGGCACCGCGGTGGCGGTGGAATCACCGACTTATCTCGCGGCGCTGGAGGCGTTCCGCTTCTTCGGGGCGCAATTTCACACCTTCGAACCGCAGCGCGCGGGCGCCGACTGGGCGGCACGGCCGCCGGTGCTGGCGTATGCCACGCCGACCTTTCAAAATCCCACCGGCCGGTGCTATCCGGCCGCGGATCGCGACGCGCTGGCGGCCGCCTGCGATGCGCACGGAGTGATCCTGTACGAAGATGACCCGTATCGCGATCTGGTGTATGAGAGCTGCGACCGCTCGCCGGTGTGCGCCCGGTTGAAGCGCGCCTCCTATGTCTACCAGGGTTCATTCTCCAAGACCCTGGCGCCCGGGTTGCGGCTGGGGTTTCTCGCGGCCTCGGCCGATCTCATGCCGCATCTGGTGCGGCTCAAGCAGGCCGCGGACCTGCACAGCAGCCGCATCAGCCAATGGCTGGTGCTCGAGGCGCTCAACGATGAACAGCGCCCCGCCCGGCTCGCCGGCGTGGTGGCAAGCTACCGTCGCAAGCGCGACGCATTCGCGCAGGCGCTCGAGCGGCACCTGACGGGGATCGCCACTTGGGACTTGCCGCCCGGGGGCTTGTTCTTCTGGCTCACCCTGAACCGGCCGGTGGATACGCGGGAGCTCCTGCACGCGGCCATGGAGCGCGGCGTGGCCTTCATGCCGGGCGAACCGTTTTATCCGCAGCTGCCGGAATGTTCCGGCAGGCTGCGGCTGAACTTCAGCCACGCCGGCGAAGCCGAGGCCGACCGGGGCTTGCGGGAATTGGCGGCGCTGCTGCGCGAGCGTTAATCTGTCGCCCATGAACACGCTCACGGGTCGCGCGGCCTTGATGGCGGTCGCGCTGGCGGCGCTGGTGGCCATGGCGAGCGCCTCTGCCGGCGCCGGCGACGCGGCGGCCGTCGATGCTGTGGCCGTCGACCGCGTCGCCCCCCACCACGTCTATGTCACCGCCGAATTCGGCGGCGTGCTCATGGTCATCGACGGTGAAACCGATCAAGTCATCCAGAACGTCCCGCTCGGCAAGCGCCCGCGGGGCCTCAGGCTGTCACCCGACGGCCGGGAGATCTATGTGGCCCTGAGCGGCTCGCCGGTGGCGGGGCCCGGGGTCGATGAAAAGACGCTGCCCCCGCCCGACAAGACCGCAGACGGCATCGGCGTGGTGGACGTGAAGACCCTGACGCTGCGCCGCGTCTTGCGCGGGGTGTCGGATCCCGAGCAGCTCGCGCTCTCGCCGGACGGACGGCGGCTGTACGTCGCGAGCGAAGACACGGGGCTCGCGCTGGTGATGGATGCCGCCAGCGGCCGCACCCTCGGCCAGGCGTCGGTGGGTGCCGAGCCCGAGGGCGTGGCGGTCAGTCCCGACGGACGCGAGGCCTATGTCACTTCCGAAACCGCCGGTACGGTGTCCGCGCTCGATGCCCGGACCTTCCGCGTGCTCGCCACCCGGCCGGTGGGACTGCGCACCCGCGGCGTGGTGTTCTCCGCGGACGGTGCGCGCGTGTACGTCACCAGCGAGGATGGCGCCAATCTGGTGGTCTTCGACGCGAAGTCGCATACGCAGATCGCAACCGTGAGCTTTCCCGGCCGCAATGCCAAGCCCATGGGCGTGGTGCTGAGCCGCGACGGGCGTACGATGTACGTCACCACCGGCCGCGGCCGGACGGTCGAAGCCGTCGACACCGCGAGCCTCGCCATCAAGGGCTCGCTCGAGGTGGGCGATCGCCCCTGGGGCATCGCCCTGAGTCCGGACGGAAAGCGGCTGTACACCGCGAATGGTCCATCGGACGACGTCAGCGTCATCGACGTTCGCACCTTCCGGCTGGTGACCAAGATCAAAACCCCAGGCCGGCCCTGGGGCGTGGTGACCGGACGCTACTAGC
>PLET01000051.1 GCA_003137095.1 Gammaproteobacteria bacterium
GTCCTTTTTAGGCGTCTAGGTCCCTTGCCATCGATTGTTGTTCGTTCTTGCGAGTCGACTTGAAGCGCCTTTAAAATATTACGAAGGAAGAGTTGAAGTCAATGAAAAATCAAGAGCGGAGAAGGCACTTTGCAAATTTAGTTTGATCGAATACAAGTCGATGCCCTGTCATGAAACTTAATGCATCGAGGCGCACTGTTTTGTGGCGAGGAACGTGTCGAGAGCAAATGTGAGCGGTGACTGTGAGCAGACTGCTATTTGCCGGGCCGCCGTCAATCCATTGCGCTAGCGCTTTCCGGCTTCGCGCAAGCCCTGGGCGTCCGTCCCTGGACGCCCGTCGAACGCATGCGTTCGATCCCTGGCGGCTGCGGGCAAGGCTTTCAGCTCTTTCGCTGTCCTGCTCCGTGCTGAAAGGCAGGGGTTTGGCATCCCTGCCAAACCCCGCTCAGCGCGGTGCGCCGAGCCCTGCCTTGCACGCCCCTGCAAATAGCAATCTGCTCACCGCCCTTGTTCGCTTCGCGCATCGGGCGCGATTGCCACAGACACGCGTAACGCGATATCGCGGGCGTACACCTCCGCGCTAAGCGAAGATGCATCCTTACATCAGCAACGGCGCGCTAGGAAGGTGAGTTCGGCAGCCGCTTACGTCTCCAGTTCGTGAAAAACCGGAGGGCATTGTCCAGATCGTCATGAAATCGGGAATAACGCCGCGGGCTTACCGCACAAGGGCGACCTTGTCTCGGGGCCGGCTGGAGCAGGCCGCCCGGGAATGGCTGTATCGAGCCTATGTGGCGATTCCGAGGCCGCGCACGATCACGGTGCTAGTTCGCGGTGTCGTCCAGTCCGTCGCTCTGCAAGATCATCAGGATCTTCGGGGATACATGACCGAATACACCGTGCAAGGTTTCATCCAGGAGCTCGTGTCGCCGCGGCCCGGCGGCGCCATGACGCAACTGGAATTCGCAAACCTAAGAGCGCCGTGGAACGGTAAACACCCCCATTGAGCGTGGTCTGCGCGACGCGATATCTATATGATTTCTCTCATTGTGCATTGCCGCTATCGTACGTTTTGATCCCAATCTTTAGGTGAGGCCAATTTCTTTACAACTTCCCGATAAGCGTCTAAAAGGCCAAAACAAACGATGTTCTTCATCGCCCTGGCCGACGGGTGCATATAATCGATCAGATAAGTCGGTCGATCATTGTGTAACGAGACTTCACCGAATCTCGTTCCCCTCTCTGTGTGGTGCCACACCGTACCGCCGAGTACGCTCGCGAGAATCTGGCCAACCCCCGCACATACGATCACATCGGGTCGGTAAATACTCAACTGCTCCCGGATTTCTTTTGCATCTCGAAGTGCATATTTCAAAATCGTATCGAAATCCGACAAGCCGCCGCCGACAGACTTCTTTAACTGCATAAATACAAATGGCGCAAGGCAGGCTTTAATTGGCAACGCTTGCAATTTCGCCCAGGGTTGCGCTTCCTCGAAGTGCGACAGCGCCGCGCACCAGTTCGCGACTGTCCGCCACCAAGAGTCTGGGTCGTTTTCCAGCTGATGACGAAGATCAAAATCGCCACGTAATTTAGGTGCGTTGACCTCCTTCAAGACGATAACTGTCTTAACTCGCGAAGCAATGAACGCGGTGGGATTGGGAGCGCCGTCGACGACAAACGACTCATCTTTACGGCGCCATCTGTTGAAGACATCGTCCTCGGTATTCCGAATATTCACCAGCATATCTCCAAAGTAATCGACAGCGGTTCCGCTTGGGTGCGAGCCCGCTGGTAATCCGGTCGCGGTAGGGGCGGTTGGCACGGTTACGTGTCAATCGTCCCTACCGCGACCCGCGCATCGTGGCATCCGCGTTCGCGCGCTTAAAGGTGACTCCGCCGTCCGCTTAAGAAAGGGGATCATTGTACAATCATGCGGGTCTGCATCGCGGAGGGTCCCATGGCACACGCCGTTCCTTGGCAAGTGCGCAATTTAATCTTGAATCTCTTCCCGGACCTGGTCGACGAGCCCAATCAACCGGGAGCTATCGGACCGACAGGGAACCGCCGTTCGCGCAGTCGTCGACACCGTGGCACGAATTCCAGACGAAGTGATAGGTGTCGATTGTGGGGAAACGCAATCCACAAAGTCTCAAAAATTTTCTTTATGAACGATCCGAATTCCTCGTCCACACCGACGACCCGCGCCACCCTCAAGCTCAAAGCCGGCGCCCGCAAACCCCAGCCCGAACCCAAAGTCCCCACCCCTCCGCCGCCGAGCTCCATCAAGACCAAACCCGGCGCACGCTGGTCCGACGACCACACCCAGCAAATGCAAGCCGACATGGATTCGCTCGCCAGGAGGTAGGTTCGAGTTCCATCACGGCTTCCCCGCCCGCCGCGGCGGCACAGCCTTCGCCGTACACTGCTTCTTGCCGCACTTCGAGCACCGCAGCCGCCTGGCCACGTCCTGCAGCTTGGCATCCCAACCACACAGCGCTCCCAGCATCTTCGGCACCGTCACCCGCTCGTGCTTGCACGCCTCACAGGTCAGGATCAACGTGTATTGACCGAACTCATCGCTTAACTTGTCGATATGGAACGGCGGCATGCCGCGAATTGTTCAGATCCGCACCAACCTCGTCCATCCAGTACTTGGCGCGGCGGAGTACTGTATGGCGAATGCCCGATAAGCGCATACGGTGGCGATACAGCCGCGCAACAATTGACCGGTCTCCGACACGGATTAGCATTTTCGGGGCCGCTTGAACCCATCCCTGGGTCGCTGCGGGCTCGGCTCCTGCCTCGCACGCCCCCGAAAACGCTAATCCGCGCCGTATCCCTGAAACTGACGCGGTGCCCAGGCGACCGTCTGCCCTATTCCTCCGCCCTACGACTGATCCTAAATCTTCGCCAGTCTTTCCACGGTGTCAGGATATTGCTCGACCATCCGGATCAATAGCGCGGCTTGTGCATTCGGGCGCGCGCGCCCCTGCTCCCAATTTTCCAGTGTCCGAACGTTAGTCCGCAGATACTTGGCAAACAACGCCCGCGACAGATTCATCCGCTCGCGTAACGCCGACAGCTCCTTCGCCGATATCTTTGGCGTCGCCTTGGTCTGAACCACATGCGTACGCAGCGTCCGCTTTCCAGTTCGCTCGTCCGCCAGCGCCACAAAGCCCTCAGTCAACTCGGCCATCAAACTGCGCTTCTTCTTCATATCGGCTTCCTCATCTTCAATTCGAGCTTCAATAAGTCCTGCAAAGTCACGCGATCTTTCTTCGATAAATCGCTCAATTCATTCTTGTCGTACAGCGTAAACAGCCAGAACTCCAGCCCCTGGACGCAGTAATAGAAAATGACGCGCAGTCCACCACGTTTGCCTTTCCCGCGGCGCTTGTCAGTCCAACGTAGCTTCCTCAGTCCACCCGTCCCCTGAATAACATCCCCGGCCACCGGATTCTCCATCAACACGTTTTGCAGGGCGCGGAAGCTTTCATCATCGAGATACTGGCCGCGCAAGCGCTCGAAAGCCGGAAGTTCAATAAAAACGGCGCGCATGCTCTATTATACGCAAATTGCGTATAATGACAATGTAACCATAGAAAGATAGATTTTGGTCACGAGTACATCCGCCCGGATCGAGTCACCCACAGATCCAAATGCCGAACGAGGTAACGCGCATGACGCTTGCGCAAGAGTTCAAAAAGACCGTGGCTGCCCGGGTCCAGCGCGACCCAGCGTTCGCCCGCGCCCTGCTCGACGAGGCTGCAACGCTGTTTCTCAGTGGCGACCCGGCGACGGCACGTCTCATCCTGCGCGATCTCGTCAACGCCACCCTCGGATTCGAACGACTCGCCAAAGCTACCGCAACGCCCAGCAAAAGCCTGCACCGCATGCTGTCACCCAAAGGTAATCCCAGCATGGACAATCTGGCGGCCATCTTCGACGCGATCCGGAAATGCCTCAAGGTAGGTATCAAGGCCCAAACGGTGACTCTGCGCAAAGTGGCGTAAGCGCTCGCGACGGTCTATACAGTAGTGGCCGCGGCGGAGTACTGGATGGCGAATGCGCAATAACCGCATAGGATGAACGTACAGCCACGCAACAATTGACGGGGCTCCAACACGGTTTAGCATTTTCGGTGCCGCTTAGGCCCATTGGACTTCGCTATCCTGCTTCGTCCGAAAACGCTAATCTGCGCCGTATCCCTGAACTGGTCCCGCCGCTGCGGTCACCGATCTGCGTGTCTCCGGATTCCCCATCGACACAAACGACCCCACGCAAAACCCAGCCGGCCCGCGGGCCGGCATCTTGGCGCGTCAGCGCCGAGGTCGCGATAGCGACCGTCTGCCTTTGTCTTCATCTAGGCGCCGTGGCCCTGACACCTACCACGGCACTTAGGGTGACGGCGGTGGAATAAGGCGAGCACCCGTATCGTTACGAGCACGGCGAGAGCCGACGGATAATTAGGCTGGACGGGGCGTGCGAGGCAGGGCTCGACGCATGCGTCGAGCGGGGTTTGGCAGGGAAGCCAAACCACCGGCTTTCAGCATGAAGCCGGAAAGCGAAATGCTGAAAGCGAGCCCGCAGCCTCCAGGGGCCGAACGCATGCGTTCGGCGGGAAACCAGGGAAGGCTTCCCCGGGCTTGGATGGAGCAGGGAATGCGAAATCCAATGGATTTACGGCGGCCCAAAAAAATGACATGTCACCTGAGCCCTCTGCTGATCCGAGCACCGCATCATAAAAAAACTGAGCTAACCGCTATAATTACCGAGAGAAAGTACCGGCACTTTTGGCATGGAAATCAAGGGAGCCCCGCTCAACGTCATGTCGACGTTGTCGAGAGTAACCATGAAATCAAGGTCCCGTGACAGTCTGGTGCGATATTAGAAGTCCCGGGCCTGTGGACCCTGGTATTTGGGGACGGTGACTCCGACGAGCCGCTCACGACGCTGTTTTACACGGCGGGATTCGCCGATCAGACCGACGCTGTCTTCGGCAGCATGCCCTCGCGAGTACGCCGTCGCCCAACCCGTACTGACCCATCAACTGTGAGCCTTCACCCGGTAAGGTTATGCCTCGCGTTGGCGGGGCATAGCCATCGGCTCCCACAACAATCGCCAGGAATTGTGGAATAAATTTCTCCACTCCGAAGTCTTCTCTCCTGTAGCGCAACTCAAGGAGTGGAATATGTCGGATGATAAATACCCGCTTTCGCGTCGCAACGCTCTCAAATGCATGGCCTATGGCGGGGCCGGAACCCTTTTCGCGTTGTCCGGTGGGGTGTTCACACCGATTGATCTGGCCATAGCGGCCAGTGACAGACAGGGCGCTGCCAAGTTCGGCAAGCCGCTGTTCGTGCAGATCAGCGACACCCACATCGGCTTCAACAAAGAAGCCAATCCGGATGTTGCCGGCACCTTGTCGCAGACCATCAACATCGTGAACGGCATGGTCGATCAGCCCGCGCTCATCATCCACACCGGTGATATTACGCATTTGTCTAAGCCGGCCGAATTTGATCTTGCGCAGCAGCTCTTCACTCATCTGCGCACCACCGAGATGCATACCGTGCCAGGCGAGCACGACACCACCGATGCGACGGTTACGGAGTACTTCAGCCGATTCGGCAAGGCCTCGGATAACAAGGGCTACTACAGCTTCGATCACGCCGGCGTGCATTTCATCGGGCTCATCAATGTATTGCAGTTCAAGCCGGGTGGTCTAGGTACCTTGGGGGAGGAGCAGCTCGCGTGGGTCGCAGCGGATTTGAAGGGACGTTCCTCGAGCACCCCGATCGTGGTCTTTGCCCACATGCCCCTATGGACCATCTATGAGCCGTGGGGTTGGGGAACGGGCGATGCAGATCAGCTCATGAACCAGCTGCGTCGCTTCGGCTCGGTCACCGTCCTCAATGGGCACATTCATCAAATCGTTCAGAAAGTGGAAGGCAACATCACATTTCACACGGCGCGCTCGACTTCCTATCCGCAACCGCTCGCCGGCGTGGGGTCGGGGCCGGGTCCGCTTAAGGTGCCCGGCGATCAATTGGGGGCGATGCTTGGGATAACCAGCGTCAATGTAGTCAAACACCCAAGCGCACTTGCGCTCAATGACACGGCGCTCGCATAGCAGAGCCGCGACAACTAATTTAGGAGAAGTTCACGTGAATAGTCGACGAACTCAAATGTTACTGACCGCGGTCGGCCTGGTGATCCTGGGCGCCATGGAGGTGTATGTTCCATCGATCGCCGATACTGCGGATTCGACCAAGATCGTCGCCAAGGATTTCATGTTCAACCCGACGCCCCTGACCGTCAAGGCAGGCTCCACTGTGACGTGGACCAATTTGGACGATGAGCCCCATACCGTGGTCAGTGATACCGGATTGTTCAAATCGGGCGGCATGGATACGAACGACAGCTATTCGTTCAAGTTCGAACGGCCCGGCACCTATCATTTCACCTGTTCGATCCATCCGCGCATGGTCGGAACGGTTGTGGTTCAGTAGGCCCCATGCTTGGTAACTCCAGAATCGGACTTGCGATTACCGGCATACTGTCGGCACTGGCGCTGGTGGTAATCGGCGCGGGACTGTTCGTCGAATCCGGGATTTACAATATCGGCGCCGACGATCATCACACGAAGATTGTGCTGGCACTCATCGAGCAATTGCGCGAGCACTCCATCGGCATGCGCGCCCGTGCAATTGACTTACGCTATGTGGAAGTGCCTCAGAGAATCAAAGCCGGTGCGCAGCACTATGCGGCGCTCTGCGTCGGCTGCCATCTGGCACCGGGGGTGACCAAGTCGGAGATCCGCCCCGGGCTTTATCCGCACCCGCCGAATCTTGCGCAAGAAGATCTTCATGACGGTCGGCGTGCATTCTGGATCGTCAAACACGGCATCAAGATGAGCGCCATGCCCGCGTGGGGAAAGACGCTGGATGATGCCGCGATCTGGGATGTCGTTTCCTTCGTTCGGAAGATGCCGAATATGACTCCGGAGACCTATCAAGAGCTTTCAAAGGACCAGTCGGAATTTTCGAAATAGTCACCCGTAGTCATGTCGTTCAGTTGTTGCGCCTTGGTACCTTCTCTTTAGTCAGCCTAAAGATTCGGTTTCGCCACCATCAAGTAGAAGATCACCAGTACCCCAAGAAACGCCGGCCACCCCAACGCAAACCACCACCGGTAATAGCGCCAAAACGTTGGCGGTAACGGCAACGAATTCGCTGCGGCCGCGACCGCCAAATTTCTCATGCTGATCTGCAGCCAGACTACGGGCAACCAGCAACAGCCAATAATCAAATAAAGTACCGTCGATGCGACAATCCACGGACTGGACAGCGGGAAACCCGCATTCATGACCAACAGCAGCCCCGTGAGCGGCTGAACGATCACCGCGGTTGCCGTAAAAATTCCATCCGCCAATACCACCTCGCGGCTCACGGCCGCGATCACCTGAAGGTCGCCGGTATGCTTCGCCCGAACAAAGAAAAATGCTATGCCGGCCCCCGTTCCCAGCAACACCGTGGACGATACGATGTGCAGCCACTTGATCCACGGGTACCACGAACTCACCGGCGGCCTGCCAAAACGCCCATGATCAACACCGCCGGTATGAGTGGCAGGTGAAGGGCACAAACGCCAAGGATCAAGTCCACCGAACTTCCAAGCCACACCAGCGGTACCGCCACCGCGGTCGAGATCCCGGCGGACGAAAACAGCGCCTGCTCATGCGAAGGCCAGATATGAAAACGAAGACAACGCTCTCCGGGATCCGTTTGTCCATTCAGCACGTCCACCGACCGTGAGCAACAAACCGAGGATGGGTGCTCACAGGTGATTTTCAAGCCCCGGTATTCCCGCGACGTGGAAGTCGCCCGCCCCCGCCCCGCCACCGCCCGGCGACGACGTGGCTGGCAGGATCGGTTCAGATTCGGGTCACCGGTCCGCACATGCTCAGCACCGGAATGTGCGAGTCGCGAACGATGCCGTAGCCGCTGCTGTTGTCGCCCATGTGTCCCCCGGCGGCATGGTGACCGATCACCAGCACATCGGCTTTGACCTGTGATGCCACCATGTTGAGACGCTCGTGCCGTCCGCCGCTGTCGATGATCACCGCGGCATTGGTACCCGCATCCCGCTGAAGCTTCGCAATTTCGGCGGCGGCGTAACCGGTGAGCTCCTGCTTCAATTCGGGCAGGACTCGAGGGCCGCCCGGGCCATATATCTCGACGCTCGGCGTGATGTGCACGAGCGTGAGCCGGGCGCCGAATTCAGCGGCCAACCCCGAAGCCTTCGTGACGGTGATGCGGTCGTTGAACGTCAAGTCGACCGCACACAGGATGCTGCGAATCGCGAACTCTTCAGCGGCTGTGGTCACGGCTGCTCGGTGGGTGTCGGTCCACACCGGGCAGGCGGCATCGTGCAGCACCTTCGCCGTCACGGAGCCCAGCAACAGCCGGTACATCGCCCCGTGTCCGCGGGTGGTCATCGCAATCAGATCGGCACTCTCTTCCCGGGCCACCCGCACGATTTCCCGTGCCGGATCACCCCTGAGAAGCAAGCGCTTGACGACAATGCCTTGAAGCTCGGCTTGCAGCGCTGATTCCAACTCCCGCTCGGCACGCTCGATGACCGCCGAATGCAGGTCCCTCTGCGTGAGTTCATGTCCGCGCTCCAAGGTGCCCATCGGATGCTGCAATGAGGTGACGACATGCAGCAATATGATCTCGGAATGAAATTGACGCGCGAGATACGCAGTCTGATGAGCGATGCCCGATGCACTGGCCGGCAGGACGATTGGCAGCAGAATCCTCTTCATTGGGTCCCTGACCGCGGGTGTGCCGCCCGTTCCTAGCCGCGCAGGGCGGATGCCGCCCCCCGGCGCCGGAGGAAGCGCGCGGCGCAAAGTGACGCCAAGCCTAGCAGCGCGAACACATCGAGACCGCCGCTGCCACCGGTGTTCGGTGCCTTGCCGACGGTGAGAGTGACCGTACTCGTGGGCGAGGTGCCCGCTGCGTTCGAGCAGGCCAGGCTGAACGTATAGGTGCCCGCGATGGTGGGCGCCTGCGTGAAGGTTCCGCTCGGCTGTATCACCCCGCTCCAGGTGCCGAGCGCGAGGGTGTTGGCACTGCCCGTCGCGGTGCATGTCGTCGCATTGGTGGACGACCAGGAGATCGAGGTGAACTGGGTCACCGCGATGGAACTCGCTGCGAGCGTGAGCGTGGGTGCCGCGGGCACCACCAGTTCCGGCGTGACGGTGAGCGCGACGGAACTCGACGGCGAGGTGCCCCCGGTATTGCTGCAGGCCAGCGAGAACGTCTCGGTTCCCACCACGGTGGGCGTGATGGTCAGGCTGCCGCTGGTGGCTTGCGTTCCGCTCCAATTGCCGGAGGCCGCGCAGCTGGCCGCGTTCGCGGAGGACCAGGTGAGCGTGGCCGAGCCGCCGACCGGGACCGATGTCGGCGTCAACGTCATCGTGGGCGCCGCGGGCGCCGTTCCGGAGGTGACCGTGAGGTTCGCCGTATTGGCGGCCGATGTACCGAACGCGTCGCTGCAGGTCAGCGTATAGGCCAAAGTTCCTGCCGTGGCGGGAGTCAGCGTCACGCTGCCGCTGGTTGCCTGCGCCCCGCTCCAGGCGCCTGAAGCCGTGCAACTCGTCGCATTGGCGGACAGCCACGTCAACTGAGTCGACGTGCCGAGGGCGATCGAATTCGCCGTGAACGATAGCGTGGGCACCACGAGTGCGACATCGGCTTGGAGGAAGCCATAGCCCGAATTGAAATTGGGGGTGGTGGCGCCCATCGGCAGTGCCGTATCGCGCAGCGCAGCCACGATCTGCGCGGGGGTGACGGCGGCATTCGCCTGCAGCATCAATGCCGCAATGCCGGCCGCATGCGGGGTCGCAGCGGAGGTGCCGAAGAAATTCGGGTAGCCGGGATTGTTTTGGCATTCGCTGATGGTCGTGTTCAGCAGTCCATTGGCTCCGGTCGTGCCGTTGTTGGCCAGGGTGATCCCGAGGAAGGTGTCGTTCACGCCGTCCGGTCCCACGAAGTCCGGCTTCTGGCGGACTACCGGTGTTGCCAGCCGGTTGCCGTCGACGTCGAACAGGATGGGTGCACCGCCCTGCGAGGAATACGGCTCCAGGGCCGCCGGCGTGGTTCCGCATCGCGGTGTCGCGAAATAGAATGCCGCGCCCACCGCGGCCGCTCCGGCGGCGCCCGCATGACCCTGCAACGTCGCGCTGTTGGTCGCGAAGGAATTGATGGTGCTGCCCAAACCGTCATCCTCGACGGCCACGATGATCCGGCCGGGCACCTGCGTGCCGAGGGAGTTGGCGGCCAGACCAACGATGATGTTCACCGACTGCTGGCTGCTGTTCCCGGCGGCATTTGCCGGGTTGGTGATGATCAGGATCTGGTACGGATCGACCCCGACGGCGTTGGCACCCGTGCAACTGACCGTGTTGTTGTCATAGTCGGTGATGACCACGCTGTTGGTCGCGCCTGTGACGCACAGGTCGATGCTGCTGCTCGCCCCGGCACTGGCGGGGTTCGTGCCGGTCACGTAGGGTTGATCCCACTCCACGACGATTGCGACGAAATCGCCCGGCGGAATCGGCGGTATGGTCACGGGCAAAGCGGTCGAATTGGTGGCGCCGGTGATGTCAAAATTCAGCAGAAACTCGCCCGCGTTCGGTCCGCTGGCCGACTTCGTGGCGAAGCTCGGTGCGGTGTTCGCGTAGGCCAAGGTACCGTCGTTGCCGGCGGCGGAGAAATAGGCGACTCCCTGGGCCTGCACGCCATCGACGGCCTGGGCAACTATTCCGTCCTGGAAGAACGGCTCGTCGAAATAAATGATGTCGTCGGCGATCACCTTGGCACCGGCGGTCGCCAGCTTGCCGATGCCGTTGGCAAAGTCAGCCTCGCTGTTCTCCGCGGTATAGAAGGCGAGACTCGCGCCCGGCGCAACGTCGTGAACGATCTGCAGCATCGCCCGCCCCTCGTCGCTGAACGGCAGCTGGGTCGGCGCACCGTAGTCGAGGCAGGACGCCTCTTCGAGCACATTGACGCCCGCCGGCAGATCGCCCGTCTGCACGTCCGTGGCGTAGTCGGCGGTGAATCCGTTGTACGCGTAACCTTGGTTGCCCGAGACCGGCACGCCGCTGCCGGGAGCTGCGTACACGGCATAGCAATTGAAGCTGTCGGACAGGACGCCGACGGTGACGCCGGTGCCGTTCAGCGTCGGATAGTTCGCGCGTACCACGTCGCTGCGCTGGGCGAAATCACCCTGTGAGGTCGCTGCGCCCGTGCGTCCGCGCGCCATGGCTGCGCGCAGCGACAGCACCTCGGCCCGTGCGGTCACGGCGCCGATTTGATCGACCGGCAACCAGCCGCCGACATCATTGGCATACACCGCAGGATGCGTGAGGCCGAGACTGATCAAGGCGGATTTCAATTGTTGCGGGTCACCGCGGGTATTGGCATCGATGAGCACCTGTGGCGCAGCATTCGCGGAGGTTTGCATGAACTTCGCGGCCGGACTGAGCGAATGCAAGTCCTGAAGCACGTGATCCGGCCGCACCAGGGACGCATGGCGCGACAAATCCGCCAAAACGGAGTCCAGCTTGGCGGTCGCGGCGCCGTGCTGCTGTGCGGGACTGCGGCTGCCGACGACGACCAGGCGTGAAGTGCCCGCTCGGTATATGGACTGCAAGCCGCTCGGCCGATAGGGAGAAACCGCCGAGGAAGCCGTCAGGGCGGCGAGCACGGTCAAGCCGCCAATTGCAAAGAAACGTAAAGACATCCCATAACTCCCGCGTGTGGACCGAGGTACCGCCCATTTTGATTCTCTGGCCGGGTAAAAGTTTGGTCGTGATGTTACCACCAGGACGCGTTTCGGCTCGTTCTGGTGGAATATTGTTTCGCCACGCACGGCCGCTGAGGCGCGCACCGCTCTGTTCGGGAATCACACATACCGGCACGCTTCGAACGTTCCGGTGTGGCTACGGGCGTACGCCGATCAGGCGTCTGCGGGATCCCCCAGGCGCTCATCGCCCGGGTCGCTCTTGATCGCCGATGCGGCATCGAGGACCACTTGTTCGAGGACGGTCAGGTACTCTATATAGCGCTTCCTGCCCGCGGGCGTGATGCGGCAGAGGGTCTGCGGGCGGTTACCCTCGAAACCTTTCGATATCGACACGAGCTTGGCCTGCTCCAGCACCTGCAAGTGACGGCTGAGATTGCCGTCCGTGAGTGCGCACAGATTCTTCAGATCCGCAAACGCCAGCCCTTTGGGATGCGTCACGAGGGAGGTCAGAACGCTCAGCCGTGCATGCTCGTGGATGACCCGATCGAGGCCGTCGTAGGCAAAGCGATGCGGCCCGCGCTGCCGTCGTGGTTGATTCACGGGGAGGCCCGATAGCGCATTTGCAACACCCCTGCCACCAGCAATTGACCAAATCCGAACGGAATGCCCATTGCCCATGGAGAGATTGAACCGCCGGCGCCGAGTGCGAGACAGGCCAGACCGGTCGCGAGATACCACAGGCCGACGAAGAACATCTGGCCCGGCAGGAATCGACAGGAGGCAAAGATTCCCAGGCTGAAGATGACCTGCCACAGGCCGGGCAGCATCCATAAGACGTTCGGCGCAAAGCGCATCACCACGACCGTCAGCAACATACCGGCCATGAGCGCGGGCAGGAAGTGTTCTGCCGCGTTGTAGATCATTTCTCCGGCAAGGCCGGAATGAACCCGGCGCGCACGTGCGACGGTCTCCGCGCCTGTCAACAGCAGCGCGATGGCGGCGGTTGCCACCCAGATCGTCAGAAACGTCTGAAAATCGTGCGCACGGTCCTTGAACCAGTGTTCCTGCGCTGCTGCGACCAGCAGTGCCAGAATGCCCGATGCCGCAACCGACGCGGGTCCGTAGCCGCGAAATTCCGTGCCGCGCGCAATTTGTCCGCGAATTGCACTGATGTCGGAGAGAGCGTCTCTTAGGTTCGACATGCTGGACTCCGTGGTACTTTGCAATGGAAAGTACACTTGAAAGCCCTCCCAGCGCAAGCGAATTAGACCCGTCGATGCGCGGCGCAATGGCTGATATATTCGTTTGCGGCGCACTCATATTCACGAGGAGACACATGCACCGCATCAACAGCCGCGAGGAAGAGCATACGCGCCGTTGCCTGCTGTTGTCCGGCGGCGGCCTGCTGACCGGCGCGTGGCTCGCCGCGCACTGGCCCGCCATCGCGGCGGCCCACGTGCACGCCGGGCAAATGGCGGCCGGTGCTTCGCCTGCCGGCTTCGAATTCCTGAATCCTGCCGAGGCGGCGGACATCGATGCGATCGCCGCCCAGATCGTCCCCGGCGGAGCGTCGCCGGGCGCCCGCGACGCGCATGCCGTGCAATTCATGGATCGGGCACTCGCCACGTTTTTCGCGGATCGGGCTGCGATGTTCCGTCTCGGATTGTCGGACTTTCAGGCCGCATTCCGCGCCACCGGTACGGCGGCCGCGGCATTCGCCGAGGCGGATCCGGCCGAGCAAATCGCCTTCCTCGAGACCCAGGATCACGGCGAATTCTTCGACCTCGTGCGCTCGTTGACCGTGCTGGGCATGTTCAGCTCGCCCAAATACGGCGGCAACTTTGCGGGCGCGGGCTGGCGGCTGCTGGGCTTCGAGGATCGCCACGTGTATGCGCCGCCTTTCGGCTACTACGATCGCGATTACGCCGGCTTCGAATCGCAAACCGGCAAGTGGTGAGCGTGCGCCGGTACCAACCGTCCGAAACGGTGGATTTCGTGGTGGTCGGATCCGGCGCGTCGGGCGGCGTCATCGCGCGCGAGTTGTCGCAGGCGGGATTCAGCGTCGTGGTGCTGGAACAAGGACCGCGGCTGACCGCCCGGGATTTCGAGCATGATGAGCTCAAGTACTGGGTCCTGAGTGGAATCACCAACGATCCGGTTACCAGTCCGCAGACCTTCAGGAAGGATCCTGCCGGCACCGCGGCCAGGCGGCCCACCGGAAATTCGCTGGTGTACGCGCGCATCGTCGGCGGTAGCAGCAACCACTTCACGGCGAATTATTGGCGGTTTCGCGAACGGGACTTTCACGAGCGCAGCGTGCTTGGCGCCATTGCCGGCACCGGCTTTGCCGACTGGCCCATCCGCTATGCCGAATTGGAGCCCTACTATACCAAGGTGGAGTGGCAGGTCGGCGTCTCGGGCCTCGCCGGTGCGAGCCCGTTCGATCCGCCGCGAAGCAAGCCTTACCCCATGCCGCCGCTGCCCGTGAAATCCTCCGGCGTCCTGTTCGAGCGCGGCGCACGCAAATTGGGTCTGCACCCTTTTCCGGCGCCGATGGCCATTGCCTCGCAGCCGTTTCGCGGCCGCCAGGCCTGCGTGCACTGCGGATTTTGCATGGGATTCGGCTGTGAGGCGATGGCCAAGTCCTCCGCTCTCTACACCATGATCCCCGAGGCCGAAGCCACGGGTCGCTGCGAGATCCGGCCCGAGAGCTATGCCATCCGCGTGGAACTCGATCCGCGCGGCCGGGCGAAAGGCGTTGCCTATTTCGACCGGGAGCGGCGCGAACATCTTCAAAAAGCGCGGGCGGTCGTCGTGTCGGCGAATGGCGGTGAGACGCCGCGACTGCTGCTTAACTCCGCCTGCGGCCGCTTTCCCGGCGGTTTGGCGAATTCCAGCGGCCTGGTGGGCAAGTACCTCATGTTCAACCAGGGCGCCGCCGTGCATGCGGTGTTCGAGCACGAGCTCAATGAATACAAGAGCGTGCAGGTGACGCGCATCCTGCATGATTTCTACGACACCGATCCGAAACGTGGATTCTACGGCGGCGGCGGCATCGATGCCCGCATGGGCCCGCAGCCGGCGCTCTGGGCGCTCGCTTCGGGCGGCGATCTGCCCCGCTGGGGCGCGGATTACAAGTCGCGTCTCGAGGCCTTCCCGCGTTCGATGGCCTCCACCGGTCACTGTACCTCGCTCGCCCTCGAGACCAACTCGGTGAGCATCGACCCCGTGCTCAAGGACGCCTGGGGCATTCCCGCCATCCGCGTGACCTACAAGGATCATCCGGATGATCTCGCCACGGCCCGCTTTCTGCAGGACCGATCGGTGGAAATCATGCAGGCTGCGGGCGCGTTGCAGGTTTGGCGAGGTGCGGTGCGGGAGCAGACCGGCGGGGTTCACCTGCTCGGTACCTGCCGCATGGGCGATGATCCGGCCACGTCGGTGATCGACAAGTATCACCGCACGCATGATGTGCCGAATCTGTTCCTCTGCGACGGCTCGAGCTTCGTCACATCCGGCCGGGGTCAACCGACCATGACCATCCAGGCGCTGGCATTCCGCGCCGCCGATCACATCAGCCGCTTCGCCAGACGGCACGAAATCTAGCATCGCGAGACGGTGTTCCGAAGCCTGCGCGCCCGCTCCGTGGCGTCCACGCTACGCAAGCGGCAATATTTTTAATTTCCTTTACCAGCTTTCCAGGATTTTGTAGTAAAAGGGGGTCAGATGGGTAAAGAAGGGTTAAGAAAAGCAAAGAAAAGGCGAAAGTGGGAGTGGCAAAAATGCAACACTTATGGTTTAGCCAGGGAGAAAAGCATATGTTGGGGACGAAACGCTTAACGATCATATTGGCTGCCGCGGCCTTGGCGGCGGCGGCACAAGGGGCCTGGGCCGAGGAGAAGGCAGCGACGGATGCTGGCGACAGTGCCGGCACCGAACTCGGCGACATCATTGTCACCGGCACGCGCCGCACCGATCGCACCGTCATCGAGTCGTCGGCCCCGATCGACGTTCTGACCGGCGCCGATCTTGCGGCTCAATCCACGGGCAATATGCTCGATACTCTGTCGAACATGGTGCCCTCCTTCATCGTCGGCCAGAATTCGATTTCGGATGCCTCGAGCTTCGTGCGTTCGCCATCGCTGCGTGGTCTGCCCGGCGACGAGATGCTGGTGTTGCTGAACGGCAAGCGCATGAACCGTTCCGCCCTCGTTCAGGTTTATCAGGGCGGCGAAACGGAGCTGGCGTTCGGCTCGCAGGGTCCCGATTTGGCGTCGATCCCGGCCATCGCCGTCAAATCCCTGGAAATTCTGCGCGACGGCGCCTCGGCACAATACGGCTCGGACGCGATCGCCGGAGTGTTGAACTATGGATTCAGGGAAAACTCCTCCGGGATCGAGGTGACCGGGCGATATGGCGAATACTTTCCCGGCAATGGCTTTCCGCGCGACGGCAACGACGGTCAATTGGCTGCGAATGTCGGATTGCCGCTGGGCGGCCAGGGATTCTTCAACGTCAGCGCGGAATGGGACAAGAATCAACAGACGACTCGCGGCGTGACCCGGCCGTCCGCCCTGGCCTTTGCCGAGGATTATCCGGCGCTTGCGCCCGAGTTGCCGCACTACCCCGGACCGGTCCAGCAATGGGGCACGCCGCCGTCCGACGGCGTCAAGGTCGTGATCAACTCGGCGATCAAGCTCGACAACAATGATCAGGTGTATTTCTTCGCGAACTACGCCGACATCGAGACCAACGAAAGTTTCAACTACCGCCTGCCGAAGACTGTGACGGACCCCAACAGCGGGGTGACCTTCGGCAATCATCCGGCCTTCAACAACATCTACCTCGATCCGTGCACTTCCGCCTACAGCGGATGCCCGACGGGTGGATTCATTAATGATGCCAACACGTTCAACTTCAGCTCGTATTATCCCGCCGGCTTCACGCCGCGGTTCTACGGCGAGACGCAGCAATTCTACGGCGCCGTCGGTTACAAGGGCACCAGCAGCAGCGGCATCTCGTACGATATCTCAGGCAGCACGGCGCAGAATTCGCTGGCGGTTTCGCTGCAGGACACGATCAATCCATCGTTGGGCCCGCTCTCTCCGAAGAGCTTTTATGACGGCAAGTTCGTTCAGAAGGAAACCGACTTCAACGTCGATTTGAGCTACCCGTGGACGGTTCCCGTCTTTGCAAGCCCGGTATCGGTCGCCGGCGGGTTGGAATGGCGCGACGAAACCTACGAGCAGCTGTTGGGCGATGCGGCCTCATACGCCGCGGGTCCGTATGCCTCGCAACCGCTATACAATTGCGTCGCAGCGGTCTGCACACCTGATCTGGGCCCGACCGGCGCGCAGGTTTCCGCCAGCCAATCGACCGCCTCCAATGGCTACGGCGGCATCAGCGCACCCGTCGATGCCGGTCAGGTCAGCTACGCCGCCTACGTCGATCTCGAAGCGGATGTATTGAAGCAACTCACGCTCGGCATCGCCGGACGCTACGAGGATTACGCCTCTTACGGCTCGAGCACCTTGGGCAAGCTGCAAGCCCGCTTCAAGGCCACCGACTGGCTGGCGCTGCGCGCGACGGCAAGCACGGGATTCCATGCCCCGACGCCGGGTCAATCGAACGTGGAGACGCTGAGCACCACGTTTCTGCCCGGAACCGCGACCCAGGTGCAAATCGGCACGTATCCGGTCACGAGTGCCATCGCAAAGTACTATGGCGCGACGTCGCTCAAGCCCGAAGAGTCGACCAATTTGAGCGGCGGTTTCGTGCTCACGCCGGCACCGGGCCTGCTGCTCACACTGGACGGCTATAGCATTGCCGTCCGGCACCGCATCGGCATTTCCCAGCAGTTCAACGTCTCGGAGGCCGACATCGAGAAGCTTGCGGCGCTCGCGTATGTCGGCGCCGGCGGCACGGTGCAGTATTTCACCAACGGCTTCGACACCAAAACCAAGGGCGTGGACCTGGTGACCACGTATTCGTTCGTGGTGGGCCCGGGGACCCTCGGGACGACACTGGCGGTGAACTACAACAAGACCGACGTCACGTCGTATGACCCGACGGTCATCAGCCAATCGCGCATCATCGACATAGAGCACTACGCACCCAACACGCGCGCGAACCTGACTGTGGATTACCACGTCGGACCCTTCATCGCGGCGTTGCATGAGAACTACTATGGCTCCTTCCGGGATCAGAACGACTATCCCGGCCAGCTGTTCGGCGCCAAGGAGACCACCGATTTGGATCTGTCCTACGAGGTGGTGAAGAACATCACGGTGGCTGTGGGCGGACGGAACATTTTCGACGCCTTCCCCGACAAGGTCGCAAACAGCCCGAGCAACACGGTCTACTCGACCACGGGCGGACTGATCGACGGCGAGGTTTACCCGCGCACCGGCGGCCCGTTCGGTTTCAACGGTGCGTTCTTCTACGCCCGTTTCGCCGCGAAGTTCTAGATTACGCTTGATCGAGAGGTGATGGCGGCAGCGCTAATTGCGCTGCCGCCTCAGAGCGGCGGCAGCTGTTTGCGCATGGGCACGAATTCGATCGACTCGCCGGAGCCGACGTCGTAGCGAATCAGCGGTGCGCCGACGTAGCCGCGTGCCGCATAGAATTTCACGCCGGGCAGCGTGGCCATCAGTTCGGTCTGCGAGAAGCCGTGCCGGCGGGCCTCGTGTTCACAGCGGTCGAGCAGCCGCGATGCCACGCCGCGCCGCGCGTGCGACGGATCGACGAAAAAGGCTCGGATTCTCGCCGCGTGTGTCGCCGGATCGAGCCGCGTGGCGTCGCGCTCCTTACGGGCGTCGCCGCCGAACAGGGTGGCACGGAAGCTCCAGCCGCCGCACCCGATCAGAGCCTCGGCCGCCTGGACGACGAAATAGGTTTCATCCTCGAGCAGTTGCGTATCCACGCCGAACGCGCCGCGCAACGCGCCTTCGATCTGGCTCGGCCGATAGTCATCCAGGCTCAGGCCGCGCGCCGACCGGGCGATCAGCGCCTCAATCTGCGCAATGTCCGAGGAACTCGCTTTGCGAAGCAACATGGCATCGGCATTTTTGTGCAGGGGCGCCCGTCATGCAAGACTATGTCGCCACTATAAGGATATGAGCCGCCCATGAACGCGCAAATCATTCATGCCGCCTGCCCGCACGACTGTCCCGACACCTGCGCAATCCGCGTCACCGTGGAAAATGGCGTGGCCGTGCGCGTGCAGGGCGATCCGGATCATCCGCCGACCCACGGTGCGCTGTGCACCAAGGTGGCCCGTTACACGGAGCGGGTGTATCACCCGGAGCGATTGCTGCATCCGCTGAAACGGGTGGGGCCGAAGGGCAGCGGGCGATTCGAAGCCGTCGGCTGGGACGATGCCCTGTCGGCGATTGCGGAGCGCCTGCGGCTGATTGCGGCGCGCGATCCCGAGGCCATCCTGCCCTACAGCTACTCCGGCACCCTGGGCTTGATACAGGGCGAGGCCATGGCGTCGCGGTTCTTCAACCGGCTCGGGGCCGCGCGCCTCGACCGCACCATCTGCGCGAGCGCGGGCTCCGCGGCATTGAACGCGACGTACGGCAGCCGGGTGGGCATGCACGTGGAACACTTCCAGGAGAGCCGCCTGATTCTGATCTGGGGCAGCAACAGCATCGCCTCCAACCTGCATTTCTGGACCTTTGCGCAGGCGGCCAAACGCGCTGGCGCCAAACTCATCTGCATCGATCCGCGGCGTACCGAAACCGCCGACAAGTGTCATGAACACATCGCGCTGCTGCCTGGGACCGACGGCGCGCTGGCGCTTGGCGTGATGCGCGAGCTGCTCTTGAACGGCTGGCTCGACGAGGACTACATCGAGCGGTATACCGACGGCTGGCCGGCGCTGTGCGAAGTGGCGCAGGCATGGACCGCGGAGCGCACCGCCGAGGTCTGCGGGCTCACCGCCGAGGTGGTGCGTGCACTGGCGTGCGATTACGGCACCCTGCGGCCGGCGGCCATCCGCGTCAATTACGGCATGCAGCGGGTGCGCGGCGGCGGCAGCGCCGTACGCCTGATCGCCGCCCTGCCCTGCCTGACGGGCGCCTGGCGGCATCGCGCCGGCGGCCTGTTGATGTCGAACTCGGGCTGGCCGCGCGTGCGGCGCGCGGCCCTGGAGCGGCCGGATTTGCTGGCCGGCCGCACTCCCCGCACCATCAATATGAGCACGATCGGGGATGATCTGCTGCGCGACGGGTCTGCGGATTTCGGCCCGAAAATCGCGGCGCTGATCGTTTACAACAGCAATCCGGTGGCGGTCGCGCCGGAATCATCCAAGGTGGTGCGCGGCTTCGCGCGTGAGGATCTGTTCACCGTGGTGCTCGAACAATTCCAGACCGACACCGCCGACTACGCCGATTACATCCTGCCGGCCACCACGCAGCTGGAGCATTTCGATGTGCACACCAGCTATGGCCACACGTATGTGATGATCAACGAGCCCGCCGTGGCGCCTCTCGGCGAGACCCGCTCGAACAGCGCAATTTTTCGTGGCCTGGCCGCCCGCATGGGCTACGCGGATGCGTGCTTCGGTGAAACTGACGAACAGATCGGCGCTCAGGCATTCGACGCGAGCGTCGATTTCGCTGCCTTGCGGCGTGACGGCTGGGTGCGTCTGGACGTCCCGGAGGCACCTTTTGCCGCCGGGGGTTTCCCGACGCCGAACGGCCGCGCGCAGTTCTGCCCTGTGGGAATGGGTGCCGCGGACTTCATCGCCCCCTACGAGTCCCGCGGCTCCGCTCCTGGGCTGGCAGCGCGCTTTCCGCTGGCGATGATATCGCCGCCGGCACGTCACTTTCTTAACTCGAGCTTCGTCAACGTGACCAGCCTGCGCAGCATCGAGGGCGAGCCGCTGCTCGAGATGCATCCGCGCGACGCGGCGGATCGTGGTCTGCGGGACGCCACCTTGGTGCGTACGTTCAACGACCGTGGCGAGTATCGATGCAAGCTCAGCATCACCGATCGCGCGCGGCCGGGGGTGGTGGTGGGACTTGGCGTGTGGTGGCGCAAGTTGGGGCCGGCGGGCACCAACGTCAATGAACTCACCCATCAGGGACTCACGGATCTCGGGCGGGCGGCGGCGTTTTACGACTGCCTGGTCGAAGTCGCTGCGGTCTAA
>PLET01000085.1:0-12938 GCA_003137095.1 Gammaproteobacteria bacterium
GGGTGGGCGGGTGGGAGCTCAAGTGCGGGGCCGCAGGACCCGTCGTGCGCGGGCAGGCCGGACCGGTGTGGTCGGACATGGTGTATCAGATCTACGAACTGCCCCGCGAAGCCGAGATCACCATCGAGCGCATGCTCGAGTTCTATCCGCCCGACGCGCGCGAATCGATCGGGCGCGCGCTCGATGCGGCGTTCGAGTCCGGCGAACCCTTCGACCTGGTCACGCCGTTCGTCACCGCCGGCGGCCATCAGCGGTGGGTGCGCACCGTGGGCGAGCCGCGCATGATCGATGGGGTCTGCGCCGGCGTGATGGGCGCGATCCAGGACGTCACCGAATCGCGCGGCGTCGCCGAGAACATGCGGGTGGCGAAAGAGGCCGCGGAGGCCGCCAACCGCGCCAAGAGCGATTTCCTGGCGAACATGAGCCACGAGATCCGCACGCCTTTGAATGGCGTGATCGGCATGACCGAACTGCTGCTCGATACCCGGCTGGCGGCGGAACAGCGCGAATATGCGCAGATCGCCCGTTCCAGCGGCCAGTCCCTGCTGGCGCTGATCAACGACATTCTCGATGTGTCGAAAATCGAAGCCGGCCGCATGCAACTCGAATCCGTCGAATTCGACCTGCAAACCGTCATCGACGACACGGTCGACACCGTGGCGCTCCGGGCCGCCGAAAAGGGCCTGGAATTCCTGGTCGACATCGATCCGGCCGCCCCGCGGCGCTGTCGCGGCGACCCGACGCGCCTGCGCCAGATTCTGCTGAATCTGCTGAGCAATGCCATCAAGTTCACCGACCGGGGCGAAATCAGTCTCGGCGCCAAGGCCGCCGTCGACGATTCCGGGCGCGCGCTGCTGACCTTCGTGGTTCGCGATTCCGGTATCGGCATCGCACCGGCCGTCCTTCACACCCTGTTCCAGCCCTTCATCCAGGCCGACAGTTCCACCACCCGCAAATTCGGTGGGACGGGCCTGGGATTGTCGATCTCCAAACACCTGGTGGAAGCCATGGGCGGCTCCATCCAGGTGGACAGCAGCCCCGGCACGGGGTCCACCTTCAGTTTCCGGATTCCGCTGCAGATCTGCGACGATGCCCGCCGCGACTCGCAACCCGGGCTCGACGGATTGAAGGTGCTGCTGGTCGTAAGCCATCCGGTTCGCCGCCGGATACTCGAACGCGAATTGACCGCGGCCGGCTGCGAAATCAAGTCGGCGGGCGCCGCCCGCAAGGGGCTCGATCAATACCGCGCGCTGCTCGGCGAGGGACGGCCACCGGCCGCGATGATCATCGATCACACCTATGCGGATCACGATGGGCATTGGCTGGCCGCGAGGATCCGCGAATGCGGTGTGCCCGCGCCCACGCTGATCTTGCTGCGCTCCATGTCGGCGGCCGCCACCGAGGCCGACCCGGGGCTGATCGATCGCGTGATCAGCACCCCGGTCAAGACCGCCGTGCTGATCCGCGCGCTGCGCGAACTCACCCGGCCCGGCAAGCTCGAGCAGGGGATGGTGCGCGCCGCCGGGTCGCCCGGCCCGCAGCTCGACGGCGTGCGCGTGCTGCTGGCGGACGACAACCTGGTCAATCAAAAGGTCGCCGCCCGGATGTTGCAGAAAATGGGCGCGGCGGTCTCCCTCGCGGGCAACGGACTCGAAGTGCTGGCGGCACTGCGGGCGGCCGACTTCGACATCGTGCTGATGGATTGCCAGATGCCGGAGATGGACGGCTATGAGGCCACGCGCCAGCTGCGCAGCGCCGCGGGCCGGGTCAGAAATCCGCGCATTCCCGTCATCGCACTCACCGCGCACGCGCTCGGTCCGGACCGCGACAAATGCCTGGAGGCCGGAATGGACGACTACCTGACCAAGCCCATCGATCCGCAACGGCTGCAGTCGGCGATATTGACGGCGGTGCGCGACGTAACCTCCGCACCGGCGCCGGCCGCCGGCCTGTTCGACGAGGCGCAGCTGCTCGAGCGGACCGGCAATGACCCGGAATTTCTGCGCGAGATCGTCGCACTGTTCGAACAGTCAGGCAGCGAGATTCTGGCGCAAATGGACGCCGCGCTCGACGCCGCCGACCACGCGAGCCTGGTCAAACTGGCCCATTTGCTGAAGGGTTCCGCCGCGACCACGTCCGCCGAGAGGCTTGCGAGGGCCGCGGCGGAGCTCGAAGCCTGCACCGGCCAGATCGTTGAGCGTGCCGCCCACGCCGCGGTGGTGGCCGCTTATGCGGATACCCTGGCGCTGTGGCGCGGGCGCGGCTGGCTTGCGCCGCCGGCCGAACCCGGGCGCCGCGCCGTCACCTGACGCAAGGCGCGCACCTTTCCGACTTCGGGAATTGCCCGGCGCCGGCGCCACGCAGCAGCGCCGGCCCAGGGGCTATTTGGCGGCGGCGACCCGTGGCGGTGCGGCGTCCGCCGGCGCGGTCATGACCGAAACGCGCACCTTCTCGGCGAGGATGTCCGGCCCGAAGTTGCGCATGCCTTCGAGAAAGGCGTCCGTGACCTCGAAGCCCTTCGGCACCAGCAGCGTACCGATATGCGTACGCAGATCATCCAGGATGATCATGCCGGGTTTCACCCGGCCGACCGCCACTTCGCGGATTTCCTGCGTACCGCGCGCAGCACCGACCAGGGCTGCCAGCGCCTCGACCAGCGCCTTGTCGTACAGATCGGGCTTGCCGCGGACGTGCGCAATCGCCTGGTTGGCCGACTGCCCCTGCGCGATCAGCGCATCGTAGTCGAGCACCAGATGCAGGATGTTGACGCCGAGATCGACCGGGGCCTGCGCCTGACTGAGCTGCGGCTGCTTGCTGCCCTCCAGTATCTGCATCACCGGCTCCAGGCGCGGAATGTGCCCGAGCAGCGATTGCGCCACCTTGGGCGCACCGTCCGCCAGCGTGCGCTCATCGCTCGTCAGACGCTCGCCGTAGAACAGTTTCTCGACCAGTTCCACCGGCAGCGAGATGTAGCCGATCTGCGAGAGCATGGCCGCCGCCTCGAGC
Organism: Gammaproteobacteria bacterium; assembly: GCA_003137095.1. Lineage (GTDB taxonomy): Bacteria > Pseudomonadota > Gammaproteobacteria > Steroidobacterales > Steroidobacteraceae > Bog-1198. The sequence goes on from PLET01000085.1 coordinate 3,007, forward strand.
TGCCAGAAGCGCTGCGCGCCGACCGCGGCCGAGATCTCCATCGCCAGGCGCTTGACCCGGTTGGTGCGGCCGAAGGCGACGGGATTGGTGATGGCGAGCACGTCGATCAGCGCCTTGATGCAGCCGACCAGCGTTTCCTGCAGCAGCACCTTCTCCGCCACCACGAGCCGGTGGTGCGCAACCCCCGCCTCGATGGCCGCACGCAACGCATCCGGCGCACAGGGCTTGGTCAGAAATCGGAATATCTGGCCGTCGTTGATCGCCGAGATTGCCGCCTCGCGGCCCGGCTCGCCGGTCAGCAGGATGCGCGTCATGTCGGGAACCGCTTCCCTGACCCGCTTCAGCAGGGTCGCGCCGTCCATGACGGGCATGCGCATGTCGCAGACGATCACCGCGGGAGCCGGCATCTCCTGCAGCATGTTGAGCGCGATCTGGCCGCTGTTTGCGGTGAAGACCTGGTAGTCGCGGCGCAGGTGCAGCGCCAGGCCCTCGAGAATCCGCGGCTCGTCATCCACACACAAGACCCTGGGTAGTTCCGGACGGTTCATGATTTGCCCAAGTGGTTTAGGGTTGCTGGTTCGCCGTCGCGCTGTCATGCACCCGCCGGCGCGCCTCGTCCCAATCGAAAGGGGCATCGTGGCCGGAAAGATATTCCGCATCGACGCCCGGATCGGTCTCGAAGCCGAGCGCGAACGGATGCCCGCCGGCGGAGTCGAGTATGGCGTGCGAGACGGCGAGCGCGCTCAGCAGATCGAAGCCGTGGATGCCGGCCGAGCGCGGCGTATGGTGCAGCGCGACCGCCTCCACCACCGTGTACGGCAGACCCCACAATCCAAGCAGATAGGCGCCGATCTGCGCATGGCTGGCGCCGATGATCTGGCGCTCGCTCTCGTACAGCGGCAACCCTTCGGTGCGCGACTTCTCGAGAGCCGATGCCAGGGCTTCCGGGCATTCCTGCACCAGGATCCAGTAGCCGATGTCGTGCAGCAGTCCGGCGAGCCAGGCTTCCGATGCCGAGATGCCTTTGACCGCCAGCGCGGCGCACGCGGCCGCCATCAGCAGCGAATGCTCCTGCAGCGCTTCGGTATCCAGCTGCGGCAGGTTCGCGGGGCGGCTCCACTGGCTGAACACCTCCGCGGACAGGACGAGATTGCGGATGGTGCTGAAGCCCAGGTAGGTCACCGCGTCGCGCACCCGCACCAGCGGGCGCCGCGAGCGGAAAAAGGCGGAATTTGCAATCTGCAGAACCTTGGTCGCGATCGCCGGATCGGCGCTGACGATGCTGCCGATCTCCTCGGTAGTCACGTCCGGCGTGGCGAGCGCCTGCTGCAGGCGCGCCGAGGTCTTCGGCATGGCCGGCAATTTGCCGATGCGGCCGACGGTGTTGCGCAGCGATTCCTGCGCGAGCAGATCCTGCAGATGAAAGCATCGCTCGATGATGTTTTCCAGCTGCTGTGCGTCGCAGGGTTTGGCCACGTATTGATGCGCGAGCGAGGTCAGGCGCAGGGTCTGGGCCTGGTCGACATAGCCGGAGAGCACGATGCGCGCCGCATCCGGCCAGCGCTGGCGCACGATGCCGAGCAGCTCGGTGCCGTCCATTGCCGGCATGCGGATGTCCGAGACGATCAGATCGACGTGACCCGCCTCGAATTCGGCGATGGCGGCCTTGCCGCTGGTCACGAACGTCATCTGCCACTCGGCGCGGTGCCTGTAGAGGCGTGCCCGCAGGCCATCGAGCAGTTCGGGTTCATCGTCCACGAAGACGATGCGCTTCATGTGGCCGGCGCCGCACCGCCGCCGATGGGCAGGCGCAGGGTGAACTCGCTGCCCACTCCCACCGTGCTCTTGACGCTGACGTCGCCCGCATGTTTGTCGACGATGATGGAGCGGGTGATGGCCAGACCCTGTCCGGTGCCGCGCCCGACCTCCTTGGTCGTGAAGAACGGATCGTAAACCCTCGACAGGTGTTCGGCGGGGATGCCGCAGCCGTTGTCGCGAACGCGGATGACCACCGCATCGCCATCGACGGCGCTGCTGATGTGGATTTCGCCGCTGCCGAGTTCCTTGCCGGCGTCGTGGATGGCGTGCGCCGCGTTGACGATCAGATTCAGGAACACCTGGTTCAATTCGCCCACATTGCAGCTGACGAACGGGATGTCCCCGAGGTCGGTCACGATCTTCGCCACGTACTTGTATTCGTTGGATGCCACCACCAGCGTGGTTCTGATCGCGTGATTGAGGTCGGCGGCGCTGTGCTCGCTCGCGTCGGGATGGGCGAACTCCTTCATCGCCTTGACGATGTTGGCCACCCGCTCGATGCCGTCGAAAATGCGGTCAAAGGCCTTGGGCGCCTCGGCGCGGTGGAATTCCAGGTCGTATTTCTCGGCCAGCTCGGCGGCCCGCTGCGCCGGACCGGGCGAGCCTCCCGCCGCCTCGTCGAGTGCGCCGCGCCAGGCGTCGAGCAATTGCATCAGGTCGCCGTGCGAGCTGCGCAGGAAATGCACGCCGTCGCCGACGTACTGGATCGGGGTGTTGATCTCGTGCGCGATGCCGGCCGCCAACCGGCCGACGGACTCCAATTTTTGGGCGAGCTGCAGCTCGACCGCCATGCGCTCGCGCTCCTTCATCTCGTCGACGAGCTTGTCCTGCAGTTCCTGCTGCCGTCGCGCCGCCTCGCGCTTGGCGGTGATGTCCGCGCCGGTGGCCACCGAGTGGGTCAGCCGCCCCAGGTTGTCGAAGATCGGCTTGACGGTGACGCCCAGCCAGAACTCGCTGCCGTCCGGCCGTTCCACCTGGGTTTCGTAGCTGATGGATTTGCCGCTCGCCAGAATCCTGAAGTCGTCGGCGAAATCCGGCTTACGGGTCCTGTTGGCGTGCACCAGCACGCTTGCTCCCCGGCCGATCAGCTCTTCGCGCCGGTAATGGTGCAGCCCCGCCGCCACGTTGTTGCAATAGACGATGAGGGGCTCCGGCGAGACCCTTTGGGTGATCACGAACATCGTGTTGGTGGCGTCGAGCGCCTGGTCCCGCAGCGCCATTTCGGCGCGCAGCTCCGCCCTTTCGGCCTTGAGCTCGTGCAGCTGCGCCCGCAGATTGAACAGCTGCTGCTCGAGGGACTCCCCGCCGGGCGCCGGCTCCGATTCCTGCAGTAATCTGTCCGCGGTCACCATGCATTTCCTTGGACCCTCCCGGTGCGTACCGGGCGCGTGGGTCCTGACATACCCACGATATCGTTCGGCGCTGCATATTCTTGAGTCGCACACCGTTTCGGCCGGCCGGCCGGGACCCGGACTGTGACGCAGTTGACCGGTTCCGTCCGCCGGGCGGACGTGCATCCGGCCGGCCGCGCGCTCGGCAACGTCCGGCGTGTCTAGTAAAGTGACTGCCATGACGACACCGCAATCGACGCCGTGACGGCCGCCGCGCCGGCGCGCCGCTACCGCATCGCCGTAATACCCGGCGACGGCATCGGCAAGGAGGTCATGCCGGAGGGGATCCGCGTGCTCGAGGCGGCGGCCAGGCGCCACGGCTTCCAATTGGCCCTGGACGAATTCGAGTTCGCCTCCTGCGACTATTATCTGAAACACGGCAAGATGCTCCCCGACGACTGGAAGGAGCTCATCGGCAGGCATGACGCGCTGTTCTTCGGCGCCGTCGGCTGGCCGGCCAAGGTGCCGGATCACGTGTCCCTATGGGGGTCGCTGCTGCAGTTTCGCCGCGAATTCGACCAATACGTCAACCTGCGGCCCGCACGCCTGATGCCCGGGGTGGCCAGTCCGCTGGCCGGCCGAAAGCCGGGCGACATCGATTTTCTGGTCGTGCGCGAGAACACCGAGGGCGAGTATTCGTCCGTGGGCGGACGGATGTTCCCCGGCACCGAGCGCGAGGTGGTCCTGCAGGAGACGGTGATGACCCGCATCGGCGTGGACCGCATCCTGCGCTATGCGTTCGAGCTCGCGCGACGGCGCCCGGCCCGGCATTTGACCTCGGCCACCAAATCGAACGGCATCTCCATCACCATGCCGTACTGGGATGAGCGCGTGGTCGAGATCGCCAAGTCGTATCCGGAGGTCGCCTGGGACAAGTACCACATCGACATCCTGGCGGCGCAATTCGTGCTCAATCCCGGCCGTTTCGACGTGGTGGTGGCCTCCAACCTGTTCGGCGACATCCTCTCCGATCTGGGACCGGCCTGCACCGGCACCATCGGCATTGCGCCCTCGGGCAACATCAACCCGGAGCGCCGCCATCCATCGCTGTTCGAGCCGGTGCACGGTTCGGCGCCGGACATCGCAGGTTTGGGCGTGGCCAATCCGATTGGCCAGATCTGGTCGGCCGCGATGATGCTCGAGCACCTCGGCGAGGTGCCGGCGGCGGCGGCCATCGTCCGCGCCATCGAGGACACCGTAGCGGACGCCCGCTTGCGCACGCGCGATCTCGGCGGTACGGCCGGAACCGGCGAATCGGGCCGGGCGGTCGCCGAGCGGCTCGCCTGAGCGGGAGCGGTTGCCTTGGGGGCAGCGCCTCAGTGGGAGCCGCGCCTCAGTGGGAGCAGCGCCTCAGCGGGCGCCGCGGGCCGCGCGCCAGCGGGTCAGGTCGTCGCGATTGCGCTCGATCGCCACCCCCACGTCGCGCGAGCTGCGTATCGCCCCCGGCTTGCTCAGATTCAGGCTCATCCAGGAGGCGTCGAACTCCTCGAGTACCAGCATGGCGATGTGCTCGGCGAGAGTCTCGACCAGGTGAAATTGCGAACCCTCGATGAATGCCAGCACGCGCTTGGCGACGCGCTTGTAATTCAGCGTATCGTCGATCGAATCGCTGAGCGCCGCCTTGGTGATGTCGGCGCCGATCTCGATGTCGACCAGGACGGTCTGTTTGACCTGCCGCTCCCAATCGAATATGCCGATGATGGCCTCGGTCTTGAGCGCGTGAATGAAGATCTTGTCCATCGAATGCTCAAACCCCCGTAAGTTGACCCCCGAGTTCCCACGCGGCACGGGCGGTGATCGACACATCCCGGTGCGCTCCGGTCTGCAATCGCATGCATCCGGCGAGCGCGATCATCGCGCCGTTGTCGGTGCAGAATTCCGGCCTGGGAACGTGCAGGGCGGCGCCGCTGGCGCGCGCCACCTCCCGCAGCCGCTCGCGCAGACGCCGATTGGCGCCGACTCCGCCGGCCAGCACCAAGGAGCGCCGGCCGGTGGCCTCGAGCGCGCGCCGGCTCTTCTCGGCCAGCGTGTCGACCACCGCATCTTCGAAGGCGCGCGCCACGTCGGCCCGCGTTTCGTCGTCCAGCAACCGGCCGCGCAAGGCTACTAGGGCGGCGGTCTTCAGGCCACTGAAACTGAAATCCAGGCCGCCCCGGTCGAGCATTGGCCGGGGGAACACGAAACGGCCGGGACGGCCGGTCTCGGCCAGCCTCGCCAGGGCGGCGCCGCCGGGATACGGTAGGCCGAGCAGCTTGGCGGTCTTGTCGAACGCCTCGCCGGCGGCATCGTCCAGCGACTCGCCCAATATCCGGTAATCGCCGAGACCCCGGACGTCGACCAGCTGGGTGTGGCCGCCGGACACCAGCAGCGCCAGGAACGGGAAACCGGGGGCGTCGGCCTCGAGCAAGGGTGCCAGCAGATGTCCCTCCAGGTGATGCACGGGCACCACCGGGCGCTCCCAGGCGTAGGCCAGGCTGCGCGCGAATCCCGCTCCCACCAGCAGCGCCCCGATCAAGCCGGGGCCGGCGGTGTAGGCAACCCCGTCGATGGTCCGCCGGTCCGTGCCGGCATCGGCCAAGGCCTCGCGCACCAGCGGCAGCAGCCGGCGCACGTGGTCGCGCGAGGCCAGTTCCGGCACCACCCCGCCGTAGGCACGGTGCAGCGGAATCTGACTGTACAGCCGGTGCGCGAGCAGGCCACGGGCGGCGTCGTACACCGCCACGGCCGTCTCATCGCAGGAGGTCTCGATGCCGATCACGCGCATAAGCCGGACATCCTAACCCCAAGTTTCCGCAGGTTTTGCCTTTTACAGGGGGGCACCTTAGAATGCGCGCCCCGATCGCCGATTGCCGGCGGCCGACAACCATTGTTGAGGTCTGGATGCCCAGCGTTCGTGTTCGCGAGAACGAGTATTTCGACGCCGCCCTGCGCCGCTTCAAGCGCGCCTGCGAAAAGGCCGGCGTGCTCACCGAGCTTCGCCGCCGGGAGTTCTACGAGAAGCCGACCCAGGAACGCAAGCGCAAGAAGGCCGCCGCCGTGAAGCGCCACCTGAAGCGTCTGTCGCGCGAGAACATGCGCGGCTCGGGCGGCAGCCCGGCCGCCCCCTCGACGCCGCCGGCGGCCCGGCCGTATTGACCCGCGGCCCGGCCGTATTGAGTGTGATTTTCCCGTCGATCGTGACCCCCCCATCTTGAATCAAGGGTGATTCCAAGGGCTCGATGTCTCTCAAAGAGCGAATTACCGAAGACATGAAAGCGGCGATGCGCTCCGGCGAAAAGGAGCGTCTCGGCCTCATCCGCATGATCACCTCGGCCATCAAGCAGCGCGAGGTGGATGAGCGCATCACCCTCGACGACGCCCAGGTGATCGTCGTGCTCGAGAAGATGATCAAGCAGCGCAAGGAGGCGCTGGTGCAGTTCCAGGCCGGCAACCGGCCCGACCTCGTGGCCAAGGAAACGGCCGAAGTGGTCCTGCTGCAGGGCTATCTGCCGTCGCAGTTGAGCGCCGCGGAAATCGATGCCCTCATCGCCGCCGCCATCGCCGAGAGCGGCGCGGCCAGCATCAAGGACATGGGCAAGGTCATGGGCATCATCAAGGCCAGGGCGCAGGGGCGGGCCGACATGGCCGCCGTCGGCTCGAAGATCAAAGCCAAGCTCGGCGGCTGATCGCGCGCCGTCCATGGCCGGGCGCATACCACAATCCTTCATCGATGAAGTCGTGGCGCGGTCCGACATCGTCGAAATCGTCGGCGCCCGCGTGCCGCTCAAGAAATCCGGGCGCGAGTACAAGGCCTGCTGCCCGTTCCACAGCGAAAAGACGCCGTCCTTCTGGGTAAGTCCAGACAAGCAGTTTTATCATTGCTTCGGCTGCGGTGCCCACGGCACCGTCATCGGATTTCTGATGGCGTACGAGAAGCTCGAGTTCCCGGACGCCATTCTCGAGCTGGCGCAGCGCGCCGGCCTCGCGGTTCCACGCGAGGCACAAACCGCCGGCGCTGCGGACGGTGGCACGGATCTGTACGGCACCCTGGAGCGCGCCTGCCGCTTTTTCGAGCAGAATCTGCGCGACGACGTTCGCGGCCTTGAATATCTGCGCCGGCGCGGCATCGATGCGCCGACCGCAGCCGCATTCGCGCTGGGTCTGGCGCCGGATTCGTGGGCCGCGCTGCTGAATCGCTTCGGCGCGCAGGCGGATGACCGCCGCGCCTTGCTGCAGGCCGGCCTCATCATCGAGCGGGACACGCGCGGCGGCCAGAGCCAGACGGGCTTTTATGACCGGTTTCGCGACCGCCTCATGTTCCCGATCCGCGATTCGCGCGGCCGCGTGATCGCCTTCGGCGGCCGCGTCATCGGCGAGGGCGAGCCCAAGTACCTGAATTCGCCCGAGACCAACCTGTTCCACAAGGGACGGGAACTGTACGGGTTGTATGAGGCGCGCCGCGCACACGCCGATTTCAAGCGGCTGATGGTGGTCGAGGGCTATATGGACGTGGTGCGGCTGCATCAGGCCGGCATCACCTACGCCGTCGCGACCCTCGGCACGGCCACCACCCAGGAGCATTTGAACAAGATCTTCCGTTTGACCTCGGAGGTGGTGTTTTGTTTCGACGGCGATCGCGCCGGCCGCCAGGCCGCCTGGCGCGCCCTGGAAAACGCGCTGCCTCTGGCGCGTGACGGCCGGGAGCTGAAATTCCTGTTCCTGCCCGAGGGTCACGACCCGGATTCGCTGGTCGGCGAAGAAGGTGCCGCGGCCTTCGAACAGCGGCTCAAGACCTGCCTGCCGCTGTCCGAATACCTGCTCGAGCAGCTGCTGCCGCAGGTCGACCTCGAGCACGTGGATGGACGCGCCAAGCTCGCGGCGCTCGCCCGGCCGCTGTTCGCCCGCATGCCGGAGGGCGTCTATCGCGAGCTGCTCGCCGACCGGCTGGCAGCGCAAATTCGCATGCCGGCGCCCAAGTTGAAGGAGCTGCTCATGGGCGCATCCGCAAGCGGCGGCTCCGGTCGGGCGACGGAACCCGGTGCGGGCGGCCGCAGTCCAATAAGCGCAGGCCGAAGTCTCATGACCGCAGGCCGCAGTTCTATGGCGGCCGGGCGCGGCAATCTGCTGCGCCAGGCCATCACCCTGGTGCTGCACCACCCGTCGGCGGCGCGCGCCGTGCAAAACACCGATTCGCTTGCGGCGGTGGACAAGCCAGGGGTGGGGGTCTTGCGGGAATTGCTGTTGCAGGCCGCCGCCGTGGAACAGCCGAACACCGCCCTGCTGCTCGAACGCTGGCGCGATCGCCCGGAGTTCGCCCGCCTGGCCGAGCTGGCTGCCACCGAACCGCTGGTGGCCTCACCCGCCGCCGCCGCCGGCGAGCTGCAGATGGCCGTGCAGAAACTGCTCGAGGAGCATGGGCCCCGGCGCAGAATGGACGAATTACTCCGAAAAGCCGAGGATATGGGCTTGAATTACGACGAAAAGGCGGAATTGAGTCTGCTTCTCAAATCGAAGTCCCGGCCCAGTCCACCATCCTAGCGCTTTACGTGTGGCCACAAAATAGCTGCGAACGTATACTAGCCGGCTTGGCGTTCAATTCCATAGATTTTACGAGGCGTCCACCTTGATCAAGAAAGCGCCGGCGGGCACAGCGACTCAGATCGCGGACGAGCGTCAGTCGCAGCTGAAATTGTTGATTGCGCGCGGCAAGGAACAGGGTTACCTGACCTACGCGGAAGTCAACGATCATCTGCCCAGCGAAATCGTCGATCCGGAACAGATCGAAGATATCGTCAACATGATCAACGACATGGGCATCCCGGTGTACGAGAAGGCGCCGGATGCCGAGTCCTTGCTGTTGACCGACGCCACTGCGGCGCCGGACGAGGAGGCGGTCGAGGAAGCCACCGCGGCGCTCGCCAATCTGGATGCCGAATTCGGCCGCACCACCGATCCGGTGCGCATGTACATGCGCGAGATGGGCACGGTGGAACTGCTCACCCGCGAGGGCGAGATTCGCATCGCCAAGCGCATCGAGGAGGGTCTTGAGGCGGTCAAGATCGCCCTCGGCGGCTATCCCGGCACCTACGATTTGCTTCTCAGGCACTACGAGAACGTCAAAGCCGGCCAGATGCGCCTGGTGGACGTCATCGTCGGCTTCGTCGATCCGAACGCACCGGATGAGATCGCGCAGCCCCAGAATCCGAAAATCATGGCACTCGAGCGCGAGGTCGCCGCCAACGACGACGACGAGACCGACGGCGAGGAGGAAGAGGAGGCCATCGACACCGGTCCGGATCCGGAGGAGGCCGCCAGGCGCTTCGTGTCCATCGCCAAGATCCAGCACCAGTACCTGAACGCGCTCGACAAACTCGGCTCGAAGGATCCGAAGACGCAGAAACTGCGCAAGCGGATTTGCGGCGAGCTCATGGAGCTGAAGCTGTCGCCGAAGATGTTCGATCAGCTGATCGACAACCTGCGCCAGCATGTCACCGAGGTGCGCTTGCTCGAGAAGGAGATCATGTTCCTGTGCATCAAGCAGGCGGGCATGCCGCGCAAGGACTTCATCTCGACCTTCCCCAAGAACGAGACCAGCACGCGCTGGCTCGATAAGCACATTAAGGCCAAAAAGCGCTATTCCGCCCCCCTCGCCAAGTTCAAGGACGAGATCGAACGGCGTCAGAACAAGCTCAAGGACCTGGAGCGGCTGTTCCACGTGCTGATCAACGAGATCAAGGAAATCAA
>PLET01000085.1:13022-21677 GCA_003137095.1 Gammaproteobacteria bacterium
ACCATCAACAAGCTGAACCGCATTTCGCGGCAGATGTTGCAGGAGATGGGCCGTGAACCGACGCCGGAGGAGCTCGCGGTGCGCATGGAGATGCCCGAGGACAAGGTGCGCAAGGTGCTGAAGATCGCGAAGGAGCCGATCTCGATGGAGACGCCCATCGGCGATGACGAGGATTCACACCTGGGGGATTTCATCGAGGACACCTCGGTGTCGTCGCCCATCGACTCGGCGACCACGGAATCGCTGCGCGAGACCACGCATTCGGTGCTCGCGCAGCTGACGCCGCGGGAGGCCAAGGNNCAGCTGCGCAGCTTCCTGATGGACGACTGACGGGGCGCTTCCGGCAGGACCTGCGCCTCCTAACGCCGGCCGCCATCGCCCGCATCGGGCACGATGTCCATCGTCAGGATCCTTTCGCCGTTCAGCGAATTGGACACGAGGCAGGTTTGCTCGGCCTTCTCCAGCAATCGGCGCGCGCGCTCCATGTCCGCCCCCGCGGACACCAGAAGCCGGGCGTGCGTGGCGAACCGCGTGAAGCGCATCTTGCCGTCGATCCGCTCCAGAGTGCCTTCGGTGCGCGACTCCAGGCTGATCCACTGGAATTTGGACGCCGCCGCGATCGCGCGAAAACCGAGCACGAAACAATCGGTTACCGCCGCCGTCAGCAGCCCTTCGGGCGACCATTGATTGCCGGGACCGTCGAACTCCTTCGGCGGCGCGGACTCGATGACCCGCGTTCCCTCGCACGCCAGCGGCACGTCGCCGTCCGGGCGCACCACGGCATTGACCACGTAGCGATGCGGGAATGGATGCATGTCGAACTCCCCTGGTGACCGGACTATACCCGCAGCCGGCGCCGGCCGGTGAATCACCCGGCGCAGACGAACAACTTGAGCTCCTTGCCCTGCTCCGACAGCTTCACCATGCGCTCGAATGACATGCCGATCTTCTGCAGCACGGCGATCGAGGCGTGATTGTCCGGTGCCGTGATCGCGACGATGCGCCGCAGCCCCAGCACCCGCCTGCCGTACTCCAGCACGGCAGAGGCGGATTCGACGGCATAGCCCCGCGATCCGTAGGCGGGCAGAAACGCGAAACCGATGTCCACGTCCTCGAGCGCATCGCGCTTCAGCAGTCCGCAGATGCCGATGGGTGCGCCGTCCCGCAGCGACGTCAGATACAGGCCGAAGCCGAACCGACGGTAGCTCGCGATCGGGCCGTCCAGGATGTATTGATAGGCATCCGCCAAATCCCTCACCCCCCGGTCGCCGACGAAGCGGATGAAGGCTGGGTCGTTCAGCAGCTCGAGGATGAACCTCGCGTCGTGCACGTCCAGCCGGCGCAGCACCAGGCGGGCCGATTCGACGACGTTCATGCCGCCGATGCGGTTGTCCGCAGACCGAAGGCGGCCGCCAGCAGGGCATATGACCGGCGCCGGGCGGCCGGATCGAAGGTCCAGGTATTGATGACGATCTCGCCGAGTTCGAGCCGCTGCGCCAGGGCATTGAGTCTGGCAGCCACCTGCGCGGCGGTGCCCGCAATGGCGCTGGCGCGCAGCTTTTCGATTACCACCATTTCCGCCTCGGAGTACGGATACGCGGCCGCGGTTTCCGGGGACACCAGGGGTGTGCGCAGGCCCTTCTCGAAGCCGATGCGCCAGTGTTCGCGGGCCGTCAGCAGGCGCCTCGCCTCCGCCTCGGAGTCCGCCGCCACCGCCCACACACAGATCGTGGCGTGCGGCTCCGGGTTGGCGGGGCTCGGGCGGTAATTTCGCCGGTACAGATCGAGCGCCTGATCCACGCCGGCGCCCTCGCTGAAGAAGTAGGCGAAGGCATACGGCAGGCCGAGATAGGCGGCGAGCTGCGCGCCGTAGTCGGAGCTGCCCAAAATCCACAGCTGCGGACTGGTCGGCCCGGTGGGGTGGGCTGCGATCTTTTGATATGGATGGCCGTCGGGCAGCGGCGCACCCTGCACCCAGAGCTGCAATTCCTGAACCTGCCGCGGGAATTCGTCGACCGACGCGTGCGGGTTGAGCGCATGGGCGGTAAGGCGGTCGGAGCCCGGCGCGCGGCCCACCCCGAGATCGATGCGCCCCGGGGCGATCGCTTCCAGCACGCGAAACTGCTCCGCCACCTTGAGCGCCGGATAATGCGGCAGCATGATCCCGGCGCTGCCGACGCGGATATGCCTCGTGGTCGCGGCGATCGCCGCCATCAGCACCTCCGGTGCCGTACCGACGATGCTCGCGCTGTTGTGATGCTCGGATACCCAGAAGCGGTTGTAACCGAGCACATCGCAACAGCGTGCCAGCGCCAGGGATTCACGGATGGCCGCATCCTGGGTGCTGCCTTCGGAGGCGGGCGACTGATCGAGGACGGACCAGAGCATCAGGTACGCGAACCGAGCATGTCGGCGATGTCGCGGGCGTCGGCGCTGTCGCGGGCGTCGGCGCCGGCACGCAATCCCTCGATGACGCCGCGCCGATCCGCAGGCCCGCGATTCTGGCTCACCTTCCATTTGCCGGTGAGCGACTCGATGGTCATTTCGAAACCGACGATGGCGGCGAGCATTTTGTCGATATAGGCGGGCGGGGCGTCGCCGACTTTCCACGGCGCCGCACGCGGCGCCTCGTGCGCGTCGGTGAGCCGGCTGACCAGCGCATGCAGCCAGACCGCATCCTGGATGAAGCGCAGCACACCGCGCGCGTGCACCACCGCGTAATCCCAGGTCGGCACGACTTCGCCCGTCTCGCGTTTGGTCGGATAGAAGCTCGGTGTGATGTAGATTTGCGGCCCCTGGAAAATGGCCAGCGACTGCGCCCCGTCGCGGCACGTGCGCCACAGCGGATTGGCGCGCGCGATGTGCCCGCGCAGCGTGCCCCACGGCGCCGGTGCCGCCGCGGTTTCCACCGGGATGTGGTCCGCGACGAGGGCGGATTCCCCCTGGGTCACCAGCGTCGCCAGCGGATGTGCGCGCATCAGCGCCTGCATGACCTCCACGCGGCTTTCCTCGAATTGCGCCGGCGTGTACATGCGCGGAATCAACCCGGCTGGGTGATGCCGCGCGCCAGCAGCGCAGCGATCCCGGCGAGCAGCACCAGCACCCCGGCGATGCAGGCGGCGCCGAGCACCCGATGGGTGTCCCACAGCGCCGCGAGTATCGCGAACGCCGCGAATCCGGCGGCAGCGCACGCCAACAGCGCGGCCGCGAGCGCCAGCGCGAACACGCCGGCGGCGCGGCGCACGGCGCGCATCTCGAACGCCGCCACCTGCGCGGCCCGGCTCTCGACGATGCCGTTCAGCCCGTTCAGCACCGCACCTACGCGGTTCAACAGCGTGAAAAGCGCCGCGAGCCGATCGCCGGTTCCGGGTTTGTCATCCGTCATGGGTCGCCCTCCTGGGAGCCTAGTCGCGGCGTCCGACCAGGCAGCCGAACACGAAACCCGCCGCCGCCGCGATCCCGACCGCCACCCACGCATTGTCGTGCACGTAGCGGTCAACCGCCCGGGTTTCGCTCTTGATCTCCCGCAGCGCCGCGTCCAGCATGTGTTCGAATTCGCCGATGAGTTTCTTGAGTTCGTGGCTCGCCTGTTCGCCTGCGCTGGTCATGGGAATCTCCGCGTTGGGGCCGATGCCCGGACAAGTCTAGCCCGGGTAAGTCTAGCCAAGAACCGCGTCCTGATCGATTTCAGCGGGCTTCCCGGACCTAAGGTTGGCCCCGATCGGAGCGAATTTCCGCCCAAATCTCGGCCGGGCTGCTGCAGGCTCCAGCCGCATGGTATTTTAAGCCCCATGAGCATCCCAACCAGACACGCGCGTATGACGCCCGCGGGCGCGGTCCTGACGGGCGTCGTGTGGGCGGGCGCCTTGGGGCTGGCCGTGCCGGCGGCCGGCGCCGGCGGCACGCGCACGGAGACCGTGCCCGATACCACCCTGAACAACATGCCGGCCTATACCGTGACCCTGCCGGCGAACTGGCATTTTCAAGGGGTGCTGCTGCAGGGGGCGGGTCTCGGCAAATGTCCGCCCTATCCTGAAGGCGTATGGCGCGCGACCAGTCCGGACGGCCTGAGCGTGGTCGAATCACTGCCGACCATGGCCTGGGTGTACGGCACGGGTCCGCAGGCGGCCTACGCCCCGAAGACCGGCTGCCTGCCGCTCAAGCAGGCGATCAGCGCGCAAGATTTCCTCAAGTATCTGGCGGCGACCCTGCAGATGGCCTATATCGCGGACGAGCCCATTCCCGGGGAGAACGCCAAGGCACAGCAGGAATTGCGCGATGCGGAAGCCAAGGCCGCGGCGCAGTGGGCCGCGATGCGCCTTACGCCGCCGCGCAAGATCGTGGATCTGGCCCAGGCCACGGTCGCCTTCAAGAACGGCACCTTTGCCATGAAGGGGCGGCTGCACGTGAAGCTGGATTGCACCGAGACCAAGCATGCGGGAATGAAATCGATCTTGCGCGGGATGCCGGACACCCCGCCCTCGGTCATGGATGATTGCCAGGCGAATGCAATGGTCACCACCGCGCCGGAGGACCGCCTCGCCGCGGTGCTCAAGCAATGGAGCGCGCCCGGGATGGGACCGCAAACCATGCACGACTGGGGCGACGCGTGGGTCAAGCGGGCGGCCGAACAGAGCCAGCAGCAGAACAATGCGATGCTTGCCGCCGCGCAGAAGCGCTTTCAGGCACAGCAGCAGGCCATCCGGCACAGCATGGCCGTGCAGCAGCAGATGCACGAACAATTCATGCAGAACATGCAGGCGGGCACCGACCGGTCGATGGCGCGTGCCGCGGAAGTCGCCAATTCGAATCATCGGATGGCGCAGGACATGGTGGATTATTCGCTTGATCGGCAGACCGTGATGGACCCGGGCACCGGCCAGATCAGCAAGGTGTCGAGCGCGTACTCCAGCACCTGGGTGGACGCTTCCGGCAAGACCAGCTACCAATCGAATGACCCGAATGCGAATCCGAACGGCGTGCTGCCGGGGAACTGGACCAGGCAGGCCGTGGTGCACGGCGACGGCACGCCCTAGGGCGCGCTGCGCGTCCGTCCAAAGCGCGAAAAACGAGACTTCCGTTCGCACCGCTCGCCGGGTGGTTGGGTGTATGGTCCCGCCATGGATTCTCGGCCCTCGAGTGACTCACGGGCCCATGTCGGCAAGTGCGTGGCGCTGGTGCTGCCCGGAGGCGGAGCGCGCGCCGCATACCAGGTGGGCGTGCTGAAGGCGATAGCCGAGCTGCTGCCCACCGCGCCCAATCCCTTTCCCGTCATCGTCGGCACCTCCGCCGGCGCCGTTGCCGCTGCGGTGCTGGCGACCGAGGCGTTTCGCTGGCAGCGCGGCGTCGCCGCCCTCGAATCGGTATGGGCCGGCTTTCACGTCGGGCAGGTGTTTCGCGCCGATGCGCTCAGCATGCTCGGCACCGGATCGCAGTGGGGTCTGTCGTTCATGTCCGGCGGCTATCTGCTGCAGCCGCCGCGCGCCTTGTTCGACAACACGCCGCTGCGCGAACTGCTCGAGCGCAACATCAACTGGGGGCATCTGCAGAGGAGCGTGCGCGTCGGCGCACTTCGCGCGCTCGCGCTGTGTGCGTCGAACTACAGCCGCGCCACCTCGGTAGCCTTTTTCGACGGCACCGACGAGGTGCAGGAGTGGCGGCGCCACGAACGCATCGGTTTGCGCCAGCCGCTCACCCTCGATCATCTGATGGCCAGCATGAGCGTGCCTTTCCTGTTCCCGCCGGTCATGCTCGACGGCGAGTACTACGGCGACGGCGCCCAGCGCCAGTTGTGGCCGTTAAGTCCGGCCATCCACCTCGGCGCCGATCGCCTGTTGATCATCGGCGTGCGCGCCGAATGCGACGCCGGCGGGGACTCGCGCGAACGTGCCTCGCCACCCACCCCGGGGCAGCTCTTCGGCTACATGCTCGACACCCTGTTCATGGATCAGATCTACGCCAACGTCGAGCACGTGGTGCGCTTGAACAGGGTGGCAGAAGCGGCGCCGCAGACGGTTCCGGGCGTGCACAAAGTCGGCACGCTGATGATCGCCCCCAGTCAGGATTTGCGCCTGATCGCGGCGCGCCACCTGCGCAGCATGCCGCGCACCCTGCGCGCCCTGTTGCGTGCCGTCGGCGCGCGCGGACCGGCCGGCGCCCTGCTCGCAAGCTATCTGATGTTCGAAGGCAGTTTCACGCGCGAGCTCATCGCGCTCGGTCACCGCGATGCCATGGCGCAGGCCGGTCCCTTGATGAGCTTTCTGGGGGGTGGACAACTCGACGCCACCATCAGCATGCCGGCATTCACCCGCGCGGCGGGATGAGCAACGGGAACCGGGTGCTGGCTGCGCCGTTGCGGTCGGGTTGTTGGTCCAGCCGTCTGTTATGCATCACAATGTGGGATGGACGCCAGAAAGCCATTGACCCTGCATCGTCTGCGGGAGATGCATGCCGTCGGCATCAAGTTGGCGATGCTGACGTGCTACGACGCCCTATTTGCCCGGCTGCTCGACGGCGCCGGTGTCGATGTGCTGCTGGTCGGCGACTCGTTGGGGATGGTGCTCCAAGGTCATACGACGACGCTCTCGGTGTCGATGCAGGAGATGATTTATCACACGGCATGTGTGGCGCGTGGCAACCAAACCGCCTGGATCATCGCAGATATGCCGTTCGGCAGCTATCAAGAGTCATCTGAGCAGGCAACTCGAAACGCCGTTCGTTTGGTGCAGGCCGGGGCTCAAATGGTCAAATTGGAAGGCGGTGGTTGGACTGCCCCGCTCATCCGGTCGATGGTGGATCGGGGCATCCCCGTGTGTGCGCATCTGGGCTTCACGCCGCAATCGGTGCATGCACTCGGTGGTTATCGGGTGCAAGGCCGTGACGGCGCTTCCGCTCACATGCTGCGCAGGCAGGCAACGGACCTTGTGGAGGCGGGAGCCGGCATGCTCGTGCTCGAAATGGTTCCCGCGGTTCTGGCACGGGAGTTGACCTCGGAACTTCCTATTCCGGTGATCGGGATTGGCGCGGGCGCCGGCTGCAGCGGCCAGGTGCTCGTGCTGCACGATATGTTGGGACTGACGCCCGGCGAGCCGCCGCGGTTCGTGCGCAACTTCATGGCGGGAAGCGCCGATTTGGAATCGGCGCTGCGTCAGTACGTTGCCGATGTTCGCGCCGGCCGGTTTCCCGACGACAATCTGCATGCATTTTGATTCAAGTCCTCGATGCGCGTAGTACGTACGATCGCTGAAATGCGATCTTCGCTCGTGAAATATCCGGACATCAGTCTGGTACCCACCATGGGGAATTTACACGAGGGGCATTTGTCGCTTGTCCGCCGGGCACGGGAACGTCCCGGCATCGTCGTCGCCAGCGTTTTCGTCAATCCGCTCCAATTCGCGCCGCACGAGGATTTTGCGACATATCCCCGTACGCTCGAGCGCGATTTCGAGTTGCTTGCCGGTGGTGATTGTGATCTGGTGTTTGCGCCGAGCGCGCGGGAGATGTATCCGGAAGAGCAAAGCGTCAAGGTGCACCCCGCGAAAGCCCTGGGCGATATGCTGGAAGGCGCGGTGCGACCAGGGTTCTTCATCGGCGTCTGCACCGTGGTCCTGAAGCTTTTCAATATCGTCCGACCAAACACCGCCGTATTTGGGAAGAAGGATTATCAACAGCTGCGGGTGATTCAAAACATGGTGCGCCAGTTTTCATTGCCGATCGAAATCATCGAGGCAGAAACGATTCGTGGTGCCGACGGCCTGGCGCTTTCATCGCGGAACGGCTACTTGAGCGCATCGGAACGAAACGAGGCGGTACAGCTGCCGCTGGTGCTGCGCCAAGTCGCGGGCGAGGTGCAGTCCGGACACGATAATTGGGCTCAGGTGGAGCGCAATGCCGCTGATGTGTTGCGTGCGCGGGGCTGGCAGCCGGACTATGTCGCCATCCGCGAGCGAAGCGCATTGCGCATGCCGGCCGCCGGTCAATCACTCGTCGTCTTGGGCGCGGCGCGGCTCGGGACCACCCGGCTGATCGACAGCCTGGAAATATGACGCAGGTACCAAACGATGTTGAAAATCGGCCTCTCGAGCGAGGCCGGATCAAGGTGATGGTGGGCCCGGTCGGACTCGACTACCCGAGGCAAGCCCCTGAAACGCTTGCGATACTGGGAATTCGAACCGCGGCGTTGCCCCTAAACTTGCCCCAGCGTTCCCCGTGAGGCTTCACTGGAATCAGGCGGCGTCGAGCTGTCGTACCGCGAGAATATCCTTCGAACCCACGGGACGAATCGACGCTGTCGCCAGCATCACCAGCGCCTGAGTACGGCCCGAAGCAGTAACGAATTCCACCTCGACCGCGTCTTCCGAGTACACCTGCACCACGGCGCCGATGTCGCCGGTCTTCAATCGATGACTCGGCATGTCGACCTTCAGAACCACGGTATCGAATTCATGAAAACGCATGAGCTAGTCCTTGGGGTATGCCGTTACAAACCGAGGCACGTCCTCACCCACGAGCATAATCCAGACCGTCACGATCTAGGCCATACGTCCATTCAGGCCCGTCAACGGCCCGATAATCGCATATTTCGTAACGTATTCTGTCTATTCCAAAGGCTCGGCCGGTAGCGATGCCAAAGTCGCAGGTCGGTCTCCAGTTGCT
>PLET01000061.1 GCA_003137095.1 Gammaproteobacteria bacterium
GAGGGGCGACAATGTTACGCAGCTTGAAGAGTTTGGAGGGGTTCGCAATCGGCGCCACCGACGGCAAATTTGGCAAGGTGAAGAATTTCTACTTCGACGATGAATCGTGGGTCATCCGCTATCTCGTCGTCGATACCAGCACCTGGCTTGGCGGTCGCGAAGTTCTCATCTCCCCCTATTCGATCAGCCAACCTAACTGGGCCGAGAGTTTCATAGCGGCGACAATTTCCAAACAGCAAATCAAAGACAGTCCAAGCATCGACAGCGACAAGCCCGTGTCGCGCCAATATGAGAGGAGCTACCTAGGATATTATGGATATCCATATTACTGGGGCGGAACTGGCCTGTGGGGTGAGGGCTATTATCCAGGCAGTTACCTGAGCGCCTTGGACGCGGGTGATTACGACGGCTACCAGGGCTATCTGGGAGCGCCATCGGCGGATGATGGGGACCCGCACCTGCGCAGCTGCAACGCAGTCAAGGGCTATCATATCAAGGCAAGCGATGGCGAGATCGGTCACGTGCAAGGGTTTTTGGTGGACGACCGCACATGGTCCGTTCGGTACCTGATAGTGAATACCAGCAATTGGTGGGTCGGGCATAAAGTGTTGATCTCACCGGAATGGATTCAGAACGTGAGCTGGGTCGACTCTCACGTTGACGTGTCGCTCGATCGTCAAGCCATCAAGAATGCGCCGATATACGATGAAAATGTGCCGTTCAACCGTGACGAGGAACTGCAGATATACAGTCACTATGATCGGAAGCCTTATTGGCATCATCAGCAGGAGCGAGCGATTGCTTAGAATGCGTTTGGGCCGAGCATGTATCGCCCATCTCCTGTTCGCCATCAAGGGACGGCAGCGCAGGCCTTATGCAAACGAGTAGCTTTTTCGTGACCGGCATGCAGTGCGGCGGATGCGCGAACAAACTGTCGCTTGCGCTGCGTACGCTGAACGGCGTCGACGATGTACAAATATCGCTGGCGTCCGGCGGGGTGACCATCGTCTATGACCCCGCCCTCGTCTCCCCGGCGCGGATGCAAGAGACCGTCATCCGAACCGGATTCGGAGCCGGCGGTGTGGATGCGACCAACGGGCATGATCCGAGGCCTGATCAATGTGGATAGGAATCGCACCACCAGAGGGCCCTGCTGGAGTCGTCCGCTAGGGCTAGTGTGACGAGACGGAACTCTCGGCTCCCCCGTGACGCGCCGATACAAATTTCATATTTGGGCGGTAGCGCCGGCTACCGCCCAAGGGGAACCGCTACTTCTCCATCTTTCCTACCGTCCGCTATTGCACTGTGATCTGTTTCGGCGTTTGCTTCTTGGTCGCAATCTTCGGAATATGCACAGTCAGAATGCCATCCTTGCTTTCGCAACTCACCGTGTCTGCATTCACGTTGTCAGGCAGCGAAAAGCTGCGCTCGAAGCTACCGTAGAAACTCTCGATTCGATGGAATTTCTCGTCCTTGTCTTCGGTCGGCTGCTTGCGCTCGCCGCTGATGGACACAACCCCCTGATCGAGCGTTACCTTGACGTCTTCCTTCTTCACGGCAGGAAGATCGATACGAATCACGTATTCCTTATCAGTCTCGCTGATGTCAGAAAACGGAGACCACTCTAACTTCCTCGCCACACTGCCTTCATCTGCAGCGCGCGGCCAGCCGGCGGCTGGGTTGGGCATCAGACGGATAAAAGTGCTGACATCGCCAAACGGATCCCAACGAATCAGGCTCATAACAATCTCCTACTGGATAGAGGGTATTCAGTTGTCTTTGATGCCGGCGCCATGCCGGCGACACCGAGCATTGAACCGCAACAGGACGACCGTGTATGTACGGCAGCACACTGAAACAACGGGGGCAAGCTAAGACGTCGTACGGGCACGGAAGTAATCATCTATTGATGTTAGACACCGAACAGACCTCCCCCTTCTGACCGCGATATAAGTGTGTGCGGCGACAATTCTAACGTTTCAGCTCGTTATGATCTCACAACTCGACCGTTCACGTTCAGGTGTAAACATAGAGGAATCGCGGAACTGCAAACTGACGCGGTCGATGCAGGAAGGAAGTTGTAAGGGATGAAAAGTCCTCACAGCCTATCGGTGACCATAAGGCGGAGCTCGGTAGTGGGAGTTCGACCGCTGGGTCTCGCTTTAGTGGCATTGACACTCTTCGGCACCATGGCCCCCGCGAGTTCAAGCTCCCAATACCGCTACGTCATTCGGGCCAACGATGACCGCTCGTGTCCTGCCTCTGATGCCTGCGTAGACGCGGGTGAACCGAGCGTCACGTACAAACAGTACGGTTGGAAAGCGAGCAGAACATGCGCCTAGGTGCGCTGCTTGGGCACGGTCGAACTGCAGCCCGCTTTGGGCCACGCGGGATCTCGCATAGGATGGGGGCGTGGCCGCGAGATCGCAGCACACGAACGCCATCCGCCCCTCGACCTCCAAGCCCTATGGTCTCCCAGAATCGGCGGGGCCGTTAGAAATCACACGATGCCAGATGCCTTTCGGCGGGGAATCCCATGCGGCTGCGGCTGGCGCACGCACCTGAGACTCAGCGATCAGCCATCAGAAGTAACCTAGACGAGAGAAAACTCCAAATTGAAATTACCCCTGAGCGCGCCCGTCTGTTCGTCATCACACATGGATAGGCGTGGGAAGGGAAACTGAAGCGCTTTCCAAAATCAGTCCTGTCTTGCTTGCCAGAAATAGACCGGACTGATTCT
>PLET01000113.1 GCA_003137095.1 Gammaproteobacteria bacterium
AGCTCGCGCATCACGTACGCATCGGCCATCTTGTCCAGGTAGCTCCGCACCGTAGTGTCCGAGAGACCCATGGAACGCCCGATCTCCGAGGCATTCCACACCTGCCCGTGTCCGTGCGCGAGCATGGACCAGAAGCGGCGCATGGCCTGGGCACCGGCGGAGATGCCGAATTGCGGTAGCTCACGCTCCAGAAACGTACGCAAGAACTGCTCCAACCACTCGAAACATTCAGACTCGGAGCGCACCAGGAACGCGCGTGGGAATCCGCCCCGCAGCCACAGCCGGTTCCACTGCTTGTCCGATACCTCAGCAAGACCTAATCCTGGCAGGAGATGGTAGGCAATGCGGCCGGCCAGCGATTCAGAACTCTGGCGCAGGAGCTGCGGCGAGGCGCTTCCCAGCACGAGGAACCGCGTTCGCACCGGTCGCCGGTCCGCAAGCACCCTTAGGCTCGGGAACAGTTCCGGGCGGTTCTGCACCTCATCGAGTATCACCAGGCCGCGGAGCTCACCCAACGCCAGTATAGGATCGGCCAGGCGGGCGACCGCCGCCGGATCCTCGAGGTCAAAACGAGTGACATCGACCTTGGAATTGCGCGCGATGGCAGCAGCGAGTGTCGTCTTGCCAACCTGCCGCGCACCCAGCAGACCGACTACCGGAAATCGGCCGAGCAGCCGTGTGACGGTCCTGAGATGGAACGGGCGTTCTATCATCCTTGGATAGTACCTTGCAATTCCGGTTTCTCAAACCGATATTTCAAGGTCGATGTCCGCCCCTCACTCCCACTCAATTACAGCGTGCTCGCTAGAACAAGCACTTAGGGCGCACGGGTACATCACGGGTATCTGCCTATTTACCATATGCGCTTGACGACAATCACGAGCAACACGACCAGAATCACCAGTCCCCACTCCAGAAACTTTTGCGTGCGAGCATTCTGCGCCGTAAGCAAAGGTATCTGTTGCTCGATCTTCTGCAAACGCAACGAGTCGCCGGTCGGCTTGTCGGTATAGTCAGAAAGCGACTCCAACAAATCTTGCCCGTCCGTCGTAACCGCTCGAACAGGAGGATACCCCTCTCGCTGTCTCCATCGGGCGTTTTTGATCCTTTTGTAGTAAAGCCGAATCTGGTGCGTTCCACGCAGATGGTTCTCAATCACAGCACGCTGCTGGTCGCTGGCTACCGAATAGCCGTGAAGAACAGCGAAGATGAACGCCTCTTGGTCTTTCGTCCAAGCTTTCTCCATTTCTTCGGGTTTCATCGTCTTGCGTCCGTAGTGACAATACCTCATCACTGGATCTGGATCGTCAAGACCGCCCAAATTCACTGCCTTTCCTTGAGAAGAATAGACGCCATACAAGCTAGCCATCAGACAGATAAACTCGTCCTTGAACTCCATCGATGTGAATCGCCCGAGTCTTTCCTCGTACTTCTTGTTGAGCTTTTCGCTGACCTGAAGCTTCTGCCACCGAGCAAATATAGGGCGTGGATCTTTTTCCGGAAAGGCTGCGTGCTCGGGATTGATTGCAGAGAGCAGCATATGGAATGCCTCCAGCGAATCCTCCGTCACGGGATAAGTCTCCAGCAAGCTCACGATGCCTTTTTGAATGTCCATCGCGTACATATCAGGACCGTGTTCGCTGCTGTCATCATCCCGCAAGCTGGGATTGCGCCCAGCGGCGTATAGCAGACTCAAGTACTTCGGCTCTGGGATCGCGTTGAATGGCTCCTTGCGATTCATTAACTGACCGAGCAGCTTCTTCGCGCCCGGATTAGTCATCGCAGCTTCGATTTCCCAACGATTTTCTGAGTTCAAAATTTGAGCTAGTTCGGCCATTGGCACCACGCCAAAGGCATCGTTACCAAAACCATCAAGGTGATGGGGGTTGCGGAGCAGCGCGAGTCGAATAGCAGCCTTGTCTTTCTCATCTCCGTCGCCTTGCGAACCCAGATTCCAAAGGTAAACTGCGACTGGCTTAACAGCGCCATATTCCGCTAGACCAAGATTGATCAATGGGTCTTTTCGACCCAGTAACTGCTTCTCTAGATCCTCGTCATACCGGAACGAATGGTATGACCCATCGTCGTCGATGTATTTGCCGTAGCTCTGCAATTCCTCGTAGACAGCGTCAGGCGTCATCGCCATCATCTTGGCGCACCGAATAATTGACGGCTTCTTCTCATCCCAAACCATTAGAGCCTCCTGTCTGCGTGAGTTTGGCTCTTAGAATTTTTCGAAGACGTTGCGGATTAGCTGATCGATATGAGTCACCACCCTCGGGTCCCCAATTGCTAGCGAATTGGGGTGACCGCAGCTGTTTCGAAAGTCCAGGCACGCCTGCAGCTCCCTCTTGAGAGACTTCCCAAACACCGAGCTAGACTCACACAATTCAAGGAAATCTTTTTCTCTCATATCCGAGAGATCATCGAATGTTGATATGGCTTTCCACTTGGCTTGAGACTTCGCGACTCCTGCCTTGTTGAAGTCTGCTAGTTTCTTGTTAAGGACGTGGTCATAAAGCACCCCCACCGTGCCTACCCAAGCCATCACTGCCGCTGATCGAAGCAGCCCATACTCCAAGCACTTTATGGCTTCTTCTACGAAGGCTGCGACGTCTGGGTTTTTTATCTTCGGTAGGTGGGCGCGAAGATTGGTGCTCGCGGGTGACTGGACGGGACCTGAAGGCAGTTTTGCCGTCTTGAGGACGTGCTGCTTTCCGGTATCGGTTAGCTTCCAGCCGGCAGGCACCTTGGCGGCAAGACCCTTAGCTTTCGATAGGTGTGCGGAAAGATTAACCTTCTTTGCTTGCGTCCAGCCAGCATCCAGGCCAATGGACCGTATGTCTGCCAATTTTCGTGGCACCTGCGGTTCCAGGGCAAGGCAAAACAAAACCTTGTCTCGGATGGCGACCCCTTGCTGGTGTAACGCTGATTCCAGGTCAGCTTTGTCCATTCAACCCTGACTTTATTGAGGCAATGCCAGCTTCGCTAAGCGCGTAGGTATCCGTTCCAGACTCTAAAAACGTTCCCTCAGAGACCAGAGTTTTGAGATACGTTGTTAAGTTGTTGCTGTAGGTATCTTTGTAATACGTTTTGGCTGTCTGCATCTCGGTCAGCAGCTCTTTGCGCTTCACCGTCCTCTGTTTTCCAAAAATGATCAGTTTAGCCATCGCTGCCTTTGCGAGACCTGATCCGCTGTCAATCTTCAACCTCTGTGCAATGGTTGAAGTGCTCATATCCTTGAGCTGCCCGCCAGCCGAGTTGTCGCCCTGGTCGCCGTTTTCCTCTGCTTTAGGCAGCTTGAGCGCATTTTTCGGCAACAAAGCCGAAAGCTTCTCAACCATCTCAAGCACGTCCTGTTTCGAGATAGCCTCGTCGCTCTCATATTCAAGCTCGAAAGAGCCCATCTTGATTTTGATTTTGCTCGGCACGATCACTCCAGCTAAGTCCATTTAGATCGCAGATTATGCTACATAATGCAGACTATAATTGTGAGTTGTTGCACAGAAACAGTGAGTTAGCTGCGCCACGGATGGTCCCGGTGCAGACAAGGAGGATTGATGTTCGGCAGTAAAGGCAGACACAGGAAGAAATTGACCGAAGCCATACTGGCTGAGCTTCAGCCTCTGGTTTTCGATGTGGAGCGGCAGACCGGCAAGAAGATCAGCAGCATTCGCAAAGACCCGTACACCCTCGGCTTCCTCGCCGGTATGACTTCATACACGACGATGCGTCTAGATCAAACCCTCGACCAAGGCGACAAGGGATTGATCCTCTTTGCGGTAATCGAACAATTGTACGGACCGCACCAGGTGGTACCAACGGAGTTAATCAATTTTCTTCAAGGTGTTCCGCTGCCGAATGCCGAATTTAAGAACGGTTTTGAAAACTCCGCGAAATTGCAGTTGCTGCTCTACACAACACAGAAGCCTGTCGGAGATCCGGATTACGAAAATACCCTCGCGGCGGTACGTAGCGGGGTGGGAAATCAAATGAATCGCTTTACGCCAGGAGGAACGGAAGACAGCCACGTCATCGGCCTTTTAATGGCGAAATGGTTCTACCAGCCGGCGATGAAGAAACTTGGCCTCGACGTATAGCAATGCTACGGATTTAGCGTTACAGGAATCGTACGGGGTAGATCGCCACGCAGCAGGTCGAAGGTCACTACCTGGCCCGGCAACCGCATAAGGTCTGCTGAAAGGCTCTGCACGTCGGTAATGTCCTTGCCGTTCAGCCGAAGGAGGATGTCTCCCTCAAGGAAATTGGCGTTGAAAGCGGGTGTACCGCGCACGACTACCACGACTTGCACTCCCGTATTGCGCTCCAACCGGTGCCGAGTCGCATCATCAATCGGGATATAGTTCAGTCCCAAATGAATTTTATTGACGTCGCGCTTTGCCCAGTAACTTGCGTAAAACGTGTTTCTATCAACGGAATAAGGTATGGCATAGGTGGAGTAGCCACCCGGGGTAGTGATAGTGCCCGATCCGCTGTAATTCGCGCTGCTGCCATTATTCCCGTAAATCGTACCTGACGTGTTAACCGTTGAGACAACATTTGGATTGGCAACCGTATATGGAACTACACCAGAACGCGTGTCCATATAGTCAGACTTGAAGAGAACAACAGACGCGCCGACCTTCTTGCCCTGCTCGACCGCCTGGGCTTGATTGGATCTATTTGCGGGACCGTAGAAGGATGACTCTCCGATGTAAACAAAACCATCCTCCGCCATTCGCTTAGCATCGGCTTGCACGTTGGCGGAATGCAGATACACCGCGGGCTTAGCCGGCGCTGGAACCAAGGTTGTCGCCGCAAGGGCTAGTGCGGCTGGATTAGCTGGATGGTAGTACTTCTCAAACCCGCTCGCACACCCGGTAAGCAGAACAATAACGGCTCCTGCCAAGACAAACAGTTTCATCTTTAACTCCATTTTTTTAACGAATATCCCATCACAATAACGTGACGCGCCCGACGCTGCTTGCAGGTATTATGTTTTATCAATGTCCATCGAAATAAGAACACCCATCACAGTATTTCGATATCTCAAAACCACTATAGACGGCAAATGGGACCCTAAGAGAACTTCTACAGGTCTCCTACCTACGCACTATTTCATTCACCTCTGTGCCTGGTCGAACTAAGCGTCGCGCGAGACATTCTTTGAAAATCGCAATTCTAAAAATGCAGGAAGACTTTTTCCCCGCATTTCTGGACCCTGCTCATCTTTACTTCAAAGCAGAAACTCGAGTTGACCGACTGAGAAACCACTCAATCATATTCAAAATGCGCTGACTGTCTTCCTTGTTTTCATTCCGTACTTCTTCGACACAGTCCCAGATCACCGGCAGCTGGCAGATATTTTGCACTTTGGTCTCGCGGCTCCGCTTGAATTTCTCGTCTTGGGAGTCGCCTCGACCAATATGTCGAGCTGCCTTGATCGACCTAGCAACGACGAACCGCAAAACTGCCAGATTCGTTTCCAATGCCACCGCACGTGACAAAAACGATTCCGTGAATAATCGGTCGCCTTCGAAAACGATGTTCACTGGCGTATCCGCCACCGAGGCCAGAAACGCTTCTGCTGCGGGCTGCACAGCCCAACTCAGCTTATCTGTCCCCTGGAATAGGCCGCCATTCGCCTGATACTTCCCGAGGACGTAAAGCCTTAGACTGTCGCTGTACATACAATCAAGCAGCTTCACCTTCTTCAGCGGCACCCAATCATCAGCCCTGCTGATGAGCTGCTTGACGATGAATGTTTTTCCTGAGGCAGGCGGGCCGCCGATTGCCAAGACATTTGCCCTTCCTTGGCGGTAAGTGGAACGGTACTCGACCAGTCTTTCCTTGGACATCTCGCTGAATGGCGAAGCCACGAACTCCGCTTGCCTCCGAAGCTTTTCGACCAGCTTAGATTTGTCCTGGCGCCAATAGGTCGGAGCCCGCTGTAAATGCCCCACGATGGTCGGCTCAGAAATTTTCTGGGTAACCGGTGGCCGGGTGCCCTTCCTGATTGGCACAACAGACGCAATCGCTTGGAAGAGCCAATATGACTCTCCGTTCGTCACAACCGCCTGCCCCCCCGTGGGTCGATCCTTGTACCTCCAGACGATCAGGGATGCATCGGACCCAGTCCTGGCTGCAAGCAACGCGACGGACTGGAAATCACTGGACCAAGTCAGCTTGGTCGGTGCGCCTTGCGATGGGCAGGACACGCGAAGTACCGGCTGCCATCGACGGGCTTTGGAAAGCTTCAACTGAGTAGGTTCAGCGGACACCTTCCACGGCCTGCCCGCCAGCGCTTTATCAAGGGGCCGAGGCGGCAGCCAGTAGGTCCCTACCCGTTCATAACGAGTCTGGAAGTCTTTTGAGGCGATGTTCTGCGCCCTGCCCCGCCAATGAACCAGTTCCTGATCAAGCAATATTTGTTCCGCTGCATCACGTATACCTATAGCATCGCACAATATCCTGGCGGCCGATTTCACCAGCGTTCCCTGTACCGTGCCACTGTGAGCAAAGCCCAACTCGTACATCAGGTCGGACTGTGGAGCCACCCGCCACCAATTTCGCAGGGCCAGACTGCCTGCCCCCGCGTAGTAGGATTCCCAAGACCCTTGTAGGGACTGTTCACGCTGTCTCCAATTTTGTTTGACCGATAGTGTCGTAAAGGCATAGCGAAATGGCGCCTCCGGAATCTGAGTCGGCACCCTCACTAGCGATACCGTGGCGCCGCTTTCCCACCGAGCCTGGAGCCATTTCACTGCATCACGCGATAATCTTGTGATTTCCTTCGGCAAGAACGGCAGCGAACCAACCGCCTGAACGTTGAATCGATTATTGGGCAACTTCACGGCACCACTCTCGCTCTCGCAGTACGCAATTGCCCATCGATCCGTGTTGATGTAAATCGCGTCCACGTTAACTGGACCATCTTCATCATCCCACCTATCTTGCCGAGGCGTCTTGAAATGGATCGCCGAGGTCAGGGCCGCCAATGTTTCCACGTGCCTGAACGATGGCTTTGGTAGCTCTGCCAAGTATTCCCAGTTCGCTGAATTGGCTAATGTATCTCTTTCGTGAAGAACCGACAGCAACAGGATCTCCGTGTTCAGCAAACCTTTTGCTCGAGCTTGATCGACGAGATACGTGGCAGGTGGTTTCCTATTTTCCGGATCGATTTCCGACCGCAAAAAGTCATACCAGTCCCGCGACTCCCACATTTTGGGGAATAGCTTCCCTTTTCTACGTTTGAACCGTCGCCGGAGTTCCTCATAATCCAAAGAGCCACAGAAAGCCAAATCCTCCCTGGCGTAACACACAATCGACATACGCTCGGATTCCTGGTCCTTTGCATCAATCGCCGTGTTTTCGTGGATGTATTCGTGATTGGCGATGAACAGTAAATCCCTCGGCGCAAGGGTGAACTCAACGTTAAACTCTGGAAGTATCAAGTGGCCGCCGGTGAACTCTCTGTCGTTAGAGAACACCGAAATGTTGGACATACCCTGGGACAGATCGCCGCTGTCTCGATGCGCGTATGTTCTAAAGTTCTTGTTGACTGTAATGGTCGTAAAGCAGGTTCCGCGGATCACAAAACGAGCGTCCAGCCTGTGGCAGAACTGCTTCTGGGCTTCGTATCGCGTGGGCAGCGCAAGTCGAAATGCTTCGTCGATTCTACGGATCAGGGGAAGCACCCTTTCAAATGCATAGCTGTGGTCCTGGTTCCATCCGCAAGCTCGCCCCCAAGGATTTTGGCTGTCACGGCCAAAATATCCGACGGTCCCGGAAAGGACCGGGGTTGCGTAGGCTACTCGGCTCATTGCCGTCCGCCTCAATTTGGAAATCGCTGCACTCCGCTGCTTTAATGGCTGCGAGGCGATTTTTTCCCACCAGACATCAAACTTCGCTGGGCTGAAGGTTGATTTGCCCTTGGGTTTGAGCCACTTCCTGGCGCTCTGCGGTTTGCGATCCTTGCTTCTGTTGATAGCCTCTCGAATCGCAAGCCGTACATCTTCCTTATCGCCGTCGCATCGCTCCAACGCCTTTAGTACGGCCTCCTGCTCTGCCGATACATACTCTGTAGGCTTGCCCGCAATTTGCAGCGGTCCGGCTGCGGCGCCTCTGCGCTCCGTAGAAACGGCGGCGGTATTAAGACACCGATAGAGCAGCTTCTCCTCATCCTCCGAGAAGGTTCGTGGTAGGTAATGAGCGGCGGGATTTGTCTTCGGGCTTGCCCACTTGTAGGCCATTTGTGATCTCGGTCTCTGAATTGCATCTAAGAAAAACAGTATCTTATGTGCACTTCACTTCTTTAGTCGACTAAAAGTGTCAGGAGCTCGCAATGGCCACGACTTCCACCGCAACGTCAAAATCCACACCACGTAGCCGTATCAAGCCGGTATCGACAGCGGAGATAAAGGCGGAGTTGAAGGGTCTGGTGGGCTTCACCAAGGAATGGAGTTCAACGGACTCGCAAGCCCGAGGACTGCTCTATAACCTGCTCGGCACCATATTCGAACTCAGTGAGCGGTTGAGCAGAAAGTCATCGAAGGAAGCTCTGCGAGCGGAATGCGCTCGGTGCGACCATATTCGCCAGAGCAAGATGTTCAAGATAGCGGATCGCACTGTTACCGAGCTGCTGATCGCATATGCTCTTGGAACCGACGCAAAAAAGGCCCCAAGCCGGTCCCAGTGGAAAAAAGTCATACAAAAGGGCAAGAGCGCGCAACTTCCCTTCAAGCGCAAATCATTCAGTGATTGGCTTCACGAAAACGGTGGGGTCGAAGGGGTGCTAAGCGGCGGAAAGAAGCAATCTCCAAAAGCTGCCAGAGTCCCGTTTGATTTGGTTGAGTTCGCGTCCGGTTATGACCCGACCACCAATCCAATTCAACTCTCTATAGATCTCGCAGACACCCCAAGTTTTTCTGACGACAGCTATACCAACGATTTTGCGTTGGTCCTGTTGAAAAAGGCCAAGAACCTCGAAACCGGGGCAATGAATGGTTTCACTGTGGTGGATGTTGTAAACAACTCCGAGCTTGTTGCATTGGCCGCTCAATCAATAGACGCACAGCAGAAGAAAAAACACTGATTCAACTGAACCGGCAAAAATGTCGGTCGATAGGGTTCCGATTAAGACCCTTTAATTTTTGTTTGGATTAAATCGGCGTAGTCCCGCCAATAAAACACCCCTCACCATCATATTTTTTTGCTAATACTACCGAGACCTCCACTTTCTCGACCCGCCCGCGAGGCGAGCGTACCGCCGAATCCGTCGAAATTCAATCGGCCTTTGTTCTAGGCGTTAACAACGCTCACACGCAGCAGAATCCAATTCGATCTGCTGCTCTCTGGCCTATTTGCACCAGGTCCCTGCCTGAACATTTAAACGCCTCCCGAAGCTAAATACAGGTAACTAATCGGTAATACCGGGGTGGCTTTGAAACGTGTATCGAAATGCTATTTTGGCCTTTTGGCTACTGAACAAGTTCTGGGAAGAGAATAATGGATGACCCACTAGGACTTAACAGCATTCCAACGCCGGCGCCTATACGTGCTGAACAGGTTGCACCCGCGCCTATCATCGCAAACCTGCACCAAAGATTGACAGGCAGTTACACGGCCGATTCGGTCGAAACCCGCATCGTCCTGCTGGCACACCTGATCTTTCTCACCTACGCAGACCTCAAGGAGACCATCATCGAATGAATCCGACAGAACCTATCTACAATGCCTTCATTGGATTCAAGGCGCCGGAGGACTTCCTTGAGCGGTTTGAACGTTTCAGTGCCGTAGTCGGGCGCAACCGCAGTGCTGTTGCTCGACATCTACTTGCGCGGTGCCTGTCATCCTATGAGAACGACAAGATTGCAATCGCCAAGCTCAGGCAGGAAATTCTGTGATCGCCGTAATCCGTACCAAGCAGGACTTAGTGCGGGCACTCGCCTTTAATGAACTGCAATTTGTCGGTGAGTATGAAGTGGTAAATGAACGCGGATTGAAGGACGCCACCGACAAAGTCCGCGCACTTCTAAGGCAAAAGAAAAAGCTACACCTCGTCGTTATTGAACGAGCCTGACATCCGTGTTTGAGCAGTGACCGACGCGATAGTGCTCGCTAGCGGACGCAAAGTATCGCTAACGGTTACTCCGCCTGAATAATAACGTTCATCGATTTAATCGGTCCGTCGTTTTGGTAGCTCGGGTTTGCGCCCCAACTTGATTGCCAGCCCCCATTGCCACCGAAGTAAAATGTCAGCACATATTGAACACCGGCCTGAGTAGCAACATTTTGGTAAATCGTACCGGCGCCGGTGCCGTGGCTTCCTGTTAAATCGACAAAGCTCCCTCCCGTTGGGCCAATGGCACCGCAGCCACTGTTGGCAACGTCGATATTGCCGATAGAGACCACCCACCCAGAGAGAATCGTAGTGCCAGCCTCACAAGAAGTGCCAGCGCCAGAGAAATCGCCATCCGTGAGCAGATTCGTGAGCGACGCGGTTCCCGCCACAAGAGATAAAGAGGCAATTACCGGCCCGTATACCGTTGCATTCGCACCATTAAGACTCGCAAAAGTAATTTGAGTCGTCGATGTAGTTGCGGTGAAAGTAACTGCCTGAGACGTCCAACCGAAATCGTTATTAGCACGCCCGGTTGTATTGATGCTGTAGGTCTGATTTGCGATATAAGCATTCGGACCGCACGCACGATCCAACGCAGCCCAAGAGGCACTGGACGACGTGGAACTAGCGGCAGTGTGGGGTGATATTCCAACGGAGGCTGTTTTTGCGATGTAGGGGCAATAGTAATATGAAGAGAAATCATTTGTGGTGTAGACGATATTGCCCGGTGAATATGTTGTCCCGGAGTTCCACAGACCGAGGTATACGGCCGGTCCTTGCGGCCCAGCGGGTCCAGTCGCTCCAGCGGCCCCGGCCGGACCTTGCGCGCCCTGCGGCCCAGCGGGGCCTTGTGGACCTGTTGCCCCTTGCGGCCCCGTCGGCAGGTTTTTCACCGTGCTCTGCAACGTTGAAACGTCTTGCGCGGTGCCATTAACGGCATTTGCTACCGCATTGAAATTGGCGTTGACGTCGGCGGCTTTAGCTGGACTCCCGGAAACAAATGCGTTCGGAATCGTAACGGTGCCGGATTCAGCGCTTCCTGCGGCTATGACTAATGCCGCACAAAGCGAAACGGAGAATTTTTTATTATTCATAGTCGGTTTCGTTCCTTATGTCCAGTTTGTGTTGTCCCAGGTACCTGAGTCCCAGGTCAGTGGTTGATTTTGTCCGGTGCTTTGCGAGGGACCAGAAGCACTCGGACTTCCGCCGCCTCCGCAACCACCCGCGAATGCCAACATCGCTACGGCAAGAAACCTAAATCCAAGCCGCATAAGCCTCCCCCCCTGGTAGTACCAACCAATCGCTGGCTATCGTCTCGAAAGATACCACGGACAATGTACGACGCCTATAGTCCGTGGACTAAGAGTCACATCACAATATTCTGTGGTTCCCTATGGGGAACAAGACAATTCCGGAGGCTTTTGGAGATGTCTTGCGAGACTGCCGCACCCGGGCCGGTACCACCCAGGAGAATCTCGCCTTCAGGGCCGAGCTAGACCGCACCTATGTTTCTCTACTTGAACGCGGTCTACGTCAACCAACGTTAGAGACCCTATTTCGGCTCGCCGCTGTTCTTGAAATCGCGCCCACCACTCTTACTTACGCGGATGATCGGTAGAATGGAGGGGCATTCCTGATGCTGCGGTCCTATACCGAAACCCCGTATGAAATCGTCATCGTGCAGGAACAAATAATCAATGACTTCCCCGCGCGTGATGTCCATACGGCAATGAAGTCATATCCGTATACGCTCGCAATTCTCTACGGTATCGTTTTCTTCGTTTTCAATTACGGAGCACGATATGAAACGAGTTGGAGTCTATCTGCGAGTCAGTACTACTGACCAAACAACTGCCAATCAACGCCTCGATCTGGAGCGGGTTGCAGCTCAGCGCGGCTGGGTAATCGCCGAAACATATGTTGATCACGGAATCAGTGGCTCCAAAGGCCGCGATAAGCGGCCTGCATTCGACAAACTCTGCAAGGACGCCACCTCCGGCAAATTGGATTTGGTGGCCGCCTGGTCAATTGACCGCCTCGGCCGGTCGCTACAGCACGTCGTTACCTTTCTGAATGAACTCAGCGCAATGAACGTTGATTTATACCTTCACCAGCAATCAGTCGACAGCTCGACTCCCGGTGGCAAAGCAATGTTGTCGATGTGTGCGGTATTCGCCGAGTTTGAACGGAATATGATTATTGAACGGGTCACTGCCGGAATGGCGCGAGCTAGGTCCCAAGGGAAAGTTTTTGGACGAACCAAAGTCTCACCCGCAACCGAGTTGGAGATTCACCGCTTGCGGAAACTTGGACACGGCATCATCAAGACTGCGAAGCTCGCTGGTGTTGGCGTCTCAACGGTCCAAAGAGTAGTTTCGGCTGCGTAGACATACTGATCTCCCTACATTTGAACTACAACTTGGTACTTCGCCGAAGACTTCGTTTCACCGACTGCTTCAGCCAATTGTCCTTCCAGAACCCATAGAGGTCGTGACAACCCTGATCTATTCGCAGAGCGAGGTCGTCCAGCCTCTGCGACTTAAGCTTCAGCACCTTTCCCCGACCCTTCTTATGCGTAGCTTCACCAAGCTTGTTCAGCGCCTTGCCCTCAAGCAGTGAAGCCAGCATTGAAAAAGTCATTCCACCCTCCGGTCCCCAACGTCCGTGAACGGCAGTGTTTCGCTCGGCGTTCAACGCACTAAGGTTATTGATGAGATCAGTGAACGCTTGTTGCTTCTTCTGGGACTTCAACTTCAACAATCCCAGGTCCTTCAAGATGTTCAGCTTGTTGCCGATCATCTTGCCACCAACCAATACCTCGAATTGCTGCTCACGGAGCTTGGCGAGACTTTGAATCAGGAGATCTATGGTGTCTTCGAGCTGTGCTGACCCCGACACCACCAATCCGAGCGCGGCTAGCTCGTTGTCAGTGAGAAAGTTCCTAGCACTGAGATAGTTGTTTTTCTTAAGTCGCGTCATTGCGGATTAAACGGCTCTGACCAGCGTTGTGGTTGGTTGTTGAAGTAGGCCTCGACCCGTGGGATTCGCCCATAATCACATAGGGCTTTTGTCCAACTGTGCAGGTAGGCTCTGGGTGAATCATTTACCGGATCGTCGCGATGATTCTCAAAAAGCATACTATCTGGGAATACGGCTTGCCGGGCTTGATGGTACTTTTTCCATAGCCATTCGTATTCCGGCCAATCGGCCATCATCTTCATCGTGTCATCATATTGTTCGTCGATGTACCCGAGCTGATATCTAGTGCCCTTATGACCGCGCTTGTAATTGCAACACGCGGTCTCCAGCGTGAAAAAGTCGGCGCGTTCAAGCTCGGGATGGCTGGCACAAAATCGCTCAAGGTATTCAGCGGCGGACCGTTCGAGCATCGACACGTCCACGGCACTCCAGTGCTTGTCAACCAAATCGTCGCGACCAATTGAAAATGCCCAACCGTTAGTATGGCTCTTTCCGTGTCTTCCGAATTCCATCGTGGGCGGTTCAATAGGAACTCCGGCGATGCGAACGAGAGCTTCAGAAAAACACCAGCCTGCCATCCTGCCCCATTGATACCATTTGTCGAAACACAGGCATTGAAGCTGTAGGTAGTTAGTCTTCTTGTCTGCTTTTTGTATGCACGACTCAATGAGCTTGCCGAGACTGCCGTATCGCTTGAGGCTGTTCCCAACAGACTGGAGAAACTTTGGGAATACCATCTTGCGATACTTCGCGTCAGGGCTGAATAGTAACCGGCTCTTGTTGGCCTTGAAGAATGCGGTGACACCCCGAACATCCGGCGTCATCAACGGAAACTGGTCGGCCAGCATCGATTCAGTGGGTCCCGAGTACGTGCTGCCGTGATGAAGGGCCAGCACACAGCGCTTTTCAAAATCAAACGCACCCTGGTCGGCTATCCACCGCTCGCAGGCGAGATCCGGCGAAACGTCATTCGTTTCGCACATTGCTCGATAGAACCAGTCAAAACCGGTTTGGCGATACTCCTTTAGCCGGTAATCGACGGTCGTGAGCACGGGCACCCAGTCAGGCGAAGAGCAGGACAATCAATATGTTACAACGGTTTGGCCGCTATTGCATCGCCAATCGAACTTTCGAGTTGCTTCGAATATTGCGAAAGAAATAGGCTGGTGATGAGCCAGCCCAGTTTTGGCACGCGAGGGTTGTCATTGTTGCCGTTAAAGAACGGCCCGTAGTCTTGCAATCTGATTCCAAATTTCCTCATTGCGATGTACGAAGGCCTGAAGCCGGGTAATAACCGCCGTCGCTTCATTGAGCACGGCCAGACCCGATGCTACGTCAGGCGGAGAAGGTTTCAGAGCAGTCTTCCTGGTGCGTTTGTCGAGTAATGCGCCTTGAGCAAAGTGCCCCCCTCGTAGGGCCTCCTACGCCTGAACATCGACTGGTCGCCCCGAATGCCGACGCAAGCCAAACCTCCCCGGACCACTGTGCACGGGCATCGTCACCATAAGTCAGCGATTTTGCTTGGCAGCACACGTCTGCCTTTACCTTGACGTTATCCTCAGTAGAGTTCGCGGCCGACTAAAGCGCGGAAGCGAATTGATGACAGGTTTCTTGCCTGATGGCGGAATAGCTCTTTACTACAAAGCAGTCTCATTGCCGACCATCATTATGGTGACGAAGGAGGCACTTGCTGGTCAACCCCTCATCGAGTACTACGCAGGGAAAACGTTGATCAGCTATCCCTGCTTTGGCTTTATGTTTTCATTCTTGCTGCCACTGACTCCAAATCAAGTTGTCGCACATTTCAAAGCCCACGCCCTGCTGGCGCTCAACGATTTCCGAGCAGGAAAGCTCGAGACCAGCGCAACTACAGGTGAGAGATACCGGTGGGTAAGTTGCAATGTTTCCATTTGACACGTAATGCCTTTTTATCTTTTGCCTATTGGGTTTACGAGTTCAATCGCATCAGTATCGTTCTCTTCCGTTGTATTTACTAACTAACGGAGTGAATGGCAATGAACCTCGAAGATCAAATGAACGTTGCTCGTGATGCTGATCGAATGTCCACGAGAGACATAAAAAACGCAAAGGCGCGTGCAAAACGCGCGGCAGCCAAGGCGGCGGCAGTGATGAATACGGAACTGCCTGAGCCAGCGCCAGTTGCTGCTGTTCCGGTGGTTGGTCAACCCACCATCCGCCCTGAGGTCGACGAGTCTGCGAGCGCCGCCGCAGCGCCGGTGGCGAAGGAAACGCCTGAGCCGGTCAAGATTACCGTCAAGAAGGCCGTTCTGGATTGGTTCTACGCCGTCCCTGGAACGGTGTTCAGCACCCAAGAGGCCGTCGCAGCCATCCGAGCAGTCCACCCCGGGATGAATGAGAGTAGCATTCGCGTCTGGATCACGGACTTCCAGAAGGATGGGTCCATCAAGAAGGCCGGCAACGACGGTCGCAAGGTATTGTTGACGTCGGGGAAACTGGGCAAGTTCTCCAAGGGTTACGTCGCCGGTTGAATCGAAGCGGAACTCAAGATCAGCCCGCCTAGTGCGGGCTTTTTCTTTGCCCTCCATCTGCATAGCCTCCTTCCACCCAACCTTTGCAACACCTGCGGCGCAGAGTGGCGACTAATCTAGGTGCGGCATTCGGGCCGCTCTATCGCAAACGGACGAGCCTCCAGAGCCGTGCGATTTGTCTCCTTGGGAGTTTATCCAACTCAGGCACTATCGACGTCCAGGAGCATTCCAGGGCTGGGCAGGTACCATTGTGCCGGGTGCCTCGCGTCGCTGATTTCTGCTTAAGAATTACGAACAAAAGAACCCTCAAGAGGTTGGTGAATATCCAATTCTGGACATTGCTCCCAACCAACTTCTACGCCCATAGGAATGGTCACAAACCACTCAACATTGTCTCAGACCGCCTCTGATCACTTCATTCAAAATATACGAGACGAACACATTCCACTTGGTAGTTGAGACACCCGCGTTTCCACTGGACTCTTCGGGTATCATCCCGACGACACTCCTGCCGCAATACCTACAAAATATCCAGCAACCTCTGGCGTGGTTGTAAGTCCACATTTTTCTTCACCGTTTCCAAGCTTCCACTCTGTTGAAGTCGATATACCTCTAACTCGGTGTTCATCATCGTTTGCTGGTGTCTGGCCACCGTGCTAGCGAGGTGTATTCCGGTCACCGACCTTGTGTCTTGTGGTTGGATAAGGGTTCACATTCACTCTTGACCCTGCAAGGGATCCGAGCCTGGAAATAGAAAGGCCCAGGACTGGGTTAAGCAGCCCGGGCCTTAGATGATGTTGTTGGACGCCCCACCAACATCAGTTTCGTGAATCTTGGGGGTGGGCCAATTGACTATCCGGGCGCCGGACTGCAACTTGCCATAATGTATGGAACTGCTCGACCGTGGCCTTCCTTGGGGTCGGCGGGATACGCATCATTCCAAGGGTCGTCTGTCGATCAGGAATCGAGGTCAATACCTCGATTCACATTCGTATTTAGGTCAAGGCGTTACTCGCTCGCTGCCGGCACTTCTCTGTCACGACTCGCGACGGCTTAACTCAACCCACTACTCTATTTTACCGCGAATAACTGTAAGAGTATTCCACAGCGGATTCATCAACCGCGTTCAAGAACTACCAGTTGGCGATCCACTACACATCACATCGTAGAGCAAACGGAGAAGCTTTCCGTGCCCACTTTCGAGTACGGTTGGGTAGTTATCCAGCCTTGCGCTTGCGAGGCTTCTTCACCCGCTTCTCGATGTCGTCGATTCTCACTCTCTTGTAGCCCCCCTCATCATCGTATTCGACAATAGTTTTACTGAATTCTTTGGTTGCCATTTCGACGAGCACGTGCGAGTAGGTTGATTCAA
Source organism: Gammaproteobacteria bacterium (assembly GCA_003137095.1). Lineage (GTDB taxonomy): Bacteria > Pseudomonadota > Gammaproteobacteria > Steroidobacterales > Steroidobacteraceae > Bog-1198. The sequence goes on from PLET01000113.1 coordinate 16,985, forward strand.
TTTCGGCCACTGAGGTACCAGCCGCCTTAGCAATCAAATGAATCGCCTCGCCTGCGAGCAATCGATTTGTGATCCAGAAATGGCGACAATGATATGTATCAAACCAGGCAATGTCCTTTTCGGCCAGTTTTACTCTCAACAGCCTGTAGTTGTGGTAATAAACGTCGCGAGCATCACGACGACCGAAATCCATTGTCGAGAAAACATAATCATACGGGTCTTTGTGGAGTTGATATTGGTCAATCCATCGAATGAGATAGTTGGTCCGCTCAGTCCGTCGAGAATTCCCACCATACGATGCGTGAAATGAGATCTGTCGACCCTGCCTTACTTTCGAGGTTTCGGGTCGAATGGTAATCAAGCATTCATTTGCTTTACGATGTAATGCCACGTCTTTGTTCCGGAGGCTGAATAGCTCACCGGAACGCATTCCTGAATTGGCGACTACCAACACAAAATGGCGTAAAAGCACGCGGTTGTAGACTTCACGGTCGTTCTTCGCTTCCCTAATCCAGTGGTAGATTGTCGTCAGGAAGTCGAGGTAGTTTCTCTGACTCATCCGCTGGCGCTTTGGACCCTCCTTTTCAACGATAAATGTCCATTTGGGAATATTGCGTTCAGTGCAAAGCTTCTCCAGCTGAGCGTACTGGAACATTTTTCGGATAGTCAGCAGTTCGTCGCGCACCACGTCACGGCGAATGGTCTTGCCCCGGCTTTGAGCGTCGGCAAATCGCCACTCTAGGTATCCGTTCCACAGCGTGCCATCCACTACCGAAATGCGTGTGTGAACGTTCTTGCCAATCGAAGCCAGAAATCGAAAGCCGTGATTGAGCCGAGTGCCGTGATTGTTGAGGGTGTTCTTTGAAATTTGTCCCTGGGCGACCAAGGACTGCCGGTGCTGCCAGAAGCGCCGTTTGAGGTCGGCTAAGGTGACTGATAGGACTCGTTGACCGGACTCGACCTTCGCGGAGATTTGAATGATCTCCTTGATCGCCAGCTCACGCGCCTTGACCACGTCAGCGGTCTTCAATGACCGGCGCAGGTGGCGACCCTCCTCCTTGAGATATACCCGCAGAAACCAGGAGCTAATTTTTAGGTCAACCCGGCGATAAATGGTGCCGCTATAAGGTCCGAATACCAGGTTTTCCGTGTCTTTCTGGTGTTTGTCGCTCATCCCATATACCCGTTTGACGTGTTGGCTCGCGCCGGCCACGAGTACCGGCACGGGTATTACGATACCCTACCGGGTGGCGAAAAGGGTTAAAACGGGTATGGACGGGTATCTTTGGTACGCTTATAAGTGTCTGAAAAGATTATATAATTGTTCGTAACGCCTATTCCCACTCAATCGTCGCCGGCGGCTTGCCCGAGATGTCGTACACGACTCGCGATATCCCGGGTACCTCGTTGATGATTCGGAGGCTGACGCGATCCAAGAAGTCATAGGGCAGATGCGCCCAGCGGGCGGTCATGAAATCAATGGTCTCGACCGCGCGCAGCGCGACTACATAATCGTAGCGCCGGACGTCGCCCATCACACCCACCGATCGCACCGGCAGGAACACGGCGAACGCCTGGCTCACCTTGTCGTACAGATCGTGCCGTCGCAGTTCTTCGATGAAAATCGCGTCGGCGCGCCGCAACAGATCGGCGCGCGCCTTTTCAATCTCGCCGAGGATGCGCACGCCGAGCCCGGGGCCCGGAAACGGATGGCGACATACCATTTCGACCGGTAATCCGAGCTGCACACCCAGCTTTCGCACCTCGTCCTTGAACAGCTCGCGCAGCGGCTCCAGCAGCTTCAAGTTCATGCGCTCGGGCAGACCGCCAACGTTGTGGTGGCTCTTGATGACGTGCGCCTTGCCGGTTTTGGCGCCGGCGGACTCGATCACGTCAGGATAGATGGTTCCCTGGGCGAGCCATTTGATACCAGTCAGCGTGGCCGCCTCTTCGTCGAACACCTCGATGAACTGGCGCCCGATGATCTTGCGCTTCTTCTCCGGATCCTTCTCGCCGGCCAGCGCGGCGAGGAAGCGCGCCTCCGCATCGACGCGGATCACCCGCACGCCCATGTGCTCGGCGAAGGTGGCCATCACCTGATCGCCCTCACCCATACGCAGCAGCCCATGGTCCACGAAAACGCAGATGAGCTGGTTGCCGATCGCGCGCTGCAAGAGTGCCGCCAGAACCGACGAATCGACGCCTCCCGAAAGGCCCAGCAGCACCTTATCCGCACCGACTTGTGCGCGGATACGCGACACGCTGTCCTCGATGATGCTGCCGGTGGCCCAATCAGCTTCGCAGCCGGCGATCTCGCGCACGAAACGGCGCAGGATCTCGCCGCCCTGCAAGGTATGCGTGACCTCAGGATGAAACTGCAGCGCGTAAAAGCGCCGGGATTCGTCCGCCATGGCGGCGAGCGGCGCATTGTCGCTGTGTGCAATCACGGCAAAGCCCGGCGGCGCCGCGGCCACCCGGTCGCCGTGGCTCATCCACACGTCGAGCACGCGGCGGCCTTGTGCGTCCCGATTGTCCTCGAGTCCATCGAGCAGCCTGGATGGAGCGCCCGGTTTGACCTGCGCGAAGCCGAATTCGCGATGGGCCGATGATTCGACCCGGCCGCCGAGCTGCGTCGCCATGGTCTGCATGCCGTAACAGATGCCGAGCACCGGCACCTTCAGCGCGAATACGATTTCCGGCGCCGCCGGACCCTTCACATCGTAGACGGATTCCGGACTGCCCGACAGGATCACGCCCCGCGGCGCAAAGCGCCCGATTTCCTCCGGCGGCGCGTCCCAGGCGTAGATCTCGCAATAAACGCCAAGTTCGCGCACGCGGCGCGCGATCAATTGGGTGTACTGCGAGCCGAAATCGAGGATGAGAATGCGGCCGGCTCGGATGTCGGGCATCAACCGATCCGGTAGTTCGGGGCTTCTTTGGTGATGGTCACGTCGTGCACGTGGCTCTCACGAACGCCCGCGTTGGTTATGCGTACGAATTGCGGCCGCGTGCGCATCTCCTCGATGCTGTTGCTGCCGGTGTATCCCATCGCGGCCCGCAGGCCGCCGGACAGCTGCAGGAGTATGGCAACCAGGCTGCCCTTGTACGCTACGCGGCCTTCGATGCCCTCCGGCACGAGCTTCTCGAGTTCCGTGGTGGTGTCCTGAAAGTACCGGTCGCTCGATCCATGGGCCTGCGACATCGCGCCGATGGATCCCATCCCGCGATAGGCCTTGTAGGATCCGCCCTGATACAGCTCCACCTCGCCCGGGGACTCCTCGGTGCCGGCGAACAGGCCGCCGATCATCACGCTGTGGGCACCGGCCGCCAGCGCCTTGGCGATGTCTCCGGAATAGCGTATGCCGCCGTCGCCGATCACCGGTACACCGCTGCCTTCGAGGGCGACGGCAACCCGCGATATGGCGCTGATCTGCGGCACGCCGACGCCCGCCACGATGCGCGTGGTGCAGATCGAGCCGGGTCCGATGCCCACCTTGACGGCGTCTGCCCCGGCCTTCACCAGATCGAGCGCCGCCTCCGCGGTCACGATGTTGCCGCCGACGACCTGCATGTCCGGGTGGGCCTTCTTGATTTTGGCGACTGTGTCCAACACCCCGCGCGAATGGCCGTGCGAGGTGTCGACCACGATCACGTCGACGCCCGCCTCGCGCAATGCGGCGACGCGCTGCAGCGTATCCGGAGTGGTGCCGACCGCCGCGCCCACCCGCAGGCTACCCACATCGTCCTTGCAGGCGTTCGGGAATTCCGTGGCCTTTTGGAAATCCTTGACAGTGATCATGCCCTTGAGCTCGTGGTCACCGGCCACCACCAGCACCTTTTCGATGCGATGCTTGTGCAAAAGGGCCAGCACCTCGTCCTTGGGCGCGTTCTCGCGCACCGTGATCAGGCGCTCCTTCGGGGTCATCACGGAGGAAACCGGCGCATCGAGCTTGGTCTCGAAACGCAGATCCCGGTGCGTCACGATCCCCACCACCTTGGTGCCGAGCACGACGGGGACGCCGGAGATGTTCTTGGCGCGCGTCAATTCGATGACCTGGCGGATGGTCATGTCCGGATTCACGCTGATCGGGTCGGTGATCACGCCGCTCTCGAACTTCTTCACGCGGTCCACTTCGCGTGCCTGGTGGGCGATCGACATGTTCTTGTGGATGATGCCGATGCCGCCTTCCTGCGCGATGGTGATCGCCAGCCGCGCCTCGGTGACAGTGTCCATGGCTGCGGAAATCATCGGCAGATTCACGCGTATTTCCCGGGTCAACCAGGTGCCCAGGGATACCTCGCGCGGCAGGACCTCGGAGTAGGCCGGTACCAGCAGCACGTCGTCGAAAGTAAGAGCCTCTTCAAGAATACGCATTGGGGGAGCGATCACGCACCGTCATCCAAGAGGCGGCGCATTGTACCTTGCACCTGCAGCGCGGTAAACCGCAGTATGATTTGGCCATGGAATATGCAGCCGGCGAGCCCTTTTCGTCCCCGCCGCAGCGGGACATTTACAGCGTTTCACGCCTGAATCGCGAGGTACGGGTGCTGCTCGAGCGGGGATTCGCCAGTGTGTGGCTCGAGGCCGAGATCTCCAATTTTGCACGACCCAGCTCCGGACACTGGTATTTCACGCTCAAGGACGCGACGTCGCAGGTGCGCTGCGCGATGTTCCGGCAGCGAAACATGCTGTGCGGCTTCACGGCCCGGGACGGCCAGAAGGTGCTGGTGCACGCCCGCGTGGGTCTCTACGAGCCGCGCGGCGAGTTTCAGCTCATCGTCGATTCCATGGAGGATTCCGGGCTCGGAGCGCTGAAGCGCCAATTCGAGCAGCTGGCCGCCAGGCTCGCCGCCGAAGGCCTGTTCGCCGTGGATCGCAAACGCCCGCTGCCCGCCCTGCCCCGGCGCATCGGCGTGATCACCTCGCCCACGGGAGCGGCCATCCGTGACATCCTGCACGTCCTCGCACGGCGCTTTCCGGCGGCGGCGGTGCTCATCTACCCGGTGGCGGTGCAGGGCGCGGCGGCAGCGGCCGAGATCATCGCTGCGCTGGTCCTGGCCCGGCAGCGCGCCGAGTGCGATGTCCTGATCCTAGCGCGCGGCGGCGGCTCGCTGGAGGATCTGTGGGCCTTCAACGACGAGGCGCTGGCGCGCGCCATCGTAGCCTCCCCCATTCCCGTGGTGTCCGGCGTCGGCCACGAGATCGACGTCAGCATCGCGGATTTCGCCGCCGACGTGCGCGCTCCCACCCCGTCGGCCGCCGCGGAGCTGGTCGTGCCCGACGCGCTTGAATGGCTGAAATCCTATCAGGCCTTCCATAGCCGGCTGCAGCGGATCGTGTTGCGGCGATTGGCCGAGCAACAGACCCGCCTGCGCTGGCTCGCAGGCCGTGCGGCGCAGGTGAGCCCTTCCGCCCGCCTGGCGCAGCAGATGCAGCGTCTGGACGACCTCGAACGGCGCATGGGGCGCGCGCTGCGCAAGTCGCTCGCGGACCAACATACGGGGCTCGCCCTGCGGCGCAGCCGGCTGTGGGGCGTGAGTCCGGCGACGCAGGTGCGCGAGGCACTGGCGGCCCAGCGCGCTTTGCAGGCCAGATTGGGCGCCGCCGGCCGCCTGACCCTGCGTCAGGCACGCGAGCGGCTGCTGCCGTTGGTGCGCACCCTGAACGCCGTGAGTCCGCTCGCCACGCTCGATCGCGGCTACGCCATCGTGAGCACCGAGGACGGCGCGATTCTGCGCGATGCGGCGGCGGCGCCCGCGGGCATGCGCATCGTGGCGCGGCTGGCGCACGGGCGAATCCGCGCCAAGGTCGAGGGCGGCTCGGCTTGATGCGCAGCGCGCTGATCCTGACCTCGCTGCTGCCGGCTTTGGTCGCGTCGATGCCCATGCCGCGCGAGAGTGCGGTCCCGGGTGGTGTGAAAATCATTCCTCTGACTGCAGCCGGATCGGCTGCGGACTCCGTGCCCTATGTCGATGCGGACGGGCATCGGGCGCTGGTCGTCAATGACGGCGCCGGCTGGTTCGCGCTGATCGGAATTCCCCTGTCGGCTCCCGTCGGCATCAGGCAGATCACGGTGCGCGTCCGCGGCCCAGACGGCGCCGCGCGCAGGATCGGCTTTACGGTGGCGGCGAAGCGCTACGCCAGCCAATCCTTGCAGGTCCCACCCAAGCAGGTGGACCTGTCTGCGGACGATCTCGCGCGCGTTGCGAGCGAGCGCGGCAAAATCGATCGCGCGCTGAACCACTGGTCCTCGCGGCAACCCGACACACTGCTGCTGGCGCAGCCGGTACCGGGCGTGCGCAGCAGCTCGTTTGGCCTGCGGCGCGTCTTCAACGGCGAGTCGCGCAGTCCGCACAGCGGCATGGACATCGCCGCGCCGAGCGGCACCGCGGTGCTGGCGCCCGCCGCGGGCGAGGTCGTCGACATCGGCGACTATTTTTTCACCGGCAACACGGTGGTGCTAGATCATGGCCGCGGTTTTTTCAGCATGTATTGTCACCTGAGCGCCGTCGACGTGCGGCCCGGGCAGCAGGTCGTCGCCGGCGCACGCATTGGTGCGGTCGGCATGACCGGTCGGGCCACGGGTCCGCATCTGCATTGGGCTCTCAGCCTGAACCGCGCCTGGGTCGACCCGGAACTATTCGTCCGCCAATGAACACGGGGTGATCCGCATGAGTGTCGCAGCCAGCCCACCGTCAGCCACGCAGGTCATTCCGGTTCTGCTCAAGGGACAGAAAGCCCTGGTGACCGGTGCCAACTCCGGCATCGGCAGGGCCATTGCCATCGCACTCGGCCAGTCGGGAGCGGATGTCGCCGTCAACTATGTGGACGGCGATGCAGCGGCGCAGGAGGTCGTCGACGCCATCATCGCCGCCGGCTCGCGCGCCGTCGCCATCAAGGCGGATGTGTCGGACGAGGCCGAGGTTCAGGCGATGTTCCAGCGCATGTACCAGGAGTACGGCACCATCGACATCCTCGTCAACAACGCCGGATTGCAGCGCGACGCCCCCTTCGATCAAATGACCCTGGCGCAGTGGAATTTCGTGCTCGGCGTCAATCTCTCGGGCCAATTCCTGTGCGCGCGCGAAGCGCTGCGCGAATTCAAACGCCGCGGAATCGTGCGCGAGGTGTCGGTGGCAGCCGGCAAGATCATCTGCATCAGCTCGGTCCACGAGGTCATTCCCTGGAGCAGCCATGCGAACTATGCGGCCTCCAAGGGAGGCATCATGCTGATGATGAAGACCCTGGCCCAGGAGGGCGCTCCATTCGGCGTACGCGTCAACAGCATTTGTCCCGGCGCCATCCGCACGCCCATCAACACCACCGCCTGGGATACCCCCGCGGCTTATGCGGCGCTGATGACCCACATTCCCTACAAGCGCATCGGCGAACCCGAGGACATCGGCCGGGTCGCGGTCATGCTCGCCTCGGATCTGTCCGACTACATCACCGGCGCGAGCATTTTCGTCGACGGCGGCATGACGCTGTACCCTGAATTCGCCACCGGCGGCTGAGGCCGCCCCGCGATCGGGCGTCAGACCGCCGGCGGGTTCGCCGGCGTACGAGGCGCCGGCGCCGGCACGGTCGCATTCTTCGGCGCGATCTTCTTGTCGGGCGCAGCGGTTTGAATCAGCGACACCAGCGGGCAATGCTGATGATGCAGCAGGATTTCGCCGAATCTGTCGAAGCTGCCGTCGGCGTTGGTCTTGAAGCCGAGGTGCTCGGCGAAGGGCAGATCATTGCAGTGCCCGAGCAGGGTGGCCTTGTACCAGGTGTGATCGCGGCTCTGTATGAGCACCGTCTGATCATTCACGACCCGCCAGTCGTTGATTCCATGGCGGTCGGCGAACGCAATACGCGCCTCCGGCGCCGGCGCCGGATCTGCGGCGAGTGCGATCTGCGGGGCGGCTCCCGCCGCAAATCCACCCAACGCGATGGCCAAGGACAATGTGCGCGTCATGCCGGACTCCCTGCTGGGTCGATGCTCACTAGAGTGCGCCGGCTCGCCGAAGTTCTGGTTGCATCGCAGCATTCAGCCTATATAGCCGTTCTGGGAATTACTCGATCCGCTCTCCATGCTGGGAGATGTCCAGTCCCTCCCGCTCCTGCTCTTCGGTGACCCGAAGGCCGATGGTCACATCGATGATTTTCAGGATGATGGAACTGACGGTGAAGCCGTAGATCAGCGTCGTGCCCACTCCCCAGAGCTGTGTGAGCACGGATCCGTCCGAACCGCTGATTTCCTTGCTGGCGAAAACCCCGGTCAGCAGCGCACCGATGATTCCGCCGACGCAGTGCACCCCGAACGCGTCCAGTGAATCATCGTAGCCGAGCGCGCTCTTCAACGAGGTGGCCGACAGGAAGCAGACCACGCCGGCGACCACGCCGATGATCACGGACGCGGAAGGTCCGACGAATCCCGATGCCGGCGTGATCGCCACCAGACCCGCGACCGCCCCCGATGCGATGCCGAGCACGCTCGGTTTGCCCTTGGATATCCATTCGGCAAACATCCAGCCGAGGGCTGCCGAGGCGGTCGCGATCTGGGTCGCCAACATCGCCATGCCCGCACGCCCGTCGGAGGCGACGGCCGAACCGGCATTGAAGCCGAACCAGCCCACCCACAGCAGCGATGCGCCGATCACCGTGTAGGTCAGATTGTAGGGCGGCATGGCCTCTTTCGGATAGCCGAGCCGCTTGCCCATGATCAGACAGCTCGCCAGACCTGCGATGCCGGCGTTGATGTGCACCACGGTGCCGCCGGCGAAATCCAGAACGCCCTTGGCGGCAAGCCACCCGGAGGGTTCCCACACCCAGTGTGCAATGGGTGAATATACGACCAGCGACCAGACCGCCATGAAGATGAGCATGGAGGAGAACTTCATGCGGTCGGCGAACGAACCGCATATCAACGCCGGCGTGATGATCGCGAAGGTCAGCTGGAACATGGCGTACACGGTCTCGGGCACCGTCAGCCCGAGATGCGAAACCGTGAGCTTCATGGCGTCGTGCTGGTAGAGCATGCCGCCGAGCAACGCGCGCGAAGTGCCCCCCACGAGGTAGGGATTCGTACCGGGCGTGAATGCCCACGAATAGCCAATCACCCACCACAGTATCGTGACCACGCAGGTGATCGCGAAGCTCTGCATCAGGGTGGCGAGGACGTTTTTCTTGCGGACCATGCCCCCATAGAACAGCGCCAGGCCGGGTATGGTCATCATGAGCACCAGCGCCGTCGACGTCAGCATCCAGGCGGTGTCGCCCGAATTGATCTTGTCGAAGCCGACCAGAACCGGTTCGGTCGGTGCCGGCGGGGCGGCAGCAGGCGCCACCGCCGAAGGAGCACTTGCGGTCGGCGTGGCCGTCGCCGGCGCATCGTCGGCCCATACGGTGTGTACGGAGAGCGCCAGCAATCCGAGACAGGCCAATCGAGACAGTTTAGTCATCAATGCGAATCTCCCTAAAGGTCTAAATTGCGCTGGCGTCGCGCTCACCCGTGCGGATGCGCACCACCTGCGCGAGATCGAATACGAAGATCTTGCCGTCGCCGACCTTGCCGGTTTGGGCGGATTTGGTGATCGCCTCGATCACCTGTTCGGCGAGCGGATCGGCCACCGCAATCTCGATTTTCGTCTTCGGAACGAATTCGACGGCATACTCGGCGCCGCGGTAGATTTCGGTATGGCCGCGCTGGCGACCGAAGCCGCGCACTTCGGTGACGGTCACGCCTTGCACGCCGACGTCGCTGATGGCCTTGCGAACGTCATCGAGCTTGAACGGTTTGATGATCGCGGTGATGAGCTTCATCTTCTGACATCCCTCCCCCGTGTTGGTCTTCGACATGTTCCCGGGTCGACCAATGACCCGGTTCCCGTGTTTTCTAAAGCACGTGGTGTGCCAGCACCAAGGACCTTTGGACTATCAGTGCCTTGTACCAACTATCGAGCGCATCACCTGCGCATGAGCGCACCAATCGGGCGCGCGGCGTCCAAAATGGTGCATCATTTTAATGCGGCGCGGCACCCGCATATGTCATTATTTTTTAACGCAATTATTCCAGCAAACGCACCGATTGTGGTGTAGGACTCGCACTTTTTTGGGCGGTGGCCGGCCGGCTCATTGCAGCACCAATTCGAGCCGGGCTTGCCCGTCCTGCGCCTTGGCCTTGTCGTTGACGACCAGGAAGATGCGCGCCGGATCGATTTGCGTGCCGGCGAGCAAGGCGGACTGCACCAGCGTCGCCCGCTGTTCGGCGAGTGCCTTCAGATCGGCGTCCGCAACGGTGACGTGGCTCCGCAGCTGCTGCTCGAGAAATCCGACGTGATCGGCCACGATGTCGTCCTTCGACTTGCCGGCCGCGTCGGCGGCAAATGTCGGCGCTGCGCCCAGCTCCTTCTTGTACAGCGCCGAAAGCAGTTCGAGCTTGGCGCGGGGTTCGAGCTGATCGAACGGGACACCGGCTTTGGCGTTCCTGCCGGCCGACAGCTGATCCTGCACTTCGGCGTTGAAGCGCGCTTGCAGCAGGGCCGGTCGATCGACATCGGGCACCGAGGCGATCGGCACCTCGATCTTGAGTTGCGGCCGCTCAGCCAGCACCTTCGACACCGAGTTGACCTTCGCGGTGGCCGGGCCATCGAGCGCGGCGAGTCCCGGCCCGAAATCGATGAACTGCATGTCGGGACCGCCGCCGAACAGCGACCCGAGCAGCGCGAACGGAGCGGTCACGGCCTTCACCAGCAGATTGAGCAGCACTTTCCAGATGAGAGGACCCAGGCGAAATTGCGGGTCGTCGAGCGAACCGGTCACCGGCAGATCCAGGTCGATCACCCCGTTTCGATCCTTCAGCAGCGACACCGCGAGCTTGACGGGCAGCGACACGGCGTCCTTACTCGCCGTCTTCTCGCCAAATTCGAGCTGATCCACCGTCACATGATGCTGCGCATCGAGCTTGCGGCCGTCGACCTTGTAGTGAAATTCGGTGGTGAGCTTGCCCTTGGTGATGTTGTAGCCGGCGAACTTGCCGGAATATGGATTGAACATCGTCAGCTCGATGTTGCGGAAACTGATCGCCAGATCCGTGTACAGCGTCGGGCCGAGCACATTGACCTCGCCGTTGATAGCCACCGGAGCGAACGGGTCCACCTGGCCGTGCAGGTCGACCTTGGCGCGCGAATTCGGCTTGGACGACAGCCCGAGGACGCTGCCCTCCAGGGACTGGATGCTCGCGGCAAAATTCGGTTTGATCGACAGATCCGAGAAATTCGCCACGCCCGCCTGAATCAGTATTTTGCGGATCGCCATGGGCATGGTGTCGCGAGGCGCTGTCGCGGCTGTCGCGGCCGGGCCGGCATTCGGGGGCTGCTTCGCGGCTGCCGCCGCCTTGGCGGGCTTCGGCGCCGCACCCGCGCCCGGACCCGTCAGCACGCGCTTCACGTTCAGGCTCGAATCCGCCTCGATGATGACGCGCGCGTAAGGCTTACGGGCCACGATTTGATCGATCTCCAACCGGTCCGGGCCCTGGCTGTACTTCACGCCAAGCACCTCGAGGCGGTCCCAGGAGATGAAATCGTCGTGAAGCGTATTGTCGACCGTGTGCAGCTTGTCCACCCGCAGATTGCCGGTGAGCTGCAGCGCCGGCTTGTCGCGGCCGTAGCGCACTTTGGCATCCCCGCTCAAATGACCGCCGAGCAGCGTCATCGCCGTGTATTGCTGCAGGTAGGGCTGGATCGCCGTCAGATCGACGCCACCCAGCTTCACCGACAGATTGGCTGCGAGCGGCTGCGGCGTGACATCGCCGCCCAGCTGCAGGCTGCCCGGGCCGTTGATTCCCGTGTCGAGCTCGAAACCCACGGATTTCGTCAAATCCTGGCTCAAGCCCGTGAGCTTCACGGAAAATGGCGCGAGCAGGAGCTTGGCGACGGGCTTGGTGCTGCGATCCTCGGCGCTGAGGCTCGCCGCCTGCAGGCTGAATTCACGCAGATCGAAGCGCCACGGCGGCGCCGCGGACGCCGCGGTCTGCGTCGGTGCCGTCGGCGCTGCCGCCGTTGACGCTGTCGTCGTCGATGTCGTCGGCGCCGGCGACAACGCTGCCGGGGGCGCCGCCGGGTGGGGCGGGGCCGCGAGCTGGGTCAGATTGACCGACTTGTCGGGGTTCAACCAGGCGGTGACCTTCACCCCCGACAACCCCACCGAATCGACGTGCGCTTCGCGCTTCGCGAGATCGACCGACGCACCGCTCACGCTGAAGGTGGGTACGAGGATCCAATCGACGTCGGCCTCCTTCGCGCGCAAACCGAGATCGCTCACCGTGACTTTCGACACGTCGACCTTCAATTCCACCGAGTCGCGGAGCGCGAAGTGATACGTGGCGGCGACGTCGATGGTGCCGGAGTGGACGACGAAGCCGAGCTGGTCCTCCAGATATTCCCAGATGGTGCGCGCGTGCAGTCCGTCGATGCGCAAATCGCCGTCCGATTGCACCGGTTGCACACCCAGCTGCCCGTGCCATTCGATGCGCTCGCCGAGCTTCGACGCGCCGCTGAAGGTGAAGCGCCCGCTTTCCCCCTCGCTGCCGGTGCTGAAATCCCGCAGATCGAAATTGATGGGCTCGAGGCGCGTCGAAAAATGCGACGGACGGCTGAGGTCATCGTAGGTCACCAGGCCGCGGCTGACGCTGAAATCGCCGATTTGGATCGCCGGCAGGGGACCCGACTTGGGGGGCGGCGTGGCGCTCGGCGGTGCCGTCGGCTGCAACCGCAGCAGATTCACCGAACCGTCCGTGGCGACCACCGCATGGGCGAACGGGCCATCGATGTCGATGGTCTTGAACACGAACGCCCGGTGCCACAGGGACGACAGCCCGAAATCGACGAACAGCCGGTCGAATCCCACCAGCTTGGTGCCGTCGGCGTCGGGCAGCGAAAAGCCCTTCACCTCCACCTGCAACAGAAACGGGTTGATGCGGATGTCGCCCACCGTCGGCGTGACGTTCAGCTGCTTCTGGATGTTTTCGATGAGCGCCGAGCGCGCGAGCTTCGGTGCGAGCAGAAAACCGCCGAGTGCGTACAACGCAACCAGAACCAGGAGGACGGCCAAAACCCAGACGGCCTTCGACCTGCGAAAGTTAGCCACGAATTCTCCCCGCAACATCCCGCCAGGCGGCTCCCGAGGCCTGCGATGGTACCGTTCTCGGGCGCGTCCTTAAAGTGCCGCGGACGGAATTGTCGGCTGTCAGCGCTTATTTCGCTGGATGAGCCGCTTGCGCTTGCGCACTTGTCGCGGCGTGAGCGGATTGCGCCTGCCCGCGAAGGGGTTCTCCTCGCTGCGGAACGCGACTCGAACCGGGGTCCCCGCCAGGTCGAAGGCCTTGCGAAACACATTCACCAGATAGCGCCGGTAGGCGTCGGGCACGTGATCCGTTTGGTTTCCATGAATGACGATCACCGGCGGATTGCGGCCGCCCTGGTGCGCATAGCGCAGCTTGATGCGCCGGCCGCGAACCAGCGGCGGCTGATGGCTTTCGATCGCCGCCTCCAGCACGCGCGTCAATTCCGGGGTCGCCATTTCCCGCGTCGCCGCCGCGTACACTTTCCGCACCGACGCGAACAATTCGCCCACGCCGCTGCCATGGCGAGCCGAAATGAAGTGCAGCGGCGCGAAATCGGCGAACGGGATGCGCTGCTCGATCTGGCCGCGGATCAAATCGCGCTGCTCGGCGGGAATGTTGTCCCATTTGTTGACGGCGATGACCAGCGCCCGCCCCTGTTCGATCACCGTTCCGAGGAGGCTCGCGTCCTGTTCCGCGACCGTGTCGTGGGCGTCCATGACGACCACGACCACGTGGGCGGTCTCGATCGCCTGCAGCGTCTTGATCACACTGAACTTCTCGACCGCATCCTCGATGCGGGCGCGCCGGCGCACGCCGGCGGTATCGATCAGGGTGTAGTGCTCGCCGTCGCGTTCGAAGGGCACCAGCACCGCGTCGCGGGTGGTTCCTGGTTCGTCGAAGGCGACCAGGCGATTTTCGCCGAGCAGACGGTTGATAAGCGTGCTCTTGCCGACATTCGGCCGGCCGATCACCGCAACCTTGATGCCGGTCGTCTCGGGTCCGTCGTGCGGGTCCGGAGCGAGACCCACGAGGGCCGCCTCGAGCAGCGAAATGACGCCCTGATCATGCGCCGCCGAGATCGGGTGCGGCTCGCCCAGGCCGAGCGAATGAAAATCCGCGACCGCGACGTCGTGATCGAATCCTTCGGTCTTGTTGACCGCGAGAAACACCGCCTTGCCGCTGCGCCGCGCCAGCTGCGCCACGAACTGATCCTGGGGCGTCAACCCGGCGCGGCCGTCCACGAGCACGATCAGCCGGTCCGCCTCGGCGATCGCACGATCGGTCTGCGCGATCATCAAACTCTCGATCGCGTCGGCGTTTTCGACCAGGCCGCCGGTGTCGACCACGATGCACGGCACATCGCAGCGCCGGGCGAAGCCGTACTGCCTATCCCGCGTCAGTCCCGGCAGATCGGCGACCAGCGCATCGCGCGTTCCGGTCATGGCATTGAACAACGTCGATTTGCCGACATTCGGTCGACCAATCAATGCAACGACCGGCAGCAAGAGGTCTCTTCAGGGCTTGGGCGGCGAGGGTTTGGGCGGCGGCGAGACGCGAAAAGCCGCCATTTTTCCGCCGTCGGTCAGCGCGACCACGATATCGCCCGAGGCGACCAGCGGGTTGGAGACCCTGTCCTTGGCGACGCGCATGCGGGCGACCAACTCCCCGCTGGCCTTGTCGAGCCAGTGCACGTAGCCCTGGAAATCGGCGACCACGACGGCGGTGCTCGTGAGGACCGGCTCGGTCAGACCGCGGCGCTTCAGTTTGTCGTTGCGCCACAGCTCCGAGCCGTCGCGCTCGCGCAGCGCCACGACGATGCCGTCGGATTGGGATATGAACACGGTCTCCGAATCGACCGTCAGTCCGCGGTAGCTCGACATGTCGTGCGACCACCAAACCTGACCCGAATCGAGTGCGAGCATCGCCGTTCGGCCCTGAAACCCGGCGGCATAGACATCGTCGCCGACGACGCGCACGGCCGAATCGATGTCGATCAGGCGATCGAGCTCGGTGCGTCCATGCGGCGATGCCAGGGCCGTGTCCCACACCGTATCGCCGTTCGAGAGGGAAACCGCCATCACCTTGCCGTTGTCGAATCCGCAGATGGCCAGATCCTTGGCGATGATCGGCGTGGCCGTGCCGCGCAGGCTCAAACGCGGGACCTGCTGATCCACCGACCACATCTCCTTGCCGGTGCTGCGGCTCAGCCCGCGCAGGCGGCCGTCCACGGAACGCAGCACCACCACCGACTCGCCGATCGCCGGGGCTGCGAGCAGCTCGGCATTGACCTGGGTGCGCCACAATTGCCGGCCGCTCGCCGCGTCCAGGGCGATTACCGCACCCTTGCTCGAGCCGACCACCAGCAGGCCGTCCGCGGCCGCGGGTCCGGCCGACAGCGGTAGCTTCAGGTTCTTGACCCACAGGTGCTTGCCCGATTCGAGCGCCACCGCCAGCACCTCGCCCTTGTGCGAGGCGGCGTAGGCCACGCCGTTGTCGATGGCCGGTCCGAGGCCGAGCCGCAGCAGCATCTGTTTCTTGCCGCCGCCGAGATTCGCGCTCCAGATCTCGCGAACCGGCAGCTTCGCGGGGAAATTGACCAGCACGGCCGGCGGTTCGACATCCTTGTCCTTGTCGCAACCGGCTGCAAACGCGAGCACGGCGAGAGCGGCCAGCAGCGGACGCTTCAGCGTGTGGCGCATCGGGGTATGGCGCATCAGGGTGTGGCCTTGGCGGTCGCGCCGGGCGCCGGGGCCGCGAGCGCGCCGATGTCGGCGATCTTCAGCTGCAGCAGGCCGGCGTCGACACCATGCGCTTCGCTGGCGGCCAGCGCGGATTTGTATTCGGTCAATGCGCCGCCCAAATCCTTCTTGGCATACAGCGCATCGCCGCGCACCTCGTGATAACGCCCGGCGAACGCCCCGGCCTTGGCGTCGGCGAGCGCGCTGAGCGCCGCATCCGCCTTGCCCTGGTCGATCAGCACGCGCGCCAGGCGCAAGCGCGCGATGTTGCGCAGCTCCTCGTCGCTCGAGCCGCTCATCACCGCGGTCAACGGCGCCACGGCGCCGGCGAGGTCGTTCGCCTCCACCGACAGGCGCGCGCGCGCGAGTTCGGCCTGGTCGGCGTACGGTGTGTTCGAATAGTCCCGGATCAGCCCATCGGCGATGCGCCTCGCAACCACCCGGTCGCCCCGGTCGAGCGCCGCCGTCATGTCGCCGAACTGCGCGGCTGCCTTCAGCGCGTGTTCGTTGCGGTAGCTCTCGTAATAACGCCATCCAAACAGCAGCACGGCGCCGATGACGATGCCTCCGAGCACCCACAGCCCGTTCTCGGCGGTCCAGCGCTTGACGGCCTCGACCTGCTCGTCGTCGGTCAAATAATCTTCTGCCATGTCTACTCCGCCACCCCCGTGAGACCCAACAAGGCGCCCAGACGTTCGCCCAGGGCGCCGATTGCGCATTCCTCCTGCGCCGACTCGCGACGCAACGCCTTCAACGCCGCGACGCCGCGCGCGGCCTCGTCCTCGCCGAGCACGATGGCGTATTCGGCGCCGCTCTTGTCTGCGCGTCTGAACTGCGTCTTGAAATTGCCGCCGCCGGCGTTGATCTGCAATTTCAGCCGGGGCTGCACATCACGCAGCTGCTCCGCAACTTTGAAGCCCAAAACCTCGGCAGGTTCCCCGACCAGCACCAAATAAACCTGCGGCCGTTCTCGCGCCATCGCGCTGCCCAGCTTCTCGATGAGCATCACGATCCGCTCTTGTCCCATGGCCCAGCCGATTCCCGGCGTGGCCGCACCGCCCAGTTGCGCCACCAGCCCGTCGTAACGTCCGCCGGCGCAAACAGTGCCTTGGGCGCCGAGATCGTCCGTGATCCATTCGAACACCGTGCGCGTGTAGTAATCCAGGCCGCGGACCAGTCGTGGCTCGACATGATACTCGATGCCGGCGCCGCGCAGGTGGGAACACAGCCGCTCGAAATGTGTAAGGGACGCGGGGTCGAGCGACTCGAGCAACGACGGGGCGCCGGCCACGATACGCTGCGTATCGGGGTCCTTGCTGTCCAGGATGCGCAGCGGATTGCCGTGCAGCCGGCGCCGGCTGTCCTCATCGAGCGTCGATTCGTACGCCTTGAAGTATTCGCTCAGGCGTTCGCGGTATGCGGTGCGGGCCGCCGCCGTGCCGAGCGAATTCAGGTGCAGCTTCACGCCGGACAGGCCCACCCGCCGCAGCAGCCGGGCCGACAGCAGGATCAGTTCGGCGTCGATGTCCGGCCCTTCGAAACCGAAGGCCTCGGCGTCGATCTGATGAAATTGGCGGTAGCGGCCCGCCTGCGGACGTTCGCGGCGAAACATGGGCCCCATGCACCACAGGCGCAGCCGGCCTTCGCGTAGCATTCCGTTGGAGATCACGGCGCGCGCCATGCCGGCGGTCGCCTCGGGCCTCAAGGTGATCTGATCGTCACCCTGATCGGTGAAGCTGAACATCTCCTTCTCGACGATGTCCGTGAAATCGCCGATCGAGCGCCGGAACAGCTGTGTCTGCTCGATGATGGGTACGCGCATCTCCTCGTATGCGTAGGCTGCGAATACCTCGCGCGTATGGCGCTCGAGAAATTGCCAGGCGGGCGATTGTGCCGGCAACACGTCGTGAACGCCGCGCAGGGGCTCGATGATTTTGCTCACGTCGCCCTTCAGCCGTGTGGGCGCGCGTTGTGCGAATCACGGCGCAGGATCCCGTCTGCGCCCGCCTCGAAGCGCGCCACGTCGCCATTGACGAACTGCGGTCCGATCGCGACCGCCCGCTCGTTGATTTCGAGCTGCACGCCGCTGGCGAAACCCAGATAGACGCGCAGCGGCGCCTCGCCCGCAAGCGACTTGACGCTGTTGGCGCGGCCGTTGCCGGCGAATACGCGCTTGCCCTTCGCATCGCGCACGTCGACCCAGGAATCCGCGGAGAAGCTCATGCGCAGGCGCGCATGCCCGGCGCCCAATTCTGGAGCGCCTGGCGCGGCCGAGGTCTGCGCGGGAGCGGACATGGCGGCTGCGGACTGCGGTTCGGTGGGCGCGGTGCCCGGTGTGCCGGACGCAGGCGCCGCGGCCGCGGCGGGTTCGGCGGCCTGGATCGGCGGCGGCGCGTCGTTCGCGGCCGCCGCGGCGCCGGAGGCTAGGGCACCGCCGGACCCGGCCGCGACATCCGCGGCCGGTGTTTCGGCTGCCGGGCTCGCCTTGGCGACCGCGGGCACGCGCTGTTGCCAGGGCTGCCACCACAGGATGCCGGCCACCAGCAACACGACGATGGCGGTGCCCGCGATGCCGGCCCACGGCAGATTGTGCAGGCCGGAATGCGGCACCAACGCGCGAACATTGGCGGCCTGGGGCTGCTGATCGCCGAGCTGCAGGGCCTCATAGCCGGCGACGATCTCGGCCGGCGGCAGTCCCAGCAGTGCGGCATATTTGCGCAAATGGCCCCTGGCATAAACCGCCGGCCCGACGCGCGCATAGGTGTCGGATTCGAGCGCCTCGATCACCCAGGTGTCGAGGTGCATCTCGTCCGCCGCCTTCTGCACGCTCAGGCCCTGGCGTTCGCGCTCGCGCCGCAGACGTGGCCCGGGGGTCTCCACGGCCTCGCTCATCGATCGATGCCGGCGCGCATCATCTGCGCCTGCTCCGAGGTGGGGAATTCAGTCTGCAACCGCCGCGCATACGATGCCGCAGCGGTGGCATCCCCGAGCTTGCGCTCGGCGCGCATGCCGAGCCAGAGAACCTCGGGAGTGGCCGGATTGACGGCGAGGTAGCGCTGCACTTCTTCACGCGCCTGGTCGGCATCGCCGCGGTCGAATTCCAGATTGCCCAATTGCAGCAGGGCTTCGGCCAGGTTCGGATGGATCGCGAGCGCCTGCCGGAAATAGCGCTCACTGTTGATGTTGTCGCCCGCGCCGCGAACGCAAACCCCGGCGTTGACCAGGGCAACCTCGGGCGTCAGATAGGTGGGATTGCGCGCCACCTCGACGAACAGCTTTTCGCCCTCGACGGCCCGGCCGGTGCGGCATAGGAAGCCGGCATAGGTGTTCTGGATGTTCGGGTCGTCCCTGCCGAGCCGCGCGGCGGTGGCGTAGGAATGCTCGGCCTTGGCGCTCTCGCCCAGACGCTCGTATATCAGACCGGCCGTCGCCTGCACGCTTGCGCTGCGCGGGTCCTGTTTCAGCGCCCGCTCGATCATCTCGCGCGAGGTGCCGAGCTTGCCGAGCCGCATGTACTCGATCGCGAGCTGCGTGTTCACCGAAGCGGCGGCCTCCGGTGATTTGCCGGGTGCCACGGTGTTCTGCACGCAGGCAGACAGCGCCAGCACGCAGGCCGCCGCCAGATATCTCACGGCACTTCCGCCGGCGCGATCGGCAGCCGCTGACCGAGCCGCACGGTCGCCCGGTTGGTGACGCGGCCGGCGAGCTGGCCGCACGCCGCCTCGATGTCGTCGCCGCGCGTCTTGCGGATGGTCGCAATGACCCCGTGCTCGTTCAGGACGTCCCGGAAGCCGACGATCGCCGCCGCCGGCGAGCAGCTGTAGCGTGTCCCGGGAAAGGAGTTGAAGGGGATCAGATTGACCTTCGCCGGGTGTCCGCGCAGCAATTTCGCGAGCTGCCGCGCATGTTCGCGTTGGTCGTTGACCCCGTCCAGCATGACGTATTCGAAGGTGACGCTGCGCCCGTTCTGTTTGTCGAGGTAGTGCCAGCAGGCCGCCAACAGCTCATCGATCGGGTGCTTGCGGTTGATGGGCACCAGTTCGTTGCGCAATTCGTCGTTCGGCGCATGCAGCGACACGGCAAGCGCCACGTTGCACTCCTCGGCGAGCTTGTGGATTTGCGGCACCAGGCCCGAGGTGCTCAGCGTGACGCGGCGCCGCGACAGGTCGTATCCAAGATCATCCAGGAAGATGCGCATCGCCGGCAGGACGTTTCGATAATTGGCGAGCGGCTCGCCCATGCCCATGAAAACCACGTTGGTTATCACACGGCCGGCCGATGCGCCGCCGCTGCGCAGCTCGCGCTGCGCCAGCCACACCTGGCCGACGATTTCCGCCACGGTCAGGTTGCGGTTGAAGCCCTGCTGTGCGGTTGCGCAAAACGAGCAATCCATGGCGCAGCCCACCTGGCTCGAAATGCACAGCGTGCCCCGGCCGGGTTCGGGAATGAACACCGTCTCGATGCCCTGCACTGCGTCCATTCGCAGCATCCACTTGCGGGTGCCGTCGGCGGAGCGCTGTTCGGTGACGATCTGCGGCACGGAAATGCCCGCCACAGCGGCGAGTTGCGCGCGAAAATCCTTGGCAAGATCGGTCATCTCTGCAAAATCCGCCGCGCCGCGCCGGTAGATCCAGTGCATGAGCTGGCGTGCGCGAAACGGCTTGGCGCCGAGACGCTGCGCCACGAAGCTCTCGAGTTCAGGCCGCGGCAAGCCGAGTAGATTCACACGATCGCCCGCCAGCATGTTCATGTCTCTCGGATTTCTCTGCGGTGCACGCTAGCGCGTGCGCGGGCAGACCTCGATTTCCCGGAAGAAATACGCGATCTCCCGTGCGGCCGTGTCGGCCGCGTCCGAACCATGCACCATGTTTTCATCGATGCTGGTCGCGAGGTCGGCGCGAATCGTGCCCTTGGAGGCCTTTTTTGGATCGGTGGCGCCCATGACGTCGCGGTTCTTGGCGACCGCGCCCTCGCCCTCGAGCACCTGCACCATGACCGGCCCCGAGGTCATGAAAAGCACCAGATCCTTGAAAAACGGGCGCTCCCGGTGCACGGCATAGAAGCCCTGGGCCTCCCGTTCCGACAAATGCTGCATGCGCGCAGCGACCACCCGCAGACCCACCTGCTCGAAGCGGCGATAGATTTCGCCGATCAGGTTTTTGGCAACGCCGTCCGGTTTGATGATCGACAAGGTGCGCTCAATTGGCATGCGGTCCCCGACTGAAGATTTGAACGAAAGGAACGAGAAATGGCCGGCAAGTGTACTTGAGAGAGTCCCCTCAAGCAATTCCAATGACTGCCGAAGTGCCTGTATTACTTGAAAAAACTGTCCCGCGGGGGGCGGGACGATCGGCCGCGCCGGCCGCTAGACGCTGAAACTCTCGCCGCAGCCGCACTCACCCTTGGCCTTGGGGTTCTGGAACTTGAAGGCTTCGTTCAAACCCTGCTTGACGAAGTCGACAATGGTGCCGTCGATCAGCGGCAAACTGGCCGAATCCACCACCACCTTGACGCCTCGGGCCTCGAAAACGCAGTCTTCGGCGTGAATTTCGTCGGCATAATTGACCACATACGCGAAACCCGAGCAGCCGGTCTTTTTGATGCCGACGCGCAGGCCGACGCCGGCACCGCGTTTCGCCAGGTGGGAACGCACCCGATCCGCCGCCGATTCCGTCAATACGATCGCCATATCGAGCCTCTGCGAGAATTCCAGGCGATATACATAACACGCAAGCGCGGTCCGCGCACGAGAACTCCTGCTCAACTTTTCACACCCGCGTCCGCCATGGCCGCGAGCCATGCATCTTCGACAACCAGTAGCCGCCCGAGTTTCTCCACCGGCAGGTCGAATCGACGCCGCAGGGCCTGCACGCCCTCGGGCAAGGCCGGCTGCGGGAGCCGGCCCACCGCCGCCTCGGCCACCCAGGCGGCCACGGCGATGGTGTGCGGGCATCCAAAGGCCAGGAACCGCGCGGCCGCGATGCGCCCGCCCGGCGCATCGATTTGCAGCTCGAATTGCACCCAGGTGCCTTGCGCGCGGCTGCCGGCCGCGCCACGGGCCGCCCCCGGCCCGAGGGTGCCGGCGCCAGGTGCGGTCTCGAAATAGCGCTGCGTCAGCTCGCTGTAATTCATGCGCCGGCGATCCGCCGCAGCCGCGCCACCGCTGCGGCCACCGCCTCCACGGCCACCTCGATGTCCTGCGGGGTGGTGAAGCGGCCGAGGCTGAAGCGCAGGCTGCTTTCGGCCAGGCGTTCATCGCGCCCCAGCGCCCGCAGCACATACGACGGCTCCCGCGCCGCGGAGGCGCAGGCCGAACCGGTCGATACGGCCACTTGGGCCCGTACCGCGGCGAGCAAGCTCTCGCCTTCCACCTCCTCGAAGGACACATTGAGCAGCTGCGGCACGGTGTTTTGCGCCGCGCCATTGCGCAGGACCCGGCCGATGGCCTCGAGTCCCTGCCACAGCCGGTCGCGCAGTGCCGCCACCCTCGGCCCTTCGGCCGTCGCCGCCGCCGCCAGGGCGAAGGCTTCGCCCATGCCGACGACCTGATGAGTCGGAACGGTTCCGGACCGCAAACCGCGCTCCTGGCCTCCGCCGAATTGCAGCGCCTGCAGCTGCAAATCGCGCCGTCGCGACACCAGCAAAGCGCCGACGCCCTTGGGTCCGTGGACCTTGTGCGCCGACAGGGACATCAGGTCGACGCCCGCTGCGCCGAAATCGATGGCGCATTTGCCCATGCTCTGCGCCGCATCGACGTGCAGGCGCGCCACGCCGTGACGCGCGCAGACCGCGGCGATGGCGGCAATGTCCTGCACCACCCCGATCTCGTTGTTCACGTGCATGATGGAGACCAGCGTGGTGTCGCCCTGCAGTGCCGCCTGCACCTGGCCCGGATCGATGCCGCCACCGGAGTCCGGTACCAGGTAGGTGACCCGCCAACCGCGGCGCTCGAGTTCGCGGCAAGGATCGAGCACGGCCCGATGTTCGGTGCGGGCGGTGACCACATGCCTGCCGGCATCGCGGTAATAATGAGCGGCACCGAACACGGCGAGATTATTCGCCTCCGTTGCACCCGAGGTCCAGATCACCTCCCCGGGTTCGGCACCCGCTGCCGCCGCCACCTGCGCCCGCGCGCGTTCGACGCGCTCGGCTGCGCGCTCGCCGAATTCATGTGCGTCGGAGCCGGGATTGCCGTACACGCCGGCCTCGGTCAGGCACTCGGCCATCCGGGCGGCCACCCGCGGGTCGACCGGCGTGGTCGCCGCGTTGTCCAGGTAGACCGGCGCCGTCATGGGTGCGCGCGCGGCATCCGGACTCATTTCAGCGGGCGGCGCACGCCCTGATCCGGCCGTCCCTGAACGGCGCTCAGGATGCCGCGCATGATGTTGAGTTCGTTGCGGTCGAGCTGCGCGCGGTTGAACAGCCTGCGCAGGCGCTCCATAAGATGTCCGGTGCGGTCCTCGAAATTGATGTCGTCGAGCACCTTTTGCAGATGCGCGTAGAAATGCTCGATGTCGCCTGAGGTCGCGAGCGGTTGATCGAACTGGGTGAACGAGCCGGGCGCCTCGCGCGCCACGAATATCTCGTAGGCCAGCAGCTGGACCGACATGGCCAGATTCAGCGAGCAATAGTCAGGATTGGCCGGAATCCGCACCAGCACGTTGCAATGCTGCAGGTCTTCATTGGCGAGCCCGTAGCGCTCGGAGCCGAACAGCAGCGCCGCACGGTTCTCCTGCGCCAGCGCCACGACTCTCGCGGCCACGTCGCGCGGCGTGGTGAATTCCCAGTGATACGAACGGGGGCGCGAGGTCGTGCCGGCGATGAAGCCGCAATCCGCGATGGCCTCCGCCACGCTGTCGACGACGCACGCCGCGGCCAGCACGTCGTCGGCTCCGGCAGCCAGGGCGTCGGCCTCGGCGTGCGGGAAAGCGCGCGGACGCACCAGCACCAGTTCCCGCAGCGCCATGTTTTTCATGGCGCGCGCAACCGATCCGATGTTGCCCGGATGGCTGGGATCTATCAGCACGATGCGAACGGCGGTGGTCATGCTCTGTTATTCTAGCGCCAGCCTATGCATCCACTGCTCAATATCGGCATGCGCGCCGCCAGGCGCGCCGGTGATCTGATCGTACGCAGCCTTTCGCGACTCGATTCGATCAAGATCGACACCAAGGGCCGCAACGATTTCGTCACCGACATCGACCGCAAGGCCGAGGCCGAGATCATCGCCACGGTGCGCCGCGCGCATCCGGACCACGCATTTCTCGCCGAGGAAACGGGCCGCAGCGGCGACAGCGAATTCCTCTGGATCATCGATCCATTGGACGGAACGACGAACTTCCTGCACGGATTTCCCACCTTCGCCGTCTCCATCGCGGTCGAGCAAAAGGGCCGGCTGCAGCACGCGGTCGTCTACGATCCCATGCGCCAGGAATTCTTCACGGCCTCGCGCGGCGACGGTGCACAGCTCGAGGGGAAAAAGATCCGCGTCAGCACGCAGCGCACGCTCGAGGGCGCGCTGATCGGCACCGGCCTGCCGTTTCGCGCCGGTGCCGGCTATATCGACGAATATCTGGCCATGCTCAAGGTGATCATGTCGACCGCGGCCGGGGTACGCAGGCCCGGCGCCGCGTCGCTCGACCTGGCCTACGTGGCGGCCGGCCGGACCGACGGGTTTTGGGAATTCGGGCTGTCCCCGTGGGACACCGCCGCCGGCACGCTGCTCATCCAGGAAGCCGGGGGCCGGGTGGGAACGCCCGCCGGCGCGCAATACGCGCTCGGCAGCAACATCGTCGCCGGCAATCCCAAGGTGTACGAAGCGCTGCTCGCCGCGATCGGACCGCTCGCGCCGGCGGCGCTGCTCGTCTAGCAGGCTAGCGGGTGCCCGCGCCGGAAGCCGCCGCTGCGGCCGGCGGCTCCGGCGCGCCGCGCCGCAACCGGCTGTGCGAGTAGCCGTAAAAGAAATACAGGGCGAAACCGACCGCGCTCCACAACACCAGACGCATCCAGGTCGCGGTGGGCAGCGAGGCCGCCATGCCGGCGCAGAACAGCACCCCCATGATCGAGGTGAACCACACCGCCGGCACCCGGAAGGGCCGCGGCAGATCCGGCCGGGTATAGCGCAGCACCAGCACGCCGATGCACACCACGATGAAGGCGACCAGCGTGCCGATGGACACCAGTTCGCCGAGGATGCCGATCGGCAGCAGGCCGGCGAACGTGGCCGCGAGCACGCCGGTGATGAGCGTGGCGATGTGCGGGGTGCGAAATTTCGGATGCACGGCGCCGAAGTACTTCGGCATCAGGCCGTCGCGCGACATGGTCAGCCAGATGCGCGCCTGCGGAATGATCATGGTGATGATGACGGAGGTCAATCCGAACAGGGCGCCCCAGATGACCCAGCTCGTCAGCCACGAGAGCTGCGGGTGCGCTTCGAGGGCGACCGCCACGGGCGCGGCGTCGTTGAGCTGCTGGTACGGCACCAGTCCGGTCATCACGCTCGACATCAGGATATAGAGCACGGTGCAGATGGCGAGGCTGCCGAGCATGCCGATCGGCACGCTGCGGGCCGGATCCTTGGCCTCCTGCACCACGGTCGAGACGCCGTCGAAGCCGATGTAGGCGAAGAAGATGATGGCCGAGGCCTGCAGGATCCCGCTCCAGCCGAATTCACCGAAAGTGCCGTTATTCTTCGGGATGTACGGCGCCCAGAGCGACGTGTTGACATAGATGGCGCCGAACACGATCACTGCGACCACGATGCTGACCTTGATGGCCACGATGATGGTGTTGACGGTGGCGGATTCCTTGATGCCCTTGTAACAGAGCGCGGTCGCCGCGGCGATGATCAGAATCGCCGGCAGGTTGATGAACGCGGTGGTGCGGTGGATCTCGAACCCGACTTCGGAGGCCTCGAACGGCGCCGAGGTGAGCCAGGCGGGGAAGATGTTGATGCCATACAGGTCGAGCAGCTTCACGAAGTAGCGGCTCCAACCGACCGCAACCGTGGAGCAGGCCATCATGTACTCGAGCACCAGGTTCCAGCCGACGAACCACGCCACGATTTCACCGAGCGTCGCGTAACTGTAGGCATAGGCGCTGCCGGCCACCGGCACCATGCCGGCAAATTCGGAATAGCAAAGACCCGCGAACATGCAGCCGATGCCGGCGATGATGAAAGAAATCACGATCGCCGGCCCGGCGTGCTGCGCGGCCGCGAGCCCGGTGAGGACGAAGATTCCGGTGCCGATGATGCCGCCGATGCCGAATGCCACCAGCGCCGGCACGCCGAGCGCCCGAACCAGGTGCTTGCCGGCCGCCTCCTCATGGTAATCGGCGATCGGTTTGACTGCGAAAATTCCCGTGTTATTCATGTCGTGCACCCAATTTGCGCTGGCTTCGCCCGACTGTATCGGCTTTCCTTGCCCGCCGCTAGGAGACCCGCTTGCGGAGCCGGATATTCATCCATTCCACGGCCGTGGCAAAGCCCATGGCGAAATACAGGTAGCCGCGGGGAATTTCGTGGTCCACCGACTCGCCGATCAGCGCGGCGCCCACCAGCACCAGGAACGCGAGCGCCAGCACTTTGAGCGTGGGGTAGCGGTCGATGAATTTGCCGACCGCCGCCGACACCCACATCATGAACACCACCGAGCAGACGATGGCGGCCGCCATCACCTCGATGCGGTTGGCGAGCCCGATGGCGGTAAACACCGAATCGAGCGAAAACAGGATGTCGATGACACCGATCTGCAGGATGACCAGCCAAAACCCGTCCAGCAGCCCGGGTGTGCGATCGCGCCCGCGACCCTGCAGGGTGGCGCGGATCTCGAGCACGCTGTTCAGCAGCAGGAACAGGCCGCCGGCGAACAGCACCAGGGCGCGACCCGATATGGCCACGTCGAGCACTGAAAACAGCGGCCGGCGCAGGCTTGCGAGCCAAGTGATCGAATACAGCAGCCCCAGCCGGGTGAACATTGCGAACACCAATCCGAGCACGCGCGCGCTGGCGCGCCGCGGCGCCGGCAGGCGCGCGACCAGCACGGACAGCAGGATGATGTTGTCGATCCCGAGAACGATCTCGAGCAGCGTCAGGGTCAGAAACGACAGCCAGGCCTGCGGCTCGAACAACAACTGCATGAATCCACTCTAGGGTCCGCGCGCGGCCAGGGCAAGGCCGTCACCCGGCCGCAGGCGATTTCCGGCTTCGACAGGCGCTCCGCGGCTTCGCAGGAGCTCCGCGGCTTCGCAGGAGCTCCGCGGCTTCAGGGCAGGCCGTCCACCTCTTCCGGTTTGGTGAGCTTGCGCTCCAGCAGGTCGTCGGTCCTGAGGCCGAGGTCGAGCGCGAGTGCCGCGGAGATGTAGATCGAGGAGTAGGTGCCGGCCAGGATGCCGATGACCAGCGCCGCCGAGAAGCCGTGCAGGGTTTCGCCGCCGAATATCAGCAATGCGAGCACCACCAGCAGGGTCACCAGCTTGGTCATCAGGGTGCGCGACAGCGTTTGGTTGATCGATTCGTCGATGACCTGGGCGATCGACAGCTTGCGGGCGGTGCGCGCCCGTTCACGAACCCGATCGAAGACGATGACGGTGTCATTGAGCGAATAGCCGATCACCGCGAGAATCGCGGAGATGGCCGTCAGATCGAACGTCATCTGGGATACCGCAAAGAACCCGAGCACGCAGATTGGGTCGTGCAACACCGCAAAAATCGCGCCCAGGGCGAGTTTCGGCGTGAAGCGCAGCAGCACGTAGATCAGGATCAGCACCAGGGTGGCCACCAGCGCCCAGGCGCCCTTGACGAACAACTCCTGCCCGACCTGCGGCCCGACGATCTCCGTCTGCTGCAGCTTCACGCCGGGATCCGCGGCGCGAAAGATGTCGAGAATGCGCGCGCCGATCTCGCCGCCCCTGGCGCTCGGATCGGGCGGCAGGCGCACCAGGATGTCCCGCGAACTGCCGAACGCCTGTACCTGGGCGCCGGCGATGCCGGCCTTGGCCAGGTCGCCGCGCAGCGCCTCGATGTTCGGCGCCTGCGGAAAATTCGTCTCGACGACGATGCCGCCGGTGAAGTCGATGCCCAGATTCAGACCGCGAGCTGCGACCAGCGCCAGCGATGCGACGATCAGGACCGCCGACAGGCCGTACCAGATCTTGCGCGTCCGCATGAAGGGGAAGCGCGTGACTTTGTGAAAGAATTCCATGTATTTGAACCCCGATTCGCGCGGCCGGATCGACCGCCTAGATCGACAACCGCTCGATCTTGCGCTTGCCGCCGTAGATGACCTGGACCAGCGCGCGACTGCCCATGAGGGATGTGAACATCGACGTCGCGATCCCGAGCACCAGCACCACCGCGAAGCCGCGCACCGCACCGGTGCCGAACAGCCACAGCACGAGGCCGGCGATCAGCGCCGTGACGTTGGAGTCCGCAATCGCCGAGAACGCGCGGTCGAAGCCCGCGGAGATGGCCGCACGCGGCGAGACGCCGATGCGGATCTCCTCGCGAATGCGCTCGTAGATCAGAATGTTGGCATCCACCGCCATGCCGACGGTCAGCACCACCGCGGCGATTCCCGGCAGGGTGAGCGCGGCACCGACCAGCGACAGGAATGCGGTGAGCAGCACCACGTTGGCCGCCAACACGATGTCGGCAATCAAACCGAACGCCTTGTAGTAGATCGCCATGAAGATGAAGGCACCTAACATGCCGAACACCATCGCGTTGACCCCCTTGTCGATGTTGTCCTGACCGAGGCTCGGGCCGATCGCCCGCTCCTCGACCGGCGTCAGCGGCGCGGCCAATCCGCCCGCCCGCAGCAGCAGCGCGAGTTCGCGTCCCTCGATGGGATTCACGCCGGTGATCTGGAAATTGTTGGAGAACACCCCGCGAATGGTCGCACGATTGATGACCTCCTCGGTGGTGCGGTCGACATCGACGCCTTCGGCGTTTTTCTCGCGGGAACGGTCGATGAACACCACGGCCATCAGGTGACCGATGTTCTCCTGCGTGTTCTTGAGCATCTTGGCCGCGCCGCGGCTGTCGAGGCCCACCGACACCGCCGGGCCATCCTGGCTGTTCGGCTGAAACGAGGCATCCGTCAGCTGATCGCCGGTGACGACCACGTCGCGCTTCAGTAGAACCGGCTGCTTGTCCCGGGTGTAGTACAGTTTGGAGCCGAGCGGCACATGGCCGGTGGCGGCGGCCTCCAGCGGATTGTTGGCCTCATCGACCATGCGAAATTCCAGGGTTGCGGTCTTGCCGAGGATCTTCTTGACCTCGGCGGAGTTCTGCAGGCCGGGCAGTTCGATCTGGATGCGGTCCACGCCCTGGCGCGCAACCTGCGGCTCGGACACCGCAAGTTCCGGGCTGTTCAGCCGGTTTCGCAGGATCACGATGTTCTGCTGGATCGCGTAGTCCTCGCGCTCCTTGATCTCGGCCGGCGTGAGCACCAGATCGAGGGCAGGCGAACCATCGACGGTGGCGTCGGTCAGGGTCAGATTGCGGCTGTCGGCGAGAATGGCTGCGCGGCCCTTGGCGAAGCTGTCGGCGTCGCGGAACAGCACCCGCACCCGGTTCTGCGCATAATCCACTTGCACGTCCTGGTAGCCGATGCGGGCGTTGCGCAGCGACGCGCGGAAGTCCTGCTCATGGTGATCGAGCTGCTGCTTGACGGCGCCCGCCACGTCGACCTGATAAACGAGGTAGACGCCGCCGCGCAGGTCGAGGCCGAGCTTCAGCGGGTTCAACCCCAGATTGCGCATCCACTCGGGAACGCGCGAGGCCTGCGACAGCGCGATGGTGTACTCGTTGGGCTGGCCCTCCGCGATGACGTCGCGCGCCTTGAGCTGGTCCTGTTTGGTGGCGAAACGCAGGGTCAGCCGCCCCTGGTCGAGAAATGCCCCGGTGGCCTTGACGCCCTTGTCCGCGAGCAGCCGCTCGATCGATGCCCGGTCCCCGTCCTGCACCGCCGCCCGGTCGCGCGCGAATTGCAGGGCATTCTCCTCGCCGAACAGGTTCGGCAGCGCGAGCAATATCCCGAACAGCAACACGATCGCCACCAGCGCAATCTTCCAGCGCGGGTATGAAATCATGCGCTCTTGACCGTGCCCTTCGGCAGCACCTGGGCGACCTGGAATTTCTGCAGCTTGACGCTCACGCCGCTCGCGATCTCGAGCGTCAGGAACTGCTCGCCGACGTCGGTGACCTTGCCGAGGATTCCTCCGGTGGTGGCGACCTCGTCGCCGGCGGCGATCTTCGAGAGCATCTCGCGCTGCTCCTTGGCGCGCTTGTTCTGCGGCCTGATCAGCAGGAAGTAGAAGACCACCAGGAGCAGTACGGGCAGCATCAGCGCACTCAGGATGCTTTGTCCCCCAGCTGCCCCGGCCGCCTGCGCCTGGGCAGAATTAATGAAGAAATCCATAGCGTTACACCTGTTATTTGCGGTATGGCCGCGGCACAAAGGCGCGTATTATACAAAGAAACGCACGCCGCAAAGGTAAACCGGTCCCTTCGAGGTCAGGCCGGCGCCGCTTCCTCGAGGTTCGCATAGAACTGCGACGCATAGGCGTCGAGGCGCCCCTGGCCGATGGCGGCGCGGATCTCGGCCATCAGGCGCTGATAGAAATGCAGGTTGTGGATGGTGTTGAGCCGTGCACCCAGGATTTCGTTGCACTTGTCGAGGTGGCGCAGATAACTGCGGCTGTAGTGCCGGCAGGTGTAGCACGGGCAGTCGGCCTCGATCGGCGCGGTATCGCGCTGATGCGCGGAATTGCGGATGTTGAGCACGCCGCGCCGGGTAAACAGATGCGCATTGCGGGCATGGCGCGTCGGCATGACGCAGTCGAATAGGTCGATGCCGCGGCGCACCCCTTCGAGGATGTCCTGCGGCCTGCCGACGCCCATCAGGTAGCGCGGTTTGTCCGGCGGCATGTGCGGCGTCAGCGCCTCGAGCACACGGTTGCGTTCCGCCTCGGATTCGCCCACCGCGAGTCCGCCCACGGCGAGTCCTGCGAATCCGATGTCCTCGAGCGCCGCCAGGGATTCCCGCCGCAGATGCGCATGCACTCCGCCCTGGATGATGCCGAACAGCGTGCCGGGTGGCTCCTCCCGGTGATACTCGGCGTGGCCGCGCAGCGCCCAGCGCATGGAGCGCTCCATGGAAGTGCGCGCCTCGGCCTCGCCCGCCGGGTACGGCGTGCACTCATCGAAGCTCATGGCCACGTCGGATCCCAGAATCCGCTGGATGCGCATCGACTCCTCCGGCGAGAGGAACACCGGCACGCCGTCGACCGGCGAGCGGAAGCTCGCGCCCTCCTCGGTGATCTTGCGCATCTCGGCGAGGCTGAACACCTGGAAGCCGCCGGAATCGGTGAGTATCGGTCTACGCCAGTGCATGAAATCATGCAGATCGCCATGCGCCGCGATAACCGGCGTGCCGGGCCGCAGGAACAGGTGAAATGTGTTGCCGAGCAGCATTTCAACGCCGATCGACTCGAGTTCCTCGGGGGTCATCGCCTTGACGGTGCCATAGGTGCCCACCGGCATGAATGCCGGAGTCTCGACGCCGCCGCGGGCGAATTCGAGCCGGCCGCGCCGCGCCGCGCCGTCCCGTGCCGACAACCGGAAGCTCATGCGGCCGCGCACGCTCAGGTGCGCTCCGGGACTGCTGCGGCGGGGGTGATGAACATCGCGTCACCGTAGCTGAAAAACCGGTAGCGCGCCCGCACCGCGTGCGCATAGGCGCGGAGCAGCGCTTCGCGGCCCGCGAACGCGGCACACAGCATCACCAGGGTGGATTGCGGCAGATGGAAATTGGTGAGCATGGCATCGACCGAGCGGAAGCGGTGGCCGGGTCTGATGAAGATCCGGGTCTCGCCCTCGAAGGGCGCCGGCTGGCCGCCGGTCGCGGCGCTCTCCAGGCTGCGCACCACGGTGGTCCCGACCGCCACCACCCGCCCGCCCGCGGCGCGCGCCTCGCGGATCGCCGCGCAAGTCCGGGCGGGGACCCGCGCGTACTCCGGATGCATGCGATGCGCGTCGATGTCCTCGACGCGCATCGGCTGGAAGGTGCCCGCGCCCACGTGCAGCGTGACGAACTCGTGGCGGATGCCGCGCGCCGCCAGCGCGGCGAAGATCTGGGCGTCGAAGTGCAAACCGGCCGTGGGAGCCGCCACCGCGCCGGGTGCGCGTGCGTAGACCGTCTGGTAGCGTTCGCAATCCGCGTCCTCGGCCTGCCGCGCGATATACGGCGGCAGCGGCATGCTGCCGTGGGATTCGAAGAACGCCAGCACGTCGCCCGAGAATTCGAGCCGTGTGAGACCCTCCTCCTTGCCCAGCATCCGGGCCTGATGGCCGCCGGCGAGCCGGATCAGGCCGCCCGGCCGCAGCGGCTTGCTGGAGCGGGCCTGCACCAGCGCCGTGTGGTCGTCCTGCACGCGCTCCAGCAGGATCTCGATGCGGCCGCCGCTCTCCTTCACGCCGTGGGCACGCGCCGGCAGCACCCGCGTGTCGTTCAGCACCAGCAAATCCCGTGGTGACAGGAGCGACGGCAGGTCGCGGAACACCCGATCGCTGACGCTGCCGGTGGCGCCCTCGAGCAGCAGCATCCGGCTCGCGCTGCGCGGCTCAACCGGCCGCTGTGCGATCAGCTCGGGGGGCAGGTCGAAGTGAAAATCCGAGCGTCGCATTTGCACGGGAATACTACCAACAGGGCCGATCGCATATACTGCCGCACCTGGCATGCCCGGATGGCGGAACTGGTAGACGCGCCGGACTCAAAATCCGGTGGTGGTGACACCGTGTGGGTTCGATTCCCTCTCCGGGCACCAGTATTAACTATGGACGACACTTGAATTTCTGCAGCAATTGCGGCTCACCCGTCGTATTGAAAGTTCCCGAGGGGGACCATCTGCCCCGCTTCGTGTGCACGAATTGCGGCAAGGTGCACTACCAGAATCCGCTGCTGGTGCTGGGATGCGTGCCCGAGTGGGAGGGCCGGATTCTCCTGTGCCGCCGCGCCATCGAGCCGCGGCTCGGCTATTGGACCGTACCGGCCGGATTCATGGAGAACGGCGAATCCCTGCAGGCGGCCGCCGCGCGCGAATGCTACGAAGAGGCGCGGGCGACGGTCGAGGTGGGCTCGCTGCTGGCGGTCGTCAGCGTCATCCATGCAAACCAGGTGCACGTCATGTTTCGCGCACGCTTGATCGAGCCGCGATACGCCGCCGGACCCGAGAGTCAGGAGGTCGGCCTGTATGCCGAGGCCGAGATCCCCTGGGGCGACCTGGCATTCCCCAGCGGGGAGTTCACCCTGCGCAGGTACTTTCAGGACCGCACTGCCGGCCGCGAAGACCATCACGTGACCGAATTGAACCGCTCCCTCAAATAGCCTATGGCACAATATCGGCGTCGAAACAGCGCAATAGAATTCAGAAGGGTAAGACATGACCTTTGTGGTGACCGAGTCCTGCATCAAATGCAAGTACATGGATTGCGTCGAGGTTTGCCCGGTCGACTGCTTCCATGAGGGACCGAATTTCCTGGTGATCGATCCGGACGAGTGCATCGACTGCACCTTGTGCGAACCGGAGTGTCCGGTGGAGGCGATTTTCTCAGAGGAGGAGATTCCGGACGGTCAGGAAGCGTTCAAACAGCTGAACGCCGAACTCGCCAAGAAATGGCCGGTGATCAGCGAGAAAGGCGAGGCGCCGCCGGACGCCAAGGAATGGGAAGGCAAACCGGACAAGCTGAACCTGCTCGAGCGCTGATCAGCGCTTGGCGAGCCGCAGATCGTTTATCTGCTGGACCAGCTCGTGCGGCGGCATGTAGCCCGCGATGTAATCCCCGTTTTCGGTGACGATGGCGGGCGTACCGCGCACGCCGATGGTCTGCCCCAGTGCGTATTCACGCGCCACCGGCGTGGCGCCGCAGGTCTTGGTCATGTCGAGCTGGCCGCCGGCCTTGGCTCGCGTCAGCGCCTCGTTGCGGTTCGCCGAACACCAGACCACCTCCGCCTTGCGCCAGCTCTCGGTTCCCGGCCCGGTGCGCGGATAGAACATGTAGCGCACGCGCACGCCGAGTTTGTTGAGTTCGGCCATTTCACTGTGCAGCTTGCGGCAATATCCGCAGTCCACGTCGGTGAACACGGTGATCGTGTACTTCGGATTCGGCGGCGAGAAGATCAGCATCTGCGACTCGGGAACCTCGTTGATCAGTGCGATGCGCGCCCGTGTGCGCACCTCCTCGGTGAGATTCGCCCGCGAATCCATGTCATAAAGGTTGCCGTCGATGAAGTACTTGCCGTCGGCGGTCAGGTAGCTCACGTCGGCACCCTGGGCGAATTCGTAGATGCCCGGAATGGGCGATGGACGCAGGTCCTCGAGCTTGGATCCCGCCGGCAGCCGCTTGAGCAGCGCGGCACGGGGGTCCTTGGTGGCATCGGCCGGAGGATCGGCGGCAAGCGCCGGCGCCAGACCGCCGGCGAAGGCCACGAGCATGAACAAGGCGGCGATTTTTTGCGGCATGAGTTCCACCAGAAAGATCACTTATTCGACCGGGCGGCGGCCCCCGGGTTCAACCCGAATTCTACCAGACGGGCGCGCGCCGCGGCGCGCTGCGGCTAGCCGCGCGGATGATGCTGCGAATGCAGCTCTTTGAGGCGCTCACGGGCGACATGGGTGTAGATCTGCGTGGTCGACAGATCGCTGTGGCCGAGCAACATCTGCACCACCCGCAAGTCCGCGCCGTGATTCAATAAATGGGTGGCGAACGCGTGGCGCAGGGTATGCGGAGACAGTTCCTTCTCCACCCCGGCCTTCTTGGAATATCGCTTGATGATGTGCCAAAACGCCTGCCGGGTCATGCGATCGCCGCGGCGCGTCGGGAACAGGTAGTCGGTCTGCCGCTCGAGCAGGATTTCCACGCGCGGACCGCGCATGAACTGTTGCAGCCATTGCACAGCCTCGTCGCCCAGCGGAATCAGGCGTTCGCGGTTGCCCTTGCCGAGCACCCGCATGACACCCTGATTCAGGTTGACCTGGTTGTGCTTCAGGCTCACCAGTTCGGTGACCCGCAGACCGGTGGCGTACAGCACCTCGAGCATGGTGCGGTCACGGTGACCCAGCGGATCGGAGACCGTCGGCGCTTCGAGCAGGGAATCGACCTCGGCCTCGGTGAGCGATTTCGGCAGCGAGCGGCCGATCTTCGGCATGGCGATCTGCGCCGTCGGGTCCAGCGCAATCAAGCCTTCGCGCACCATGAATCTGTAAAATCGGCGGAAGCTCGACAGCTGCCGGGCGGTGGATCGCGGCCGCGAGCCGCCTTCGACCCGCGCGGCGATGAAGCCGAGCAATTCGATGCGAGTGGCCTTGAGCAGCGCGCTGTCGCGTTCGTCCAGCCAGCGGCCGAGCGCCGTCAAATCGGCGCGATACGCCGCCAGCGTGTTGGCGGACAGTCCGCGCTCGGTCCACACGGCGTCGAGAAAGCGCTGCAACGCCGGATCGGCCGCCTCGCGAGTGGGCGGTACCGTTGTGCCCGATGACCGTGTATAAACCGTCCGTTTCAGAGCCGTCGCCATATTGTCCTGCGTGCACCGCGGCGCACGAATTTCCGATCGGTATGCAATCGGGTGTCAGTATGCGAGGGGTATGGGCAGGTCGGCGTGACCCGAATCACAGTAACACCAAGTATTAACATAAGGAGAACCAGATCACAGAAGTCAAAGCCGGCACGGGCTGGGATCTGCCGGGCGCCGCGTACGGAATCTATTCTTTGCTACTCTTCACCGCGCTAGGTACGGCCGTGCTAATCATCAATTTATTCGTGCCCAATCTGCGCAACCGGCGGTTCGTGGCTGGCGCCTTCTCCCGCGCCTTCCTGCGGTGCGCCGGCGTGCCGTTTGCGGTGCAGGGCGCCGAACGTCTGCCGCCCACCCCCTGCGTGGTGGTGGCAAATCATGCAAGCTACGTCGATGGCTTGGTCGCGGCGGCCGCCCTGCCGCCGAATTTCGCTTTCGTGATCAAGAAGGAGATGATCAAGGTGCCGCTCGCGGGGGTTTTGCTGCGCCGCCTGGGCTCCGAGTTCGTCGAACGCTTCGACCGGCGGAAAAGCGCCGTCGATGCCCGGCGCGTGGTGAAACTGGCGGTCGCCGGCCAGTCGCTGGTGTTCTTCCCCGAGGGCACCTTCGATCATCGGCGCCAGGTGGGAAAATTCATGCGGGGCGCCTTTGCCACTGCGGCGCGCGCGGACATGCCGGTGGTGGCGATGGCAATCCACGGCACCCGCGATGCGCTGCCTTCCGGCAGCCTGTGGCTGCGCCGCAGGCCCATCCGGGTGGAGATTTTGCAGGTGCTGACGGCAGCCGAGGCGCGGCTGCACAGCCGCGAATTGATTGCCCGGGCGGTGGGGGAGCCGCTGGCGTCGTGAACCATTCAACCGATCCGGCCGTGATTCTCGCCGCCCGCCGCACCCCGCTCGGCGCATTCCAGGGCGCTTTTGCGGGGCTCACGGCGCCGCAGCTCGGCGCCTGCGCCATCCGGGCGGCGCTGGCCGATTCAGGATTGGCGCCCGGCGACGTCGACGAGGTCATTATGGGCATGGTGCTGTCCGCCGGAATCGGCCAGGCACCCGCACGCCAGGCGGCCCTGGCCGGCGGCATTCCGGCGGCCACACCGGCGACCACCGTGAACAAAATGTGCGGTTCGGGCATGCGCGCCGTCATGCTGGCCGCGGACCAGATCGTCGCGGGCTCCGCCCGCACCGCCGTGGCCGGCGGCCTGGAGTCGATGACCAATGCGCCGTATCTGCTGCCGAAGGCCCGCGCCGGCTATCGGATGGGACACCAGGAGGTGCTCGATCACATGTTCTTCGACGGCCTGCAGAGCCCCTGGGACGGACAGCTCATGGGTTGTTTCGCCGAGGCGACCGCCGACAAGTACGGGTTCTCGCGCGTCGCCCAGGACGATTTCGCGTGCGAGTCCGTGCGCCGTGCGCAGGCGGCCATGGAACGCGGCGACTTCGCCGCAGAAATCACGGCTGTGAGCGGCGGCAGAGCCGCATCGAAGACGCTCGTCGAGCGGGACGAGACACCCTTCAAGCTCGACATGGCCCGGATCCGTTCGCTCAAGCCCGCCTTCCGGCAGGACGGCACCGTCACCGCGGCCAGTTCCTCGGGCATCGCCGATGGCGCGGCGGCCCTGGTGCTGGCGCGGGCATCGGTTGCGGTGGGCCTCGGGCTGGCCCCCATCGCCCGGATAGCGGGCCATGCAAGCTACGCACGCGAGCCCGAGTGGTTTACCCTGGCGCCCGTGGGGGCCATGCGCAAGTTGCTCGATCAGCTGCAGTGGTCGACAAACGAGGTCGATTTATTTGAAATCAATGAAGCTTTCGCGGTGGTGACAATGGCGGCCATGCGCGATCTTGAGCTCGATCCGGACAAGGTGAACGTCAACGGCGGCGCCTGCGCGCTGGGGCATCCCATCGGCGCCACGGGCGCCCGTATCCTGACCACCCTCATCCACGCCCTGCGAACGCGCGGCGGGAAACGCGGCATTGCCAGCCTCTGCATCGGCGGCGGCGAGGCCACGGCCGTGGCGGTCGAGTTGGCATAGATGGGCGTCCCTGCCCGAGCCATGCCCACATCCCTCGGCCATCCTTGGTTGACGGCGTCCTTGGCCTATTAACATGGTGTCCCCACCGGGTATAGCGACGCGGCGGGGGAAATTCCCTCACCAATGAAGGCAGGTTCATGAGCGAAATCCAGCGAGATGTCATGTCCTACGAGGTTGCGATCGTGGGCGGCGGTCCGGCCGGTCTCGCGTGCGCGATTCGCCTCAAGCAATTGGCGCCGAACACGACCGTCTGCGTCCTCGAGAAGGGCGCCAGCCTGGGCGCACATTCGCTGTCCGGCGCCGTGCTCGAGCCCGGCCCCCTCGATGCCCTGCTGCCCGATTGGCGCGGGCATGCGCCGGCGATCTGCGTGCCGGCGACCCGCGATGAATTTTCCTTTCTAACGCGCTCACGACGCATCAAGCTGCCCACGCCCCCGCAAATGGCGAACCATGGCAATCTGATCACCTCACTCGGCCAGCTGACTCCGCTGCTCGGGGCGCAGGCCGAGCGTCTCGGCGTCGATGTGTTCGCGGGCTTCGCAGCCGCGGAAGCGTTGTTCGATGATCGGGGTGCGGTCCGCGGCGTACGCATCGGCGACATGGGCGTGGAGAAGAACGGCGCCGCGGGACCGAATTTTGCGCCCGGCCCGGAGATTCACTCCAAACTCACCGTGCTCGCCGAGGGCTGCCGGGGAAGCATCAGCAAGCAGTTGATCCGGCGCTTCCAGCTGGACGCCGGCAAGTCCCCGCAGACCTACGGCCTGGGGATCAAGGAGCTGTGGCAGCTGCCCCCGCAGCGGGTCGAACCCGGCCTCATTCAGCACACCCTCGGCTGGCCGCTCGATGCCCAGACCTACGGCGGCAGCTTCCTGTACCACCTCAATGACGATCGCGTGTACGTGGGATTCGTCGTCGGCCTCGATTACCCGGACCCGCGCTTCAAACCGTTCGAGGCCTTTCAGCAGTACAAGAATCACCCCAGCGTCCGCAATCTTCTGCAAGGCGGCGAGATCCTCGCCGGCGGAGCACGCACCGTGATCGAGGGCGGCTACCAATCCATGCCGACGTTGGAGATGCCCGGGGCGCTGCTGGCCGGCGACGCGGGGGGCACCCTGAACACCCCCAAGATCAAGGGCATCCACCAGGCGATCCGCTCGGGCGTCACGGCAGCCGAGCACTATGTGGAAACCGGCAGCGCAGCGGGTTTCGACGCGCGCTGGCGCGGATCGGTCGGCGGCCGCGAACTGCACAAGGTGCGCAACATCCGGCCCGGATTCAGGCGCGGCCTGTGGCTGGGGCTGGCCAATGCCGTGCTCGAGACGGCGACCGCCGGGACGCTGCCCTGGACGCTCGCCAATCATGCCGACCACTCCGCGCTGCGGCGCCTCGACGAGTACCAGTCGCCCGAACGCGGCTGGGGCGAGCGCGAACTGCCGCCGCGCGATCGCCTGGCCTTCGTATTCTTCGCCGCAACCACCCATGATGAGAACCAACCGGTGCATCTGCACGTGGCGGATGCCAACCTGTGCGCATCGCGCTGCACGGTCGAGTTCGGCAATCCCTGCACGAATTTCTGCCCGGCCAACGTGTATGAGATGGTCGATGACCCGGGCGGCGGCAGAAGGCTGCAGATCAATTCATCCAATTGCGTGCATTGCAAGGCGTGTGACATCAAGGAACCGTACGACGGGCAGATCACCTGGGTGCCGCCTGAAGGCGGATCGGGCCCCAATTATCAAAGCCTGTAGGTGAGCGAATCCCGGTCGGTTGCCGCGCGCCTCGCGCGCGATGTCGCCGCGCATCGGCTCGAATTCGACGCCGGCCAGCACAGCGCCGCCGTGCGGCTGGATGATCTGGCACTCGCCTTGAACCGCTCCCGGCGCGGCGGCAGGTGGCGGCGCATGCGGCTCAAGTGGCTGCCGCGTAGCGCCGTCATCGCACCGCTGCGCGGTGTTTATCTGTGGGGCGAGGTCGGCCGGGGCAAAACCCACCTGATGGATCTGTTCTACGAGTCCCTCGATTTCGAGGAGCGCGAGCGCAGCCATTTCTATCGCTTCATGCGCGCCGTGCATGCCGGGCTCGCCGGCGTGCAGCGGCGCAGCGAGCCGCTCGAGAACGTCGCACAAAACCTCGCACGGCGCGCGCGGGTGATCTGCCTCGATGAGTTCTTCGTGTCGGACATCGCCGACGCGATGATCCTCGCCGGCTTGTTCGAAGGGTTGTTCCGCCGCGGAGTGACGCTCGTCGCCACCTCGAATTCACCGCCGCGCGAGCTGTACAAGGACGGTTTGCAGCGGCAGCGCTTTCTGCCCGCCATCGAGCTGTTGGAGAGCCGGTTGGACGTGGTGCGCCTCGACGGCGGACCCGACTACCGATTGCGGCAGCTGGAGCGTGCACGCACCTACTTGGATTCGACCGCACCGGACACGGTCGCGGAGCTGCGCCGGCTGTTCGGCGCGCTCGCGGGCGGATCGGCGACGCCAGCCGTGCAAATCAACATCGAAGGCCGGCCGATCCGCACGCTCGGCGCCGGCGCCGGCCTGGCCTGGTTCGAATTTCGCGAGCTCTGCGAGGGTCCGCGCAGCCAGAACGACTACATCGAGATCGCGCACCTCTACCAGACGATATTCGTGTCGGATGTTCCGGTGTTTCGGCGCGAGCACGAGGATGCGGCGAGGCGCTTTGTGATGCTGATCGACGAGCTGTATGATCGCGGCGTCAACCTGGTGGTGTCCGCGGCAGCCGAGCCCGCCCAACTGTATCGCGGCGAGCGCCTGCGCTTCGAGTTCCAGCGCACCGCCAGCCGGCTCATGGAAATGCAGTCGCATCTGTACCTTGCCCGCGGGCACCGTCCCTGAGCGCGCGCAGCAAACCCCTGGCATAATCCGCCGATGCAAACGGTCGCCGAATTCAAGATTCAATACCGGCAGATCCTGAAGCCCGACGGCGAAGCGGCGGAACCACTGCCTGAATTTGCGCGCGATCGCGCGGAGGTCTTGCGCATGTACCGGCTCATGACGCTGGTGCGCGCCTTCGACGCCAAGGCCGTGAACCTGCAGCGCACCGGCCAGCTCGGCACCTTTGCCTCCTGCCTGGGCCACGAAGCCACCCACGTCGGCGTGGGCGCGGCGATGCATCCCGGCGATGTGCTCGCCCCGGTGTACCGCGAATACGGCACGCAGCTGTGGCGCGGCGTGACCATGACCGAAATTTTGATGTATTGGGGCGGCGATGAACGCGGCAACGATTTCGCCGTGCCGCGGCACGACTTCGCATGGTGCGTGCCGATCGCGACCCAGACCCTGCATGCGGCTGGAGCGGCCATGGCATTCAAGGTGCGCAACGAGCCGCGCTGCGCGCTCGCCTACATCGGCGATGGCGGCACCTCCGAGGGCGCCTTCTATGAAGCGCTCAATCTGGCCGGTGCGCGCGCCCTGCCGGTGGTGTTCCTGGTGGTCAACAACGGCTGGGCGATCTCGGTGCCGGTGTCGGCGCAAACCGCCGCGTCCACCCTGGCGCAAAAATCCGTGGCCGCGGGAATACCCGGCGTACAGATCGACGGCAATGACGTGTTTGCGGTCAGACAGGTGGTGGGCGAAGCCGTGGAGGCCGCGCGCCGCGGCGCCGGCCCGTGTCTCATCGAGGCCCTCACCTACCGCCTGAGCGATCACACCACGGCGGACGACGCCACCCGTTATCGCGCGGATGCCGAGGTGAAGCTGGCGTGGTCGGTGGAGCCGCTGCTGCGCCTGCGCGCTTATGTCGAGAAGGCGGGCTGGTGGAGCGCCGCGGCCGAGCAGGAGCTGCTGCGCGATTGCGCGCGGCGGGTCGATGCCGCGGTGTCGGAGTATCTCGGGACCGCGAAACAGCCCACCGACGCGATGTTCGACCGCCTGTTCGCCTCTATTCCGAAGCACCTGCAGGAGCAGCGCCTCGTCGCCCGCAAGTACGCCTCGAAGCCCGGCGGCCATTGAATTGGCGAAGGTCACCATGGTCGAGGCCATCACGATGGCGCACGCCTGGGAGATGCAGCATGATCCCAGCGTCGTCGTGATCGGTCAGGACGTCGGCGCCAACGGCGGCGTGTTCCGCGCGACCGTGGGGTTGCAGGAGCGCTTCGGCAGTGCGCGCGTGCAGGATACGCCGCTCGCCGAGGCGACCATCGCCGGCATGTCCGTCGGAATGGCGGCACAGGGCCTGAAGCCCGTTGCGGAAATCCAATTCATGGGCTTCATGTACCCGGCGCTCGATCAGATCGTGAATCACATGTCGCGCATGCGTCATCGGACCCGCGGCCGGCTGAGTTGTCCGGTCGTCATCCGGACTCCGCACGGTGGCGGCATCCATGCGCCGGAACACCATTCGGAGAGCACGGAGACCATGCTGTGCCACATCCCCGGCATTCGCGTGGTGTGCCCGTCCTCGCCGGCGCGGGCATACGGCCTGCTGCTCGCCTCCATCCGCGATCCGGATCCGGTGATGTTCCTCGAGCCGGTGCGGCTGTATCGCGCCATGCGCCAGGAGGTTGTCGACAATGGCCGGGCTCTGCCGCTCGATGCGTGTTTCGTGCTGCGCGAAGGCACCGACGTGACGATCGTGACCTGGGGCGCGATGACCCTCGAGACCCTGCGTGCGGTGGCGGAACTCGACAAGGAGGGCGTCAGCGCCGAGGTCATCGACCTCGCGACCTTGAGTCCCATCGACGCCGACACCATTCTCGCATCCGTAGCCAAGACCGGCCGGCTCGTCATCGTGCACGAGGCGGCGCGCAACGTCGGCGTGGGCGCGGAAATCGCGGCCATCGTGGCGGAACATGGGCTTTACGATTTGCAGGCCCCCGTGCAGCGGGTCACCGGCTTCGACACCATCATGCCGCTGTTCCGCCTGGAGCAGGATTACATTCCGAGCGTCAAGCGCATCGTCGATGCCGTGCAGCTCACCCTGATCGACTAGGGACCGCAGAACATGACCACTTTCAAGCTTCCTGATTTGGGCGAAGGCCTCGCCGAGGCGGAGATCATCGAGTGGCACGTGCGCGTCGGCGAACGGGTGGTCGTGGATCAGCCCATGGTGTCGGTGGAAACCGCGAAGGCGGTGGTGGAGCTGCCCGTGCCCTTCGGCGGCATGGTGTCGGCGCTGCATGCGGCGGCGGGCGACATGGTGCCGACCGGCGCTCCGCTCATCGACTTCGACTCCGGCACGGTGGTGGGCAGCATGCCGGTCACGAGCGAGGAGGAATTCGTGGACACCGCCACGGTCGGCGGCGGCCGCGGCACGGAAATGCGGGGCCGCGCGGTGCCCGTGGCCAGGGCGCTCGCGAAGCGTCTCGGCGTCGACCTGGCGACGGTCACCGGCAGCGGCCGCGGCGGGCTGATCACCCTGGATGACGTACTGCGCCAGGCGCACCTGACGCCGGCGCCACCGGCCAGTCCCTGGATGTCGCCGCAATCCGGCCTGACGCCGGCCCCGCTGCGGGGCGCGCGGCGCGCGATGGCGCACAGCATGTCCCTCGCCCGCGACCAGATTGCGCTCAGCACGGTGTGCGACGACGCCGACATCAACCGCTGGACGGCCCGCGGCGACTACATGGTGCG
Organism: Gammaproteobacteria bacterium; assembly: GCA_003137095.1. GTDB lineage: Bacteria > Pseudomonadota > Gammaproteobacteria > Steroidobacterales > Steroidobacteraceae > Bog-1198. The sequence continues at coordinate 60,035 of PLET01000113.1, forward strand.
CCTGATGCGCGCGATGATCGCCGCCTGGCGCGCCGAGCCCGCATTGAATGCGGCCTATGATCCGGTGGACAATTCGCGGATGTTGTTCAAGCACATCGATCTGGCCGTCGCCGTGGATACGCCGGCCGGCCTCATCGTTCCGGTGTTGCGCGGCATCGAGACGAAGACTCCGGAGGAGCTGCGGGCCGCGCTCACCGCGCAGAAGGACGCCGCCCATCAACGCAGCACCTCCGCCGGCGACCTGCGCGACTTCACCCTGATGCTCTCGAATTTCGGCACGCTCGCCGGCCGCTATGGCATACCCCTGGTGGTGCCGCCGGCGGTCGCGATCCTGGGCGCCGGCAAGGTGCGCAACGACGCCGTGGTGGTGGGCGAGGCCATCGAGGCGCACCGCCGCATGCCCTTGTCGCTCAGCTTCGACCACCGCTGCGTGACCGGCGCGGAGGCCTGTCGTTTTCTCGCGGCCGTCATTGCCGACCTCGAAAGACCGGACTGACCTGAGGATCGGACCATGTATCCGGACGCCTCCGAACTGCAGCGTAACATCCTGACGCAGATTGCGGCGGCGGCGCACGCGCCGGCGTCCGCGGCGGCGCTCAAGATGCTGCGGGCCCTGGATTGTCCGCACTTCCTGCACTTGTATTATGCGGGCGTCGAGGCCGCCGACCTCGCCGCCTATGAACCCGCCGAACTCGCCGCCGCAGCCTTGTCGCACCTGGACTTCGCGCGCCGCCGGCGCCGCGGGCGGGCGCTGGTACGCGTTTTCAATCCGACGCTGCGCGAACACGGCTACAGCTCGCCGCATACCGTCGCTGAGATAGTCAACGACGACATGCCGTTTCTGGTCGACTCGATCGGTCTGGCGCTCGCCGAGCGTTCGCTGACCCTGCATTTCCTCGCACATCCGATTTTCGCGGCGGCGCGCGACAGCCACGGCGATCTGCACTCGCTGCGCGGGCGCGGCGACGCGGCCCGCGGCGCAGCAGCGCGCGGCGGCATGGCGCGGGCCGCTGCGCGCCTGGAGTCGCTGCAGCACGTGGAGATCGACCGCATCGTCGATCCCGCGATGCTGCGCTCGCTGGAGCTGCAGATCGAACGCAATCTGCGCGACGTGCGGGCCGCCTGCGCGGATTGGACCAAGATGCAAAATGCCGCGGCCAAGGCGGCGGAGGATCTTGAGATCGGGAACAAGCGCTTCGATCCGCAGGACGTGAGCGAGACGCACGCGTTGCTCGAGTGGATGCTGAACCGCCACTTCACCTTCATCGGCTACCGGGAATACCGCCTGCGCGGCGGCCCCGGCCGCGAGTCGCTCGACGCGCTCGAGGCCAGCGGGCTCGGCATCCTGCGACCCGGCCACAAACGGCCCGAGACGGTGGGCCGCATTTCGGCGGGGGACATACGCCGCCAGAGCAGATCCCGGGACCTCGCACTGGTGACCAAGGCGAACACGCGCTCCACCGTGCACCGCCCCGGATTTCTCGATTATGTAGGCATCAAGCTCGTAGATGCCCGGGGTCGGCTGATCGGCGAGCGCCGATTCCTCGGTCTGTGGACCTCGGCGGCGTACAACACCAACCCTCGCGATATTCCGCTGCTGCGGCACAAGGTGGCCAAGGTCGCGCAGCATTTCTCGCTGGCGCCGGACAGCCACGACGGCAAGGCGCTGCAGCACATTCTCGAATCCTTTCCGCGCGACGAGCTGTTCCAGGCGAGCGTTCCCGAATTGATCCGCATCGTCACGGGAATTTTCGGGCTGCAGGAACGGCCGCGTGTGCGGGTGCTCCTGCGCCGCGACCCGTTTCACCGGTTCTACTCCTGCCTGCTGTACGTGCCGCGCGAAAAATACAACACCCAGGTGCGGCTGCGCATCGAGCGGGTGGTGAGCGAGGCGTTCGACGCGCGCGGCATCGAATCGCAGGTGCAGATCGCCGAATCGAATCTCGCCCGCATCCACATCGTCGCCCGCACCGTGCCCGGCGATGCGGCGCGGATTTCCGCCGACGCGCTGGAACGGCGCCTGGCGGCGGCGGTGCGTTCCTGGCCGGACGGTTTCAAGAGCGCGCTGCTCGCACGCTTCGACGAAGCCTACGCCCTGCAGCTTTTCGCCAAGTACGCCGCCTGCTTTCCCGCGGCCTACACCGAGGATTTCACGCCGGAATCGGCGGCGCTCGACGTGTCCTTCCTCGAGGCGCTGGACATGCGTCCCGCCGGCCTGCATCTCGACCTCTACCGGCCGGAGCCGCGGCGCAAGGACAGGCTGTTTCTCAAGATATTCCGCGGCCAGGAAGCCGTGCCCATATCGGATCTGCTGCCGATGCTCGAGAACATGGGCCTCAAGGTCATCGCCGAACGGCCGTATGAGCTCGAGTTCGCCGCCGGCATTCGCCGCTGGATCCAGGATCTCGAACTCGAATGGCGGACCCCGGCATCCGCCGGTTTCGAGTCCCTGGTCGAGGAGTTCAAACGCGCCTTCACCGCCGTCTGGACCGGGAGGATGGACAGCGACAGCTTCAATCAGCTGACGCTCTGCGCCGCGGTGCCATGGCGCATCGTCACGGTGCTGCGCGCCTATTGCAGGTACCTGCTGCAGACCGGGCTGCCGTTCAGCCAGGGATACGTCGCCCAGGTGCTGATCAACAACTTCGCCATCGCGCGTCTGCTGGCGGACCTGTTCGCGGCGCGCTTCGATCCGGACGTGGCGGCGCCGGCGCGCCGCGCCGCGCTGGCGCGCATCGACGCCGGCCTGCACGGCGCGCTCGAACTGGTCGCCCGCTCGGATGAGGACCGCATATTGCGCGCCCTCTGGAATGCAGTGTCCGCCACGGTGCGCACCAACGCCTATCAGCGCACCGCCGAAAGTCAGCTCAAGGAGTACTTGTCCTTCAAGATCGAGAGCCAGCAGCTGCGCGAACTGCCGCTGCCGAAGCCGCTGTTCGAAGTATTCGTCTTCTCGCCGCACATGGAAGGCATCCACCTGCGCATGGGGAGGGTCGCGCGCGGCGGCATCCGCTGGTCCGACCGGCCGGAGGACTTTCGCACCGAGATCCTCGGCCTGATGAAGGCGCAGAACGTCAAGAACACGGTCATCGTTCCGGTCGGAGCCAAGGGCGGCTTCGTCGTGCGAAAGCAATCCGATGCCGTGGCCTGCTATCAGACGCTGATACGCGGGCTGCTCGACCTCACCGACAACATCGTCGGCGACAAGGTGGTCCCGCCGGCCGGGTTGGTGCGCCATGACGCAGACGATCCGTATCTGGTGGTTGCGGCGGACAAGGGCACCGCGACGTTTTCCGACGTCGCGAACGCGATCTCCGCCGAATACGGCTTCTGGCTGGGCGACGCATTCGCCTCCGGTGGCTCGGCGGGATATGACCACAAGAAGATGGCCATCACCGCACGCGGCGCGTGGGAATGCGTCAAGCGGCATTTTCGCGAGATCGGCGTCGACATCCAGAGAACCGATTTCACGGTGGCCGGGATCGGCGACATGTCGGGCGACGTGTTCGGCAACGGCATGCTGCAGTCGCGCCACATCCGGCTGTTGGCGGCCTTCAACCATCAGCATATATTTCTCGATCCGCAGGCCGATGCCGTCCGCGGCTTCCGCGAGCGGGCGCGGCTGTTCAAGCTGCCGCGCTCGAGCTGGGAGGATTACCCGCGCGACGCCATTTCGAGGGGCGGCGGCGTGTTCGCGCGCGCCTCGAAAAGCCTTTCATTGTCGCGCGAGGCGCAAACGCTGTTGGAACTTCCTGTGCTGGCCACGCCGAACGAGGTGATCAAGTCCATTCTGCGGATGAATGTAGATCTGATTTGGAACGGCGGGATCGGCACCTACGTGAAGGCCGGCAGCGAAAGCCACCGCGACGTCGGCGACCACGGCAACGATGCGGTGCGCATCGACGGGCGCGAACTGCGATGCAAGGTAATCGGCGAGGGCGGCAATCTCGGCCTCTCGCAGCTGGGACGCATCGAATACGCACGCCGCGGGGGCCGGCTCAACACGGACTTCATCGACAATTCCGCGGGGGTGAATTGCTCGGACGTCGAGGTGAACCTGAAGATCCTGCTGAATGCGGCGGTGCGCGCCGGGGAAATCACGCGCGGCGCGCGCGACCGGCTCCTCATGCGGATGACCGGCGAAGTCGCGGAACTGGTGCTGCGGAACAATTATCTGCAGAGCCAGGCGATCAGCATCGCCGAACTGCAGTCGCGGGAGCGCCTGAGCGAAAACGCCTATGCCATCCGCGCGCTGGAGCTTTCGGGCGATCTGAACCGCGCGCTCGAATACCTGCCCACCGAAGAGGAGATCGGCGAACGGCGAAAATCCGGGGAGGGCCTCACCCGCCCGGAGCTCGCCATCGCCTTGAGCTACGGCAAGATCTGGCTGTACCGGGCGCTGATTCAGTCCAATGTGCCGGAGGATGCCTATCTGTCGACCGAACTCGAGCGCTATTTCCCGGCTCCGGTGCGCGAGCGCTTCGCAGCGCGATTGCGGCGCCATCGCCTGCGCCGCGAGATCATCGCCACCGCCACCGCCAACAGTCTCATCAACCGCATGGGGCCGGTCTTCCCGGTACGCGCAAAGGACGACACCGGGGCCGAACCCGCGGCGATCGCACGCAGCTACACCATCGCGCGCGAGGTGTTCTCCGTGCGCGGCATCTGGTCGCAGATCGAGGCTCTCGACAACCGCATACCTGCGGCCGTCCAGTACGACGCGATCCTGCAGACCACACGGCTGCTGGGCCACGTGACCTACTGGCTGCTGGAAAACCAGCGCGGCGATCTCGACATCGACCGCGCGGTGCGCCGCTTCAAGTCGAAAGTCGCGGAGTTGCTGCACGGCCTCACCGGGGTCGCGGGCGATGGCGAAATCTCCCGCATCGGCGCGGCACGCTCCCGCTTCATCGCGCAGCGCGTGCCCGAACAGCTCGCCACCGTGATTGCGTCGCTCGAAACCCTGCACTGCGCACTCGATCTGGTCGAGGTGGCGACCGCCGGAAGACTGCGGATTCTCGACGCGGCCCGTGCGTATTTCGAACTCGGCGAGCGCATCGGCCTCGGTTGGATCAACCGGCAGATCGAATCGCTGGCCGCCGACGGCCACTACCAGTCGGTCGCCCGGCGCACTCTGCGCGACAATCTGTTCGCCCTGCACCGCCGGATCACGGCCGCCGCACTGGCCGGGGCCGGCGGCGGACCCGTTGCGCGCGTGGATGCGTGGATAGGCGCACATGCCGCCGGCGTCGATTATCTGAAGCGGGTGGTCATGGATCTGCGCAGCGCCGCCGCCGCGGATTTTGCGACGCTGTCGGTGGCACTGGAAGCCGCGAGGCGGCTCGCCGAAGCCTGACGCACCGCCGGTGCGATCGGGGCACGGCCGAAATCGCGGCGCTGTGTTATATAGCATCGATGGGCGCAATCGGGGGATCATCGTGCCGGGAAAATTGATTTTGGTCCGCCACGGACAGAGCACCTGGAATGTCGATAACTTGTTCACCGGCTGGCACGACGTCGACTTGAGCGAACAGGGACTGCTCGAGGCGGCGCAGGCCGGGCGCGAACTGCTGCGCGAGAAGCTCGGTCCCGCCATCGCCTTCACCTCGGTGCTCACGCGGGCGATCCGCACCCTGTGGATCATCCTCGACACCACCGACCGGATGTGGATACCGGTCGAGCGCAGCTGGCGTCTCAACGAACGCCATTACGGCGCGCTGCAGGGGCTCGACAAGGCGCAGACCGTTGAGAAACACGGCGCCGCACAGGTGAAGATCTGGCGCCGCAGCTACGACATTCCGCCGCCCGCCTTGAGCCTGGACGATCCGCGCCATCCGCGCTTCGATCCCCGTTATGCCGGGGTCGACCCGGCGCTGCTGCCCGCGGCCGAATCGCTCAAGGACACGCTGGCCCGCGTTCAGCCTTATTGGGAGGCGCGGATCGCCCCCGTGCTGCGCGAAGGCAGGGACGTGCTCGTCGTGGCGCACGGCAATTCGCTGCGCGCCTTGGTCAAGATGCTCGACCGCATGTCCGAGAGCGACATCGTGGAGTTCAACATACCCACGGGCATTCCCATGTTGTATGACCTGGACGACGCCTTGGTGCCGCTCAGCCGCCGGTTTCTCGGCGACCCGGATGCGGTCGCGGCGGCGCAGGACGCCGTGCGCCGCCAGACCGAAAAAAAATGAACCCGCTCAGGTGTCCGGCGCGATGGTCAATCGGATGCCGGCCAGCGCCTCGGTGAATTCGACCTGGCAGGACAGCCGCGAGGTGGCCTCGCGGTAATCGGCGAGCTCCGTCAGGAGTTCCTGTTCGTCGCCCTGTTTTTTCGGCAGACGGGCGGCCCATTGCGGATCGACGTAGACGTGACAGGTCGCACAGGAGCACAGGCCGCCGCAGATCGCCGCCACGCCGTAATCGAGTTCGCGCAGAATCTCCATGATTTTCAGGCCGGTCTTCGCCTCGATCTCGTGTTCCTTTCCGTCCCGATCCACCACGATCATCCGCGCCATTGCGTTCTCCGTTTGGTTCATTCTGGCCGCGTAGTGTGCCGGAACTTCCCGGAGGCGACCACCGGTCGTCGCAGCAGCCGATTCTCGAGCAGCCGCGCGCGCGCCGAGACGCCGGCGGCGGCCGGTTCCGCGGCGCCTGTGCGGCTCAGATACTGTTCGCTCCACAACAGACACACATAGTCAAACAGCCAGACCAGAAGCTCGAATCGGGCGCACTCGAGCGCCGTGGGATCCCCGCCACGGTAGGCGCCGAGCAGTTCGCGACGCAGGGCACCGGTCAGATCGGTGGCCGAACTCCAGCCCGCAAGATCCCAAAAGGGATCCGCGACCTGCGCATATTCCCAGTCGAGGACGACCAGCGCGTGGTCGCAGTCGACGAGATTAAGTGGATGCAGATCGCCGTGGCAGAGCACCGGAATCGCGGCCGGCAGCCGCTCGAGCTCCCGCAGGCGCGCGGCGGCCGCCTGCCGCAATCGGGCCGCCGCGGCCTCCGGGGGCGCTGCGCCGAGCGAGGCATAGTGTTCGATCCAGGCCGCCGGGGTCATCTTGCGCGGCGGCTGCGGCGCGGTCACGGCATGAATGCGCTGCAGGAGTGCGGCGATGCGCGCCGCACCCGACTCCTGCCGCGGCGGCATCCACGAGCGGCCGGGAACCCAACGGGTGATCAGGATGCCCGCCGCCGGGTCACAGTACGCCACGGCCGGCGCCAGACCGGCGGCCGCGACGCGTTCGAGCACGCGGCATTCCCATGTACGACCGGACGGACGCTGCGCGGCGGACGCCGCAATGCGCAGCGCGTACACCTCGCCATCCCGCACCACGCGATAGCTTTCATTGACCAGTCCGGCGCTCAGGCGATGGAGCGCGGGAGCGCCCCTGCCCGGCACGTGGCGCGCCGCGAGCGTTTTGAGCTCAGACGGCCGCATGCGCCGCGGGCCGCATGCTGCGCCGCCATTCCCGCATGCCGAGCACGATCAGCGCCAGGTACAGCGCGAACAGCAGCATGGTCGCGTACAAATGGCGGGTGAAATACAGGTACAGCGCCACCGAATCGATGACCAGCCACCAGTGCCAGTTCTCATACACCTTGCGGGCCACCAGATAGGTGGCGAACACGCTCGACCAGGTCACCATCGAATCCACGAAGGGCCACGCCGCCGGCGTGTAGCGCCTGAGGAAATGCGAGCTCAACACGGACAGCGCGAGCACGCCCAGCAATCCGAGCGCGTGGCGGCGCGGCGGCCAGCGCGCCACGTGGAGCGGGCGGCCGGCCGCGCCGTGCCGCCAGCGTGCATAGCCGTACACGGCCATCACCGCATAAAAGCCGTTGAGAACGGATTCCATATAGAGGCGCGCCTGGAACAGCACCCAGATGTACAGGCAGGAACTCACGAATGCCGCCAGCCAGCACGACAGCCGCTGGCCTATCGCCAGCACCAGATAGGCCACGGCGAGAACCGCGGCGCCCAGCTCGATCCAACTCGTCGTGCGCCACGCGCCTGCGAGCTGGGCCGAGAGCTCGGCGATCACGGCGGTGCCAGGCCGGGCAGCACCTTCATGACGAACACCAGCTGCGGCGCCCCGGCGGCGGCGCGCGCGATTTCCTCATTGAGTATGGCCATCATCCGGTCGAGGGCGCCCCAGATCTGGGTGCTCATCGCATTGGTCCGCACCACCAATTCGGGGTGGGTGTTCAGCCGGTCGATGAAGGCTTGAATGCAAGCTCGGTAATCGCCGCCCAGCGGGTACATGCTGATTTCGATGGCGGCGCGCATTAGTGGAGAACCCCAGGTCTCGGTAAAGTGTAGCTTGACGCCCGGATGCATGCAAAACTTCGAAATCGGCATTGCGGAGTATCGCTTGCGAATCTTTCAGGTTGACGCGTTTACGAGGACTCGCTTCACCGGCAATCCCGCGACCGTCGTGCTCGACGCCGACGGTCAGAGCGACGCGAACATGGCGGCGGTGGCGCGCGAGTTTCCGCACGCGGAGACCGCCTTCGTGTTCGCGGCCGACGCGCCCGACCACGACGTGCGGCTGCGCTTCTTCAACCCCCGCAAAGAATCGCTGTTCGTCGGCCATGCGACGATCGCGGCGCATGCCGTGCTGCTCGCGCTCGGACGGCGCAGTTTCGGCATCAGCCGTCAGAAATCCGGCACGGGCATCCTCGAGGTGGCCGCCCTGGAGAAAAAGGCCCGCAACTCGCGGCACACAACCATCGAATTCCGCCAATTGGTTGCCGAGCTCGAGAACCCGATGCCCTTCAAGACCACGCTGCGTGTGGCCGAGGCGCTGCGTCTGCCGGGAGCGCAGTTGCACGAGGTCATGCCGGCTCGGATCGCGCGCATGGGCGGCTCGCGTCTGCTGGTACCGGTCGCCGAATCCGGCTCTCTGGACGGGCTCGCGCCCAACCTCGAGACGCTGCTGGCGATCGGCAAGGAACTCTCGGTCGACGGCTTCTTCGCATTCGCATTTCGGCGCACCGGCGCCGAGCCGTCGACGGAATCACGCATGTTCTGCCCCGCGCTCGGCATCCCGGAGGATCCGGTGAGCGGCAACGCGCACGCCATGCTGGCCACTTATCTGTGGGAGTTGGGCCAGCTCGGCAAGGCCTCGTCTTCCTTCATCGGTCGGCAGGGCCGGCAGATGAAACGGCCGGGTCTGGTCAGCGTGAGACTGGAGGTGGACGAGGACCACGAACTCATCGCGGTGCGCATCGGCGGCAGCGCGGTCATCGTCAGCGAAGGCACGCTGGCGGCGTAAGCCGGCGGTCCCGCACACGCTGCCTGCGGCCGGCCTCGCACGAGGCCGGCCGCAGGTGGCCGCAACGGATCAGGTCGCCGCGGGAGCGGCAGCCGGCGGCAGGTCGAGCTTCAAGCCAGCCGCCACGGCCTCGATCTTGGTCTTCACATCCTTGGCAGTGTTGACCGCCTCCTCGAGATTGCCGGCGGAAAACGCCGCCTGCGCCTTGGACCACAGCGCCGTGGCGTCGGCCAGACCCGCTTTGGCGGCCGGCACGTCGATGCCGGTGGCGAGCTTCTTGCCGGACTTCTTGCCGAGCAGATCGATGCGGCTCTGAATGGCGGTGACGTAGCCCGGCAGTGCCGTCGACAATCCTGACCAGTCGGTGTTCAACGCCTTGAGGACTTCATCCTTCTTGGCGGCCGCGGCGGTGGCCAGGCCCTGGGCTGCGGTCAGCACCGCCGGTGCGCCGGATACCACCGCTGCGTAGTCCTTCTTGTCGAACGAGGCCTTCAGGTCCGCCAGCTTGGCCTGCACGTCATGCAGCTGATCCGGCACGTACTTCTCGGCGTCCGCCGATGCCGCGCTGACCGTCGAGTCGATGTCGCCGATAAGCTTTTTCGCGGGCTCCATTTGTCCGGCACATGCCGCAAGCAGGCTCGCGGCGAGGGCGACAAAGGCGTACTGACGGACACGAAGTGGCAGTGACATGATTGACTCCTTTTATATCCACTGAATGGTTAGTGTGACAATCCGTAGGGTGACCGGATGGAATCCCGAAAGCGTACGCCGCGCGCCCGTGGCCCGCCAGGGAAGGCGCATGACAAGGCCTTCATGTTGGCGGGGCTGCTCACGAGCGCGGCATTTCACTGCGGGCGCGGTCGAGCCATTCGCCCTGGGCTTTGCGGTAATGCGCCGGGCCGAGTTCGGCGCTCTCCAACAATTCCGTGAACACCCGGCGCGCCTCGTCGGGCTTGCCGCGGCGCTTGAGCAGCATGCCCTGGCGGAAGCGCGCTTCGGCGCCGGGATACCCCGGCGCGATTGCGGCATACTCATGCTCGGCCGCCTCCAGTGCGCCATCCGCCTCGAGCGATCGCGCATACAGCAATCGCGCATCGGCGGAATTGAAATCGGGGTTCTGCTGCGTCAGGCGCTCCAACATGGCGCGCGCCGCCGCATGATCCTTCTTGGCGTACAGTGCCCGCGCCAGCCCGAGCAGCAGGGTCGGATCGTGTTCGAAGATTCCCTTCAACCCCGCGCTGTACACGCCGATGGCGGCGTCGTATTGGCCGCGGTTGAACAACTCCTCGGCGAGCCGGCGCCGCGCGTCGACGTTTCCGGAAATCTCCACCTCGGCGCTCGCGCGCCGCAGGTTGCGGTCGGGGTCGATGAACTTCTGCACGCCCGCGCGCGCGCGCCGCGCCGTACGGCCGCCGAACAGCCCCGGCAGAATCTCCATGACCACATAGGCGATCGGGCCCGCCGCCGGCAGCAGGGCGATCGCCCAGATCCACAACGAATTGCGTCCGGTCTTGATCACATGCACGATCAAGCCGACCTGTATCAGCAGCGACAACACGATCAACGGCACGGCGCCCTCCGCGGGCGCACTGCGCCCGAGCGTCCGGCCCATTGTAGCCAATTAGAATCATGCACCGTGGCCTGACGCTTGTGTAGATGCAGCACATGCGTCATGCCGCGCGGCAGATCCTCGAGGTGATGCACGGCGATGATCATGGCCACACCGCGCCGCATCAGCCGCGCGAGCAGGCGCTTCGTCGCGGCGCGCTGCCGCGGATCGAGGCCGGTGAGCGGCTCATCGAGCAGCAGCATGCGCGCGCTGCCCGCGAGCGCGCGCGCGATGAGGGCGCGCCGCAGCTGCCCATAGGACAGTTCGCGCGGACGGCGCCGCGCTGCCGTCGACAGACCGAAGAACCGGAGCCAGCGAGTTGCGGTGCGGCGATCCTGGGCGGTGGCCGCCTCGCACAGCCCGATGCTCGCGTGCCGTCCGCTCGCCACCAGGTCCAGCAGGCTCACATCCACGGCGTAATCGGCCTGCAGCTCGGGCGACACGTAGCCGACGTGGCGTTTCCACGCCTCGATCGGCGTCCCGGCGGGAAATCCGCGGCGCTCGAGGCGACCGCCGTGCGCGGGCGACAGATCGCCGTACAGCAGCTTGAGGAAGCTGGATTTGCCGGCGCCATTGTCGCCGAGCACCGCCCAATGCTCGCCTTTGCGCATCTCCCAGTCCACGCCGGCGAGCACGCGCCGATAGCCGACGTACAGATCCGCACGGACGATGCGCAGCAGCATTGCACCGCGGCGCCGCGGCGCCACGGGCGGACGGGACACGCGCACGGCACCGCGTGATGTGCACTGCGCGTCGTCCGCCGCAGCGGCGCCCCAGATGCCTGCCGCCATGCGTCCGACCCGCCGCACGCGGCCACCGTCGAGTTCGAGGACCCTGGTCGTGCCCCGCGGCACGTCGATTGCCCGATGCGCCGCCGCGATCCAGGATTGTCCGCGCCGCCGCCGCTCCTCCAGAATGTCATCGAGGCGGCGCCGATAATGGACGTCGAGGCCGTTGTACATCTCGTCGAGCAGCAGCCAGTCAGGCTCCGGGGCGAGCGCCCGCGCGAGCATCGCCAGCCGTTTCTGACCGTAGGACAGCGACAGAAAATGCGCCGCAGCCCGCGCGGTGAGTCCGCAGGCGGCCAGCACCTCGCGCACCCGCCGGCTCTGCGCGGCCGTGACCGGTTCGAGCAACAGGTCGCTGCCGTGCAGGCCGGTCGCAACCAGGTCGCAAACCGGCAGATCCCAGCCGTACCTCGCGTATTTGTCCTGACGCTCGGCGCCGACGTAGCCGATGCGCGGTTTGGCGTCGGCGAGCTCGATCTGGCGGCGCCCGATCCGGTAGATCCGCCGTTCGCGCCCGGTCGGGGTCGGCCACACATCGCCGGCGATGAGCTTGAGCAACTGCGTCTTGCCGGCGCCGTTGCCGCCGAGAAGCGCCCAGCGCTGCGCGCCGCGCAGTTGCAAGGAGATATCCTTGAGGACCCAGCGCCCGCCGCGCCGCACGCCCGCCACGTGCAGCGAGATGCCCATGCGTTCGGTCATGAAATTCCCGGCGTCACTCCCCGCCACTGTATCGGCAGCCGCCGCTTTAGGCGAGCTTGCGCGATGCGCGGGAGCGGCTACACTGGGCGGCATGTCAAAGCCACCCAACGCCCGGCGATTCGGTGTTCCACCGGCTTGGGCCGAGATTGCGCGTCCCGATGGCCAGCAGTGTCAGCGCTTCCTGGCCGAATCCCTGTCGCTGTTGCTGGCCGATCTGCTGCGATCGGTGCTGTCGGACGCAAGTCCGACCGTGGCGGCGGAGGAAGCGGCGATCGAGCGCTATCGCAATCTGGCCGACACGCTCGCCGACGGCGATACCCGGCGGCGCACCAGCACGGGCATCACCCGCGCCGGGCTTGCCAAGCGCTGCGTGACCTGGCTCAAGCTGCTGCTCGCGGCGCCGCCCAATCTGTCGTCCACGGCCGCCATGCGCGAATTCATCGACGCACTGAACCTGTTCCCGTCGCTGTTCGACAGCGAGCCCTCGGCCCGTTCGCGGCGCGCCCGGCTGACCTGGCTGCTCACGCACGACCGGCGTCTCGATGCCAGCACCCGGGAGGCCGCCACGGCCCTGATCGAGGCCTGCGAGCACCTGGGAGTGCTGCTCTGGCCGGACGCGGAGACGGCTTGATCTAGTTCCGATATCGCCGTCTACGAAGGCGTATAATGTGCCGGTTTACCCGTTCGCCTGCCGACCGGAGCATTATGCAAGAACCATCACCGCCCGAGCGCGGTTGTCCTGTGCCGCCTGCGGCCGATTCCGCCGTGCCGTCCTTGGCCGATTCCCCGGCATCGCCGGTGGCCGAGCGCTCGCGACGCACCTGGCGCACGATGCTGCAGCCGTTCGCGGCGAAGCGCGCCATCGCAACCCCCTTCCTCTGGTTCCTGCTCGATTGGCTGGTGCTCGGCGCGGCGATTGCCAGCCTGCTGATCGTGGACTTCCTGGCGGTGAAGATATTCGCTTCACTGGTCGCCGCGCTGTGGATCGCGCGCCTGTTCGTGATCGGCCACGATGCGTGCCACGGCTCCTATACCCCGAACAAGACGCTGAACAAGTGGATCGGCAGGATCGCCTTCCTGCCCTCGCTCACGCCTTACAGCCTCTGGGAGATCGGACACAACCTCGCGCATCACGGTTTCACCAATCTCAAGGGCAGGGATTACGTTTGGACGCCGTTTTCGCCCAATGAGTTCGCCCGCCTCTCCTGGGTGCGGCGCCGGCTCGAGCGCGTATACCGCAGCGGTGTCGGCCAGGGCATCTATTACATGGTCGAGATGTGGTGGAAGAAATTGTTCTTCCCGGGCCGCAAGCATGTCTCCAGCCGCCGCACCAGCTACACCTGGGACAGCCTGTTGGTGGCCTCCTTCGCCGTGCTGTGGATCGGCGGACTGATCGCGTGGGGCCTGTACAGCGGCCGCTCGGTCTGGTCGCTGCTGTTTTTCGGCTTCGCGGTGCCCTTTTTCTTCTGGAATTGCCTGATGGGCTTCGTCATTTACGTGCAGCACACCCACCCGCGGGTGGCCTGGTACGACCGGCGCGACGAATGGAGCGCCAATCTCGGTTATGCCACGACCACGGTGCACGTCAAACTCATGCGGCCCCTCGACGGCCTGATCCATTATATCCTCGAGCACGGCGCGCATCACGTGAACATGGGCATTCCGATGTACCGCCTCAAGGAGGCGCAGGCGCGCCTTACGGCGACGCTGGATGAGCGGCTGAATTCCGAGATGTTCACCTGGCGCTACTACTGGAACACGGTGCGGCGCTGCAAGCTCTACGATTTTGCGCAGCACGTCTGGATGGATTTCGACGGGCGCATCACCTCCGAGCCGCTGGTTCAGACCCGCTAGCCGCATCAAAATCTCGTCCTGATCCCCGCGAAGACCCCGAGGCTCGGCTGCAGGAAGCCCACCGGGTTCTCATAGCGGCGGTCGAGCAGATTGGTGACCCGGCCGTAGAGGCTCCAATTCTTCGACAGGCCATAGCTTGCGGCGGCGTTCACGGTCGTGAAGCCGGGCGCGGTCAGCCGCGGTATCGAGAAATCCCGGTTGCCGTCGATCCAGGAGCCCGAGCTGATTACCGTGGCGTCGAGCTGCAGGCGGCCGGTGGCGCGCCAATCGACGTTCAGATCGCCCATGTGCTTGGGACGTCGCAGCAGCTCCTGGTGCTGGATCTCATCCGTGGCCTGCGTGAACGTGTAATCCAGCCGCCAGGTCAGATTGCGGCTCGGCTGGTAGGCAAGGAAGCTTTCCGCCCCCTCCGTGACCGCCCGCCCGATGTTGGCGTACGAGCTGAAATCCGCATTGTCGGTGATCAGATTCTTGATGTCGTTGCGAAACAGCGTCACGCCGAAGCGTATGACGTTGAGGGCGAGCGCCTGCTCGAAGCCCAGATCATAGCCGGTGCTGCTTTCCGGCCGCAGATTCGGATTGGCGTAGAAGCCGAAGTCCGGAAAATTCTGGTACAGCTGATCGAGCGTTGGGGCCTTGAAGCCGGAGCCGACGCTCGCCTTGAGTTTGGTGCCGGTGTCCTCGATCACATAGGCGGGCGCCACGCGGTAGGTCGTCTCGCCGCCGAAGCGGTCGTTGTCGTCGTAGCGCAGGCTCAGCGTGCTGAAGAGCCCGCCGCCGAACTCCGATTGCAGCTCGGCATAGCCGGAACTGGTGCTCGTGGCGGCGGACAGCGGCACGGAAATCTCGTCCCTCTCGTGTTCCGCGCCGAGCACGAGCTTCTGTCCGGCCATCATCCGCCAGTTTCCCTGCCAGTCGAATTTCACCCGGTCGCCGAAAAAATCGCCCGGCGGATTGTCGGGGCTGGAATCGTAGCTCCGGATGTTGCTGTAAGCGGCACCGACGGTCTGCTCGAGCAACCCCATAAACGCCGTGAGATGCGCGGTGGCGCGTGCGTAATACTGGTGGGTATCGTTCTCGCTCTGGCTGGAGTCGGGCGTCGCCGGAGTGGTGTCGTAGTCATCACCCGTGAGCCGAAGATGGGTGTCCGAATAGCGTGCCACCAGTCCGAGGTCGAACTGATCCGTCACGTCGAGGCCGAGCTTGGTCGATCCGGTGAGGTTGTCGTAGTAATCGTCGATGCGCCGCTCGCCCGGTGCGAGCAGATCGAGCGGCGTGACCGGCATTTCGCCGGCATGGTAGTGCTCCAGGTTCGCCGCGTAGCGAAACCCGTCGACGGAGCCGCTCATGCTGCCGTTCTGATTGAAGGTATCGACGGATCCCGCCTCGACGGAGGCGCCGAATTGCGCCGGTCCCGAGCCGCTCTTGGTGATGACGTTGATCACGCCGCCGATGGCGTCCGAACCGTACAAACCGCTCTGCGGGCCGCGCAGTATTTCGACCTTCTGGATGTCCTGCGTCAGGAACTGGCCGAAATCGAAGGCGCCGCTCGAGGGGTCGCTCACGTCGATGCCGTCGACCAAAACCTTGGTGTGGTTGGAATTGGTGCCGCGCATGAACACGGAAGTTTGGCCGCCCGCTCCGCCGGTTTGCACCACATTGAGCCCCGGCACCAGTTTGAGCAGGTCGGGCAGCGTCTGAATCTGTCGGTCGGCGATGTCGTCCGCCGAGACCACGGTTATGCTGCTGGCGACCTGCAATTCGGGCGTCGGAATGCGGGTGGCGGTGACCACCACGGTATCCGGGCTGTCATCGACGGCGGCGCCGGCGGACTCGAGCAGAGAAACCGCCGCGAAGAGCGCGACGCCCGCAATCGATGCAATGGATGATTTGCGCACTGAATTCTCCTGGGATGGGAACCAGGAATCGGCGCACGAAAGACCGGTGGTTTGCAGAAGATGTCCAAACGATGCCTCCGCGACGACGACTCCAACACTGTCGTCGCGACGGTTTCCCCCGCAGTCATCGGCGCACCCCGGCCGGTAACAGGACGACGGCGAGAGGCGGGTATCCTGGCTCCCGGGTCGTCGCTTCCGGCCCGCCTTCCCGAGGCTTCATCGCCTCAGTGGATTCGTGGACCTTCGCTCGCCGGTTACAGTTGCGGGGGCAGCCGCGGCATCACACCGCGTTCCGATTTGAATCCCTTGCGGGAACCTTTCGCGTGGGGCGGATCATACCCGCGCAAATCGGCGGATGCATCAATTTTTCAGCAGCTCGGCGTGATGGCGCAGATGATCGGTCATGAAAGTCTGAATGAAATAATAGCCGTGATCGTAACCCGGCTGCATTCGCAGCCGCAGCGGCTGACCTGATCTGGCCGCGGCCGCCGCGAAGCGATCGGTGAGCAATTGATCGGCCAGATATTTGTCGGCGGTGCCCTGGTCGATCAGGATGGGACCGGGAAATGGACGGGTCGCGACCAGTTCGGTCGCATCGTGCTCGCGCCAGGCGGCGGCGTCCATGCCCAGATAGCGCGTGAATGCCTTGACGCCCCAGGGGCAGTGCATGGGATTGGCGATCGGCGCGAAGGCGGACACGGATTTATAGAGTCCGGGATTGCGCAGCGCACAAGTGAGCGCGCCGTGTCCGCCCATCGAATGGCCGAAGATGCCGGCGGCGGCCCGCGCCGGGAGATTCGCGGCCACCAGCGCCGGCAGTTCGCGCGTCACATAGCTGTACATGCGATAGTGCGCCGCCCACGGCAATTGCGTCGCATCGAGATAAAACCCGGCCGAAAAGCCGAAATCCCAATCATCCGCGTCGCCCGGAATGCGCGGTACGCGCGGACTGGTGTCCGGGGAGATCAACATCAGGCCCAATTCGGCCGCACACTGCTGCGCGTGGCCCTTGATGACGAAGGTCTCTTCCGTGCAGGTCAGACCGGAGAGGAAATACAGCACGGGCACGTCCGCCTCCCGGGCCTGCGGTGGCAGGTACGCGGCAAACTTCATCGGTCCCCGGACTTCGACCGAGTCGTGCTCGTAGAAACGCTGCACTCCGCCGAAACAGGCGTGCTCGGACAACAGCCGCGGCGCCGTCATGCGTAGACCACGACGCTGCGGATCGACTCGCCGGCATGCATGAGGTCGAATGCCGTGTTGATGTCCTTGAGAGGCATCCGATGCGTGATCAGATCATCGATGTTGATCTTGCCGTCCATGTACCAGTCGACGATCTTCGGCACGTCGGTGCGCCCGCGGGCGCCGCCGAAGGCGGTGCCTTTCCATACCCTCCCCGTGACGAGCTGGAACGGACGGGTGCTGATTTCCTTGCCGGCTCCGGCGACGCCGATGATCACCGACACGCCCCAACCGCGATGACAGCACTCCAACGCCTGGCGCATGAGTTCGACGCTGCCGACGCACTCGAAGCTGTAGTCCGCACCGCCGTCGGTGAGCTCCACCAGATGCGCGACCAGATCGGCGCCGATCTCCTTCGGATTCACGAAGTGCGTCAGGCCGAATTTCTCCGCGAGCGGTTTGCGCGCGGGATTCAGATCCACGCCGATGATCTTGTTGGCGCCCACCAGGCGCGCGCCCTGAATGACGTTGAGCCCGATGCCGCCCAATCCGAATACCACCACGTTCGCGCCCGCTTCGACCTTCGCCGTGTTGATCACCGCGCCGATCCCCGTCGTCACTCCGCAGCCGATGTAACAGACCTTGTCGAAGGGCGCGTCCTCACGGATTTTCGCCACCGCGATCTCCGGCAGCACCGTATGGTTCGAGAACGTGGAGCACCCCATGTAGTGGTGCACCATCTGCCTGCCGATCGAGAAGCGGCTGGTGCCGTCCGGCATCAATCCCCTGCCCTGCGTCGCCCTGATCGCGGTGCAAAGATTCGTCTTGCGCGAGGTGCAGGACTTGCACTGCCGGCATTCCGGCGTGTAGAGGGGAATGACATGATCGCCCTTGCGCACCGAGGTCACACCGGGTCCGACGTCGACCACGATGCCGGCGCCCTCGTGCCCCAAGATCGCCGGAAACAAGCCCTCCGGATCGGCGCCCGAGCGGGTAAACTCGTCGGTGTGGCAAACACCGCTTGCCTTGATTTCGACCAGCACCTCGCCCGCTTTGGGACCGTCCAGATCCACGGTGGCGATCTGAAGTGGCTCGTTTGCGGCGAAGGCGACGGCGGCTTGGGTCTTCATTTGAGGGCATCCTTGTTATTCGGAACGGGCGCGTGACCGGCCTACCCTAAATCAACCCACGGCGACTTGGAAGGCAGACATGAACATCGAATTCTCGGCGAACGAGGCGCGTGTGATCGGCTGCCTGATCGAGAAGGAAATCACCACGCCCGATCAGTACCCGCTGTCGCTCAACGCGCTGACCAACGCCTGCAATCAAAAGACCAACCGCGAGCCGGTGCTCGAGTTGGCGGAGGCCGCCGTGCAGCAGGCCGTCGATTCACTGATGAAGAAGTACATGGTCAGCGACAAGTCGGCGGGCTACGGCGGTCGCGTCACCAAGTACAAGCATCGCTTCTGCAACACCGAATTCGGATCGCTCAAGTTCAACAAGCAGGAACTCGGCACCATCTGCGTGATGCTGCTGCGCGGTCCGCAGACCCCGGGGGAATTGCGCTCGCGCACGAGCAGGCTGTGCGAATTCGCCGATGCGGACCAGGTCGAATCGACGCTGCAGGGACTGATGAGCCGTGAAGACGGTCCATTCGTGGCCCGCCTCGCCCGGGCGGCGGGCGCGCGCGAATCGCGCTATGCCCACCTGTTCAGCGGCCACGTCGAATCCGTCGCGCAGCCGGAGCCGGCGGCCGACGCGCCGCCGGAGAACACCCTGTCCGACAGCATGGCCCGGCGGGTGGCGCGTCTCGAGGAGCTCGTGGAGCAGTTACGCGAACGGATCGATGCGCTCAAGGAAGCCGGCAGCTGAGCGCCCGGGCGGCTGGAGGTGGCCGCACTAAGGCGCCGCTTTGGCAACCACGGCGCGTTCCTGCAGCCACTTGTCCATCGCGTCGAGGTCTGACGGCCGCACGGCGCCGTCCTGGCGATGCGACGTGAGCCATTGCTGCATCGCCTGCATGAGCTTCCCCGCAAGATCCGGCGCGTGGCTGTACAGGTCCATGTAGGCGACCCTGACCTCCTCGAGCCGGTTCAGCGCCAGGGACGCTTCGGCGCGGCCTTCCACTGCCGGCATGAAATCGGGCTTCAAGTTCAAGGCGTGGTTGTAGTCATCGAGCGACTCGGCGAAGGCGCCGAGGCGCAGGTGTATGGAGCCGGCATAGTTCCAGGCGTCGAACAGGTCCCCCTTGTTGCTCAGCGCCTCGGTGAATTCATCCAAGGCCCTGCTGTAGGCGTCATCGGCCTTTTCGAGCTCCTTGGCTTTTTTGTCCGCATTCGGCGCCTTGGCCGCGGCATCGTCGTAGC
Organism: Gammaproteobacteria bacterium; assembly: GCA_003137095.1. GTDB lineage: Bacteria > Pseudomonadota > Gammaproteobacteria > Steroidobacterales > Steroidobacteraceae > Bog-1198. The sequence continues at coordinate 79,706 of PLET01000113.1, forward strand.
CGCGCGCCTTGGTCAGTGCCTTGACCCCGGCGTTGAAGGCCTTCTTGGAAGCCGCATCCGGCTTGTCGGGACCGGCCTCGAAGCCGGTTTCGCCGGCCGGCGGCCCGGAGCCCGGCCGGCCGCCCATCGGGGCGCCGCCGACCTGGCCGCCCATCTGCGCCGGAACCGGGCTCGGACCTGCAATCGCCAACGCGGCCATCGCGGCCAATACAGGGGTCAGACGGCGCATAAGCCTCCTAGGGATTCGCTTCAGTCGCCACGCGGGGCGGATGCCCGGATGCCGATGCGCAGGCTGTTGGTTGCGATGCGCACCTCGATGAGGAACGCGAGCAGCGCCGCCGCCAGCGACAGCATCGACAGGATGAACATGATGGCAATAAACGCGGACAAATCCCAGTGCAAAAATGCATTCAGGAACAGCATCACCACCACCAGCGCGATGAACAGCGCCGACACCGTGATCAGGGTGATGGCGGCATTCATCAAGCGGGCGCGCCGCGCCAGCACCACCAGACGCTGGTGCAAATCCCGGCTGTCCGGCTTCGGCATTTCCGGCTGCGCGGCCCGCTCCTCCATGGCGCGGGCACGATCGACGATGCGCGCGAGACGGCTGGTCAAAACGTTCAGGGTCACGCCGATGGCTGAAATGAGGAAAATCGGCGTCAGCGCCACCTGGATGAGGTGCGCGACGTCCACCGATTGCACCGTGTAGGACATCGCCCCGGGCTCAGTAACCCGCGTGGTGCAGAAACGTCACCGCCGCCGCGGCTGCGAGGCAATAGATCCCGAACAGATACCAGCGGCCTCCCTCCAGCCAGCGGCTGAGCCATTTGAGAGCCAGCAGTCCGGCAAGAAATGCGACGACCGCGCCCACCAGGCTGAGCAACGCGACCGGGCCGAGGTCGCCGCCGTGCTGCCGTTCGGCCTTGATCAGGCGCAGCGCCTCGCGCGCCACCACCGGCGGGGTCAACACCACGGCCAGGGCGAAACTGAAGGCCTCGGCCCGCGCCTTGGCGACGCCGGCCAGCATCCCGGCGGAAATGGTTGCACCCGATCGGGAGAATCCCCGGAACGGCAGGCACAGCCCCTGCACGGCACCGATCAGACCGGCCTGCTTCAAACTCAGATCACCCGTGGCGGCTGCCGCCGCCCCGCGCCGCTCGAGGACGCCGGCGATCAGGATCAGGACGCCGGCCGCAGCCAGCGCCGGTGCGATGAATTCGAGCCGGCCGAACAGATCCTCGATTTCGGCGTTGGGCACGTTGCTGAAAGCCGTCGACTCGATGACCTTGATGACCGCTTCGCCGACGATCCCAGTGATCACCGTGGCCAGAATCACCCGGATCGCGGAGTCCTTGAATGCCGGCAGGCTGCTGAAGTAGGTGTCGCGCCATTGGCGCCAGAAGTATACGATCACCGCGAACATCGTGCCGGTGTGCAGCATGACCAGCAGCAAGGTCATGGGCGGGGAGGACGGATCGAGGCCGAGCAGTTTCTCGGCCACCACGACGTGCGCCGAGCTGGACACCGGCAGGAGCTCGGCCAGGCCTTGCACCACGGCCAGGATGATGATGTTGATCAGGGACATAATATCCTTGGACCCACCGCCGGCCCAAAGTTAAAAAAAAGCCCCGGCCGCCGTCAAGCGTCCGGGGCGTTCTTCACACCTGCTTATTTGGTTCCGGCGGTGGAGTCGGTCGCCGTGGACTTGGATTTCTTGTGGTGATGCTTCTTCTTGGTCGAAGTGCCGGTCGCAGTGGTCGGGGTGGTGCCCGTGGCGGTCGGCGCATCGGCGGACTTCGGCATGCTGGCGGCGGTGGCGGTGACGGCCAGGCCCAGGGCCAACAGGGCGGAAGTGATCAAGGTACCGGACTTATTCATAATATCTCCAAGCGTGATTTTAACGGACGCCGCAGAGAATACGCGCGAACGCCGGGATTCGACTTAGATGAAGATCATTTCACATTGGCTATGCGGTCGGCGCGCAGGCGCCACACCAGATACCCGACGATGACGCAATTGATGATCAAAACGGCGGCTTTGCCCGTTCCCGGTCTGTGAAACAGTTCCCAGATTTCGAGCGGGATCAATGAAGCGGTGATGATGGTAGTGAGCCATTCGGCCCAGCGGCGGCGCAGCCACAAACCGACGCCCTCGACCGCGAACAGCGCCGCATAGGCCAGCGTGACGAAGCCGAGTGCCTGGATGCGCCGGGGGCTCAAGCCGCTGAAGAAGGCGAGGCCGCGGACGACCAGATCCTGTTCAAGCCCGGACGGCAGGGTGGCCGCCCACGAATATATTCTCGCGATCAGCGACGCATCGCGCATCCGCAGCACGCCGTAAGCCGTCGCCAGCAGCAACAGCACCTTGCCGAGCTTGTAGAGGGCGATGACCCGCAAAATACCGAGGCGCGACGGAGCTCGCGTTTCGAAGTCTGGCATGAAGAGCTAGGCCTGTCCCGCCGGCGGTTGAAATTCGAGCGTGGCATCGAGCAGCGCCGGAATGTCGAAAACCACGCGCTCATCGTCGATCACGAGCGGGGCTATGCCCGCCGCCGCCACCAGCGCCGCGGGGACCTGTATACGGTCGCGCTCGCGCGTCACCGTCCAGGTCTCCAGGCGCTTGTCCTGGAATGCCAGGTTGAGCGCGCCCCAGCGCAGCAGCGCCGCACGTGCCATCGGGGTGTCTCCGCCCCATTGGCGCCGGGCCAGCGTGGCGGCCGAATTCGTCGCGATCGCGCCATGCGGCAGCAGCATCAGGTCCTGGATGTATTTGACCATTTCATCCGGCGGAACATGCAGATCCAGATAGGCGGACGCCGTGTCGTTCGTGAGGTTCATCGGCCCATCCTACACTCAGGTCGGGTCCTCGAGGCTGAACATGAGATTCTCGTCGTCATAGGCATAAGCCTCGGCATACCGGCCCCAGCGGATCGCCGCCCGCAGGGTCTGCGCCGCGGCGTCTTCGTTCATGAAGTCCTCGAGTTCGTCGATGAAGCGGCTTTTTCGCGCGGAATGCGAAGCGCGCTCGTCGAGCACCCGGCGGATGTGGGCGCACAGTGGCACGTACGCGAGCAGGTGGCGCATGAAGATCCGCTTGCGCTCATCCAACGCCGCGTGCGCGAAGGCGAGCCCGTCGTCGGTGAGCTTCAGGTCGCCGCGCTCGAGCTCCGCGAAGCGCAGCATCTGCAGGGTCTCGGCCACCGGAAACAGCTCGTCGATCTCCATCTGCAGATCCGAGGCGATCTTCGGCAGATCCGCGGTGCCGTTGAAGGGCGCCGCTGCCACCGCTTCCATCAGGCCGGCCAGCAGATTGGTGGAAACCTCCGGCAGCACACTGCCGATCCCAAGGCCCGGAAAGCGCTCCTGGCGGCCGACCGCCGCGGTGCCGGCGTGGCGTGCGGTCATCTCCACGTAGATTCGCTCCACCAGCTCGCGGAAGCTCGGATCCAGGCGGTTGCGTGGCTGCGGCAGCGAAACCTTGATCTCGCTCAGAATCCGCCCGGGATTGCTGCCGAACACCAGAATGCGGTCGCACATCAACACCGCCTCCTCGATGTTGTGCGTCACCAGGATCACGCCCTTGATGGGCATGCGTCCCTCCGCCCACAGATCCAGAAAATCGGTGCGCAGTGTCTCCGCGGTGAGCACGTCGAGCGCCGAGAACGGCTCGTCCATGAGCAGAATGTTCGGATGCACGACCAGCGCACGGGCGAAGCCCACTCGCTGGCGCATGCCGCCCGACAGCTCGCGCGGATACGCCGATTCGAAGCCGTCGAGGCCGATCAGGTCGATCGCGGCCAGCGAACGGGTGCGGATCTCCGCCTTCGGCATGCGCTGCGCCTGGAGACCTAGGGCGACGTTTTCGTAGACGGTCAGCCACGGAAAGAGCGCAAAACTCTGGAACACCATGGCGATGCCCGCGGCCGGACCCGCAATCGGCTGACCGAGGTAATCGAGCCGGCCGGCGCTCGGCTCCGCGAGTCCGGCGATCAGCCGCAGCAGGGTGGATTTGCCCGATCCCGAACGGCCGAGCAAACCCACGATCTGCGCCTCGTAGATCGACAGATTCATGCCTTCGAGCACCAGAAGTTCGCTGCCGTCGGGTTTGGCGAAGGCTTTGCTCACGTCGCTGCACTGCAGAAGCGGTGAAGTCATCATAGGAGTGTCCCCGAAGTCAGGTCAGTCGATATTTGCGCTCGGCGTAGTAATACAAGGGCCGCCAGAACAGCCGGTTGATCACGACGACGAACAGGCTCATGGTTCCGATCCCGAGCACAATCCGGTGAAAATCGCCCGCCGTCGTAGCCTCGGCGATGTAAGCGCCCAGACCGTGCGCCTGCAGGTGGGCGTCCCCCCAGGACACCAGTTCGGCCACGATCGCCGCATTCCAAGATCCGCCCGATGCGGTGATCGCGCCCGTGACGTAGAAAGGTAGCACACCGGGCAGTGCGACTTCGCGCCACCACAGCCAGCCCTTGACGCCGAAATTCGCGGCGGCATGGCGCAGTTCGGCCGGGAACGCGGAGGCGCCGGCGATGACGTTGAACAGGATGTACCACTGNNATGACGTTGAACAGGATGTACCATTGCGTTCCCAGAATCATCAGCGGACTTAGCCAGATGTCGGCATTGAGCTTCCAGGTCACGATGCCGTAGACCGCGATGGGAAACAGCAGGTTGGCCGGAAATGCGGCCATGAACTGCGCGATGGGCTGCACGATCTCGGCGGCCCGCGGCCGCAGACCCACCCATACCCCGATCGGCACCCAGACCAGGCTCGCCAGTGCGATCAGGATGAACACCCGCAGCATGGTGATCACCGCCAGGCCGGCCACGTGCAGGGCCTCGGCCGGCGGCGTATTGCGGATCACGACGGCCACGATGTGCCACAGCGCCAGCACCACCGCCAGCACCACCAGCAACACCCACAGCAGATCCAGGCTGCGCCCCGGCTTGCGTGCAATGTCCACGATCAGCGCCTCGTCATCGCGCTTGATGGCGCGGCTGGTCCACAGGACCGCCGCATGGAAGGCGACGCTCGCGCCGTTGATCAGGCGCGAACGGCGCATCATGGTGAGCGCCCACGAATCCGGAGTGCGGGCGCCGGGCTCCTGTTCGACGCGGAATCGATCCACCCAGGCCACCAGCGGCCTGAACAGCAATTGATCGTAGAGCAGGATCACGATCAGCATGGTGGCGATCGCCCAGCCGATTGCGTGCAGATTCTTCTGCTGGATGGCGAGCGCGATGTAGGAGCCGACGCCGGGCAGCGCCACGGTGGTGTTGCCGACGCTGATCGACTCCGAGGCGACCACGAAAAACCAGCCTCCCGACATCGACATCATCATGTTCCAGATGAGCGCCGGCAGGCCGAAGGGAACCTCCAGCTGCCAGAACCGCATCCAGGCCGAGAGCCGGAACGACTCGGCCGCCTCGGCCAGTTCGGTGGGTATGGTGCGAAGCGACTGGTAGAAGCTGAACGCCATGTTCCAGGCTTGACTGGTGAATATGGCGAAAATTGCCGCAAATTCGGCCCCCAGCACGCGTCCGGGCGCGAGCGACATGAAAAAAACCACCGTGATCGAGATGAAGCCCAGTATGGGCACCGACTGCAAAACATCGAGAATGGGCACCAGCAACTTGCCGGCGCGCTCGCTCTTCGCCGCCCAGGTCGCATAGGTCAGCGTGAAAATCAGGGACAGGGCGAGCCCGGCCAGCATTCTCAAGGTGGTGCGTGCCGCGTATTGCGGCAGATGCACCGGATCGAGCGACAGCGGGGTGACGTCGAGCTGGGCGAGCGGCGCGAGCAATCCGCGCGACGCCTCCCCCAGAAAAGCGATGAGTCCTATGACCACCACGAAGGCAATGACGTCCCAGCGGCTGGCGAGGTCGCGCAGAAAACCAAACGGCTGGAGGCGTCTCGCCATCATCGCATTTTCGCAGGACAGACATCCAAGTAGCTAGTAGGGTGTATGCTTTGCATGAATTTAACGGGCATGTGCTATGGAAAAAACATTCGCCCTGGACGCGGCGGCTGATCGCGCCGATCGGACTCGGTTCGAAGTGCTGGGCGCGATCAGCTTCTCGCATTTCCTGAACGATCTGATCCAGTCTCTGGTGATCGCTATCTATCCGCTGCTGAAGGGTGAGTTCAATCTCAGCTTCGCGCAGATCGGGCTGATCACCTTCACCTATCAGATCTGCGCCTCGGTGCTGCAGCCCCTGGTCGGCCTGTACACGGACAGGCACCCCAAACCGCATTCGCTCAGCGTCGGCATGGCACTCACACTGCTCGGGGTGACCACCCTCGCGTTCGCGCCGAACTACGCGACCGTGCTGGTGGCCGCGGCGCTCATCGGCGCGGGTTCGTCCATTTTCCATCCCGAGTCCTCGCGCATCGCCCGCCTCGCCTCGGGCGGACGGCACGGGCTGGCCCAATCGATATTCCAGGTCGGCGGGAATGCGGGCAGCGCCACGGGACCCCTGCTGGTGGCCTTGATCGTCATCCCGCACGGCCAGTCGAGCCTGGCCTGGTTCGCACTGGCCGCGCTGCTCGCCATCGCGGTGCTGTGGAACGTCGGCAGCTGGTACCGGCGGCAGCATCTCGGTCCCGGCCCGGCCAAACCGCGCGCCGCGGCGCGCAGCGATCTGTCCTCGCGCACCGTCGTGCGCTCGCTGGGCATCCTGCTGATGCTGATATTCTCGAAATATGTCTATCTGGTCAGCATCAGCAACTACTACATTTTTTACCTGATGACCCGGTTCCGCCTGCCGGTGCGCACCGCGCAGCTGTATCTGTTCGTGTTCCTGGCGGCGCTCGCGGCCGGCACCATCCTCGGCGGACCTCTCGGCGACCGCATCGGGCGCAAACGCGTCATCTGGTTTTCCATCCTGGGGGTCGCACCGCTGACGCTGGCGATGCCTTATGTCGATCTGACCTGGACGCTGATCCTCAGTTTCCTCATCGGCTTCATCCTCTCGTCGGCGTTTTCCGCGATCGTCGTCTACGCGCAGGAACTCGTGCCGGGCAAGGTCGGCGCGGTATCGGGACTGTTCTTCGGCTTCGCATTCGGCGTCGCCGGCATCAGCGCTGCCGTGCTCGGCGTCGTGGCCGACCGGCACGGCGTCGAATTCGTGTACCGGATCTGCGCCTTCATGCCGCTCATGGGCGCGATCACGGTGTTTCTCCCCGATATCGAACTCGCTCCGGCAGCCGGACGGTGACCCAGCAGCTCATTTCGCTGATCGGCGAGTACGGACTGATCCTGGTGGTGATCAATGTGTTGATCGACCAGGCGGGATTGCCCGTGCCGGCGCTGCCCACGCTGGTGGTGGCCGGGGCGATGGCGGCGCAGGACAGATTGCCGGCGGCGTGGCTCTTTTTGTCGTCGGTCATCGCCTGCATCGCCGCCGACTGCGCCTGGTACTGGGTGGGCGAGATCTACGGCATCCGGGTGCTCAAGACCCTGTGCCGGATTTCGCTCGAGCCGGATTCCTGCGTGAGCCGCACCCAGACCCGCTTCGAACGCTGGGGGATGAAATCCCTGATCGTCGCGAAATTCATACCCGGGCTTTCGGTCATTGCACCGCCCATGGCCGGTGCCATGCGCATCGGCTGGCCGGCGTTCATCGGGCTGAGCACACTGGGTGCGACGCTCTGGGTGGGCGTCGGCCTCGGGGCGGGCATGCTGTTCAGATCGCAGATCGAGCGGCTGCTGGGGCACGCCGAACGCATCGGCAATGCCGCCGGCTGCCTGCTCGCGGGCGCGCTCGGCCTGTACATCGCCTTCAAGTGGTGGGAGCGCCGGCGCTTCTACGCCATGTTGCGCATGGCCCGCATCAGCGTCGCCGATCTGTACCAGCTGATCAGCGCCGGCGCCTCACCGGTGATCATCGACGTGCGCTCGGCCACCGCCCGTGCCCTCGAGCCTCGGTGGATTCCGGGCGCGCTGCAGGTGAGCTCGGACCAGGTCGGCTCGCATCTCATCGAGCTGCCGCGCGACCGTGAGATCATCATCTACTGCACCTGCCCGAGCGAGGCTTCCGCGGCCCGGGTCGCCAAACTTCTGATGAGCCACGGCTTCAAGCGGGTCCGCCCGCTGCACGGCGGACTCGACGCCTGGATCGCGGCCGGCTACGCGGTCGAAACCGCGGCGCCGCGCTGAGCGGCGATCGCGGTGAGAATGCCCGTCAGGATCCGGCCGGGACTCGGCGGACAGCCGGGGACTGCGACATCGACGGGAATCACATTCGCGACGCGTCCGCGGCTCGCATAGCCCTCGCCGAAGATTCCGCCGCTGCATCCGCAGTCGCCGACCGCCACCACCAGCTTCGGATCCGGGGTGGCCGCGTAGGTCTGCCGCAGTGCAAGTTCCATGTTACGGCTCACCGGTCCGGTGACCAGCAGCATGTCCGCATGCCGCGGGCTGGCGACGAAACGGATCCCCAGCCCCTCGATGTTGTAGATCGGGTTGTTGAGCGCGTGGATCTCGAGCTCGCAGCCGTTGCACGACCCGGCATCCACCGCGCGGATGCACAGGGCGCGCCCGAGTATCGCGAGGATCTGCGCCTGCAATTCATCGCGCACCCGCAGGGTCTCGTCGACCGGTGCCGGGGTCTCGGTGATGATGCCGACCCGGGCGATCTGGCGCAGCGTCTTCCACATGGCTTACAGGTCCGCTCCGCTGTAGGAAAGATTGAACGACTTGTTGATCAGCGGAAAATCNNGCGTGTTCGAGCACCGGCCAGTTCTGCCACGACGGATCATGCGGATGACAGCGGCGGATGGCACCGCCGGCACCGGGCTCCAGGGCCAGCAGCACCGGTCCGCGCCAGCCTTCGATCAGCCCCAGGCCGAGACCGCCCGCCGGCGGCAGCGGCACCGCGATCCGGTGCACCCCGGACGGCAGACCATCGAGGATGCACTGCACGAGCCGGAAGGATTCGCACAGCTCCTCGAAGCGCACCGTGACCCGCGCCGCAACATCCCCGTCGGTGGAGCCACAGCGGCGCGCAGCGAGCTCGCCGTACGGCACGCACGGCACATCGACGCGCACATCGAAGGCCTGTCCGCTCGCGCGCCCGGCGAGGCCGCAGAGCCCGAGGCGCTGCGCGAGCTGCGCCGGCACTCTGCCCGCGCCCACGAACCGATCCCGCAAGCCGGCCTGCTCATCGTACACTTCGCGCAGCCGCGGAAGCTCCGCCGCGATGCCGGCCACGCAGCCGCGCAGACACGCTGTGCCGGACGGCTCCAGGTCGGCGCGCAGGCCGCCCGGCACGATTGTATCGAGCAGGTACCGCTGCCCGAACGCCTGCTCGTTCGCCCGCAGCAGCTGCTCCTTCAGCCGCGAGAATTGCGCCAGTCCGAAGGCGAAGCCGGCATCGTTGCCGAGAGCACCCAGATCGCCGAGGTGATTCGCGATGCGCTCGAGTTCCAGGCACAGCGCCCGCAGCCACGCCGCGCGCACCGGCGCCTCGATGCCGGCCAATCCTTCGAGCGCCTGCGCGTAGGCCCACGAAAACGCGGCCGCCGAATCGCCGCTGACCCTTGCCGCCAGACGATGCGCCTCCAGCAGCGGCATCTCGGTGAATCGCCGCTCGATGCCCTTGTGGGTGTAGCCCAGGCGCTCCTCGAGCCGCAGCACCTTCTCGCCGACCACGGAGAAGCGGAAGTGTCCGGGCTCGATGATGCCCGCGTGCACCGGGCCGACCGGAATTTCATGCACCCCCTCGCCCTCGACGCGTACGAACGCGTAGTCATCGTGGCGCAACGGCTCCGCCTCCGGTGCCGGCACGCCATCCTGCAGCGGATGAAAATCCGCAGGCCATGCCGCGTGCCTCAGCCAGGGCCGCCGGTCGGCATCCGTGCAGACGGCGCCGTTCAGATCGAAGACGGCGCGCTGCATGCGCCCGGCCGCGGGAAAAACGTCCCCCAGTCCCGGATAACCGGCCGCGGACAGCGGCAGTTCGGTGACCAGCACCCCCGCATTGGCCGCGAGCGCCGCCCGTACGCTGCCGGCGCCGGGAGCGCCGCTCGCCCACAGGGCGAGCAGCCGGCCGTTCGCCGCGGCGAAATCATGCGCAGCCTGCAGCCACTGACCGGACGAAACTCGCCGGGTGCGCACGCCCGCGGCTCCGGGCAACGCCGTCGCCGGCGCGAACCAGTCCTCGAGCGCCATCTCACCCTCCTCCGATCATGCGCGCAGCCGCCCGATACCACTCGGCCAGATACGGCGGAATGAACAATCCGAGCATCAGTACCAGTGCGAGATGCAGGAAAACCGGCAGCAGCGCGGGCGTGTGCGGCAGTCGCTTGACGGTGGTCTCGCCGAACACCATGGATTGGACCCTGCCGAAGATCGCCGCGAACGCGACGCCCAGGGCGATCAGCAGAATCGGCGTGGCCCACGGCTGTTCGCGCATCGCGGTCGTGAGGATCAGGAACTCGCTGGCGAACACACCGAAAGGCGGCATGCCGAGAATTGCCAGCGAGCCGAGCATCAGACCCCAGCCGACGGTGGGACTCACCGTGACCAATCCGCGGATCCGCTCCATGATCTGCGTGCCCGATTTCTGCGCGGCGTGCCCGGCGGCGAAGAAAATCGCGGACTTGGTGAGCGAATGCACGGTCATGTGCAGCAACGCGGCAAAATTCGCGATCGCGCCGCCCATGCCGAATGCAAAGGCGATGATTCCCATGTGTTCGATGGATGAATACGCAAACAGGCGTTTGATGTCGCGCTGGCGCCAGAGCAGAAATGACGCCAGCACCACCGACAGCATGCCGAAACCCATGAGCATCTGCGCCGGCAGCGGCGAATGCAGCGAACCTTCCACCAGGATCTTGCAGCGAACCACCGCGTAGATTGCCACGTTCAACAGCAGTCCGGACAGCACCGCCGATATCGGCGTCGGCCCTTCGGCGTGCGCATCCGGCAGCCAGTTGTGCAACGGCGCAAGCCCGACCTTCGTGCCATAGCCCACCAGCAGAAAGACGAAGGCGAGGCTCAGCACCCGCGGCTCGAGCTGTGCCTTCACGGCGTTCAGATGCGTCCACAGCAGCGCGCTCACGCCTTCCGCCCCGAGCACCTTTTCGGCGGCGATGTACAACAGAATCGTGCCGAACAGCGCCTGCGCGATACCGACACCGCACAGGATGAAGTACTTCCAGCCGGCCTCGAGGCTCGCCGGCGTGCGGTACAGGGTGACCAGCAGCACCGTCGACAGCGTCGCCGCCTCCATCGCCACCCACATGAGGCCGAGATTGTTGGTGGTGAGTGCAAGCAGCATGGTTGCGATGAACAGCTGGTACATGCTGTGGTAGAGGCGAAGCCGGCCGGCGGAGATGCGCCCATGATCCAGCTCCACCCGCATGTAGGGCCGCGAGAACATCGAGGTGGTGAATCCCACCAGAGCCGTCAGGGTCACCAGGAACACATTGAACGGATCGATGAAGAACTGCTCGTGAAAGAACGTCAGATTGCCGGCGCCGAACACCCGGACGGTCAACGCCACCGCCGCCGCCAGTGTGGCCAGACTCAATGCGGCGTTCGCCTCCGGCGCACGGCGGCGAGCGCCGAACCACGCGAGCGCCAGTGCGCCCGCGAGCGGGGTGCCGAGCAGCGCCAGGAACTCCACGCTAGCGGTCCTCCTTGAGCGACTGCAGGTGTTCCAGGTCCAGGCTGTCGAACTGCTCGCGGATCTGGAAGAAGAACACCCCGAGAACCAGCATCGCCACCAGCACGTCGAGCGCCACCCCGAGCTCGACGATCATCGGCATGCCGTAGGTCGCGCTCATCGCGCCGAAGAACAGCCCGTTCTCCATGGACAGGAAGCCGACGACCTGCGACATGGCCTTGCGGCGCGTGATCATGGTGAGGAATGCCAGCAGTATCACCGCAACCGCTATGCCGACGGCGCTGCGGGTCGCGGTGCTGGCGAGCGCAGAGATCGGCTGCGCCAGGCCGAATGCGAACACCACGACCAGCAACCCGACGAGCATGGTGCCCGTGGTGTCGAGCAGCGTGTCGGTGTCCCAGTACACCCCGAGGCGGCGGATCAGCCGGTGCAGCAGCCACGGCAGAAAAGCCACCTTCAGGCACAGGGTCAGGGCGGCGGAGAAGTACAGATGCGCCTCGCCGGTGCGCCAGGCGAGCAGCAGCGTCGCCGCGCACAGCACGGCGCCCTGCAGGGCCAGCAGATTGACCAACGTGACCACGCGACGCTGCGCGAGCATGGCGAAGGACAGCAGCAGCAGCAGCGCCGCCAGCGCGTTGAGGATCTGCAGGACGAAGGGCTGTGCGGTCATCTAGGCGCCCAGCAGCAGGTGCACCAACAATCCGAGGCTGGCGAACAGGTACGCGGTGGCGAGAAACTGCGGCGCACGAAACACCCGCAGCTTGGCCGACAACGTCTCGATCAAGGCGAGTGCCACGCCCGCGACCAGCAGCTTGAGGGCGAGAAACGCGACGGCGGTGAGCAGCGCCGGCGGCCCGGCTTCTCCCATCGCGGCACCCCACGGCAGAAACAACGCAAAACCGATGCAGGCATAATTGAGCAGCTTGAGCGCGGCCGCCCACTCCAACAGCGCCAGGTGCCGCGCCGAGTATTCGAGCAGCATGGCCTCGTGGATCATGGTCAGCTCGAGGTGTGTGGCCGGATTGTCGATGGGTATGCGGGCGTTCTCCGCGAGCAGCACCATGGTGAACGCCACCCCGGTGAACGCGAGGCTCGGCGACAGCGTTAGTGCCTGGGTGGCGAGACGCTCGGATATGACCGGCAGTGCGGTGGTCATGGAGATCAGCGAAGCCACGAAGATCACCATCAGCAGTGCGGGTTCGGCCAGAAATCCGACCATCATTTCGCGCCGCGCGCCCATGCTGCCGAAGGCGGTGCCGATGTCCATCGCTGCGAGCGACATGAATACGCGCGCGGTGGCGAACAGTCCGACGAGCGCGATGGCGTCCGCGGCGGTGCCGAACGGCAGCCGCGTGCTCACCGAGGGAATGATGGCGGCCGCCACCACCATAGTGCCGAACACGATGTACGGCGTGAAGATGAACAGGCGCGAAGCCGGCTCCGCAACGGCCGCGTCCTTGTGGAACAGCTTGCGGATCCCGCGGTATACCAGCAGCACGCTCGGCGCCCGCCGGTTCTGCAGCCATGCCCGGCACTGGTTCACCCAACCGAGAAACAGCGGGGCCGCGGCGAGCGCCGCCGCCACCGCGAGGAACTGGGTGAACCACTCGATGGTCATCATGGCCTGCCGCCCCTCATGGCTTGCTGGGTCTCATAGGACCAGCGCCAACAGCACGATCAGCGTGATGAAACCGTACAGCAGATACGACGCGATGCGCCCCTGCTGCAGCGCTGCGAAGGCATCGGCGATGCGCTGCACCAGCGCACCCAGCGGCGCGTACGCGGCATTCCAAATGCGGTCGCCGATCACCACCCGGTAGCGCGGCGCCGGATCGAACGGGCTGGGCAGTTGACGCTGCATGGCGAAGAATGGCTCGAACAGATGGCGGATCGGCTGGCCAAATCCTTCCGCGGTATCCTGCATCCGCGCGTCCAGGCGCCCGAAGCCGCAATCCCACGGCGCCACGCGACGGATGCGCTGGTGGTACAGCAGGCGCACCACCCAGATCGTCAGCAACACCACCGCCACGACGGCGCAGGAGAACACCAGCGGCGCATAGGAGGCCTGGCGGCCCTGCAGCGGAACCAGCATCCACCACGGCGCGCCGTTCGGCAGCAGGCGGCCGACGTGCAGCTGCTCGGCCACCCGGGCGAGCACGGGCACGATCTGCGCCGGCAGCAAACCGAGAATCACGCAGCCCGACGCGAGCCACAGCAGGCCGCCGCGCTCCAATGATCCGGCATCGTGCGCCGGGGCGGCTGCGGCCTCGCGCGGCTTGCCCAGGAACACCACACCGAAGAACTTCACCATGACGTATCCCGACAATGCGCCCGTGAGCGCCACCAGTCCGGCACCGAGCGGCAGCAGCATGTTGACGAACGTGTGCGGCACCTCGAAGGCGAACAGGAAGGCCTGCAGCAGCAGCCACTCGGAGACGAAGCCGTTCAACGGCGGCAATCCGGCGATGGCGAGGGTTCCGACCAGTGTCAGCCAGGCGACCCACGGCATGCGGTGGATGAGTCCGCCGAGCCGTCCGAGATTGCGTTCGCCGGTGGAATGCAGAACCACGCCCGTGCCGAGAAACAGCAGGCTCTTCATGAAGGCGTGATTGACCGAGTGGTAGAGCACCGCCACCAGCGCGAGCGCCGCGAGCTGCGGCCGGCCGACTCCGTGGAACACGATCGCGAGTCCGATGCCGGTGAACAGGATGCCGATGTTCTTGACGGATGAATAAGCCAACAGCCGCTTCATGTCGGTTTGCGCCGCGGCGAACACGATGCCGTACAGCGCCGTAAACAGGCCGAGGCTCACCGGCAGCAGACCCCACCACCACAGCGGCCCCCCCAGCAGATCGAAGGCGACGCGCAGCATGCCGTACACCGCGACCTTCAGCATCACGCCGCTCATCAGGGCCGACACCGGTGAGGGGGCCGCCGGGTGCGCCTCAGGCAGCCATACGTGCAGCGGTACCAGCCCCGCCTTGGCGCCGAATCCAACCAGCGCAAGCAGCAGTGCCACCCCCGCCCGCGGCGGCGAAAGTTGCGCGCTGCGCATCGCATCGAAGCTGAACTGCCAGCTGCCCCCCTGAAGCACGCCGAAGCACAATAGGATCGCGATGGCGCCGAGGTGCGCCATCAGCAGATACAGGAAGCCGGCGCGGCGGATCTCCTCGATGCGGTGCTGCGTGGTCACCAGGAAGTACGACGAGAGCGCCATGGTCTCCCATGCCACCATGAACCCGTAGGCATCGTCGGCCAGCAGCACGAAGCCCATGCTGGCGAGAAACAAGTGGTATTGCAGGCAGAGCAATCCGGGAGGTGCGCCCTGGCCGGAGCGGAAATAGCCCGCCCCGAACAGGGACACTCCCGCCGATGTCGCCCCCAATATGCACAGGAACACGCACGACAACGCGTCGCAGCGCACGTGCATGGGCAGGTCGGGCAGCCCGATGGGCAGCGTCAGGTGAGCGGTCGGCGCGGCGATCCCGAGCAGTGCCGCCAGAGCGAGGGCGAGGCCGCAGGCGGCGCCGAGCGGGAACAGGGTTCGGCCGGCAAATACCAGGCTCATCGGACGCAGCAGTCCCGCGAGCCCGATGACCACCCACGCGCACAGCAGGGCGAGAGCGGCGGACAACGGCGAGCCCAAGTTCGCGATCATTCGCTATCATAGTCAATAGCACCGCCTCATATGCATGCATCTCAACCACACCACGTCGTGATCGCCGGCGCGGGCTTCGCCGGCCTGAGCGTCGCCCACGGACTCGCCGGCGCGCCGGTGCGCATCACCATCATCGATCAGCGCAACCATCATCTTTTTCAGCCGCTCCTGTACCAGGTCGGTACGGCGACGCTCGCGACTTCCGAGATCGCATGGCCGATCCGCCATCTGCTGCGCCGGCGCAAGGAGGTGACGACCCTGCTCGGCGTGGTCGACGGCGTCGACACCTCGAAGCGCGAGTTGTCGCTCGCCGACGGGCATACCGTGGGCTATGACACCCTGGTGCTGGCGACCGGCGCACGGCACGCCTACTTCGGTCATGATGAATGGGAACCATTCGCACCCGGCCTCAAGACCCTGGAGGACGCCACCGCGATCCGCCGCCGCATTCTGCTGTCCTTCGAGCGCGCCGAGCGCGAGACCGACCCCGCGCTGCGCATGGCGCTGCTGACCTTCGTCATCGTCGGCGGCGGTGCAACCGGGGTGGAACTCGCCGGCGCCATCGCCGAACTCGCGCACGAGAATCTGCCGGAGGATTTTCGCAACATCGATACGCGCGTGGCCCGGATCGTGCTGATCGAGGCGGGTCCGCGCATTCTGCCGGGCTTCACCCCCGACCTGTCCGCCTATGCGCACGCCGCCTTGCAGCGCCTCGGCGTGCAGATTGAACTCGGCCGCCCGGTTCGCGAGTGCAGCGCCGACGGCGTGCAGTTTGGCGACCAGAACCTGCCGGCCAAGGTCATCCTGTGGGCGGCCGGGGTGCGGGCCTCATCGGCGGCCGATTGGCTCGGGCTGCCCGCGGACACTGCCAATCGCGTCAAAGTGGAGCCCGATCTGACCGCGCCCGGCCATCCGGAGATATTTGCCATCGGCGACACCTCCACGGTCAACGCGTGGCACGGCAAGCCGGTGCCGGGCATCGCGCCGGCCGCGAAGCAGCAGGGCCTGCACGTCGCTGCTACCATCAAACAGCGGCTGCGCGGCCACGGGCAGCCGCGCCCGTTCCACTACTCGCACTCCGGCAATCTGGCGACCATCGGCAAACGCTCCGCGGTCATCGATTTCGGATGGATCAAGGCGCGCGGCTGGATCGCCTGGTGGGTGTGGGGACTCGCCCACATCTACTTCCTCATCGGTGTGCGCAACCGGCTGGCGGTGGCGCTCAGCTGGTTGTGGATCTACGTCACCGGCAACCGCAGCGCGTGCCTGATCACACAGGGCGAACAGCGCGCAAGGGCGCGCTGACGCCCGCCATCAGGCCTGCCGCATTCAGGCCGGATACATGAACCGCCGCGTCAGCGGCAACGCCGCCGGTCCACGGCCGCGCTTGCACGCCAGCACCTGGTACACGCCGATGCCGCCGGCCTCGAATTCCAGGGCGCAGGCGGCCATGTACAGCCGCCAAACCCGGTAGGTCGATTCGCTGACGTGCTCGAGCGCCTGGTCCCGATGGCTCTCGAGCCGCGCCACCCACGCGCGCAGCGTGAGCGCGTAGTGCGGGCGCAGGGCCTCGACGTCGGCGATCTCGAATTCGCCGCGTTCCATGACCTGCTCGATGTTGCTGATGGTGTCGAGTTCGCCGTCCGGAAAAACGTAGCGGTTGATGAATTCCGTCGACAGATTCTTGATCCAGCCTTCCGCCTTGTGGGTGATGCCGTGATTGAGGAACAGACCGGACGGTTTGAGCAGCCGGTGCAGGGTCGCGAAATAGACCGGCAGATTGCGCAGGCCGACGTGCTCGAACATGCCGATGCTGGCAATCTTGTCGTACAGCGACTCGCCCGCCAGATCGCGATAGTCCCGCAGCTCCAGCGTCACGCGATCCTGAAGTCCCGCCTGGTTGACGCGCCGCTGCGCGAGTTCCAACTGCTGGCGGCTGAGCGTGATGCCATGGGCCAGCACGCCGTGGTGCTGCGCGGCGTGGATCACGAGCGCGCCCCAGCCGCAACCGACATCGAGCAGCCGGTCGCCGGGTTTCAGCATCAATTTTCGGCAGATGTGCTCGAGCTTGGCCTGTTGCGCCCGCTCCAGATCGGCGTCGGGTTGCTCGAAATAGGCGCACGAATAGACCATCGCGCGATCCAGCCACAGCGCATAGAACTCGTTGGACACATCGTAATGGAATTGGATCGCCTGGCGATTCTCCGCCTTGGTATGGTTCTTGACGGTCAGAGTCTGCAGCCGCCCGCCCGCCTGTGGCTGAGGCGCGATCTCGCCGATGGCCCGCAACCGCACCGCGGCGACCAGCGCGCCCAGGCGCTCGCCGGCCGACAGCCGGATGGCCTGCAGATGGTCCTTGAGCTCCAGTGCCGCGAAAAAATCGCCTTCGATGTCCAGGTCACCGCGAAAATACGCCTCCGCCAGCTGCAGCGGATCGCGTTCGAGGACCAGCGACCAGACGGCGCGCGGATGCCGAAAGGCGAGCACGAACCGCGGCGGCGGTGCGCCCGGGTCGGCATTGCCTACCGTCAGGACGGCGCCGTTCCACAGCCGCAGCGCTACGGCGCGATCCAACTGCCTGAACAGCCGCATCAAGAGGTCGGCTGCCAGGTCGATGCCCCGATCGGCGCCGGCCACGACGCGGCGTACCTGCAGAGAATGCGCCACCACCGGCGGCGGCGGGGCACTGGCGGCGCGGCCCTCCACGCGGGATCTGGTTTGCGACGCGGCTTCCGTCGCGTGCACTTGATCAGTCATGCGGACCTCCGAAGTGGGCCGGACCGCACCCATTGTGCGATGTCACATCATTGAAATCCAATTATTGCGCAGCAGCAGTATTGCGCCGCGGCAGCTCCATTTCGGTGCGCTGCCGCACTGTGACTACCCGCGAGTCTGCTACGCTGCGGGCGGCACATGACCGCAGAGGCTGCACACGGCGGGTTGAGCGGCGACGAGGCGCGCCGGCGTCTGCAACAGGATGGCCCCAACAGCACGCCGGACGCCGGGCTCGATCGCTGGTCGATGTTGCTGGGGAAATTTTGGTCGCCCATTCCGTGGATGCTCGAGGCCGCCGTCGTGCTGCAGCTGGCGCTCGGCAAATTCCTCGAGGCATCCATCATCGCCGCGTTGCTGGCGTTCAACGCTGCACTCGGCTATTTTCAGGAAAGCCGTGCCCAGGCAACGCTCACCGCGTTGCGATCGCGGCTCGCGCTCAGCGCCTCGGTGATGCGCGATGGGCGCTGGCAAACCCTGCCTGCGGCCGACCTGGTTCGCGACGATGTGATCAAGCTCTCCCTCGGCGGCATCGTCGCTGCGGATGCGACCCTGACCGCCGGGGAGGTCCTGCTCGATCAATCCATGCTCACCGGCGAATCCGTACCGGTCGACGCCGGGGCCGGCGCGCGGGCCTTTGCCGGCGCCCTGATACGCCGCGGCGAGGCGGTGGCGGCGGTCACGGCAACCGGTCCGCGCACCAAGTTCGGCCGCACCGCCGAACTCGTGCGCAGCGCCCATGCCGTCAGTGCGCAGCAGAAAGTGGTGTTTCGCGTGGTGCGCAATCTTGCAGCCTGCAACGGCGTCGTGATCCTGGCGATGCTGGCCTATGCCCATCATCTGAACATGTCGCCTGCGGAGATGATCTCCATGACGTTGACCGGGGTCCTGGCCTCGATACCGGTCGCGCTGCCCGCCACGTTCACGCTCGCAGCCGCGCTCGGTGCGCGCGTCCTGGCGAAGCGCGGCGTGCTGCCCACGCGCCTGTCGGCCGTCGATGAAGCGGCGACCATGGATGTCCTGTGCGCCGACAAGACCGGCACCCTGACGCGCAACTCTCTGACCGTGACCGAGGTTCATCCGCTGCAGGGTCTGGATGCCGCACGATTGCTCAGGCTCGCCGCACTCGCCGGTTCCGAAGGCGGATTGGACCCCGTGGATGCCGCCATACGGGCGGCCGCGGGCCCGGCATCCGCCACCTTGCAGTTGCTCAAATTCACGCCGTTCGATCCGGCGACGAAAATGTCCGAGGCGACATTCACCGATGCCGGCGGCGCGGTCCAGCGTGTGGTGAAAGGCGCCGTGGCGGTGGTCGGCGCAATTGCGCCGCCCTCGGCGTCGGATGCCGCCGCGGAGGCGGCACTCGAGGCGCGCGGCTTCCGGGTGCTGGCGGTCGCCGCGGGGCCGGCGGGCGCCATGCGGCTGATCGGCCTGATCGCGCTCAGCGATCCGCCGCGCGCCGATTCGTCGGCGCTGGTCGGCGAATTGCGCGCCCTGGGGGTGCGTACCGTGATGGTGACCGGCGATGATGCGTCGACAGCGGCCATCGTGGCCCATGCGGTGGGAATCGAGGGGGCGGTCGGCCCGCCGGGCCCCCTCCCGGCGGGCGTGCGCCCCGCGTCCTTCGCGGTGTTCGCCGGAGTCCTGCCGGAAGACAAGTACCGGCTGGTGCAGGCATTCCAGGCCGGCGGCCACACCGTCGGCATGTGCGGCGACGGCGCCAACGACGCGCCCGCACTGCGCCAGGCGCAGATCGGAATAGCGGTGTCGACCGCGACGGATGTCGCCAAGTCGGCGGCCGGCATGGTGCTGACGGAGCCCGGGCTCGGCGGCATCGTTGCCGCCGTCAGGGAAGGGCGCATCATTTTCCAGCGCATCCTCACCTACACGTTGAACTCCATCACCAAGAAGGTGGTCCAGGTGCTGTTCCTCGCGTTCGGCCTGGGGGAGACCGGACACGCGATCCTCACTCCGCTGCTGATGGTCCTCATCATGATCACGGGCGATTTCCTCGGCATGGCGTTGACGACCGACAATGTCCGGCCTTCGCCGGCACCGAACTCATGGAATATCGGCAGCCTGACGGCCGCCGGCGCCGTCATGGGACTCGCCGAGTTGGTGTACTGCGCAGGAGTTCTGCTGCTCGGCATCCACACGCCCGGCTCGAACCTTCGGTCCCTGCAGACCTTGGCATTCATCGCCATCGTCTTCGGCAACCAGGCGACCATGTACACCAATCGGGAGCGGCGGCGCTTGTGGTCGTCGCGGCCCAGCCATTGGCTGGCCGCCTCCTCGGCCGCGGATGTGCTGGTCGCGTCCACCCTGGCGATCGCGGGAATCGCCATGCAAGCCTTATCATTCCGGGTCGTGCTTGGTACGCTTGCCGGTGCATGCGCCTTTGCCGTGATGCTGGATTGCGTGAAGATGCCGGTTTTTCGCGTTCTGCGGATCACCCAGCGCGGCGCCTGAGGGAGCGGTGGTGAAAATCAAATCAAAGTACTTCCGGGTGCGGGAGGGCGATGCGGTCGATCTCGGCAAATGGCCGACACGCGTGCCGCCCGTATACCGCAGCAAGGAGCACTACCAGGGACTGTTGGGCGAGCATGTCACCTTGTTGAGCGCACAGCAGGAAATGCTGTATGCATCCGACAGCCATGCCGTTCTGCTCATTTTTCAGGCCATGGATGCGGCCGGCAAGGACGGTTCGATCAAGCACCTGATGTCCGGGATCAACCCGCAGGGCTGCCAGGTCAACAGCTTCAAACATCCCAGCGCGGGCGAATTGCTGCACGATTTTCTGTGGCGCACCACGCGCGATCTGCCGGAGCGCGGCAAGATCGGCATCTTCAACCGCTCGTACTACGAGGAAGTGCTGATCGCGCGCGTGCACCCGCAGATTCTGCGCAATGAAGGCTTGCCCGACCCGCCGGACGATGCGAACGCGGTCTGGCATTCCCGCTATCGGTCCATCGTCGATTTGGAGCGCCATCTGGACCTGAACGGCACCCGCATCATCAAGATCTTCCTGCACCTGTCCAAGGAGGAGCAGCGCCGGCGCTTCCTCGAGCGCATCGATCAGCCGCAAAAGAACTGGAAATTCAGCCTGGCGGACATCGAAGAGCGCAAGTACTGGAAGCGCTACATGAAAGCCTATGAAAAGTGCCTGGGCGCGACCAGCTCGGCGCATGCACCCTGGTATGTGGTGCCGGCCGACGACAAACAGAATGCGCACCTGATCGTCTCGCGCATCGTCCTCGACAGCTTCGCCGGGCTCAAACTCGCCTATCCAAAGACGACCCCGCAGCGCCGCCGCGAATTGCTGGCGCTGCGCAAGCGCCTCGCCAAATAGCGCGCGGCCGCCGTGCAATAAGGCCGCGCAGGCGTGCTAGGATTGGCGCCTGCAACCCCCGGGCTCACCACAGGCGGCAGCACAGCGTGATGAATTTCGCCTACAACGGTTTGCCCGCCCGGGTCCTGTTCGGCCGCGGCACCCTGACGCGGCTCGCCGAACTCATGGGGGAGATCGGCGGCAAACGCGCCCTGCTGCTGTCGACTCCTGCGCAGCGTGGCCAGGTGGAACCGCTGCTCGCGCTGCTCGGCGATGCGGCCGTCGGCCTGTTCGCCGAAGCGGCCATGCATACCCCGCTCGACATCTCGGAGCGGGCCGTCGCCACGGCGCAGCGGGCCGGCGCCGACTGCGTGATCGCGCTCGGTGGTGGCTCGACCATCGGTCTCGGCAAGGCGATCGCGCTGCGCACCGATCTGCCGCAGATCGCCGTGCCCACGACCTATGCCGGCTCCGAGGTCACGCCCATCCTCGGCCAGACCGAAGGCGGCCGCAAGACGACGCAACGGACGTTGAAGGTGCTGCCGGAGGCCGTACTCTACGACGTGAATCTGACGCTGACCCTGCCGGCATCGATGTCCGCGACCAGCGGCCTCAACGCCATCGCCCATGCGGTCGAGGGGCTGTATGCCCGCGACGGCAACCCCATCGTCTCGCTCATGGCCGAGGAAGGGGTGCGGGCACTGGCGCAGGCCCTGCCGCGCATCGTCGATCGGCCGGGCGATATCGAGGCCCGTTCCGATGCACTGTACGGCGCCTGGCTGTGCGGTACCGTCCTCGGCAGCGCCGGCATGGCGCTGCACCACAAGCTGTGCCATACGCTCGGCGGCAGTTTCAACCTGCCGCATGCCGAAACGCATGCCGTGGTGTTGCCGCACGCGACGGCGTACAACGCCGCGGCGGCGCCCGACGCCATGGCGCGCCTGTCGCGTGCGCTCGGCGTCGCGCAGGATCCGGCCGGCGCGCTGTTCGACTTGGGCGTGCGCCTCGGCGCACCGGCCGGCCTGAAGGCCTTGGGAATGAGCCAGGTTGACCTGGACCGGGCAGCCGATCTGGCGGTGGAGAATCCCTACTGGAACCCGCGGCCGATCGAGCGGCCCGCGATCCGCCGCCTGCTGCAGGCGGCTTTTGACGGAGACCGACCCGCATGAGCACCGAGCCGCGCACCGTCCCGAGCGCCATCACCGCCGCCGCCACCGAACAGCGCATCACCGCCGAGGTCATCGACCGCATCGCGCCGTCCACGGATCCGCGGCTGCGGCGCATCGTCACCAGTCTGATCACCCATCTGCACGGCTTCGTGCGCGACGTGGAATTGACCGAGTCCGAATGGTTCGCGGCCATCCAGTTCCTCACCCGCACCGGCCAGAAATGCAGCGACGAACGCCAGGAGTTCATCCTGCTCTCCGATGTCCTCGGCATCTCCATGCTGGTCGATGCGGTCAACCACCGCCAGCCCTCGGGGGCCACCGAGACCACGGTTTTCGGGCCCTTCTACACCGGCGAGCAGCCGCTGCTGCCGCATGGCGCCAGCATCCTCAAGCGTCCGGAACCCGCGCCGACGCTGCGCGTGAGCGGCCACGTGCGCGCCGCCGACGGCAAGCCGCTCGCGGGTGCCCTGGTCGAGGTCTGGCAGGTCGATGCCAACGGGCTCTATGACGTGCAGGATGCCGCCATACCGAAGGGCCACCTGCGCGCCAGCTTTCGCACGCGCGAAGATGGCGGTTTCGCCTTTCTCACCATCGCACCGGTCACCTACGCCATTCCGACCGACGGCCCCGTCGGCGAATTGCTGCGGGGGCTCGGCCGCCATGCCATGCGCCCGGCGCACATACACTTCATGATCAGTGCCCCCGGATACGAGCGGCTCGTCACCCACATCTTCGTCGCCGGCGACAAATATCTTCAGGGCGACGCCGTGTTCGGCGTCAAGAATTCACTGGTGGCGGCGTTCGACCGGGATCACGTCGAATTCGATTTTGGCTTGAAGCCGCTGGCCGCCTGACGCGCCGCTCACCGACGGGAGGTCTTGATTCATGTCGCGATTTGCGAAACCACTCGCTGCGGCGAGTCTGTTGCTGGCGGCGCTCGAGCCTGCGGCCGGCGCCGACGTGCAGGCGGGCCGCGCGGCGTTCCGCCAGAGCTGCGTGATCTGTCACACGGCCGAGTCCGACGACAGCGGCGGTGCGCAGGGCCCGTCTCTGGTCGGCGTGTTCGGCCGTCACGCCGCCGGCAATCCGTCGCTCACCTACACCCGGGCGCTCGCCGATTCGAATCTGACCTGGGATGCGGCGACGCTGGACCGCTTTCTCGAATCCCCGGCCACCGTGGTGCCGGGCACCGCCATGGTCGTAGCGGTTGCCGACCGGGCGACGCGTGAAGACCTCGTCGCCTATCTGCAGAGCGTGGCCGCATCGGCGGACGCGGCCACGGCCACGGCGGCGCTCCCGCCCAAGGGCGAAGCGGACTGGAGGAAGGACACGCCCGGCCGCCTGCATCGCATCGACCTCGCTTCGCTGCCCGCGCCCTACGATTCGCCCTCGGTGCGCAATCGCCCCAAGCTGATCGAACCACCGGCCGATGCGAAGCTGTCGCTGCCGGACGGTTTTCATATCGACGTCTTCGCCAGGGAGCTGATCGGCCCGCGCAAGATGCTGGTGGCGGCCAATGGCGACATCATCCTCAGCGAGACACAAGGCGGCCGCATCTCGGTACTGCACCCGTCGGCCGACGGGTCCACGGCGGCGTCGCGCGATACCTTCGCCCAGGATCTGATGCAGCCGTACGGGATTGCGCTGTATCCGGATGCGCGAAACCCCCACTGGCTGTACGTTGCGGAAACCAATCGCGTCGTGCGCTTCGCCTATCACACGGGCTTGAACGCCGCCGCCGGCGCCCCGGAGGTGGTGATACCCAAGCTGCCGAGCGGCGGCGGCCATTTCACCCGCGACCTTGCCTTCTCGCCGGACGGCCGGCGGATGTACGTGTCCGTGGGATCGGCGAGCAACGTCGCCGACGGCATGTCGAGGAAATCCCCGGCGGCGGTCAAGGCTTGGCAATCCCGGCACGCCCTGGGCGCCGCGTGGGACGCCGAAACCGACCGCGCCGCAGTGCTCGAGTTCAGGGTGGGTTCGAAGAGATCCGGCCGGATTTACGCGGCCGGCATCCGCAATTGCGTCACGCTCACCGTGCAACCCGTCACCGGTGATCTGTGGTGCACCACCAATGAGCGCGACATGCTGGGCGACGATCTGGTGCCGGACTATTCGACGCGCGTGATACGCGGCGCCTTCTACGGCTGGCCGTGGTATTACCTCGGGTCGAACGAGGATCCACGGCTGAAGGGCGAGAGACCCGATCTGCGCGGCAAGGTGACCGTACCCGACGTGCTGTTCCAGTCGCACTCGGCACCCCTCAACCTCACCTTCTACACGGCGACGTCGGGCGCGTCCGCCTTTCCCGCGCAATACGTGGGTGACGCCTTCGTCACATTTCACGGCTCCTGGAACCGGGGCTTTCGCACCGGCCACAAGATCGTGCGGATCCGCATGAAGGCCGGTGTGCCCACCGGCGATTACGAGGATTTTCTGACCGGCTTCATCGTCGACGACGGTGACGCCTGGGGGCGTCCGGTCGCCACCGTGGAGCTCGCGGACGGCTCGCTGCTGATGAGCGACGACGGCGCGAACGTCATCTATCGGATTTCCTACGCGCGTTGAGCACCGCCCGTTCGATGCGCCGGTCCGGCACCAGCCAGATCAGCGCCACCAGCACGTACAGGGATTGCGCGATCCAGTGCGTCCAGAACGTCGCCGCGGCGACCCCCCCGAGGTACAGGACCGGCGAGAGCTTGCCTTTCCAGTCGCTTCCCACCGCCCTGCGCAGGATCGAATCGGCGCCCTGCGAGGCGATGATGGCTTGTTGCAGTACATAAAAGGCGATGGCCGCCGCCAGCAGCACTGCGCCGTACAGCGCCGTCGGCACGGCGGCGAATTGGTTCTCCCCCATCCATGCCGTCGCGAAGGGAAACAGCGACAGCCAGAACAGCAGATGCAGATTCGCCCAGAGAATCGGCCCGGTCACCGATTCGCAGGCGTTCAGCAGATGGTGGTGGTTGTTCCAGTAGATGCCGACGTACACGAAGCTCAGCACGTAGCACAAGAACACCGGGATCAGCGGCTGCAGCGCCTGCAGGTTCTCGCCATGCGGGATGTGCAGATCGAGCACCATGATGGTGATGATGATGGCGATGACGCCGTCGCTGAAGGCTTCCATCCGACCCGTGTTCATGCCCCGCAAGAATATCAACATCGGCCCGCGGCCGGCGGTTTGTTGGTCTTGCGCGCATGAGCACTCCGATCATCGTCATGGGCGTGAGCGGCTGCGGCAAGAGCAGTCTCGGCCGGCTGCTGGCCGCACGCCTCGGAGGCGCCTTCATCGAGGGTGATGACTACCATCCGCCGCAGAACGTCGCGAAGATGTCCGCCGGCTTACCCCTGGAGGATGATGACCGTTGGTCATGGCTCGACAGCGTGGCCGACGCCATCCAATCACGGCGCGAACACGGCGGTGTGGTGGCCGCCTGTTCGGCGCTCAAGCGCAGCTATCGCGACCGGCTGCGGCTGCGCGGATCGATGTGGTTCGTGTGCCTCAACCCGCAACGCAGCGTGCTCGAACGGCGGCTGCGGCAGCGCTCGGGCCATTACATGCCGCCATCACTGCTCGACAGTCAGTTGCGGACTTTGGAGTTGCCGCAAGCGGATGAAGGCGCCCTGGTGCTGACGGTGGACGCCGCGCCCGAGGTGCTCGCCGCGGCGGTTCTCGAGAAGCTGGGGTCCGCGGATGCTCGGCGGTAGCGACCCGGGCCTGGTGGCGGCCTCGGCATTGGCCATCGGCCTGTCGATCTGGCTCATCGTCAAGGCGGGACTGCACCCGTTCATCGGCCTGCTGTGCGGCGCCTTCGTGATGGGCCTGCTCACCGGAATGCAACCGCAGGATACCGCCAGGGCGATTCAGCAGGGATTCGGCGACGTCATGGCCGGTGCCGGCATCGTGATCGCGCTCGGCCTCACGCTCGGCGCCATGTTGCAGTTCTCCGGCGCGGCCGGCGCGATCGCGCAGTCGGCCCTGCGCGTGGTCGGGGTGCGCCATGCCGGCTGGGGAAGCCTCGGGGCAGCCATGCTGATCGGGCTGCCGCTGTTCTTCGAGACCGGCGTCGTGCTGCTGCTGCCCATCGTCGCGGCCGCGGCCGCGAAGCTGCCCTCCGCCCGCACCGGCGCCGGCATCGCGCTGATGCTGCCGGCCCTGGCCGGACTGTCGATTCTGCATGCCCTGCTGCCGCCCCATCCGGGCCCCCTGCTCGCCGTGCATGAGCTGGGAGCGGACATCGGCCGCACCATGCTGTATGGCCTGGTCATCGCGGTGCCGACGGCAATCATTGCCGGGCCGTTCTTCGCACGCCACGCGGCGCGCTGGGTGAGCATGGGCGCGGGCGCGGCGGCCCAGCCGCAAGCGCATCTCCCCGCACCGCCGCTCGGCGTGGCGCTCACCGTGATTCTGCTGCCGATCGTGCTGATCGCCGCCAACGCCGCGCGCGACCTGATGCCGGCCGCCGCCGCCGCACGCCTGTCCTGGCTGGCGCCGCTCGGTCATCCGGTGACGGCGCTGCTCATCGCCAATATCGTCGGACTGGCGCTGCTGTTCCGGCGCGGCGCCTGGAATGCAGACACCGCCGCGCAGATCTGGCGCGAGGCCATGGCGCCCGCCGGCTCGATATTGCTCAGCATCGGTGCCGGCGGCGCACTCAAGCAGGTGCTGGTGGCCGCCGGCATGGCCAATGCCGTGTCGCGCTTCGCGGATACCGGTGTGCTGCCACCGCTGGTCACGGCCTGGTGCATGGCGGTATTGATCCGGGTGAGCACCGGCTCGGCTACGGTGGCGACGATCACCGCTGCCGGTCTGATGCCCGGCATCGTCGCGAGGACCGGCACGTCGCCCGAATGGACGGTACTCGCCATCGGCGCAGGTTCGCTGTTCTTCTCACACGTGAACGACGCCGGATTCTGGCTGGTCAAGGGCTACCTGGGAACCAGCACCGCCGATACATTCAAGACCTGGTCGCTGCTCGAGACGCTCATATCCGTGGTCGGCCTGCTGCTGGTGCTCGCGGCCAGCCGGATCTGGTAGCCCGGGTCGCCGCTTCCTGCCTTCCACTGCCGCGGGTGCGGCGCTATGCTGGGACGATGAAGCGATCGACCGCAAAAGATTTCGACCCGGCCGTTCTGCAGCTCTTTGACCGGTACGTACATGGCTTGATCAGCCGGCGCGAGTTCCTGGGTTCGGCGGCGCGCTACGCGACGGCCGGCATGAGCGCCGGCATGCTGCTCGAGGCGCTCAGCCCGAAATTTGCGCAAGCCCAGCAGGTGGCGCCCCAGGATCCGCGCATCCGCACCCGCTTCGTGGAGTTTCCGTCCCCGCAGGGCTACGGCCGGGTGCACGCCTATCTGGCCGAACCCGCCAAAGCCGCCGGCAAGCTGCCGGCGGTGTTGGTGGTTCACGAAAACCGGGGGCTTAATCCGCACATCGAGGATATCGCACGACGCCTGGCGCTCGCCGATTTCATCGCGCTGGCGCCGGACGCACTGTATCCGCTGGGCGGCTATCCGGGCAATGAGGATGCGGCACGCGAGCTGTTCTCGAAACTGGATCAGTCCAAGACGCAGGCCGACTTCCTGGCGGCCGCCGCCTATCTGAAGACCTTGCCGGAGGGGACGGGAAAGGTAGGCGCGGTGGGATTCTGTTACGGCGGCGGCATCGTGAATTTCCTCGCCACGCGGATCCCCGACCTCGCGGCCGGCGTGCCCTTTTACGGCTCACAGCCGGGTGCAGCAGATGCGGCGAGGATCAAGGCACCGCTGCTGCTCCACTATGCGGGGGCGGATGACCGCATCAATGCCGGCTGGCCCGCTTTCGAAGCCGCGCTCAAGGCGGCCGGGGTCGATTACCAGGCCTATGTCTACGCCGGCGCACAGCACGGCTTCAACAATGACACGACGCCTCGCTACGACGAACCGGCCGCGCACCTCGCCTGGCAGCGGACCCTGGATTTTTTCAACAAGCACCTGAGGTCCTGACGAGCGCGCCTGCGATGTCGCCGGCAGGTTGCGCACGACGTTATAACTGCATGGCTGAATGAAATCATGGGCGGTGCCTTGGCCAAAGGCGCCGACGCCCGGGGGGGATGTGTGCACAAGTCCGCGATCGCCGCAGCGCTGCTACTGGCATCGGCCGGGGCCGGCAATGCCGCCCTGGCCCAGTACTTCGAGGGAAAACCCAGGCTCGCGCAAGGTGAGGTGGATCTGACGGGCGGTTGGCTGCAGAAATTTCACCAGGACTCGCACGAGCGCAAGGAGGGGCCCGCCATCGGCGACTACACCGGACTGCCTGTCAACGATGATGCGCGGCTGCGGGCGAACACCTGGGATCCGGACAAGTGGACGGTGCCAGAACATCAATGCGAGCCCCACCCGGCCGATTACGGGCCGCACGGTCCCGCCAACCTCCAGATCTCCAAAATCCTCGATCCGCATTCCCTGAAGACGGTCGCGATTCAGGTGATCGTCGGCTGGATGGTGCCGGTGCGCACCATTTGGCTGGATGGCAGACCGCATCCGTCCGCGAATGCCGCGCACACCTGGATGGGCTTCTCGACCGGCCACTGGGAAGGCGACACGCTGATCGTCGAGACCACCCATCTCAAGGAGGGATGGATACGGCGCAACGGCGTTGCGCGCAGCGACAAGGCTCGGCTGACGGAGTACTGGATGCGGCATGACGATGTGCTCACGTTGGTGAGCATCGTCAACGACCCGGTGTACCTGACGGAGCCCCTGATGCGCAGCTGGAGCTGGACTCTGGACCCCGGTGTGCACATGACGCCCTACACCTGCGAGGCGAAGGTCGAGGTCGACCGGCCGCAGGGTTTCGTCGCGCACTGGCTGCCCGGCACCAATCCCAATCTGAAGGAATTTCCGGAAAAGATGCATCTGCCCGAATCGGTGGCGCAGGGCGGCGCAGACCAGATGTATCCGGAATATCAGGACGTCCTGAAGGCGCTGCCGGGCGCGGTGGCGAAATGACGCGCCGGACCGGTTTATGCCTGCTCGCGCTCGGCGCCGTGTTCAGCGCGCGCGGTGCGGTACCGGCCGCGCCCGAACTCGACGTCGTGAAGGTGCGCGACAACATCTACATGCTGGTGGGACCCGCGGAGAACACCACGGTGGCGTTCGGCACCGACGGGGTGATGATCGTCAATACGCAGTCCGAGGCAATGGCGCCGAAGATACTCGCCGCCGTCGCCAGACTCACCGATCAGCCGATCCGCTACATCGTCAACACCGATGCGCACGCCGCCAATACCGCGGGCAATGTCATCGTCACCAAGGCCGGCAAATTCATCGCCGACCGGATCGAGTCGGATTCCGCATCGATCATCGCGCATGAGAATGTGCTGAATCGCTTGAGCGGTGTGACCGGCGGGGATCCGCCCGGCGAACGCCTCGGCTGGCCGGAGGACGTGTATTACAAGGGATGGATGGACATGCATTTCAACGGCGAGGCCATCCAGATCATTCACGAACCGCACGCTCACACCGACGGGGACAGCGTGGTCTTCTTCCGCGGATCCGACGTCATCGCCACCGGCGATCTGTTCGCTCCCGGCGCCTATCCGGTGATCGATTTGGAGCGCGGCGGCAGCTTTCAGGGGATCATCGACGCATTGAATCGCCTGATCGACCTGGCCGTACCCGACGCCAATGAGGAAGGCGGCACCATGATCATCCCGGGTCATGGGCGCGTCACCGACGAGTACGACCTGGTGATCTACCGCGACATGCTCACCATCATTCGCGACCGCGTCCGCGACCTGATCCACCGCGGCATGAGTCTCGAGCAGGTGCAGGCCGCGAGACCAACGCGGGATTACGACGGAATCTACGGCTCGGACGCCGGCCCGTGGACCACGCGCATGTTCGTCGCGGCGGTGTATCGGGACCTGGACAGGCCCGCACCGTGAGGCGTCGATCAACCATTTTCGGTGGCCGCATGACGCGCGTCTTGATGCTCACCCTGGTCCTGCCGGCGCTGCTGTGGGCGCCGGTGCCGCTGAATCGCGCGGCGGCGCAGACGCCGGCGAAAGCGCCCCCTGTCAAGGCGCCGCCCGCCAAGTCACCGCCGCCCGAACCCACGCCGCGCGCCGCGGCGCCGATCGATCTGACGGGCTATTGGGTGTCGGTGATCACTGAGGACTGGCCCTACCGGATGCTCACCGCACCCAAGGGCGATGCCGGCAGTCTGCCGGTCACCGCCGAGGCGCGAAAGTTCGCCGCGGACTGGGATCCGGCGGCGGACCAGGCCGACGGCCGGGCGTGCCGTCCGTACGGCGCGGCCGGCATCATCCGCCGGCCCGGCAGGCTGCACATCAGCTGGCAGAATGATGCCACCCTGCAGGTTGAATTCTCCGCCGGCGGCCAAATCCGCCTGCTGTCGTTCGATACGGCCGCCAAGGCGCCGGCCGAACACACCTGGCAGGGGCATTCGACGGCGCAGTGGTTCAAGGTGCGCAATTGGGCGCAATTCTCGCCTCCCACGGTGGCGCCCGTGGGCGGGACGTTGAAGGTGCTCACCACGAATCTGCGCGCCGGTTACCTGCAGTCGAACGGCTTCCCGTACAGCGAGGATGCGACGATGACCGAATACTTCGACCGGGTGACCTACGATGGCCAGCCATGGCTGATCGTCACCACGGTGATCGAGGATCCGCGCTACCTGCGGGACCGGCTGTACTGGACGTCGAATTTCAAGCAGGAGCCGAACGCTGCAAAATGGCAACCGAAACCCTGCGATACGAACTGACCTTGACGGGGGTCGCGTGCTCAAGAAGATCCTGATCGGCGGACTCGGGCTGGTGGCCGCGCTCGCCGTGATCGGCCTGCTGCTGCCGCGCACCTCGCACGTGCAGCGATCGATCGAGATCGGCCGTCCGGCCAGCGTGGTCTATGCCATCGTCGATTCCTTCCAACTGTTTGACCAGTGGTCGCCCTGGCAGGATCTGGATCCGAACATGAAGCAGACCGTCGGCGGCGCGCGCGAGGGCGTCGGCGCGACGCTCACCTGGACCGGCAACGACAAGGTCGGCTCCGGCTCGCAGGTGATCACCGCCGATGTGCCCAACCGGTCGGTCGAGAGCAACGTGGATTTCGGCTCCATGGGGGTGGCGAAGGCCACGCTGCGGCTGGAGCCCGTGGCAGCGGGCACGCGGGTGACCTGGATGCTCGACAGCGACATGGGAGCGGGTCCCATCGGCCATTATTTCGGCCTGATGATGGACCGTATGATCGGACAGGACTACGCACATGGACTGGAGAAGCTCAAGCGGCTGGCCGAGAACATGCCGGATGTGGACATCGCCGGCTTCGACGTGCACGCGGTGCAGGTGGCCGGCCGCCCGATTCTGATGGTACGCCGCAGCACCGGCGCCGACGTATCATCGATCGCCAAGGCATACGCCGACGGCTACGCCGAGATCCGCAAGTTCATGACCGCACGCAAATTGAAACAGGCGGGTCCGCCGATGGGTATCGACGGCGACATGCGCGATAAGAGCTTCACCTTCGATGCCGCCCTACCCGTCGATCGCGGCGCAGTTTCCGGCGGGGGCGCGGGCGACGTGCGGCTCGCACAAAGCTACACCGGCAGCGCCTTGCGCACGGTGCACCTCGGGCCGTACGACACCCTGGGCCAAACCTACGGCAAAATGCGTGCCTACATGATGGCCCATGGATATGGCGCCAAAGGCCCGAGTTTCTCGATTTACATCGATGACCCGGCCGTCACGCCGGCGCCGCAATTGCGCACCGAGATCTACTGGCCGCTGCAATGATACTGGCCGCTGCAATGACGCCGTGGTTCAGCGCACCGACACCGTGTTGATCGCGAGCACCGGTTCGCCGCGGTAGTAATCGGGGAACAGCCGCTTCAGGTTGTCGACCTTGGGCACGTCGTAGATGGCGATGTACGGATAGTGGGGATTGTGGAACAGGAAATCCTGGTGATAGTCCTCGGCGGGGTAGAATCCCTTGAGCGGATCCACCCGCGTGACGATCGGACGGTGAAACACACCGGCCTTGTCCAGCTGTGCGATGTAGGCCTCGGCAATGCGCTTTTGCGCCTCGTCGGCGTAGAAAATGGCCGACCGGTATTGCGTGCCGACATCGGGACCCTGGCGGTTGAGCTCGGTCGGATCGTGCACCACGGAGAATGCGATTTGCAGGATTTCGCCGTAGGAGATCTGCGCCGGATCGAAGGTGATCTGCACGGACTCGGCGTGTCCGGTGGAGCCTGAGCTCACGGTTTCGTATTCAGCCGTCGACTTGTCGCCGCCGGAGTAGCCGGCGAGAACCTTGCGTACCCCATGAACGTGCTCGTACACGCCCTGCACGCCCCAAAAGCACCCCCCCGCCAGCACCGCGGTTTGCGGCGCGCCCGGCGCCTTCGGATTGTCCAGCGCGGGCGGCGCCAGGACCACGGCGGATTCGGCGCCGAACAGCGGCGCATGCCACGCCATCGCGCCGGCCGCCACCAGCAGCACGGCGCCCAGTAGACGGGCAAGGGATACTCTCGTGATTGACATGGCCGCTCCTTTTCGTTCAATACCGTAACATAGGACCGGTGCGGGACCCGTTTGATTACATCGCCGCTCCGCCGACGCTGAGGTACCGGTGCCGATCGAGTATAAATCCATCGACTACATTGCGGAGAACGAGCGTCATGGCCGGGTGGCGGATCAGATAACCTTCTGGTTCCTCGGAAATTTCCACTTTTTCACCATCGCCATCGGCTTCGTCGGGCCGAGCATGGGTTTGGGGTTGGGCGCCACGGCCCTTGCCGGCGCGCTCGGCATCCTGTTCGGCACCCTGTTCGTCGCCTTCCATGCCTCGCAGGGCGCCGAACTCGGACTGCCCCAAATGATCCAGTCGCGCGCGCAATTCGGGTTCCGCGGGGTGGTCGTTGTGCTGTTCGGTACCCTGTTCACGTTCCTGGGCTTCAACGTGGCCGACAGCGTGCTGGCGGCGCACGGCCTCAACGGTATTCTCGGCTGGAACGAGCCTGTGGTGACCCTGGTCGCGGCCCTGGCCGCGGCACTGCTCGCGATCTACGGCCACGACTGGCTGCACCGGATATTCCGCTGGTGTTTCCTGCTGTGCATGCCCCTGTACACCCTGCTGTCGCTGGCGATTCTGCTGGGCCGGGTGCCCGCAACGCACCTGTCGGTTGCGCAATTCAGCTGGGTGGCCTTCGCCGGCCAGTTCGCCGCCAGCGCGAGCTACAACATCACCTACGCGCCGTCGGTGTCGGATTATTCCCGTTATCTGCCGCGCCACACCAAACCGCGTTCGATCATCCTGGCGGTGTTCGTGGGCGCATCCGCCTCGGCGATCTGGCTGATTGCTCTCGGCGCGTGGCTGGCGACCCGCCTCGGCGCGGCCGATGGGCTGGTCGCGCTGCATGATGCCGGCAACGCGGTGTTTGACGGCTTCGGCGTGCTGCTGTCGCTGGCCTCGGTGGCCACGCTGGTGGCCACCATGGGCCTCAACGCCTACAGCGGCATGCTTACCGTGGTCACGGCCTTGAGTTCGGTGTTCGAGACGCAGCCGACGCCGCGGCTGCGCGTCGTGACCATCATCTCACTGGCCGCGATCTGGGCCGGCGCCGGCATGGCCATCAGCGCCAATGCGATCGACCTGCTGTTCGCCGCGCTCACCATCATGTTGTACCTGCTGGTGCCGTGGACTGCGATCAATTTGATCGATTATTTTTTCGTGCGCCGCGGCCGCTATGCGATCACCCATTTTTTCATGCCCAGGGGCATCTACGGCACGTGGAATGCCCGTGGACTGACCGCCTACGTGGTCGGCTTCGCGGCAACGCTGCCGTTCTTCGTTCTGCCGGAGATCTACACCGGAGCGGCGGCACGCGCGCTCGGCGGGATCGATGTGGGCTGGCTCGTCGGCCTCCTCGTCTCCGCTGCGGTCTATCTGTGGCTGTCGCGCGCGTATGATCCCGCCGGCGAGGCGCGCGCCATCGGCGAGAGCACGGCCGATCTGCGCGGCGCGCAGGCGGCGTCCTCGAACTAGCTTGGGTACAATGGACGCCACTGGGTCTTGGACAGCCGGAGGTTGAGAACGTCGTGACCTCGAGCGCGCCGCGGGTCGATTCCGAACGCCTCTGGGCCAGCCTCATGGAGATGGCCCGGATCGGCGCCGCGGCCGGCGGCGGCTGCAACCGCCAGGCGCTGACCGATGAGGACAAGACGGCCCGCGATCTGTTGATCGACTGGGGACGGGCGGCGGGCTGCAGTGTGTCCGTGGATGAGATCGGCAACGTGTTCCTGAGGAAGGACGGCCGGCGGCCGGCGGCGGATCCCGTGCTGATCGGCAGCCACCTCGACACCCAGGCCACCGGCGGCCGCTTCGACGGCGTCTACGGCGTGCTCGCCGGCCTGGAGGTATTGCGAACCCTCGATGATCACGGCCTGCGCTTGAACCGGTCCATCGAGGTTGCGAGCTGGACCAACGAGGAGGGATGCCGATTCGCGCCGGCAATGCTGGGCTCGGGCGTGGTCGCAGGCGTGCATGATCTGGGCTACGCGTATTCGCGTAGCGACGCGGCCGGACGGACCGTCCGCGAGGAGCTCGAGCGCATCGGCTATCGCGGCACGCAGCCCGCGAGGGCGCGGCCGTTTCGTGCCATGTTCGAGGCGCACATCGAACAAGGGCCCATTCTCGAGCAAAGCGGCAACACCATCGGCGTCGTCACCGGCATCCAGGGCGCCTATTGGCTCGATGTCACCCTCGACGGGGTTTCCTGCCATGCGGGACCGACCCCGATGGAGGATCGGCGCGATCCGTGGCGGGCGGCCTGTCCGGTGATCGAGGCAGCCTTCGCGCTGGCGCTCGCGCGGCCGCCGTGGGGCCGGGCCACCATCGGCGACGTCAAGGTGTTTCCCGGCGCCCGCAACACGGTGCCCCAGCGGCTCGTTATCTCGGTGGATCTGCGTCATCCCGAGGAAGCCACGCTCGCCGGCATGGTCGGCGAATTCGGCGAGCAGGTGGCGGCGCTCGCGGCGGCCGCCGGCCTGGACTTCCGGATCGACCGGATTTGGCACATGCCGGCCACCTCCTTCGACGCCGCGCTGGTCGAGGTCATCGACACCGCGGCGGCGGCCCTGGGATTCAAGCATTGCAGGCTCGTCAGCGGCGCCGGGCACGATTCGCTGAACACCGCACGCTTCGCACCGACCGCCATGATCTTCGTGCCCTGCAAGGGCGGCCTCAGCCACAACGAGGCGGAGTCGGCCGCACCCGCCGATCTGGCGGCCGGCGCGGACGTGCTGCTGCATGCGGTGCTCGCGGTGGCGGACGGACCCTGACGTGCAGCTGCGCACGCGCATCGAGGGCGGCGGCACGCCACGAGCCGGCGGCTGGGGAGTCGACAGCGAATACGGCATGCTGCGCGACGTGCTGATCGGACCCGTCGATCACTTCTCGTGGCAGCCCGGCAATGCGGTGGCCGCGCGCGCCGCACGGCTGGGACTGCGTTTCGATTTCGATGCCGCCAGCAGGCAGTACGCGGAGATGATCGACGCCTACCGGCAGGCGGGCGTCGCGGTGCACATCCTGCCGCCGGACCCGCAACTCCCTTACCAGATATTCGCCCGCGACAGCAGCGCCATGACGCCCTGGGGAGCGCTCATCCTGCAGCCGCAAAAGGCCTATCGCCGCGGAGAATACGCCGCCTGCCTGCGCTTTTATCTGGACGCCGGCATACCGATCTACGATCTGATCACGGCCGGCAATCTGGAAGGCGGGGATTTCATGGTGCTCAAGCCGGGTGTGGCCATCTGTGGATATTCCGGCGAGCGCTCCATCGAGCCGGCCGTGCGCCAGCTTCGGACCTGGTTCGAGGCCGAAGGCTGGGAACTGCACGGCTACGCATTCGACCCGCATTTCCTGCATCTGGACGTGCAGATGGGCATGCTCACCGAGGGTCTCGCGGTGGTCTGCGTCGAGGCGGTGGAACCCGAGCTGCTCGACTGGCTGCGCGCCCGGCGCATCCGCACCATCGCCATATCCTATGCCGACAGCATGCAGCTGGGCAGCAACGTCGTCTCGCTGGGCGCGGATCGGGTATTGGTGCCGGCGAGCAGCAGGAATCTGATTGCGGCATGCCGTGCCGAGGGGCTGACGGTATACGATCCCGACGTCTCGATGATCAGCAGCGGCGGCGGTGCCGTGCACTGCATGTGCCAGGCTCTCAGACGCGATTCCGTCGCGTAGACTGCGACTCACGGACAGGCCAGGGGGATTTGACATGACTGCGGATCTGAGTACGCTCGCGACGGCCAAGAGCACACTGATCGATCTGGCGATACGCTTCGGGCCCAAACTGTTCGTGGCGATGCTCATCATGATTGCCGGCTTCGTGGTGGGAGGCTGGGTGGCCCGCGCGGTCGGCCGGGCATTGCACCGGCTGGAGCTGGAGCCGCCGGTGCGGCAGCTGCTGACGCGGCTGGCGCGCGTCCTGGTGCTCGGCCTGTTCATCATCATGGCGTTGCAGAATCTCGGCGTCGAACTGCTGCCGCTGATCGCCGGTCTGAGCGTGGCGGGCGCCGGCCTCGCGCTCGCCACCCAGGGCGTACTGAGCAACATGGTGGCGGGTCTGACGATCATCTTCACCAAGCCCTACCGCGTCGGCGATTACGTTGCCATCGTCGGCGTCGAAGGCCGCGTCGACGCGATCTCCATGTTCAACACCGTGCTGCTGCACCCGGATCAATCCCGGGTGGTGGTTCCGAACCGCAAGATCGTTGGCGAGATCCTGCACAATTACGGCCGCATCCGCCAGACCGACCTGAAGGTCAACGTCGCCTATGAGTCGGATCTGCCGCGCGCACTCGGCATGCTGCGCGATCTGGTGCGCGCCAATCCGCGCGTCCTTGCCGAGCCCGCGCCGGTCATCCAGATCGTCGGGCTGGGCGACTCGGCGGTGCAGATCGCGGTAAAGCCGTGGATCGCCGTGACGGACTACAGTGCGGTTCCCGGGGAACTGAATCTCACGATCGTCGAGACGCTGCGGCAGCACGGCATTACGATACCCTATCCGCAGCACGAGGTTCGCCTGATCGGCGGCACCTCGAAAATTTGATCACCAGGAGAACGGCATGTCCATCGGCAAATCAGACATCGAACGGATGCAGGCGGACGTCGGCGCGACGCTGCAGAATCATTGGAAACTCTTTCTGGTCGAGGGCATCGTTCTGGTGCTCCTGGGTGTGGCGGCCATCGCCCTGCCGCCGCTCGCCACGGTCGCCGTGGAGATCGTCATCGGCTGGCTGCTGCTGGTCAGCGGATTGGTGGGCCTGATCAGCACGTTCTGGATGCACCGGGCACCCGGATTCTGGTGGTCCCTGCTGTCCGCCGTCGTGGCGATCGCCGCCGGCGTGCTGCTGCTGCGCTGGCCGCTCTCCGGGGCGCTCTCGCTCACCATCGTTCTGACCGCGTTTCTGTGCATCGAGGGCGTGGCGTCGATACTCTACGCCCTCGAACACAAGCGCGAACTGTCGGGACGATGGGGCATGATGCTCGCGAGCGGCGTCATCGACCTGTTCCTCGCGGGCATGATCTTCCTCGGTCTGCCGGCCACCGCGGCCTGGGCGATCGGCCTGCTGGTGGGTGTCAACCTGGTATTCGGCGGCTCGGCCGTGATCTCCATGGCACTGCATGCCCGCAGCGCCGCTCCCCGCACGGCGGGCACGTGACTCAAGGGGCCTGACTCAATAGGGGCAGATCTCGCCGATCAGGCGGGCATCGACGTCGCTTTCGGCGGTCAGCCAATCATCGAGCTCGTGGCCGGGCGCGAATCCGCGATGCTCGGCCAGATAATACGCGGCTTGTGCGATGCACGTGGCCCGATCCTCGGCAAAGTGCGGAACGACGCGCGCCGGACCGGCTGTCGTCTTGGCCCGCGCGCCCCCGCTCACCGGTGTCGGTGGCGCCGGCGTCATCGCGGCTCGTTCCAGGCAGGCTTGTTCGGTGTGCATGAGCTTCTCCTTGGAACGGGATGCTGGCGCAAGCGCCGCGAGAGGGGAATTCGTAGATTCCCCTACGCGATCGCTGCAACCGCGCATGGACCCCACGGCATCTTGGCGTAGCATCGATTTTGGAATGCCTATGTTCAACCCCGACGACATGCTCGCCGCTCTGGTCTACCCGCATCCGGTTGGCCGGCTGGAGCTGCGTGAGACGGCGATTTCGTGGATCTTCCTCACCGGTCTGTTCGCCTACAAGGTCCAGAAGCCGGTCAAATTGGAGTTTCTGGACGCCTCGACCCTGGACCGCCGCCACGATCTGTGCGAGGAGGAGCTGCGGCTCAACCGGCGGCTGGCGTGCGACCTGTACCTCGACGTGGTGCCCTTGACGCAGACACCGGAAGGACTGCGCATCGGAGGCCACGGTCTCATCGTCGAGTACGCCGTGCGCATGAAGCAATTCGACGCCTCTCAGGAATTGTGCAATCTGCTCGACCGCGACGCCGTGGAGCCCGCGGAGCTCGGCGAACTGGCGGCGCTTCTGGTGGATTTTCACGCGCGCGCCCCGCAGGCGGCGCGGGAAGCGGATTTTCCCCATACCCGGCAGTTGCACGACGCGGTGCTCGGCAACCTGGCCGTGCTGCTCGCGCATCGCGACGCCGATTCGGACATGCCCGAAATGGGTTCGCTCATCGATTTCACCCACGATTTCCTGCATGACTCCCTCGGACGGTTGCGCCTGCGCGAGCAGGCGGGGTTCATCCGCGAGTGTCATGGCGATCTGCATTCACGCAACATCGTGCGCTGGCGCGGGCATTTGGTGCCGTTCGACTGTCTGGAATTCGACCCGAAGCTGCGCTGGATCGATGTGATGAACGACATCGCGTTCCTGGTGATGGATCTGATTGCGCACGGCCGCAGCGACCTAGCGTTCTGCTTCCTGAACGCCTATCTCGAAGGCAGCGGCGACTACGATGGTCTGCGGCTGCTGAAGTTCTACGGCGTATATCGGGCGTTGGTGCGCGCCATGGTCGATTCCATCGGCATCGAACGCAATCCGGCGCAGCGCGACACGCTGCGCCACCGTCTGCGCACGAGACTCGAAACCGCCGCCGGACTCATCGGCGCACCGGCGCCGACGCTGGTGATCATGCACGGCCCCGCCGCCTCCGGAAAATCCTGGTTGAGCGAGCGGCTGTGCGTCGGGCTGGGTGCGGTGCGGATCCGCTCGGACGTGGAGCGCAAGCGTCTGTTCGGCGCCGCATCCGATGGGGGTTACCTGCGGGGCATCTACACGCCGGAACTCAGCCGCCGCACCTACGCGCATCTGCGCGATTGCGCCGAGAGCTGTCTGTTGGGCGGCCTGCATGCCGTGATCGACGCCGCGTTCCTCGATGCCGTGGAACGCGCCTCGTTCCTGTGCCTGGCCGAGCGCAATGGCTGTCCCTTCGTGATCGTCGCGTGCAGCGTGGAGCGCGGCGAACAGCGGCGGCGCATCGAATCGCGCCGCGGTCTGGATCCGTCTGACGCCGGCATGGCCGTGCTCGAGAACCAGCTGCTGCACATGCAGCCGTTGAGCGCGGTCGAGCGTGCGCATGCCGTGTCGGCCGACACCCGTGAAGCGCAGATCAGTCGGACGGTGCTGGCGGCGATCCGCGGCGTGCAAGATGCCTATGCACCAGCCGCCGCGCGCCGCGCGGTCCCGGGAAGGACCGCCCCCGGTTGATCGGGGGGTCAGGCCGCCGAGGCGACCGATGCGCCGGAGCCCCTGGCCGTGGTGTGCGCCGCACCGCGCACCAGCAGCACCGGCACGGCGGCGGCGCGCAGCACCTGTTCGGCATCGCTGCCCAGGGCGACGCGCAGCAGACCGCGTCGGCCATGCGTTCCCATGACGATCAGATCGGCGGGCCACTCCCTGGCCTGCGCGAGGATCAGATCCGCCGCAGGCCCACCGATCGATTCGAGCAGCACGCATTCCGCTTTGATGCCCTGGCCCTGCGCCGCGGCCGCGGCCGCATCGAGTACGCCCTGGCCGGATTCGCGCAGCGACCTGAACAAATCGTTCGCGTACATACCCGGGCTGTAGGTGTAATCCAGGATGAATTCATTGACCACGTGCACCAGGCGGATTTTGCTGCCGTGAATCTTCGCGAGCTTGATCGCCTCATTGAGGCCCCTCGTCGACGTCTCGCTGCCATCGACGGGAACCAGGATTTTTGCATACATTCGATGTCTCCTCTTCGATGCGGCGTTATCGCTTTCTGTGCAGGCCTATCTAGCACCCACTCGCGGCCCCCGACTGTTCGGAGTTTCCACCCGGGATTTCGGCTAGTGCGTACAGGTTGACGCGGTGCGATGCGCCCGGCAGCCGGCGGCTAGCGCGCCGACGACGACGCAAAAAACTCGTGCACCTTGGCCTGGATCTGCCGATCGGTCATCCGGTCGGCGGTCTCGATCGCCTGCACCCGCGCGCCGGACTTGTTGCCCTGCAGACGCTTTTCGAGCTCGCCTTTGGCCTCTCCCGGACCGAAAATGAACAGTGCACCGGCCTCATGAACCGCCGCGATGACCGAGTCATAGTAGCCGTTCAGTTCTCCGGTCAGCGCACGCTGGCGTTTGTCGTCGGCCGGCACTTGGCGGGCCTCATAGCTGCCCTTCATGGGCGAATCACCGCTGCGCTCGGGGTGTTTCTCGACATGCGAGTCGATGACGAGCGTGCGCTCCTGCGCACCCACCAGGACGATGACCGCCCGCCGATGATCGATCCATATTCCAGCCTTGTTGCTCAACGCATTCTCCTTGCTATGGTCCGCCACGCGGCCAGTATGCGCTTGTGGACGGCAAATTGACGGTGGCCGCCTGGGCGGCAAGGTTTCAACCGGAATCGGTCATGCCGAGGTGCAGCTTCACCAGATGCGCCACCGAACGCGCCGCCATCTTCTCCATGACCTTGGCCCGATGGATCTCAACCGTCCGCTCGCTCAATCCCAGATCGATTGCGATGACCTTGTTCGGCGCACCGTCCACCACCAGGGCCATCACCTGGCGTTCGCGCGGCGTCAAGGTTTCGTGCCGCCGCGTCACTTCCGCGCGCTTGGCGAGGGTGTCGCGGTGGTCCGAATCGACCAGCAGGGCGTGGTTGATGCTGTCCAGCAGATCCTGGTCGCGAAATGGCTTCTGGATGAATTCGAACGCCCCGTCCTTCATCGCCTGCACGGCCATCGGAATGTCGCCGTGACCGGTGATGAAGATCACCGGCATCATCGACCCCGTGCGGTTGATGTGCTGCTGCAACTCCAGACCGCTCATCCCCGGCATGCGCATGTCGAGCACCAGACAACCGGATGCGTCGGGTTTGAAGGTCACCAGAAATTCCTGCGGACTTGCGAACGCCTCGGTCTTGTAGCCCACGGTATTGAGCAGCAGGCTCAAGGCGCGCCGCATGCCGTCGTCGTCATCGACGATGTACACGGTGGGGGCGTCGGATGCAGTGTCCAGCGCTTTTGCCATCATTGCACGCCTCAAGGTCTGGTGATCGGCAGGCGGAACCAGAAGCGGCTGCCGCCTCGGTTGGGGCTTTCGAAGCCGATGCTGCCCTCGTGTGCTTCGATCGCCGCGCGGCTGGACGCGAGTCCGAGCCCGGTACCCCGCCGCTTGGTGGTGAAGAACGGCACGAATAGCTGATCGCGAATGTCGTCCGAGATGCCGGCGCCGGAGTCGCTCACACTGGTCTCCACGTGGTAGCGGTCGGCGCGCACATTGACGTGTACTAGGGATTCTCCGCCCGATTGCAGGCTGGCGTCCAGCCCGTTTTGCACCAGGGAGAAGACCACGTGCTGTATCCTCAGCCGGTCGACCGACACCTCGGGCAGCGACGCCGGCACATCGAGGCTCAGAGCGACCTCGGCCGCCTGTGCCATCAACTCGAGCACGGGACGTAATTCCTCGATGAGTTCGCCCATCCGGCACTCCTCCCGCATCGGCTCGGTC
This sequence comes from Gammaproteobacteria bacterium, assembly GCA_003137095.1. Lineage (GTDB taxonomy): Bacteria > Pseudomonadota > Gammaproteobacteria > Steroidobacterales > Steroidobacteraceae > Bog-1198. The sequence goes on from PLET01000113.1 coordinate 122,260, forward strand.
TGATCGAACAGGCGCCGGATGCGCCGGATGCCCTCGCCGGCTTTCAGCGCCTGGGTGTTGATGTCCAGAAACACGTCCAACGCCCGCGCGACCAGCGGCTCGGGCCGGTTCAGCAGCCGGCTGCCCGCCTGCGAATAGGCCGCTATCGCACCCAGGGGTTGATTCAATTCATGCGCGATGCCACTGGCCATTTCCGCCAGTGCCGAGATCCGCGACATATCCATGAGGCGCCTGAGAACAGCTTCGGATTCCGCTGAGTTTAAGTCGAGTTTGTTCAATGGGTGTCCGTGTGCGGGCCGCTCCCCGCCGGGGTCTCGCGACGGCCGATGCCAAATTCAGGTCAGTGTGCCGGGCTGGGAGCGGCCGTGCACTTGGGGTTTTCCGAAGTGGCCTGCGACAGACCCCTAGCCGCCATCGCCCATGTCTGGCAGCGTACAGACGGCGGTAACGCCGGCGCCCAGACTCTGAGCCGTCGTTCATCGGATGAGGGGAGGCCATGCGTGCCAGTGTGGGAAATCTGCAGCAGCGGAGCGGGGGTTAAACCTCGTGAAAGCGGCGGCGCACATCTACCTCATCGGCGGCGGCATCGGCTCGATGGCTGCTGCGGCATACTCGATCCGCGACGGCGCCGTGCCCGGCAGCCAGATCACCATTCTGGAGTCCGCTGCGGTGCTCGGCGGCAGCCTGGATGCCGCGGGCGACCCGGCGCGCGGCTACTCGATGCGTGGCGGCCGCATGCTCACCTTCGACAATTACGAATGCACCTGGGATCTGTTCCGGACCATACCCTCCTTGAACCGCAAAGGGATGTCGGTGTTCGACGAGACGGTCGCCTTCAACGCAGCCTTCAAGTCGCATGCGCGCGCGCGCCTGGTCGACCGGCAGCGCGCCCGCATGCCGGTCGAGTCCATGGGATTCTCGATGGACGATCGCATCGAACTGCTGAAGCTGACCCACGCCGGGGAGAGCGAGCTGGAGGGCGGACGCATCACCGACTGGCTGTCGCCGGGTTTTTTTTCGACGCCCTTCTGGCTGATGTGGTCGACCACCTTCGCATTCCAGCCATGGCACAGCGCCCTTGAATTCAAGCGCTACCTGCACCGGTTCATGCTCGAATTCTCGCGCATCGACACCTTGGCGGGCGTCAAACGCACCATCTACAACCAGTACGATTCGCTGGTGCTGCCGCTCAAAACCTGGCTCGAGGGTCATGGCATCCGCATCCTGACCGGCTGCACGGCGACCGACCTCGAGCATGTCTATACCGACGGCAAATTCGTCGTGACGGGCATCCTTTGCCGGCGCCAGGGCATTGACGAGCGGCTGGCAGTGGGCGACGGCGACCTCGTGTTTCTGCAGAACGGATCCATGACCGACGCTTCCAGCGTGGGCTCGATGACGAGCCCTCCCGGCCGGCTCGTCAAGGCCGAGGGCGGCTCCTGGAGCCTGTGGGAGAAGTTGGCGAGGGGGAACCCGCAATTCGGCAACCCCGGCGCCTTCAACTGCTGCATAGCCGAATCGTGGTGGGAATCGTTCACGGTGACCCTGAAGGATCCGGGTTTCTTCGATGCGATGAGCGATTTCTCGGGCAACGACGCCGGCACGGGCGGTCTGGTGACTTTCAAGGATTCTAATTGGCTGATGTCCATCGTGCTGCCCCATCAGCCGCACTTTCTGAACCAGCCCGACGGGACGCAGGTGTTTTGGGGATACGCGCTGTTCGGTGATCGCGTCGGCAATTACGTGCCGAAGCCGATGGCCGAGTGCGGCGGCGCGGACCTACTGAGGGAGATCTGCGGCCACCTGCGGTTCGACCTGCGGCTCGTCGGCACCGCCACCTGCATCCCGTGCCGGATGCCCTACATCACCAGCATGTTCATGCCCCGCGCACAGAGCGATCGACCGTTGCCGGTGCCGGCTTTTTCGAAGAATCTGGCATTCGTCAGCCAATTCGTCGAGATCCCGCAGGACGTCGTCTTCACGGTCGAGTACTCGGTGCGCGCAGCCCAGATGGCCGTGTACCAGCTGCTCGGCATCGAGCGGCCGATTCCCCCCGTCACGCCGCACGACGGGGCGCTGCGGACCGAATTCGATGCGCTGCTCAAGGCATTCAAGTAGCCAGGTGCGCACATCATGCCCCCCACCATGACTTCAAACAGGGAACTGAACATGAATCCAATCGCTGCATTCCTGGTGTTCGTGTGTATTGCGGGGGCCGCCGGCACGGGCTTTTTGTGGAGCAGCCCGTATCCGCCCGCGATGTTCGTGGTCTTGGCGCTGCTCATCGCCCTGTCCCTGAAGATGGCGAACGTGTGGCAGAAATTCGTCATCCTGCGGCTGGGCAAGCTGCAGAGCGTGAAGGGTGCCGGCATGTTCTTGATCATCCCGCTCATGGATCACGTCGTTGCCATCATCGACAGCCGCATCCAGACGACCGCCTTCAACGCCGAACAGGCGCTCACCAAGGACACGGTGCCCGTCAATGTCGATGCGATCATCTTCTGGCATGTGCACGACGCCGAGAAGGCGGCCCTCGCGATCACCAATTACCGGGAAGCCATCGACCGGGTCGCGCAGACGTCGCTGCGCGAGATGATCGGCTCGTCCATGCTCGCGGCGCTGTTGTCGGACCGCAAGGAGGCCGATGAGCAGCTCAAGGTGGAGATCGGCGAGAAGACGGCGCCCTGGGGCATATCGGTCAGTTCCGTGGAGATCCGCGACGTGGCCATCCCGGTGGCGCTGCAGGATGCGATGTCCCGCCAGGCCCAGGCCGAGCGCGAGAAGCAGGCACGGGTCATCCTCGGCTCCGCAGAGGCTGCGATTGCCGGCAAATTCGTCGAGGCAGCTTCGATCTATGAAGGGCATCCGGTGGCACTGCAGCTTCGGGCCATGAACATCATCTATGAAACGACGAAGGAGCGGGGCGCGACGATTCTGATGCCGAGTTCCATGGTCGACAGTTTGAACCCGTCCCCCGCCGTCCTCGCCCTGACGCTCGCGGGCAGTTCGGTCAACGCGCCGGCAAGCGTCCGGCCGCCGGCGTAAGGAGACTGCATGCACGAGAATCTGGTTCGCGAGGAATTCGACACCGGCCTCGGCAAGATCAGGCTGGAAATCAAGGGACGGCTGGCGTCGCAAGGGCTGTACGGCACCGTCAGGGACATCGAAATCGGACCCACGTCCACTGAGCCTTCGGGCATCACCATCGAACTGCTGGTCAAGGGCCGAACCGCGGAGCGCTCCTTCAACCGCGGGCAGATCGAGGGTTGTCGCCTGCGTGTGGGCGGTGAGGTGCTGTCGGCCATCATCTCCATGGTCGATGAGGTCCGCGCCTGACCCGTGTCAGGCTGGTGCATCTCAGGCAGCACGATGCCTCGTTCCATTGGAGTGTAGATGGCCCGTCGGTATAGTGTGGCCGAATCGGCGCGGCCGCCGCGAATCGGCCGCTAAATTGAACGATCCATCGAATTGCCGCCACTGGAGATCAATCATGCCGTGCATGCGCGTAGTCCATCGCATCGCACCCCTGCGAGTCTTGGATCGGACGCGATGGGAGCAGCTCTGGTCCGATTATCAGCAGTTCTACGGTATTCAGTTGCCGGCGGCGGCAACCGAAGCCACCTGGCTGCGTCTGCATCACGGACGAATTCACGGTCTCGGCGCCCGCGACGCAGACGATCGTCTCGTCGGAATCGTCCACTTTCTGACCCACGAAGATACCTGGTCGACCAAACCGGCCTGTTACCTACAAGACCTTTACGTGGATCCCTCGATTCGCAGCAAGGGTTGCGGCACGGCGCTGATCGCCGCTGTCGCAGCAGCGGCTCGGACCATGGGAAGCAGCCCGCCCTACTGGCTCACGCATGAATCCAATGCGATCGCCCGCAGCCTCTATGACAGCGTCGGAAGGAATCACGGCTTCATTCAATATACCTATCTCACGCCCGATTGAGGCGGCAGTGCCGTCGCCAACAAGGCGGGAATCGCGCACCAATGTGCGCGGTTGATGGTCAGCTTCGGCAGCGTTGCAATTTCCACCCACCCTGCAATGCCGCCCTCGGAGTTGGACCATTTTCTCCCGGCATTCACCCGGCCGGTAAAATGGTAGAGGAGAAACGTCTGGTCATAGATCCAAAACTCATCGCGATCGTCGGCGTGGAACCCGCGCACGTGCTGGAAGCGCTCGAATGGACCCTGCACGTCGAAAGCAATGCCGACCTCCTCGGCCCATTCACGGGCAATTGCCTCATCGAGCGTTTCGCCCGCTTCGATTCCTCCGCCGGGAAGCTCCGGCACGTCGGGCGCGCAGGCCTCGGCCGCAAGCATGATCGCCTGATCTGTGAGCGCAACCACCAGCGCGAAAACGCCACGGCGGGGCTTTACGATTGAATCCGCCCGGGGCACCGACTGGTTGCCGCGTCGGTCGAAGAAGCTGACCGCGGCAGCCGCACGGTCTGACTCAAGTGGCATGCGCGAACTCACTGGGCGCCGTCTTCGCTAGTCGCCTTGGCGAATGTCGGCGACCAGCGAATACAGGTAGCGCCAAAACTCCCGGGGATAATCGTTCGTGCCATGGCTCACCAATTGGAAGATGCACACCTTGCCCTTCGTCAGCACATAGTTGACGCCCAAGTCCTCGTAGGCGAGCGTCTTGTTCAATCCATTCAGGGTGACGCTCGTGGGTGTTCCCAGCATGAGCCTGACACGATCCTCGGTGGCCCCCGCGGCGATGCCCGCCAGCGGCGGACAGATGGTGTCGGACTGGTCATCGATATAGACGCACGAGACCAACTTGACCAGTGCATTGGCGTGATCGAACTGCACGCGCAATCTGCTGTCCTGACCCGACTTGGGTCCGAGATCATAAAGCCAATAATCGAAGTCCTCGATCCGGCGGTTTGCAGGCAGCAGGATTCTGGGGCCCTCTGGTGCGCTGCTGGGGACCGCGGCGGTATCCTCGGCGGGTGCGGGCGCGGCAATGCTGCCGACGGTAGCGGCGGCATTGGAGGCCGGGTCGGGCGCTGTTGCCCCGGATGGGGCGGCACGCGCCGCGGCGATGGCGGCATCGTTGGCCGGAGCCGCCACGAAGTAGGCGTTGGTCACCGGTTTTGAGCAATCGGTTTCGTCCAGCGCGTCCGTCACCCGGGCCGGCGAACCCAGCCTGTAGAACACCTCGGCCTTGTCGTCCGTTCTTCGGATGTTGCTGTAGCGCCGGAAATCGTGCAGAAAGTGCACAAATCCGGTCACCAGATACACGATGGCTCCCACGGTCGCCAAGGCGGCCATGATCCAAACGCGACTATTCTTCTTTTTTAAGGGCATGCAGCAGACTCTAAGGAGCCACAATTGATTCGACGCGCCCATCGCGTGCCGAAGGTCCGCATTGCTTCGTGGGACACCGGCAATTCCCCCTTTACCGCGTGCAGCGCGGGCTCGAATGATAGCTCAGTCGAGCGCCATCGTGGCACAGTCTCTTGATTTTCTGGGCATTTGCGTCGCACACCGGTAACTGACCAATCATGGGCAGTCGGGTTCATTCTGCATCGCAATGCATGCCTCCGAGGTGACGAACGGCTGGCCATAGTCCTGCTCGAAAGCGAGGTAGGTTTCGCCCAGCCAGTACGACGGCGAAATCACCGGCGTCGTGATTGCGGTCCCGTTGCCGTAGAGGATCGGCTTGCCGGCGTCATCCTTCGGATTCGGCTGCGACCAGAACTTGATGATTGCCGCGAGATCCGTCACAGCGTCGTTCGATCCCCAAAGCGCGAGCGCCTGGGCGTTCACCGGCTGGCCAAAGGCCGTCGGTGCCAGGAACATCTCGATCGTATGACCGCCCGGCGCGTTGAACGCCTGATTGGGATTATCGACATAGGTGAGGTAGGTGCTGCCGGCGATCGTCACCGTCGTGGCGTGATTGGCGCCGGCAACGCCGGCATAGTACGAGCCGTTGGCGAGCACCTGGTCATTGACCTGCTGGTCGACCATCAAGTCGATTATTTTCGAATTCCATTCGTGCCGGTCGCTCGAGCAGCTTGTCGGCGCCGAACCGGCCCAGAAGTAGGTGTCGATGAGCGCGTTCCAGCGCGAGGCCGGGTAGGCGGCGGGCGCGCTGAACGCCCAGTGAATCTTCTCCTTGGTGAGCGCGGAAACCTGTATCCCCATGCCCGATTGCACCGTCCATGAGCCGCCCCCTTTGCCCATGAATGTGGCGCAATTCTGCGACCAACCGCGCTGGACGCCGGGCGCGCCCGAGATGTTGAACACCTCCGAGGTCTGTGACGACGTCACGCCCCAGCAGTCTGAAGAATTCGCCCAGGTCACCAGTCCGGCGGCACCGCCCCAGCTGTTGTTCTGGACCGTGTAGCTGCCGAAGGCCTTCCAATCATAGGCATTGGTCGAGACCCAGCTCGCCGGGCTCTTCGTGCAGGCCGCCTGCGGGGTCGCGACCGCAGGCGTGCCCGCGCCCGCGACGGTGGGGGACTGCGCGAGAACGAGACTCGAGCAGGCTGCGGCAATGATGGTCGACAGGATCCGCTGCATGGGGAGCATCCTCATTCACTGGGCTTGGAAGCAATCTTACCAATTGGCCGATCGTGCGTCTTTGGGACGCGCCGGGATTGTCCTTGCGGCGCACCGGGATTAAGTTGTCACGGTGGGCAGCGGGGATCAATGATGACTTTCGCGATCAAAACCGAGGTTGGCGAGCCGCGGGCGAAGAGGTTCGCCTTCAAGGCACAAAAAACGATGTATGGCGGCAAGCGTGTTGCCGAGGGTGACACAATTTTTGTGTTCGCGAGCGAGAACGAAGGCGGCCGGGGCCTGATTGCGCGCGGCATCGTCACTTCAGCCGAAGCGATCGCCAAGAAGCGCGGCGTCGCCCGGCAAACTCCGCGGGTGAGCGTCACCATCAGACGCACCGCGCTCGCGAAGCGGCCGCTGGGGCGAAACCAGCTCAAGTTGTTCACCGTCTGGCATGACGGGCGGCCGGCAACCGAACTCAACTTCAAATTCTATCGTCAGGCAACCAACAAGATCGTCGGCATTTCGGCGCAGGCGGCGGAGTATCTCAATGAATTTTTCTAGAATGACCGGGACGAAAAAGCTGCGTCCAGTGGTGTCGATGGCAATCGCAAGCGCGTGCCTGCTTGCCGGCATCGTCAAGGCCGGAGGTGCGGTGGCTGAAACAGCCGGTACTTCGACCGGGCGATTGGTCCATCGATATTTGCAGGTGGTCATCGCGCCGAAGGGGGATTTCGTGGCCTCGGTGGAAGGTGATTCGCCGCCCGGGGGCTACTATCCGGAGCTGCGCGATCTAATCATCCGGCGCACCGCCGATGGCGCGCAGACGCACGTGGCGCTATCGTGCGGCCGCGTACCGCAGTGCTGGCCCAGTTCGCCCGCATGGAGTCCCGATGGCAGGCACTTGAGCTTCGCGCTGCGCACGCCCGGCAGTCATGCCTACGCCGTTTATGATGTTGCACCCGACGGGACCCATTTGACGCGGCTGTTTTTCACCGCGTCGCTGCGATAGTTCGCTCACGCCATATTTTCAGTCCACGATGGAAAACAGCCGCCGCCATTCCCGCGCGCCCTCCATCAATTATCGCCGGGCGTATGTGCCGTGGGCGACGTCTATAGCACCTCGGCGCGTTCACGATTTGCGCGCTGCGCCAGATCGCTGACTCGATACCAGGCTTCCCGGACCGCCGGTTTCGCGGTGGCCCAATCGAGCGGCGAGTCGCCACGTGCGGAATCCCAGCCATTCTCGAGATCGCCTTCAGAAGCGTCGAAGCATCGATCCGGGTTCGAGTGATACCGGTTCGTCATATCCGGGTAAAACGCATCAGGGGCGACTCCAATGTTCGTCCGCGTACATACCACGGTTCACCGTTGGCGCAACATCGGCGCATGGCAGATAAACCCTTGATCCCCCATGCACTCGGCGCGGTCGTCGTGGAAAAAGCCGCCGTTTTCGCCAAGCCGTTTCGCGGCAGGCTGTCTCGGACAACGCGTCCCACCCCTGGCCGATTGCTGCGAATCGCCGCGGCGTCGGCGGTCATCGTTCTGATTTTTCTGGCGGGACTGATCGGCACCATCCAAAAATGGCTTTGGATGGGGGAGTTGGGATTCCACGGCATCTTCTGGACATTGCTGACGACCCAGTGGGCGATGTTTTTTTCAGCTTTCGTCGTCGCCTTTATTTATCTGTGGATCAATTTGCGCCAGACCGCCAAGGAGCGGACGGTGATGCCCGCCCGTGCGGTGGGCAACAGGCCGGCCGCATTATCGGGAGCAACCGATGTCTTGCGGAGCATCACGGAGTTGTCGCCCCGGCTCATCCAATCCATCGCCGTGGTCTCGAGTGCCGCGATCGCCGTGCTGTTTGCGATCGGCTTCTACGATCGTTGGGACACCTACCTGCGATTTCGTCACGGGGGATCCGTCGGCGTGGTCGACCCGCTGTTCGGGGTCGACATCGGTTTTTACCTGTTCCGCCTGCCCTTCTACTCGCTGCTGCAGAGCAGCGTGATGGTGCTGACGGGGCTGACACTCACCGTGGTACTGCTCGCGTATATGGTGTTCGGATTGCTGAGGTTCACCAACCATCAGAAGATTGCCATCGGCGGCGGCGCCACCGCCCATCTTTCTGTGCTGCTGGGCATCTTTGTGGCAGACGCAGGATTGGGCTTCTATCTCGATCACTACCAGCTGGTCTATTCCACCCTCGGTATCGTATACGGAGCCGGTTACGCCGCAGATCATGTGACCCGACCGGCCTTGTGGTTCATGGTGGCGATCTCCGGCGCGGCGTGCGTACTCCTCGCGTTCAATGCTTTTCGCCGGCAATTCAGCGCCCTCCTGGTCGGATCGGTGATCTACGTCGTTCTTTATCTGGTCGCGGTCCAGCTGCTACCCGCCGCGTTTCAGAAATTCCGCGTCCAGCCCAACGAACTGGCGCTGGAGAGTCCGTATCTGAGGCACTACATCGACTTCACGCGAAAGGCCTACCAACTGGACGCCATCGAGGAAATCGCCTACCCGGCCCTGCCGGACCTGACTGCCGCCGTGGTTGCAAGAAATGAGGATACGATCCAGAACATCCGTTTATGGGACGCGAGGCCATTGCTTCAGACCTATGCGCAAACTCAGGCTATTCGCCTGTATTACCAGTTCTACGATGTGGGCGTGGACCGCTACCATTTGCCGGATGGATATCACCAGGTAATGTTGTCCACCCGCGAGCTCGCCCAGGAGTTGCCCGAGCAGGCACAAACCTGGGTGAATCAGCGACTGCAATTCACCCATGGCTACGGCCTCGTCATGAGCTTCGTCTCGAAGACGGTGGGCGGAGGTTTCCCGGACTACCTGTTGCAGAACGTGCCTGCCGAATCCGCCTATGGTCTCACCATCGATCAGCCGGCGATTTACTATGGGGAGTCCACGGCCGGCTACCGGATCGTCTCGACGGGTATCAAGGAATTTGATTACCCCAAGGGCAACGACAATGTGTACACCAGTTATAGCGGCCAGGGCGGAATCCCCGTGGATGGCTTCTGGAAAAAAGTGCTGTTCGCCTGGACCCAGGGCGACATCAATATATTATTGACGTCCTACATCACCCCGGACAGTCGAATCCAAATTTGGCGGCGGGCTCAAGAGCGGGTGGCGCAGATCGCACCCTTTTTGCGGCTCGATGGCGACCCATATCCCGTGCTGAGCGAAGGCCGGCTTTACTGGATTCAGGACGCCTACACCGTCTCGGATCAATACCCGTACTCGAGCCTCCATCGGACTGTGGACGGCGACAGCTTCAACTACATACGCAATTCGGTGAAAGTCGTGGTTGACATGTACGACGGGTCCGTAACTTTCTATCTCATGGATCCGAAAGATCCTATCCTCGCCGTGTATAGACGGGCCTTCCCGGACGTGTTCAAGGATCTCAATCGGCTGTCGCCGGATCTGAAGGCACATCTGCGCTATCCTGAGGATCAGTTTGCCATTCAGGCGGATGAGTACAAGACCTTTCACATGACCGATCCGCAGGTCTTCTACAACCGCGAAGATTTGTGGGTGTCGCCGAATGAAAGCTACGGCGGCACGTCGGCGCCCATGGACCCTTACTACATTTTGATGAAGGTTCCGGGCAGCGATCAGCTCGAATACCTGCTGATGACGCCGTTCACACCCCAAAATCGGGACAACATGATTTCCTGGCTGGCGGCGAGATGCGATTTTCCGGGCTACGGCCGGATGATTTTTTACCAGCTGCCGAAGGAGAAGCTGGTCTACGGCCCTAGCCAGATCGAAGCGATGATCAATCAGAACACGACGATTTCACAGCAGCTCACGCTGTGGGACCAGCGCGGATCGCGCGTCATTCGCGGCAAATTGATCGTCACGCCGATCGAAAGCTCGTTCTTGTACATCGTGCCGTTATACCTTCAGGCTGAGGGCGCCAATTTTCCCCAATTGAAGCGCGTCATCGCGGTGGCCGGCGACAAGGTCGTCATGGAGCCGACGCTCGACGCGGCGCTCGGCGATCTCTTCGGCGCTTCAGCGCCTCCGGCAGGATCCGCGGCGCCTGCCGTGCCCGGCGCAACGCTTCAACCCGCGCTGGAGCGAGCCCGAATGCTGCTCGAGGAGGCCGAGAAGGCCATGCAACAGGGTGACTGGACGAAATTCGGCACGGTCATGCAGGGACTGGAACGGCAACTGGCGGGATCGCCAGTCCATTGAGCCATCGAAGCTCGGCAAGTGGTTCTTAGAATTTCTGCCGGGCCGCTCTCGTGTCCTCCAGTTACGTCTGTCTGAAGCCATGGCCGCTCGCTTGCACAGCGAGATATCATGAACTGCTTCCGTTCCAGTCTTTGGGACGAGAGTCGCCAGCGCATGGTGTCGTATCACGAGGCCGACGCTCGCGCCTGACCTCCGCATTGGCGCATTCCATCTGCATTGAGGAATTCCAAAAGACGCTTTTGTCCTAAAGCGCCAGGAGCATCGCTCCCGTCGAAACCAGTATCGCGCCAATGCCAACTTTCCAAGTCAGGCGCTCGCCCAAGAACAATACCGCGATTGCCACGACGATGACGACGCTGAGCTTGTCGATCGGAGCGACGCGGGATGCGGGCCCCGTCTGTAGCGCCCGGTAGTAGCAAAGCCACGACAGACCGGTCGCGACCCCCGACAAAACCAGAAACAGACATCCTCTCGCAGACAAGCGGGCGGGGTTTTGCCACTCGCCGCTAGCGCTCACCAGCAGCGCGCTCAGCGCCAAGACGACCAGCGTCCGCAGGAACGTCGCCAGATTCGAATTGATTTCTGATACGCCGAGCTTGCCAAAAATCGCCGTCAGAGCGGCAAAGACAGCGGATAACGCCGCAAATGCCTTCCAATCCAGACTCACATATTCCTCCTGGAATGTCCGCATGTGCCGTTAAAATAAATTTGTGTCTGATTGCAATATATTCTACTCCGCAGCGTCATCGGTTCTATGCGAATGCCTTCGTGGTGTTGCAGTTGCGCGGTCGATTGCTAGGTTTACGACGAATTGGATGTGAAGGAGTAGACAGATGCGATTCAATGGAAAACCCCGGTGAACGGCCGGTCATCAGGGACCTGCAAGCAAAACCCGGGAGCGGTCATGCCGTTGGTGGACCTCCAGCGCTGCGAGGGCAAGGGCGATTGCGTGCGCGTCTGCCCCGAAAACGTTTTTGAGATACGGCGCATTGAGAACGCCGACTACCAAGGATTGGGCCTTTTTCACAAGTTCAAGCAGCGGGTGCATGGCTTTCAGGTTGCTTACACCCCGAACGTTGATGCTTGCCGCGCTTGCGGTCTATGCGTTGCAGCGTGCCCCGAGCGGGCGATCACACTTTCGCGAGCGACAGGATAGTTGCCCTGGCCGCTCATACGGCTTTGCCGCGAAGACATCATCGATCGATTTGTCCTGCGGGACCGGAATTGCCACCCGGGAGCGTATGGGCGGGCAGGATGCGGCGGGCAATTCGTCTTATACCAGGATTTGGCTTTATTAGGATATATTATACAATGTTGAAGCATCCAGCGTTGTGCAAATCGATGCCATTGCGGCGGACGACGCCATTCGCGTCACAAACAGCATTGGAGGCGCCATCAAAGGCCGCGATACAGCTTCGGATGCGCCCCTTCGGGTTGACACGGTATACGACGAAGCCCGTACAAGGCTAAAAATCATCATCACGGGCAGCGTTGCTTCCACAAAAACACTTCTGAATTTGATCAGCGCTCTCACGGGCAAGCCCATGACGCAACGCAATGCGTATCATGCCAGGAGGGGGCGTGCCCCCGGACGGCCGCGCGGCCCATGCTTTGGAGGGCTTCCTGGCTCTCATTGTCGAAGCACTTTCGTCAGAATCTGGCGAAGGTCAAGCGCTTTGGAGACGTGGCTCTCCAACGAATCACTCATCCGCTATGATTGATCGTAGGCGGACGTGACGCGATGATTGACCCGATGAAACAGGACGCCGGGTGGCGACTAACATTCCAACCGCCGTCATTGAAAATCGTGCCGATGCGGGACATGCGCTCCATAGGTATGCGGGTACCGTCGATCAGTTTCTGAGGGCAACGTGAGGGGCGGACGGAGCTTGCAGCAGTACTTCCCATGAACTCGCACGCCGCCCCCAAACTATTGACCCGACTCGTCCGCTACAGCCGCGTCAGCACGGATTTTTCAGTGCGTGTACTGCGCGGCCTGGCATGGCCCAAGGTCGATTTTCTCATTCGCCTGGCACTTGCCGAGATCTTTTTCGTGTCCGGCGTGCTCAAGCTCGGGTCTTGGCAGAGCGCACTGTATCTTGCGACCTACGAGTACCCGGTCCGCTTCATGCCGCCTCACATGGCGGCCGTCGTCGGTGTCTGCATCGAAGTCATCGGCGCAGTACTGCTCGCCGCAGGCTTCATGACGCGCTATGCCGCAGTCCCGATGCTGATTTTGTCGCTGGTCATTCAGTTCGCGTACCGCCCGTTCGACGGCCAATTGTTCTGGGTTGCGCTGTTCGGCTGGTATGCGATCCAGGGCGCCGGTGCGTTTTCGTTCGATGCGCTGTTTCGGCGCGGCCTCGCCGACAGCGCGCTGCCCTTGATCCCGGCGATTCTGCGGTTGTCCGCCTGGGTCCGAAGCTGCCTGGGCCCGATCTATGTGTCGATCCTGCGGATCTGGCTTGCCGCGGCCTTACTCGCGGCCGCTCTGCACTTGCGCGGGCCTTCGGACTGGCTGCCGCTCGACATCGCTGCGCGAGTGCCGACGGTGATCGCGCTGCCAGCGGGGCTACTGCTGTTGTTTGGCCTCGGCACGCGTATTGCGGCAATCGCGATCATCGTCGGAGTCACGGCGCATACGATGATGGATCCGCGGGAAACCGATGCCGTTTACCTGCTGATGAGTTGTGCCATTCTAATCGTGTTCGGCGGCGGCAAGCTCTCTCTGGACCGGGTCGCCGTCATGCTGCTCTCCAGCAGGTTTCCCGAACTCGATATGCGCGATCCGCGCGCCCTGGCGGGCCTGCCGCGCATCGTGATTGTCGGTGCGGGTTTCGGCGGCATCAGCTGCGCCGCGCAGCTGCGAAGGGTTCCCGCAGCCGTGACGTTGATCGACCGGGCGAACTATCACCTTTTTCAGCCATTGCTGTACCAGGTGGCCACTGCGGCGCTGTCACCCGGCGACATCGCCTCGCCGGTACGTCAAATATTCCGCGACGCGTACAACGTGCGGGTGCTGCTCGGTACGGTGACTGGGGTCGACACGGAAGCGCGCGTCGTCAAACTACCGGATCAAGATATCCCCTTTGATTACCTCGTGCTCGCCACCGGTGCGACCCATAGCTATTTCGGCAAGGACGTTTGGGCTCCGTTCGCTCCGGGATTGAAGCGGGTCGAGGACGCGCTGGAGATTCGCCGCCGGATCTTGACCGCTTTCGAACGGGCCGAAGCGGCCACCGACGCGACGGAACGGTCAGCGCTGTTGACGTTTCTGATCGTTGGCGGTGGTCCGACAGGCGTCGAACTGGCGGGCGCGATCGCGGAATTGGCACGGCATGGGATGGACAAGGAATTTCGAACCTTTGACCCGGCGGATGCGCGCGTCGTACTGGTGCAATCCGCCCCACGCTTATTGCCGGCATTTCCCGAGTCGCTGTCAGCGATTGCGCAGCGCTCGCTCGAGGCGATCGGCGTGGAGGTGTCTCTTGGCAGCCGGGTCGAGGCGATCGATGCGCAAGGGGTTGCAGTCAGCGGCAAGCGCATTGCGGCACGGACCGTGCTCTGGGCCGCCGGGGTCGCGGCGTCGCCCGCGGCGAAGTGGCTCGGGGCCGACGCCGACTCTGCGGGACGCGTCAAGGTCGGACCCGACCTCGCGGTGCCGGGATTGGTCAACGTATATGCAATCGGCGATACCGCCGCAAGCAACGCATGGAGCGGGCAAGCGGTGCCCGGGCTCGCGCCGGCAGCCAAGCAGGCCGGCGCCTTCGTCGCGGGTGTGATCAAAGCCAGGATCGCGGCTGATTCCGCACCGAAGACCTTCAAATACCGGCACCTCGGCAGCCTGGCAACGATCGGGCGTCAAGCCGCCGTCGTGGACTTCGGTTTCATCAAACTATGGGGTGCGCCGGCTTGGTGGCTCTGGGGTCTGGTGCACGTTGGCTTCCTGGTCGGCATGCGGAATCGTATCGCAACGATGATCAACTGGTTTTGGGCCTATTTGACCTACGGCGGCGGAATAAGATTGATAACCGGCGCGGACACGCGTCAAGCCGATCCGTAATCGAGGTTGCCCGCGTTCATCTGGACTCGAGCAAAGTTTCGTGCCCGTCCGGATCGCGTATCAGCAGCATCTGTTGCGACTGATGGGCCGGCCAATGAATCGGGCCCGGCGATACATATGCGTAATGCCCCTGGCGCACCGCTGCATCCGACCCCGACACGTCGGCTAGCATGTCGATGTGCCAGTTCCACAGATCATTGGAGAGCGTATTGATGGGCATCGCACGCCCCGTACGCGGGGCGAGGTATTCCAATAGCTCCACACCCGGCCCCGATTCGGCACGCAGCGCGGTGATTCGCAGGCGCACGCCGAAGACGTTGTTCAACCGTTCCTGCTCAACGCCGTAATTTTCGCTCTCCCCGGCCACTTTGAGACCCAGGGTGTCGCGGTAATACTTCAAGCTTGCCTCCGTATCGGCGACGACGATCGCGGAGTGATCGATGCCAAGAAACAGGCGTCCGCCCGGCTGCTGCCATTTCGGATCGCCTTTTCCGGGCGGAAAGTGCAGTATCTCCAGATTGTGGCTGTCCGGATCGCGAAAATAGAATGCCGCGATGCCGCCCGCATTACGATTCCACGATGGCAGCAGCTGCGGACCCGGGGATGCGAACTCGACGTGCTGGGCGCGCAGCCACGCGAAGCCACGGTCCATATCGCTGACGATGATGGCGATGTGCTGAAACCAGCGATCGTTGCTGTGCGAGTCATCGGGGATCGGACGCCCGTGAGGCGCGAGAAACTGTTCGAGCTTCAGCGTTTCACCGCCGAGTTTCAGTGTCGCAACGCGCAAGCGCGCGCCGAATACACCGTACAGATGCTCCACTTCATCACCGGATAATTCGGTGTCGGCGACAACCTCAAAGCTGAGCGCTGTTCGATAGAACTCGATGCTGCGGTCCATGTCGCCGACGCTCACCGATACCGACTCGATCGCCCGTACCAGCGGCTCAGTGTTGGCGGCGAGCGCGCCGCCAGAATGCCCGAGGCAGCCCAGCAGTGCAGCGCCTGCGAGCCTTACGACTGCGCGATTCATAGCGGCGATGCTCCTATGCGGTCGCCACGGCGCCCGTCGACAACCGGGCCGCCAGTTCCGACGCGACGCGCAGCGCCCAGGCATAAATCGTCAATGAGGGGTTGACGCGGCTCGAGCGGGGCAAGATGCTGCCGTCGACCACGTACAGCGATTTCATGCCGTGCACCAGCCCTTCGGAATCGACGACGGAGGCCTTGGGATCGGTTCCGGTGCAGAGCGTGCCGCTCACATGCGCTGTGCCGGCAATGCCGATGCGCTCGGCAAATGCGATCAATCCGGCTCGCGCCAGCGCACCCCTGAAGCGGCTCACCAATTCATGGTGCTCGGCCTCGGCTACCGGCGTGCGCCTTGCATCGTAATCGTAGACCGGCAAGCCGCCATGCCCCTGCGATGCGGCAATCACCCGATTATCGCGATGCGCACCGTCCTCGGTCTGCAAGAAAAAACCGTAAGCATGATTACCGACCAAACCTGCCATGGTTCTCGGCACGAATTTGGGTATCAGCGTACTGATCAGTTCGCCATCGAAGCCCAGCGGCTGGACGCTGCTATGAGACATGTCGGCGTTGTAAAAAATCAGGGTCTTGCGAACCAAATCCGTCATCCGCGGCGTCGAAATCGCGATCATTGCGGTCAGCAGGTGGCATTTCAAATAGCGGCCGACGTTGTCCGCACACGGCAATATCGCAGTCAGCCCTCGTGTTTCGATGTAATTCTGCAACAGCCTCGGAGAGTGCAATGCGCCAGCGGCCAGCAATATGACTCTCCCATGCAGCAGTGAGCCGTCTTGCAGGCGCACCGCTTCGATGAGGGTCGCGTCGGATTCGGAGCCGACGAGTTCCGCGACCACTCGATCCGTCAACAGCGCCAAGTTGGGCAACGCGCGTACCGGCGCCAGGAACGTCGTTTCCGCATCCGACTTCAGGTGTGCCGCCGAGGCGAATCCGTCGAAGTGCCGCGCTTCACCGGGATTGTAGAGGATGCGCGCAGATAATCCCATCGGCAACGGCTCGTAATTCCACGAGGGGGAATGGTGCATCAAACTCTCGGCGATGTGCCGCAAATTCGGCTCGCAGTCGAATTGTCGAACCCCGAGCATGCGCTCGGCTTGCTCGTAGAAGGGTACGAGTTCGTCGTAACCGATGGGCCAGCCGAGACAGGGATGGGTCGGGTCTGCGGAAAACTCGTGCCTGCCGTAGCGCAACAACGCTGCGCCGTACCATTTCGTCTTGCCGCCGACATTGAAGTATTCTTCGGGACAGAATTGCCGGCCACCTGCGTCCTGCCAAGGCTCCCGGCTCTTGAATGATCCCTGTTCAACGACGCGGTGGAAGTCTAGCGTGCTGCCGTCCCGCGGTAATTCGCGACCCTTTTCTATCAGAGCAACGCACAGGCCGGCACGGGCAAGCGTGTAAGCCGCGGCGCAGCCTCCTGCCCCCGATCCGACAATGATCGCATCGAAGTGATTCTTATCGGTCATTTCGTGACCTCGAGTGTTGTCGCGGCAACTTCGGTTTCGGCTGCAGGCGGAACATATCCGCAATGAATGCAGCGCTCGCGGGGGGTATGGACGAGCTTGGCGCAGCCTGCGGCCGGGTCGGCACTTCGGAATTGGTGCCATGCCGCGGCAACCTGCATGCCGAGAACCGGCGCCGTGAAATAGATCCACATACCCGTCCACACTCCGGCTGGGAAGGCGGACGCAAATGAACGTGCCGGATTCATGCTCATCCCCGACAACGGTGCCTCGATCGCAATGTAAATCGCGACCAGCGCTCCGGCGCAGAATCCGGTGAACTTGACCCAACGCGGATGATTGGACAGGGTCAGAATTACCCCCATCAATAGCGCAGAGATTAGAAACTCCGCGGCGAACGCGCCGCCAACGCCCAAGGTACCCGGCGAAGTGACGACGTATTCGACCGGTGGAGTGGTAAAGGCATCTCGCAGCAGCGCAACCGTCAGCATGACGCCGAGAACCCCTCCCATGAATTGCGCGAGAATGTAAAAGATCGTGTCCCAGCCGGCTACTTTCCCCAATCGCCAAAAGGTCAGCGTGACCGCAGGGTTCATGTGGGCTCCCGAGCGCTTGCCCCAGGGAGAATAGATCAGGCCCACCGCGGTCAGGCCCATCGCGATTCCGACCAGCACACGGCGCGCCACCGCGTCGTGAATCCCCAGATACGCGGGCGAGGCGGGGTGTTCGAATAGCGTCGAAAAGATGCCGGCCGATATCATGAAAATGCCGAGCGCCCAGGCCTCGATCAAGTATTCCGGCCAGTGCGCGCGCAGCGCATCCCAGGCTCTCAAACCGCCGTTGATTGCCGACATCATCCCCCCGTCTCGAACCCCGGATAGAGCGTCATGCCGCCATCGACGAACAAGCTGATGCCATGCACGTAGTCGGCGTAATCGGAGGCCAACCATACCGCAGCGCGGCCAATCTCGTCAGCCTCGCCGATGCGCTTGTAAGGAATGAGCTTCAGCAGTTCTTCGTACGCCTCCTTGGTTCCCCACGCCTCCATGTTGATCGGCGTTCGAATCGCACCGGGACAAATACTATTCACCCTGATTCGGTAAGGTGCCACCTCCTGGGCCAGACTCTTCATCATCAGCATGACTCCGCCCTTCGATGCGGCGTAATTGACATGTCCCGCCCAGGGAATCACCTCGTGGACCGAGCTGATGCAGAGAATTTTACCGGCGGCGCAGGACACCTGGGGAATGACGCCGCGGCGTTTGAATTCGCGCACCGCTTCGCGCGAACACAGGAATTGCCCGGTGAGGTTGACACCGATGACCTTGTTCCATTGCGCAAGCGTCAAGTTCTCGAAGGCGGCATCCTGTTGCAAGCCTGCGTTGTTGACCACGATATCGACGCTGCCGAAGGCCTCGATCGTCTTCCTGAACATGTCTTGAACCTGCGATTCGTCGGACACGTCGGCGCGAATAGCGAGCGCGCGAACGCCGCCCGTACGTATCTGCGCGGCAACCTCCTCGGCCGTATCGGTGCCGGACACGTAGTTGACGACGACGTCTGCTCCCGCCTGGCCGAGCGCGAGCGCGATCGCGCGGCCGATCCCGCTGCCCGCCCCCGTGACGATTGCCCTCTGTCCCTGCAGCATGTGCTGCGGCGGGCATTTCGGCATGACCGGACTCGGCAGGTAACTGGATTGCACTGAATTTTCCATTGAATCGGCTCCGGAGGTGGTGTGCTTCAATTCTGCGACCGTTGCCGCGGCTGTAATAGCTTGGCTACCAACCCGGTCCAGCCCGTCTGGTGGGACGCGCCGACGCCGCGGCCCGTGTCGCCGTGAAAATACTCGAAGAACAGCAGATGATCTCGAAAATTCGGGTCGTCCTGCAGGCGCGGATACTGGCCGAAGACGGGACGTTTGCCCTGATCGTCTCTCAGGAATATCCGGGTCAGGCGTGTGCCGATCTCGCGCGCAGCGTCGTCGATCGAGACGAAATTTCCGCTTCCCGTCGGACACTCGATCCGGAATTCATCGCCGTAGTAGTGATGAAATTTTTGCAGCGACTCGATCAGCAGGTAATTGACCGGGAACCAGATCGGACCTCGCCAATTCGAATTTCCACCGAACAGCCCGGAATCGGATTCCGCCGGCAGGTAGCGGACGTTCAGATCCATGTCGTGCACCCGGTAGACGTAGGGTTGGCGATCGTGGTGCTTTGAGATGGCCCGGATCCCGTAATCGGACAGAAATTCTGTTTCGTCGAGCATGCGCTTCAGGATCCGCTTCATCCGATGGCCGCGAAGCAGAGAAAGCAGGCGACGCTTGCCTCGCCCTTCCTCATTCCAGTGCGACACCAGCGACGCGAGTTCGGGTCGATATTTGAGAAACCATTCCAGCCGGCGCTTGAAGTCAGGAACCTTGTCGAGCAGTTCCGGCTCCAGCGTTTCCACCGCGAACAGTGGGATCAAACCCACCATCGAGCGTACTTTGAGTGGAGTCATTGTGCCGTCGGGCAGATGCAGAACATCGTAGAAGAACTTGTCGCCGTCGTCCAACAGGCCGATGCCGGATTCCCCGACATTACTCATTGCTTCCGCGATGTGCAAAAAATGCTCGAAGAATTTGGTCGCGACGTCCTCGTAGACCGGATTGGTTTGGGCGAGCTCCAGCGCGATGCGCATCAGGTTCAGCGAATACATCGCCATCCAGCTCGTGCCGTCGGCCTGATCGATATGACCCCCGGTGGGCAGTTGCGCGCTCCGGTCGAAGACACCGATATTGTCAAGACCGAGGAATCCCCCCTGAAAGACATTGCGCCCCTCGGCGTCCTTGCGATTCACCCACCAAGTGAAATTCAACATCAACTTGTGGAACACCCTCTCGAGGAAGGCGAGATCGCCTCGGCCGCCGTGTTCCTTTCGATCCATTTGGTACACGCGCCAAGTCGCCCACGCGTGCACCGGCGGATTCACGTCGCCGAAGGCCCATTCATAGGCCGGCATCTGGCCATTCGGGTGCATGTACCATTCGCGCGTCAGCAGGACGAGTTGATCCTTTGCGAATTGCGTATCGACGAGCGCGAATGCGATGGCGTGAAACGCGAGATCCCAGGCTGCGTACCAGGGGTACTCCCACTTATCCGGCATCGAGATGACGTCGGCGTTATTAAGATGCATCCATTCCCGGTTCCGACCGCGGCGCCGCTCGCCTGGCGGCGGATATTGCCCCGGATCACCCTTGATCCATTCGGGAATATCGAAATAAAAGTACTGCTTGCTCCAGATCATTCCGGCGAGCGCCTGGCGCTGAACGAGCCTGGCATCCGGAAGCTCGATATCGCGCTGCAGTTCCGCGAAGAACTCATCAGCCTCGGCGATGCGCCGATCCAACATCGCGTCGAATCCCTCAAAAGGCTCCGGCAATTCGGCGCGCGACAGCCGTAACTGCACGGTAACTGCCTCGTATGCGGCTACGTCAAAGATAAAATGCGCGGCGGCCTTGGTGCCTTCTCCGTTTGCAGCGACCGCCTCGGATCGCCCGTTGATCAGGAATTCGTGGAAGCCGTCTTTGAAAGGTCCCGCGGATTTCGCCGCATAGAGTTTTGGAGTATTGGTTTCGTTCTCCGTCAACAGCCACGAAGGTCCGCGGCCCGCCGAATCGCGGGCGTAGCAGCGATAAGTACCCAAGTCTTCATGATCCACGACAATCGCGCCGCCCTGCAATCGCATTCTGGGCTTGTGCTCGCCCGGTTTCCAGCTCCAGGTGTTGCGAAATACCAGTTGTGGCAGCAGATGTAAGGGTGCCGCGGCGTCGCCGCGATTGCAGGCGGTGATCCGCATCCGTACATCGTCGGGAGCGGCTTGCGCGTATTCCACGTACACGTCGAAGTAACGGTCGCCCTGAAAGGCTCCGGTATCCAGCAGTTCATATTCCGGGGCCTCGTTTCCGCGCCGACGGTTCTCCGCAACCAGATCCGCATATGGAAAGGCCACCTGCGGGTACTTGTAAAGCATCTTCAGATAGGAGTTCGTCGGGGTTGCGTCCAGATAATAATAGAACTCCTTGACGTCTTCACCATGATTCCCCTCGCTGTTGGTGAGACCGAACAGGCGCTCCTTCAAAATGGCGTCACGTTCGTTCCAGAGGGCGAGTGACAGGCAAAGCAGTTGTTTGTCATCCGAAAACCCCGCGATGCCATCCTCGCCCCAGCGGTAGGCACGGCTCCGCGCGTGATCGTGGGGAAAATATTCCCAGGCATTGCCATGGGGACTGTAATCCTCGCGGACGGTGCCCCACTGCCGTTCGCTCAAATAGGGACCCCATTTCTTCCACGCGGGCGGCCCGGACCGGCATTCGGCGAGCCGTTGTCCTTCGGTACTCATCGGTCGACTCCTCGGCTCCTCGGTTGATGCTGATAAGACCCGGCACCGCTTGGAGTTATTACTGTTGAGAGAGATTAATTCGAAGCGCCCTGTTATCGCCGCTATCAATCTTCAAGAATAGCCAAGGCGATCAACCGTGCCGCCCGTTCTTGCTCGCGCGCAAGCCAAACCCATGACCAGTGGTGTAATGCCTTCGATCTACCCTCGGAATCGGCGTAGCTCAACTGTTTGACGTTCAAGCGGACGGTCCCATAGATGCGAAGCTCCGCACTGGACTCATTGACTACAGCGGCGTCCAACTTGTCCGAAGACGGCCAAGTTGTCGAACCGGCTTTTTGTCTGTCGGCGGTTCGAATGGCGTTGATCAAGCCATTTGACTTTGGCAGCCGATAAAGTTACTCGAGGTTACGCGCGCCCGGACGGATTGCTCGCGGCTGCGCCGCTCCTCCTCCGCTTCGCTGCGGACCGCCGCCGCTGACGCGCCGGCGTCCAACTTGTCCGAAGACGGCCAAGTTGTCGAACCGCCGACCACCTGGTTCGAAGTTCGAGGGATCTCAGCTTTGGGAAATCTCGGGTTTTACAACTGATTGATTTTTATTAATTTTGCTCGTGGGGTGTCCGTTGCAAAATCACCCAAAAGCACGACAAAGCACCACTGAGTCGCGCAATATTCACGCAACCACCTGGCTTTTTTCTAGACAGGTGGTTGGGTTTTTTGCGTAAGTTCGCGCGTTCAGGCGAGGCCCCGGCAGGCCCATTTCAGGCCAGGTGGTCGGGACTTTGCGGGACTGGCGCTGTTCGTGGAGGCCCGGCGCCGAATGGACATTCCCGCAGCGCGCCACTGGCCTGCCTATCGGTCTCCAGTTGCTGAAACCATGGCCACTACGTCATTACCCAAGATTTGGCGGGTATATCCGTTGTCCGTACATTGTACGGGTGTTAGAATCCGACTCTGGTAGACCCGAATTTGGAGTAGTGAGAATGCGCAACTCAGTAAAGCGCCGGGAAGATCGGCTGGAAGTCAGATTGACGCCCAAGGCAAAATCGATGCTGAAGCGCGCCGCCTCGGTCGAACGCAAGACAGTGAGTGCGTTCATTCTCGACAAGGGCCTCGAGGCGGCGGCGGAAACCCTCGCCGATCGCCGCGAGTTTCGCCTGAATGCCAAACAGTACGACGCATTTGCTGCCGCGCTCGATCGACCATCAAAGCCACTTCAGCGGCTGGAAAGGCTTCTAAAAACTCCCAGCGTCATTGAGTGAACGAGGCCTGGACCATAGAAAAGCTGCGACGCGAACACGCACTCGACAGCTTTGATTGTGGTAAGGAAGATCTCAATCGCTTCCTGAAACGCCAGACGTGGAATAGCCAACAGGCGCACAGCGCGCAAACCTACGTTCTAGTCAGGGATCTTACCGTGCACGGCTACTACAGCCTCGCGGCCGGTTCGATCAGCCACGACGAGGCTACTGAACGCACCAGGAAGGGCCTTGCGCGACATCCAATTCCGGTCATCCTTCTCGCACGCCTTGCCGTCGATAATTCGCTTCATGGCAGAGGGTTCGGCCCGGCTCTTCTAAAGGACGCGCTATTGCGGGTAGCGGAAGCGGCCGATACGATCGGCGCGCGGGCGTTGCTGGTGCACGCAAAAGATGAAGACGCAAAAGGCTTCTACGAGCAATTCAACTTTGAGCCAAGTCCGAGCGATCCATACCATCTGCTGCTCATCATGAAAGACTTGAAGCGTATCGTGGGGCGCTAGGGAAGCTCTGCACAGG
>PLET01000099.1 GCA_003137095.1 Gammaproteobacteria bacterium
CTGCATGCCGCGCGCATGCTGCAGGGCGCCGGGGTGGACGTGTTGGTGCTCGAGGGCAGCGGCCGCATCGGCGGCCGGGTCTGGACGGCCCGCGACGTGCCGGGAAGCCCCGAGTTCGGCGCCGCGCAGATCNNACGGCCGTCAGCATCGGCGGCGCGCCGCCCACCGCCGACTGGGCGCATTCGCCGATGAACCGGCTCGCCCCCGACGAGAAGGCAATCCAGCCCGCCGGGCTGTTCACGCACATCCTGCTCAAGGACGATCCTCTGACCGATCTTGCGGACTGGCTCAAGCCGGCATTCCGATCCATCGACCAGATGTCCCTGCGGCAGTATCTGACCGAAAAGGGCGCTTCGCCCGAGGCCTTGCGGCTGATGGACGTCGGCGTTCCCGGCTGGGACCTCGACACGGGCAATGCGCTGGATTTTCTGCGCAAGAATCACTATTACTTCTGGGAGGCGAAAAACGGCCCCTACAGCGTGGTGCGGGACGGTACCAGCACGCTGACCGACGCCATGGGGGCTTCCCTGAAACGGCCCGTCGCCCTTGATAAGCGGGTGGTCCACATCGACGCGGCACCGCACGGCGTGAGCGTCGCCTGTGCCGATGGTTCGAAGTATTCGGCGCGCGCCTGCATCAACACCATTCCGCCGACGGTGCTCAAGGACATCCCCATCAGCGGGGGGGTGCCCGCGCGCCAGCGCGAAGCGTGGCAACGCCAACGGTCCGATCAATCCATCCAGATTTTTTTCGAATTCGAGGAGCCCTTCTGGGAGAAGGACGGATTGCCGGCCAATATGTGGACCGACGGACCCATGGAGTTCTTCGCGCACACCCCGTCGATCACCAATCCCGAGGGCGTGCTGCGCGCCTACATCAACGGCCGGGCGGTGCAGCCCCTGAACCGGATGAGCGAGGCAGAGCTGCGGGCCACGGCCCTTAAGGAGTTGGTACGGCTGCGTCCTGCCGCGGCGGGACTGGTCAGGGTCGGGCACATTCACAATTGGTCCACGTATCCCTTCTCCAAGGGCCATATCGCCAATTTCATGCCGGGCGACATCGGGCGCTATGTCGACCTAGTCGGGGCGCCCGTCGGCGCCATGTATTTCGCCGGTGAGCACAACAGCCGCACCACCGCCGGCATCGAAGGTGCCTGCGAGTCGGCCGAGAATTCGGTGGTCGCGATACTGGAGACCTTGGGTAAGGCCTGATGCGCGATCAGCCCCGCAAGGCGCCGCGAGGATCCTCGAGCAGCTGCGGATGATGCTCGGCCATCAGGCGCCGCCAATCAGCCGGCATGGCCGCGGCGGAGAACACCTTCCGGCCGAAACAGCGGCTGAAGAAGTGGCCGTTGCGGTCGCCCATCTCCAGCCAGGCGGGATAATTCAGCAGATCGGTGAACACCTGGCCGGCGGGCACGGCCCGCGCGGCGGGATTGGCGACGGCCTGCAGCGAACCGAAATACGTGGAGAGATCCTCGACCTGAAAGGCCGGGCGTGTGGTGTCGCTGGGTAGAGCGCGGGCTGAAAAATCCGAGCGCAGCCAGATGTCGTCACCCTCGATGAAAATCGGACCGGGCTCGCCGCTGCGCGTGGTGACGGTGCCCGGAATCCCCGCCGGCTCGTCCATCCGGCCGTGCACGCCGTAGCGTTGTTCGGATGGATGCGGCGTCTGGTAGGGCACCTTCTGGTCCTTGCCGGTGACCGGATTGTGGAAGGTCTCGAGCAGGGCACCGGTGGCGATGTCGGTGTAGAACGTGGTCGTGAGCGTGGTCACCGCGTAAGTCTCGGCGTCGACGTCCCGCACCTCGAAGAGCGTACCGATCAACATGTCCCAAAACGGCAGGTAGGTCGGCGGCACCGCACAATAGCGCCGTCCCTTCAACCACCAGATCCCGAAGCCTTCGCCGGCGATCCAGGCGAGCTTGCGATACACCCTGGCAATACCCTGCGCGCTGGTGGTGTCCAGCGGCTCCGCGGCTTTGGGCAGCGATGGGTTGGGCGGCGCAGCCCTGACGGACGCAGCGCTCTGCATCAAGGCCAGGCCCATCAAGCCGATGCTCTCGCGGCGATTCATGCCACGCGTACTCGCAATGTCCGGGATCTTCGCAATGTCGGTCCTCGCAACGTCCGGGTTTAAAAGGATGTTGCCAGCGTCGCGCGAGCCGGGTGCCCGCATGCCGGGCAAGCCGATTTTTCAGCCGCAGGTCCCAGCACCTCCTGAGACCATAAGGAGCGAGCAGAGGAGGGTGGCGCGGTGAAGCTGGATGACCCGGAACGGAAGCGTTCGCCCATTCGCGGCGGGATGTCGCGCCGGGAGGCCATTTCGGCGACGGCCCTGGGACTTGCGTCGGCAGCCATGGGCGCCGGTGCCCGGTCAGCCCCGAGCCCGTCCGCCGGGATCCGGGCCGTGCCCGACAGCTCCTCCGACCTCGTCGCCCGCGACGGCAAATATGCCACGGTGCCGCTCAAGCGCGATTCCCTGAAAGTCACCGCGGTTCAGTCGAGGATCCGGGCGGCCGACGCGCGCAATCCGCAGAAGCAGATCCGCGAGAACCTCGATCACATGATCGAACTCATCGACGATGCCAATGGATTCCCCGGTCCGCAGGATCTGGTGTGCTTTCACGAGCAGCCGATCATGGGTTGGAATCCCTGGAGCCGCGAGGAGGCGCTGCGCGTCGCCATCGAGGTGCCCGGGGAGGAAACCGGACTGCTCGGCAAGAAGGCGCGGCAATACGGCTGCCATGTCTCGTTCGCCACCTTCGCCCGCGATCCGCAGTGGCCCGGCCACCTGCTGAGCCTCGGGGTTCTGATCGGACCTGATGGCGGCGTCATCGCCAAGCATTGGAAGGCGCACAACGGCCGGGGCTTCCGCCCCAACTGGGATTTGTACACCACGTCGATCTACGACGTTCTCGATCGGTACACGGAGATGTACGGCACGGATGCGGTGCTGCCGCTCGCACGCACCGAGATCGGCAACATCTCCCTGACCGGTCCGCCGTTCGAGCCGGACATCTACCGGGCGCTGTCCTTGAAGGGGATGGAGATTTCACTGCGCACCGCCTCGGGCGGCTTCGCAACCGAGGATCCGCTCACTTCGTCGATGTTCAACCGCATCTACACCGTCGTACCCAACAATTCCATCTCGCCCGGAAATCCCGGATTTCCGGAGGCCAGCGGTGCGGGCGGCACGGTGATCTACGCCCCGGGCGGGCGCGTGCTCGCCAAGGCGCAGACCGAGAACGAGGAATTCGTCACGGCCACCATCCCGATCGCTGAATTCCGCAAGACCCACACGCTTCCGGAGATTCCGATGGCGATGGTGCTGGCGGTGTACGGCCAGTACGTGCCGCGCTACAGCCCCAACCTGCAGGGGTCGTACATTCCGGCGGACTTTGTGGATGCATCGCGCTACTTCGCATCGAAACGGAATTGGTAACCGCTCATCCTTTCTCAGGAGATCGAAATGGCTGACTCGAACGCCCCGCGGCCCACCTACACGGTGGAGTTCATTCCAAGCGCAACCCGCAACGCCGTGTTTCTCGGCAATCCCACGCTCGACGGCATGATGCATGCCATCCTGGCGATCGGCGCGGAAGTCTGGGCCGACAAGCGCCGGCTGAAGATCATCGAGAGCCTGATGACCGCCAAGCGCGAGGTGAACTTCGACAGCATCGAGAGCTACCTACCCACCCCGGAACAGGAGAAGGCCTGGGCCGCGGAGCGGGATCTGATGATCAAGAATGCCTTCGGCCCGTTCATCGCACCCATCATCCCATCCGGATCCTGAAGGAGCCGCCCGCATGCTCAATCGACGTTCGTTCATCTCCGTGGGATCCGCCCTCGCCGCCCTCCTGCCGATGCTGGCGGGCGCCGGCAGGGCCCATGCGAAGTCCGGCAAGCTACCGGTGGAATATGATCCCCGCGGTGCGGTCGGCCGGTTGGAGCGGTTGCCGCTGCTCGATCTCGAGAGCCGGCAGGACTTCATGGCCGGCGTGACCGCGTTCTCCACCACCGGAGAGCTCGCCCAGGCGGCGCGGGCGCATGGTGAGGCCATCATCAAGGCGAAGGGGCTCGACCCGACGAAGGAGCTGCCGGTCGAGACCGCGACGGCCCTGTTCGAATCCGATCCGGTGATCGCCATGCGCGACCGCGTCTGGTTCAGCGCGCACAACTACGAGCACGACATTCTCGACGGACATTTCAAGGGCCATGCTGAACGTTATCTCGCGGTGCTCGAGGCCGCCGACCGCGCGGGACCGGGACGGCTCGAATTGAACCCGGATCTTCCCATCCCGCAGTACGCGCGCCACGAGATCCACCAGCAGCCCGGCGGCTATGTCGGCAATCCGTTTGCGGGCCACATCTATCATTACGCCACCAACATGTTCTATCGGGGCGGCAACGACCAGGATGAACGGCACCTCGGCTATGCAGCGGCCTGTCCCGTTCCGCAGGACGGCGGCGTCAAGCGCATTCTCGATCTCGGCACCGGCATCGGACAGCTCGCGGTGGCGATGAAGGAGCGCTTTCCACCGGCGGAGGTCACGGGACTCGACGTCGCCGCGCCGATGCTGCGCTATGCGCACATGCGGGCGGTCGATCTGGATCGGGACGTGATTTTCACCCAGCGTCTGGCCGAGGACACCCGCTACCCGGACGGTCATTTCGACATCGTGATCTCCTACATCCTGTTTCACGAGGTGCCGGCCGACACCAGCCGCGCCATCATCGCGGAGGTTCACCGCATACTGCGACCCGGCGGCGTGTTCTACCCCATGGATTTCAATCTGTCGGCTTCAGCCACGGCCTTTAGGCGCTACGGCGAATGGAAGGATCATCGCTGGAACAATGAACGCTGGCGGCTCGAGCATGCCACCGTGGATTTCGACGCCGAGATGCGCAAGGTGGGATTCACGGTGGAGGATCGCAGCGACAAGACGGCCATCTTCGGCAAGATCACCGGAGTGAAGGCGGCCTGACGGGACGGCGGCCGCGACATCATGGACCACGCCTGCTCCAAACGGCGGTTCCTTGGCCAAATCGCCGCCCTGGCGGGCATGACGGCGGCCGGTTCGATTGCGAATGACACACATCCCTGGGACGTCATCGTGGTGGGTGCCGGCACGGCCGGCATGCCTCTCGCGATCTTTGCGTCGCGCCGCGGCGCCCGGGTGCTGTTGATCGACGCGGCGTCGCGCATCGGCGGCACGCTATGGCTGTCCTCGGGGCAGATGAGTGCGGCCGGCACCCGGCTGCAACAGTCCCTCGGCATCGAGGACAGCCCCCAGGAGCATTACGACGACGTGATGCGCATCAGCCGCGGCACGGCGAATCCGGAAATTCTGCGGCTGGCGGTGCAGAATGCCGCCAGGGCCGCCGACTGGCTGATGGACCACGGCTTCGAGATCAGGCCGGGACATCCGGTGCTGAGCGGCGGCCATGATCCGTATTCGAAGCGCCGATATTTCTGGGGCATGCGCGGCGGCCTGTCCGTGCTCGACATCCTCGAGAGGCAGCTGCAGCAGGAAATCGAATGCGGCAACGTCACGCTGCTGCTCGACACCGAGGTCACGGCGCTGATGCAGCACCGGCCCGGCGGCGAGGTCACCGGCGTGTTCGCGGCCCCCGCCGGTGGCCATCCGCGGGCGTACGCCGGCCGCAGCGTGGTGCTGACCTGCGGTGGCTATATCTCGAATGCCGCGATGTTCGAGCAATTGGAGGGCGTGCGTGACTACGGCAATACGGTCAATGCGTTCAGCCGCGGCGCCGGCATCAGCATGGGGGTGGCCGCGGGAGGCTATGTGCGCGGCCAGGAATGTCATCAGCCGCTTTTTAATGCGGTGCTCGCCAGCGACACCGTACCGAGTCCGCTACTGCTGCATCTGCTGACCGATCCCGTCTATCGCCCGGCATGGGAGATCTGGGTGAACATCCGTGGCGAGCGCTTCGTCGCCGAAGACACGCCGAGCTTTGACGACAAGGAAAAGGCACTGGCCCGGCAGCCGGAGGAGCGCTGCTGGGTCATCTTGGATGATGCCATCCTACAGGCTGCGCCCTCGCTCAGCCGCGAATGGAGCAAGAGCGACATCATCGCGGCATTCGGCGTGTATCCGCTGTTTTACAAGGCCGCGACGCTCGAGGATCTGTGCGCCCTGACCGGGATCGATGCGCCCGGCCTGCGGGCGACCGTGTCCGCCTACAATCAGGCGCAGGCCGGCGGCATGGACGTCCTGGGCCGGACTCACATGCCGCTGCCCATCGCGCGGCCGCCGTTTTATGCCGTGCGCATGCAGGGCTATTATCTGCTCGATACCGCGGGACTGGCGGTGGATTCCCGGCTGCGGGTCATCACGCGAAGTGCGCATCCGATTCCGAATCTCTACGCGGCGGGGGAATTGCTGGGGATGGCGGCGCTACAGGGAAAATCCTACTGCGGCGGCATGTCGGTCACGCCGGCGCTGGCCTTCGGACGGCTGCTCGGGGAAACCCTGCTGCCCATCGCCCGCGGTTGAACAGGAGATGCGATTGGACAGGGTCATCATGATCGCCCGCATCCGGGTGCTGCCCGGTGCACAGAGCCGCTTCGAAGGCATCTTCGCCACCCGCCGGGCGCGCGCCGCGGCGCATGAGCCGGGCACACTGAAATACGATCTGTATGCGGAGGCCGGCGATCCCCTGGTCTACACCGTGATCGAGGTGTTCGCCGGCGAGCAGGGCTTGCGCGCGCATCTGGAGGCCAGCACCGATCATGAAGACCTGATGGCCTGCTTCGACGGCAAACCCGAGGTGCATACCCTGCATCCGGTGCTCGCCACGGAGTAGAATTCCCCCGCCAATCGTCATCGGGGGACAGCATGCGGCGATACCTGATCGAAATCCTCAGCGTGAGCGTGAGCGTGGCCGTGGCGCTGGCCGGCGCCTGTCCCACCCCGGCGGTTGCACGGCCCGCGCAGAAGGCGCTGGACATCTATTTCATCGACGTCGAGGGCGGCCAGGCGACGCTCATCGCCACGCCGCGCGGGCAGGCGGTGCTGGTGGACACCGGCAATCCGGGCACGCGCGATGCGGAGCGGATCATGGAGGCGATACGCGCCGCCGGCGTCAAGAAGATCGACTACCTGTTGATCACGCACTATCACGGCGACCACATCGGCGGGTATCTGGAACTCGCCAAGCTCGTGCCCATTCTGAACTACGTGGATCATGGACCCAGCGTCGAATCCCGGCTGATCGACTCGAAGAAGGCCTACGACGCGGCGACCCTGTCCGCGCCGCATCGTATCGTCAGGCCCGGGGACCGGCTGCCGGTGCGGGGCATCGAATGGACCATCGTGTCCTCCGCCGGGAAGACCCTCGAGGGCAGCATGCTCGGAGCGCCGGGGGCAGGCGAGGCAAATCCGTACTGCGCCGATTTTGCACCCAAGGACATCCGGGAAGGCCCGGAAAATGCCCAATCCGTGGGCAGCGTGATCCGCTATGGCCGATTCCGCGCGGTCGATCTGGGCGACCTGCTGTGGAATTGGGAAGGTCAGCTCGCCTGTCCGGTCAACCTTATCGGCAGCGTCGATCTGCTGCTCACCACCCATCATGGACTTGCCTGGTCCGGGGCGCCCGCCCTGATCTTCGGATTGAGTCCGAGGGTGGTGGTGATGAACAACGGCACCCGCAAGGGCGCTGACGTCGACAGCTTCAAGACCCTGTATTCCTCCCCGGGACTCGAGGATCTGTGGCAGCTGCACTGGTCCGCGAATGCCTCGACGGAGTACAACGCGCCCGGCAGATACATTGCGAATCTGGAGACGCCCGCAACCACCGCCGGCGTGATCGCCGATCCGCCGCCGCCCGCAACCATGGGCAAGCCGGCGGCTGACATCGGCGATCCGAATCACGCGCCCGCCTATTGGATCAAGGTGTCTGCACAGCCCGACGGCAGCTTCACCGTCACCAATTCGCGCAACGGTTTTTCCAAGACCTATGGGAGACGTCAATCATGATTCCAACGCCGCGCCTCGAGCACCTGTGCACCGTCATCATCCTGTGCGCCGCCGCGTTCGGCGCGGCCGGGCAGGAGCGGATGCCGCCCATCCCGCAGGAACAAATGTCCGACGCGCAGAAAAAAATCGTCGCCGACATGGTGTCGAGCCAACGCGGCCGGCTGCCCCCGCCCATGGTGCCGATGCTGCGCAGTCCCGAACTCATGACGCGCATCGGGGGGCTCGGCGATTACATCCTGTTTCATAACTCGCTCAATCCGCGGATCTTCGAACAGACCGTGATGCTGGTGGCGCGCCAGTGGACCCAGCAATTCGAATGGCGGCACCACTATCCCCTGGCACTCAAGGCCGGCGTCAAACAGGAAACCCTCGATGCGATTGCGGAGGGCCGGCGGCCCGCCCTCCTGGCCGAGGACGAAGGGGTCGCCTACGACTTCGCCGCGGAGCTGCTCGCCAATAGGTCCGTGAGCGACGCAACCTACGGGCGTTTCCTCGGCAAATTCAGCGAACAGAACCTGATCGACATGATCGGCACGCTCGGCTTCTACACCTCGGTTGCCATGGTCATCAACGTCGATCGCACGCCGCTCGAAAACACCACGACGCCGCTGCTCAGGGCGCTGCCCTGAAAATCACTGAATCTTCTGCACGCCGTCGTCCTTGAGTGCTTCGAGGCCGGCGAGATTGACGCTCGCCACGGCAGACTTCAGGTCATCGAGGCTGGCGGCGGTGCCCTGGGCATTCACCGAGAATCGTCCCCCGACAATGACGCCGTATTCGCCGTCCCTGCCGCCGCTGTCCCACTTCTCGTGAATCCATCGATCGCCGGAGCGGTAGGTCTTGTCGTAGCCGTGATCGGTCTCGGTGTCCTGCTCGACTCCCGCGAATCCGGCCAGCGACATCAGCCCCTTGGCGCCGCCGAGATCCGTGACGTCCAATTTCACCGAGTGGCCGGCGTCATCGGCGTAGCTGGCATGGGCCTTGGACACCTGCATGCCGAGCGCGCCGTTGCGCTCCACCGACAGGTCCGTGCGCTTCATGCCGCCGATCGAATCGGGAACGAATGACTTCAGCCGGTCGGGCGCCAGCGCTTCGACCTTGAGGCCGCCGCCGAGAGTCGCGGCCACCATCGCCTTGGCGGCGGCGGCCTGCGCATCGGCGTCGCCGGACTTCTGTGCGGCATCCATCTGCTTGCCCGCGATCGCGGCCTGTTTGCCGATGGCGGCGAGTTTGCCGAGCGGGCTGTTGGCGTCGAACGTGGCATCGCTGCCGGAGTAGGCGCTGCGGCCGGCGGCGCCCATCATCGCCCCGCCCATGCCGGTGGCGGCGCCGACGAAGAATCCGACGACCCAGCCGACGATGATCGCCACGATGATGGTGACGGCGGTGTAGCCGGCGGCCTTGTCGGGCGGACATTTCATGGTGACGGGCAGTCCGACGTACAGCAGGTAGATGCCGTAGACCAGGGCCGCCAGCGTGATCAGGATCCACAGCCCGGGAATGATCTGTCCGATGCTCGCGACCCAGGCCGCGGTGTACGCATAGGCCACGGTCTTGAGGGCCTGTACCCGATCTTTCTGTCCGCCAAAGCTCGGCGCCAGCGCGTCGATGAGCAGCGCGACCAAAAAGACGCCCACCAGGCTGAGCACGTAGTTCACGATGAAGCCCGTCAAACCTGCACCGATGCCGATGCGCATCGTGCCCATGAAGGGCAGCCCGACCCCGATCACGGACATTTTGAGGAAGCCCATGACCGCGGGAATCGCCGCCATGATCAGGATGTAGCGCGTATACAAGCCGCCGACGGTGTCCGGCTCGGCCGCAATGACCGGCCATTCGAGCTTGGGCCTGAGCAGGATGGCCATGGCGCGGTCGACGATGCCTTTTCTGATGGCGCTATCCCCGATCATATTGTTTCTCCGACAATTTAGAGGGTGGGAGCGAAGCCTACGCCGGGCCGTGCCACCGGGCAATGCCCCGGGTTCCGGCGGACTAATGGGTGGTCAGGGTGACCGTGTCGGTGACGTCGTCGACCGCGAAGTCCACCGGTACCGCGACCACCGGGACACGCGTCTTGCCGACCAGCCAGTTCTCCAACTCATTGGCCGGCATGGGCTTGGCATACAAATAGCCCTGGCCGATGTCGCACTGGAATTCGCGCAGCCGCGCCGCCGCGGCCTCGGTTTCGATGCCCTCGGCCACCACTTTGAGCCCCAGGCTGTGGCCCATGTCGATCGCGGAGCGCACCACGGCGGCGAACTCGGCGTCGGATTCCAGGCCGAGTACGAAGCTGCGGTCGATCTTCACCTCGTGCACCGGCATGCGCGCCAAATGGCTGAGCGATGAATAGCCGGTGCCGAAATCGTCGATCGACAGGATCACGCCGAGCGCCGCCAGCGCGTCCAGCATCTGCAGCGCGCGCGTGGGATCCTCGAAGAATCCGCTTTCCGTGACCTCCAGCGTCAGCAGGCCCGGCGGCAAGCGGTGCCGCGAGAGGGCGCTGGCCACGCGCAAATCGAAGCGGCTGTCGCCGATGTCGTCGGCACTGACATTGACCGCCACCGGCAGCGGCCGGCCGGCGCGGTACCATTCGGCGCCTTGTGCCACGGCGCGATCGAGCGTCCAGCGGGTCAGGCGCCGGATGAAGCCGGTCTGTTCGGCAAAGGGCACGAATGCCGCCGGACCCAGCAGACCGCGCGTGGGATGCTGCCAGCGAAGCAGAACCTCCACGCCGGCGACCCGGTTGGCGGCGAATTCCATTTTCGGCTGAAAGTACATGCGCAGCTCATCATGATCGACCGCGTGCTGCAGCTCGCCGAGCAGCGACAGCTGATCGCGCGACTCCGTCTTCAGTGCAACCTCGTAAACCGCCAGCACGCGCTTCTCCCGGCGGGCGCGCTCCAGGGCGAGGTCGGCGCAGCGCATCAGCTCATCCGCCACCGCGGCATCGGTCGGTGCAATGGCGAGCCCGACGGTCGAACTCACGTCGATCAGCTGCGCCTGGACCGAAACCGGATCGACCATACGGCTCAGGAGCGATGCGCCCCAATTCTGCAGCGTCGCGTCCGGCGCCAGCCGCGTATAGGCGGCGAACTGGTCGGCGGCGAGCCGGGCCACCGCCTGTCCGGCGGCCGGTGCCTTGGTCAGGCGCTGCGCGATCTTGATCAGCACCGCATCGCCCACGGAATATCCGAGGTGTTCGTTGATGCGCCGAAACCGGTTCAGGTCGATGAGCGCCACCGCGATCCGGTCGGCCCCCGGCTCGGCCAGCGCGCCGGCGAGCGACGCACCGAAGGCGGTGCGATTCATCAGTCCGGTGAGGGAGTCCTCGTAGGCGAGCTGGCGGATCGATTGATCGCGGGATTGAACCGCGGCCTGCATGAGCTGCAGGCCCTCGGCGAGGACACCGAGTTCGTCGCCGCGCTGCACGGTCACGGGCAGATCATAGGTGCCGCCGCGCATCTGGTCGACGGCGTCCGTCAGATCCTTGAGCGGCCGGGTGATGTTGCGCGCCAGCCAGAACGCCGCGCAGCCCGAACCGACCAGGCTCACCGCAGCGATGAGGAATAACACGTCGGTCAGGCGCGCGAACGGCGCCCTGGCGTCGGCGAGCGAACGCGACAGCGTCGCCACCACGTTGGCGCCCGGCTCCTCCGACAAGGTGATGTGCCGCGTGGCGAGGTCCGTGGCGCGGGCCTCGGCGGCGGGCGCCGTGCTGACCGCGGTCGACCAGGCGTTGCCGGATTGGTACGAGAGGGTGACGGCGAGGCCGGTGATGTCGGCCAACTCAGTGGCGGCCTTCGAGTCGAGTTCGAACCCCATGACGATCCACGCCACCGGCAGGGGGCTGCGCACCGCCACGGACACCAGCTGGTAGACGTGGCCCCGCTCTACCATGATGGTGGTCCTGCCGTCGCCGCGCGCGGCGCCAATGGGCAGACGGGAAACGGGGAAGGTCATGCCGGCCGTGGCGTTCGATCCCACCGCCGCGATGACCTTGTCGTCGAGCGAGGTCAGCACCACCATGGCCGCGCCGATGCGCGCGCCGCTGTTCTCGAGGGCCGAGGCGAGAGTGTCGCTGTCGCGAGCCGCAACCGCCTCGCGAAAGCCGTAATCGGCGGCCACCGCCTGCGCGGCCTGCGTCAGCTGCCGGCGATTGGCGTCGAGCACGCGCAGGAACACCCGTGCTCCGACATCGAGCTGGCGTTGCACCTCGCGTTCGGCGTTGCCGTGGTTGGCCGCGGACACGGCGCCGAAGGCGGCCGCGAGCACGGCCGCCAGCAGAAGGACGAAGGTGACGGCGATGCGGGTGCGTAGCGGCACGGCGTTTCCGTCAAGGCCAAGCCGCGACCGACGCGGGAGAGTTCGCGAGGTCGACGACCACCGCCAGCGTCAGGGGTGCAGCCTGCACCTCGACCTGCCGCGGCGGCACGGCGGCGGCCAGATCCGGATGCCAGACGCGCAGGCGATAACGGCCGGCCGGCAGGTTCAACTCGGCGATGCCCGAAGGCGGCGTTTTGGCGAAATAGGGTGTGTCCACCACGCCGACGAAGGCCACCATGTTGTCGTGAATGTTGCAGCCGAGCACCACCAGTCCGGGCGTGTCGAAGGTCACCGGTTCACTCGGCATGCCGGCATACAGCTTCAAGGTGAACTTCTTGGCGGGCGAAAACGAGTACACCTGATGGCGGATCTGATCGCTGTTCGGAAAGGTGATCGAGGTGCCGGTGCGTACCACCGTGACTCGCGGCACGAATTGCTTGTGGACCTGGTCGATGATCGCCGAATTGCGGCTGGCGGGCGGCTCGCCATCGAGCGGATCGAAAACCAGCACCGTGTCGGCAGCCGGCATGCCCGAGGCGCCCACCACGTGCACCGACACCACCGCGGCGCCGGCCGCGTGCGCGAACATCGCCGTCTGTGCGATCGAACCGATCAGCGCCGCGGTGCGGCCCGCACGAGCGCCGGGTGACGCGCCGTTCACCGACGTGCTCCTGCGGACGGTTCGACCACGTCGCGCTTCATCGGGGCGAGCAGGCGCAGCAGCTCGTTGGTGGCCGACACGCCGACCCCGCGCTCCTTGAGTATCGCGCGCAGCGTCGCCACCATGCCGTAGAAGTCGGCCTGCGTGATGTGATGGCCGGCGTGGACCTGGCGCATGCTGTCGCCCGAGTAATGGCACGGCCCCCCGGCCAGATCGCAGATCTGCTCGGCGAGCAGGCGCTTGATGCGGTCGAGCTTGGCGTCCTTGAAGCTGGCGCCGAGCTTCGGATCGGCGGCCACGCGATCGATGAGCGAATCGGCGATCGCGCCGACGCCGCTCTCGCCGCCGAGCCGTTCGTACAAGCTCGCGCCGGCGGCACGCGATGCGCCCGCGCCCAGCGCGCAGGCCAGCCACAGAGCGAGCAATGCGTATTTAACAGTTGTCATAATTGGCGCCGGCAAAGTTTTAGGTTAAACGGGACGGCGCGGTGGGGCTGTGCGCTTGCCCACAATATTTCGCTGCCTGATCAACTCAAGGATTATCGGCACGCGGCCGATAAGCCTTTAACGCCGCGCGGCGATGAGATGGATGGGTGAATGCGGGCGATCATTCGTTCAGGGTTTTCCCCATGTGTGGTCTGCTTGTGCGTGGCGACCGTTGGTCCCGCCGCGGCGGGCGATCGACTCGCATGGACCGGCGCGGTCAGCGAAGTCGAAGGCGCCGGCGGCGGCGGTCTGGTGCCGTGGGCGCTGATCGGCGGCCTCGGCACCGACGAGCAGATCGGTGCGAGCGGCTTCGCGACCTACGTCACCACCGACGATTTTTCACTGCGCGCCGCCGGCGCCAGCGTGGACATCGACGATAGGGTGGAGCTGGCCGCGGCCCGCCAGCGCTTCGATGCGGGCTCGGTCGTGCCCGGGTTGACCCTCGGACAGGACATCGTCGGCCTCAAGGTCCGCGTCATCGGCGACGCCGTGTTTGCGCCGGACAGCTGGCTGCCGCAGGTCGCGTTCGGCGCCCAATGGAAGCGGACGCTCGACTTCGACGCGATCCCGCATGCGGTGGGCGCCGCGAGCGGCGAGGACGTCGATTTGTACGTTGCCGCCACCAAGCTGTATTTCGCGGCGCTGGCCGGCCACAACGTGATCATCGACGCCACGCTGCGCCGCACCCGCGCGAACCAATTCGGTCTGCTTGGATTCGGCGGCGACGGCAGCGGCTATTCCCTCGAACCCGAGGGCTCCGCGGCGGTCTGGCTGACCGACCAGATCCTGCTCGGCGCGGAATACCGCGACAAGCCGAGCAATCTGAGCGCATTCCGCGAGGACGCCGCCGGGGATGCGTTTCTGGCGTGGGGCCCGGTGAAGAACCTGTCGCTGGTCGCCGCCTGGACGGATCTCGGCCGCATCGCCGGCAAATCCGCTCAACGCGGCCTGTATATATCGCTCTGGGTGGGGATGTAGAGCAGAATACGCGGCCTCATGCCCACCGCGCGCCTCGACAAGGTCTCCTTAAGTTTCGGCCTGAAGCCCCTGCTGGATCACGTCACGCTGCAGATACGCCGCGGCGAACGCGTGTGCCTGGTGGGCCGCAACGGCGAGGGCAAATCCTCGCTGATGAGGCTGCTCGCGGGAGAGATCTGCGCCGACAGCGGCGAGGTTTGGGTGAGGCCCGGCGCGCGTATGGCGAGCCTCGCGCAGGAAGTGGCGGCGGCGAGCGACGCGACGGTGCACGGCGTGGTCGAAGGCGGCCGCAGCGACGGCCACCAGGCAGATTGGCAATTCGAGCTGCAAGTGGACCAGGTCATGGCACGGCTGGGGCTCGACCGGGATGCGCCCATGAAGGCACTGTCCGGGGGCTGGCGGCGGCGAGTCATGCTGGGCCGTGCATTGGTCGGTGCGCCGGATCTTCTGTTGCTCGACGAACCCACCAATCATCTGGACATCGAGGCAATCGGCTGGCTCGAGAACATGATGCTGGAATTCGAGGGGGCGCTGCTGTTCATCAGCCACGACCGCGCCTTCGTGCGCCGCGTGGCGACGCGCATCATCGAACTCGACCGCGGGCAGCTGCGCTCGTGGCCCGGTAATTACGACGATTACGTGGAGCAGAAGCGCGCCGCCCTCGAGGTGGAGGCGCGGCATGCGGCGCTGTTCGACAAGAAGCTGGCGCAGGAGGAGGCATGGATCCGCCAGGGTGTCGAGGCGCGCCGTACGCGCAACGAAGGCCGGGTCCGTGCACTCGAACAGCTGCGCGTGCAGCGCCGCGAGCGCCGCGAGCGCATCGGCCAGGTCGAGGTGCGCGCTCAGGACGCGGCCTTGTCCGGCAAGCTGGTGTTCGAGGCGGTGCACGTCTGCCAACGCTTCGGTGCGCGGACCGTGCTGGCCGATTTTTCGGCGCGCATCATGCGCGGCGACCGCATCGGCATCATCGGCCCGAACGGCTGCGGCAAGACCACCTTGATCCGCCTGCTGGTCGGCGAGCTCGAGCCGACGAGCGGCGAGGTGCGCCGCGGCACCTCTTTGCTGCCCGCCTACTTCGACCAGCAGCGCGAACAGCTCGATCCCACCGCCAGCATCATGGACAACGTGACCGGCGGCAGCGGCGACAGCGTCACCATCAACGGACGTGTGCGCCACGTGACGGGATACTTGCGCGATTTCCTGTTTCCGCCCGAACGCCTGCAGGCTCCGGTGAGCATGCTGTCGGGCGGAGAGCGCAACCGGCTGCTGCTGGCGCGATTGTTCGCCAAGCCGAGCAATCTGCTGATCATGGACGAGCCCACCAATGATCTGGACGTCGAGACGCTGGGGCTGCTCGAGGATTTGGTGGCGGACTATGCGGGCACCCTGCTGCTGGTGAGCCACGACCGGGAATTCCTCGACAACGTCGTGACCAGCACGCTGGTGTTCGAGGGTGCGGGCCGCGTCAACGAGTACGTCGGCGGCTACAGCGACTGGCTGCGTCAGCGCAAGGTGCCCGCGCCGCCGCGCGCGATGGCCTCAACCGCCTCCGCTGCGCCGGCCGCTGCGGTTGCCGCGACCGCCGCCCGCGCGGCGCCCAAGCGCCGTCGACTTTCCCACCATGAGCAGCTCGAGATCGAGGCGCTGCCGGCCAGGATCCAGACGCTGGAGGCCGAACAAGGGCGGCTGCAATCCGATATCGGCGACCCGCAGCTGTTTCGCGCGTCGCCGGTGCGCGCCGCCGCCGCGCTCGAGCGTCTGCGCGAATTGACGGCCGACATCGAGGCTGCGTACGCGCGCTGGCACGCACTGGAATCCCGCTAGGCAGCGGGGCCGGTCATCAGCGGCGCGTCCGGCCCCCGCGCCCCAGAAGATCCGGATTCGAGAGCCCAGCACCGGCGGCGTCGGGGATCACCAGTGAGGAGGCCTGCTCGCGGCGCATCTCCTGCAGCTCGCGCATGGTCTGTTGTACCGCCGCTTCCGCAGCCGGTCCGAACTTCGCAATGGCGCCGTCCAGGGTGGTTGCGTCGAGTTCGAAGCTGATCGGCACGGCCCCCATCGGCGTCATGATCTGGGCCTGCCCCACGAACAGCACGGGCCGCGCGGCATCTGCCGATCCGTCGGATTTGACCGGCGTCAACCGGCGGATGGTGCCGACTTTGCGATCGGTGAAGATCTGTTCGTGATACACCTGCGTCGAATCCATCGTTGCCTGGCGGTCGGTGGCGGAACTCATGAGAAGTCACCCTCTTGAACGTTGCTGAATTTTGCCATTGCCAACCCTAGCAGTTTCGGCGCGCTGGTACGATAGGCGCTTATGGCGCCCTCGAACAGAGCCCCGGCATGGACCGCGTTACTTGGCCTGGTCCTGTTCGGACTGGCCTTGTATTGGCTGCATCGCGTGCTCGGGCATTATCATTGGCGCGACATCGCCGCGCATGTTCGCGCCATTCCGGCGTCGGCGTCGCTGCGCGCGGCGCTGCTGGCGGTGGCGGGATACGCGAGTCTGACGCTCTACGATGCCCTCGGAGTGCGCTTCGTCGGTGCGCGGCTGCCGTATCCGCGGGTGGCCCTGGCCTCGTTCATGGCGTATGCCATCGGGCACAACGTCGGATTCAACATGCTGAGCGGCGGTGCGGTCCGCTACCGGGCCTATTCGGCGCTGGACCTGAGCGGCAGGCAGATCGCGACCATCATCGCCTTCGGCACACTCACGTTCGCGCTCGGCTTCGCCTTTCTGCTCGGCGTGTCGCTGCTCAGTGCGGCACGGGTCAGCGCACCGATCCTGCACGTCAAGACGCCGGTCGCGATCGGCGCGGGGCTCACGCTGCTGGCGGGCGTCGCGGCCTACCTCGCGCTGTCGTTGCGGCGGCGCGGTCCGCTGCAGTTTCGCGGGATTTCACTGTCGATCCCGGGACCGGCATTCGCTTTCGCCCAGATCGGCGTCGCCTGCTGCGACCAGCTGTGCGCGGCAGGCGTGCTTTACGTGCTGCTGCCGCCACCGGTGAACGTCGGCTTCGCGGCGTTCGCGGGGCTGTATCTGATCGCCATCGCCGCCGGCGTGATCTCGAGCGTGCCGGGCGGGGTCGGCGTGTTCGAATCCGTGCTGCTGCTGCTGCTGCCGGGGATCGCCCCCGACCGGCTGCTGGGTTCGCTGCTCGCCTATCGCGCCATCTATTATCTGTTTCCGTTCGCACTGGCGCTGCTGCTGCTGGGCCTGCACGAGGCGTGGATACACCGCGGCCCGGCGGTACGGCTCGCGCGGCTCGCGCGAAACTGGCTGCTGGCCGTGACGCCCCAGGCGGCGGCGATCGCGGTGTTCATCGCCGGAGCGGTGCTGCTGTTCTCCGGCGCCACGCCGGGACTCGGCAACCGACTCGCTCTGTTGCGCGGTTTCGTGCCGCTGCCGGTGCTGGAGCTCTCGCACTTGCTCGGCAGCGCGGTCGGTGTC
Organism: Gammaproteobacteria bacterium; assembly: GCA_003137095.1. GTDB lineage: Bacteria > Pseudomonadota > Gammaproteobacteria > Steroidobacterales > Steroidobacteraceae > Bog-1198. The sequence continues at coordinate 17,901 of PLET01000099.1, forward strand.
GGCCTGCTGATCATTGCGAACGGCCTGTACCGGCGGCTCGACGCCGCGTGGTGGCTGACGCTGTGGCTGCTGTGCGCGGGAATCCTCTTGTCCCTGCTCAAGGGCTTCGACTACGAGGAAGCCGCCGTGCTGGGCTGCGTCGCGGCCCTGCTGGTGGCTGCACGCGGCCGCTTCTCGCGGCGGGCATCGCTCATTGAGCAGCGCTTTTCCGGTCCGTGGATCGCCGGGCTGCTGCTGGTGCTGCTGGGCGCCGGCTGGCTGGTGGGATTCGCCTATCGGAACGTTCCCTACGCCAACGATCTTTGGTGGCAATTCGCCTTCGAGGCGCAGGCGCCGCGCAGTTTGCGCGCCCTGCTTTTGGCCGTGATCATCGCCGCGGCCTACGCGCTGTGGCGTCTGCTGCGACCGGAGGTGGCGACGGCGCGGATGCCGAGCGGCGCCGACTTCGGACGCGCCGCCGAACTGATTTCCGCGTGTCCGGATACCACGTCGAATCTGGCCCTGCTCGGCGACAAGAATCTGCTGTTCAACGCGGAACGCAGCGGCTTCATCATGTATCAGGTGTCCGGCGCCAGCTGGGTGGTAATGGGGGATCCGGTCGGACCGCCGGACGTGCGCGAAACGCTGGCATGGCGCTTCATCGAGAACTGCGATCGCATGGCGGCGACCCCGGTGTTCTACCAGGTGACGCCGGACAATCTGCCCCTGTACATCGATCTGGGTTTGAACCTCAGCAAGCTCGGGGAGGAGGCGCGGGTGGCGCTCGCGGTGTTTTCCCTGGAGGGCGCGGCGCGCGCGGAATTGCGTCAAAGCCACCGGCGCGCGGGCCGCGACGGCGCGTGCTTCGAGGTGGTGCCGCGCGCTGACCTTGCAGCCATATTTCCGCAGCTGCACGCGGTCTCCGATGCCTGGCTCGCCGACAAGAACACGGCGGAGAAGGGCTTCTCGCTCGGCTACTACGACGAACGCTACCTCGCGAACTTCGATTGCGCCGTGGTGCGCAGCGACGGGCGGATCGTCGCCTTCGCCAATATCTGGCGGTCGGGGGGCACCGAAGAGCTATCCGTGGACCTGATGCGCTACACCGACGGGGCGCCGAAGGGAGTCATCGATTTTCTGCTGATCGAATGCATGCTGTGGGGCAAGGCGCAGGGCTATCGCTGGTTCAACCTGGGGATGGCGCCGCTGTCCGGATTGGAAGATCACGCGCTTGCGCCGGCGTGGCATAAACTCGGCCTCCTGGTGCAGCGCTACGGCGAGAATTTCTATCATTTCGAAGGCTTGCGCAAGTTCAAGGACAAATTCGAGCCCCACTGGCGTCCGCGCTATATGGCCGCCCCGGGCGGGCTTGCGATGGCCGGCGTGCTGCTCGATGTCACCGCGCTCATTTCCGGCGGCGTCGGCAGGACGTTGAGAGGACAGACATGTACATCAGGGGACCCCGCGTGAATGTGCGCATCGGATCAATGAGCCTCATCGCCCTGTTGGCGGGGCTGACAACGGCGACGGCCGGCCCCGCGGAAACAGTCAATTTCTCGCGCTTCGGCTCGGTGACCGTGTATCGCGGCAGCAGCACGCCGCGCGACGTGGTGCTGTTCCTGTCGGGCGACGGCGGCTGGAATCTCGGCGTGGTCTCGATGGCGCAGACCCTGGTCGAGCAGGGCGCCGTGGTCGCAGGCATCGACATCCGCCATTATCTGGCACAGCTCGAGAACTCGCCGGACAAATGCGTTTCCCCGGACGTGGACTTCGAAAATTTGAGCCACTATCTGCAGGCCAAGATCGGCATCAGGCAATACCTGCAGCCGACGCTCGTGGGCTACTCATCCGGCGCCACCCTGGTTTACGCGATCCTCGCCGAATCCCCGGATGGCCTGTTCAAGGGCGCCTTGAGTATCGGCTTCTGCCCGGACCTGGATCTCAAGAAGCCCGTTTGCCGCGGCGACGGCATCGAGTCCACGCGGCGCAACAACGCGCGGGGACAATTGCAGGGAGTCGATTTCCTGCCGGCCAGGAAACTGTCGGGCAAATGGATATCGCTACAGGGACAGATCGACCAGGTGTGTCCGGCGCCGCTCACCCAGAAATTCATCGCCGCGGTGCCCGGCGCGGAGGTCGTCGTGCTGCCGAAGGTGGGCCACGGCTATTCGGTGCAGAGAAACTGGCTGCCGCAATTCGAGGCCGCCTATGGCAAAATCACCGCCCCGCCGCCACAGGCGGCCCGACCGCCCCTGCTGCCGGCGCCGGTCGCCGACCTGCCGCTGACCGAGGTGCCGGCGGCCGCCGGCACCAGCAGCCCCTGGCTGGGCATTTTCCTGTCCGGCGACGGCGGCTGGGTGGGACTGGATCGCGACGTCTCCGATGAACTCGCGCGGCACGGCATCCCGGTGGTCGGTTGGGACTCGCTCAAATACTTCTGGTCGCCGCGCACACCGGCCGGGGCGGCGGCCGATCTCGACCGCGTGCTGCGGCATTACTCGCACGCCTGGCGCAAGAGCCGGGCGCTGTTGCTCGGCTACTCGCAGGGCGCGGACACCATGCCCTTCATGGTCAACCGGCTGCCGCCGCCGACGCGCGCGATGGTGGATCTGACCGCGCTGCTCGGCATCAGCGACAGCGCCTATTTCGAATTCCACGTCACCCACTGGCTGGGCAATCCGGAGGGGGGTCTGCCGACGGAGCCCGAACTCAAACGCTGGAGCGGCTCGCCGTATGTCTGCATCTATGGCGCTGACGACGGCGATTCGGCGTGTTCGCAATTGACCGGGCGGGGCGGCTCCGCCGTGAAGATGTCGGGCGGCCACCATTTCGGGGGCAGCTATTCCGAACTCGCGGACATCATTCTCGGCAAACTGCCCAAGCCGTGAGCGTGGCCCACGTTCGCGCAATCACGCGGTCATGCATCACGCGATCGCAATCACGCGATCGCAATCACGCGATCCCAATCAAGCGAACTCGTGTTCGATCTTCGCCGCCACGTCGCGCATCTTCGGCAGGAATTGATCCACCGCCGCCCGCAGGCTCACCGCGGTAGCCGCATAACGGACCGTCATCGCCGCGAGAATCCGATCCTTCACCCGCAGGGGAATCGCGAGACTGGTTTCCTCGGATACGCGCCGGGCGCGCTGCGCCATGCCGAAGCCCTGGGTGCGCGTCTCGTTGATCAGCCGCTCGACTTCCTGGCGGTTGCGCGCCAGCCGGTCCTCCGGTTGGGACGAGCGCGACAGCAGATCGATCAGCGCTTCGCGTTGCGGCGGGCTGCAATAGGCCAGGTAGGCACGTCCGGCGGCCGATGCCAGCATGGGCACGCGCACTCCGGCGCCGTAATGCTCGATGGCCAGCGGGCTCTGCCGGTCCGTTGCCTCGCGGATCATCATGGTGGCACCCGAGGGCGTCGCGATCGCCACCGGCCAGATGATCTGTTCACACAGCGCGGCCAGATGCGGCTTGGCGATGTGCGCAACCATGGCCTCATCGTCGAAGCCGTCCGACAGGCCGCGCACCATGATGGTCGGGCGGTAACAATCGTCATGCGGATCGCGTTCGACGTAGCCCGCCAAGCGCAGTGTTTCGAGAATCCGGTAAGTGGTGGTGCGCGGCAATCCCACGGCGCTCGCCAAGGTGTTGATGGGTGCGCGTTCGAGCCGGTTGAGTTCGGTGAGAACGTCCAGACCGCGGTTCAGCGCCCGAATCGGGCGAGTCGATTCGCGTTCGCTGCGGTCGGAATCGGTTGGGGAAGAATCGGCAGGGGAACTGACCTTCGCATGCATGGTTTGGATTTCCTAAAAGCGGTACGCCGACGGGCGACTGCGCTGAAGACGCTGAGCCCTTGTGCAGTTATTGTACACATCTACGCTGAACAAAACATGTACAAAGAAAATTTTGATGAGAATATCCCTTGGTCGCGGGCGGGGGACGTTGCGACGCGGCCCTATGCGGCGAGCGGTCAGGTGGGAACCGAGCTCGACGTGATCGAGGACAGCGCCGCCAGCGCTGCCGCACGTGCGGCGCCGTGCTCCACCAGGCGTTCGGGGTAATCGCGTCCCAGCCGTACCGCGCCGGCGCGCAGCACCTCCGGGGGCGCCAGCCAGGGCTGATGAAGCCATTGGTCGGGCAGTTTCGCGATTTCAGGGATCCAGCGGCGCACGTAGCGGCCTGCCGGATCGAATTTGGCGCCTTGCAGTCCTGGGTTGAAGATCCGGAAGAACGGCGCGGCATCGGCGCCGCAGCCGGCCACCCACTGCCAGCCGAGCGTGTTGGCTGCCAGATCGGCGTCCACCAAGGTGTCCCAAAACCACCGCGCGCCGTCCTCCCAGGACAGCAGCAGGTCCTTGACCAGGAACGACGCGGCGATCATGCGCACGCGGTTGTGCATCCAGCCGGTTTGCCATAACTCACGCATACCGGCGTCCACGATCGGGTAGCCGGTCTCGCCGCGCTGCCAGCGGCGCAGTGCCGGCAGGTCGGATTTCCAGGGGAAAGAGCGGAAGTTCGCGCGCAGTGCTTCGCCCGGCAGCCGCGGAAAGTGGTAAAGCAGATGGTGGCCGAACTCGCGCCAGCCGAGTTCGGCCAGGAATTGTGATCCACGCCAATCGGCGGACAGGGCGCTGCCCGCCGCGCGCGCCGCATGCCACACCTGCCGCGGACCGATTTCCCCGAAATGCAGATGCGGCGACAGCCGCGAGGTGCCGGACAGGTCGGGTCGATTGCGACTCTGCGCATAGTCCGCGAAGGAATGGCGCAGAAAACCATCCAGCTTCACCTGCGCCGCGGCGCTGCCCGGCAGCCACGCCGCGCGGATGCCGGCGCACCAGTCGCGCACCGGCAGTAGCTGAAAATCCGCCAGCGTTTGCGACACCGGCCAGTGTGCCGGCACCGGCAGGGCGCGCGGCGCGGGTACGGGTGCCGGCGGATCGGGTAGCGCCAGGCAGCGGCGCCAGAACGGGGTGAAAACCTGAAACGCGCCGCCGGAACCGCTCTTGACCGCGGCCGGTTCGTGCAGCAGCGCGCCATTGAAGCTGTGCGCCGCGATTCCGGCCTCGCGCAGCGCCTCCTTCACGCGCGTATCGCGCACCCGGATCAAAGGCTCGTAGCGGCGATTCCAGACGATGCGGTCGGCGCCGCAGTCGCGCGCCAGCGCGAGCAGCTCGCCGAGCGAATTGCCGCTGCGGCGAAGCACGAGCCTCGAGCCCAGCGCGGACAGATCCGCCGCGAGGCTGTCGAGGCTGTGGTGCAGCCACCAGCAGGCGGCCGCACCCGGCCGCCAGATCTCCTCCTCCTCAGGCGCGAAAATGTACACGGGCACCACGCCGCCGCCGTCCTCGCGAGCGGCGGCGAGCGCCGGATTATCGGCGACCCGCAAATCCTGGCGAAACCAAACAAGGGTCGTCATGCCAAAGCCCCGTTCGGCTACAATTCGCAGCCGATTCAAGCGCCACCTCGAGGAATTCGATTCATCATGCCGGATCAAGCAGAAGCGGTCATCATCGGCGCAGGCCCCTGCGGGCTCTTCCAGATATTCGAGCTCGGTCTCCTGGGCATCAAGGCGCACATCATCGATTCGCTCCCGCAGCCGGGCGGCCAGTGCACGGAGCTGTATCCGGACAAGCCGATCTACGACATCCCGGCGCTGCCGGTGTGCGGAGCCCAGGAGCTGATCGACCGGCTGCTCGCGCAGGCCAAGCCCTTCGATGCCAAGTTTCACCTCGGCGAGGAGGTCACCGAAGTGCAGCCGCAGCCGGACGGCAGGATCGCGCTCGCCACCTCGGCCGGCACACGCCTGCTCGCGGGCGCGGTGGTGATCGCCGGCGGCCTCGGCTCCTTCCAGCCGCGGCGCCTCGCACTGCCGGGCGTCGAGGCGCTGGAGGGCACGACTGTGCATTACCGGGTCAAGTCCGCCGCGGCTTTTCAAGACCGTGATCTCATCATCTGCGGTGGCGGCGATTCCGCGCTGGATTGGACGCTCGATCTGTGCGGCAAAGCGCGCTCGTTGACGCTCGTTCACCGCCGGCCGGAATTCCGCGCCGCCCCGGCCAGCGTCGCGCGCATGCGCGAACGCGTGGCGGCAGGCGACATGCAATTCATCGAGGGCCATGCGGTTGCCATCGAGCGCAGCGGCGAGCGCACGCGGCTCGAACTCAAGACCACCGACGGCCGCACGCTGCAACCGGACGCGGACCACGTGCTGGCGTTCTTCGGTCTGCATCCGAAACTCGGACCGATTGCCGACTGGGGACTGGACCTGGAGAAAAAGGCGCTCAAGGTCGACACCGAGCGATTCCAGACCAGCGTGCCGGGCATCTTCGCGATCGGCGACATCAACACCTATCCCGGCAAGAAAAAACTCATCCTCAGCGGCTTTCATGAGGCCGCGCTGGCGGCTTTCGCCATCCAGCACCATCTCTTTCCGGACAAGCGGCAATTCCTGCAATACACCACCACCAGCCCGATCATGCAGAAGCGACTCGGCGTGGCAGCGGCGGAGCCGCAACGGGAAGCGCATTGAATCAGCTGCTCGAGGATCTGCTGAAGGTCATGACTCTCGAGCGCCTCGAGAGAGATCTGTATCGCGGCGAGAGCCGCGACATCGGCAGTCCGCAGGTGTTCGGCGGCCAGGTGCTCGGCCAGGCACTGGTGGCGGCGACCGCCACCGTCGAGCATCGCGCCGTGCACTCGCTGCACGCCTATTTCCTGCGCCGCGGAGACTTCAACGCCCCCATCGTCTACGAGGTCGACCGGGCGCGCGACGGCAACCATTTCTCCACGCGCCGCGTCGTGGCGATCCAGCACGGCGAGCAGATCTTCAACCTGTCGGCGTCATTCCAGGCGAGCGAGCCGGGGCTCGATCATCAACTCCGGATGCCGGATGTGACGCCGCCCGAGGGATTGCCGGATGCGGAATTCCACCTCCGGGAACTGAAAAGGCAGGTGCCGGTGCCGGAGAAGCTGCGCCGGCTGTTCGAATACAAGCGTCCGTTCGAGTTTCGTCCGCTGCAACCGCCCGCCTTCGCGCGCCGCGACACCCCGGAATCGCGCGGCCCGGCGGGATCACCCCATTACGTGTGGTTTCGCGCCGTCGACACCCTGCCGGACGACGACTCGCTGCATCGATGCCTGCTCGCGTACGCCTCGGATTTCCATCTGCTCGAGACCGCGGCCATGGCACATGGCGTATCGCTCTTGACCCCCAATCTGGTGGTCGCCAGCATTGATCATGCGATGTGGTTCCATCGCAGCGCGCGCGTCGATGAATGGCTCTTGTATGCGACCGACAGCCCGAGCGCCTCGGGCGCGCGCGGCTTCAGCCGCGGCAGCATTTTCTCGCAGGACGGGCGACTGGTCGCCAGCACCGCGCAGGAGGGCCTGATGCGGCTGATATCCTGATGCTGAAAGCAGCCGTCATCCTCGTATTGGTCGCCGGCGCCGTGCTCGGCGGCCTGCTGATGCTGCGCAGCAGCGCCAGGACCGGCATGCCGGACCAGCAGACCCTGGAGCGCGCCCGCGCGCGCACCCGGCAGGACGCCACCGATCGGGATCACACGGAGGAGTGAATTCCGCGGGATGCCTCCCAGACCGGGCGCGGCAACACATACAGGTGGCAATCCCACCAGCGATTCTTGGCGCGGCGGTGTTTGCGGAACACTGCCTCCCAGCGCATGCCGATTTTCTCCAGCACGCGTATCGAGGCCTTGTTGTTGACGTCGACGGTGGAAATGATGCGTTCGGCGCGCAGTTCGCAAAACCCGGCATCGAGCAGCGCCAACGCGATCTCGGTGGCGTAGCCCTTGCCCCAATGCATGGGCGAGAGCATGTAGCCGAGATCGGCGACGTGCCGCTCGATGAGCGACAGGTCGCAGGCCCCGATCAGCACGCCGGTCGCGGTCTCCTCGACCGCAAGCTCGAAACGCGTGCGAGGCATCTCCTGCTGCGACTGGATCAGGCCGTCGAGGTATTCCGCTGTGCCGTCGTGGTCGCGGGGACCGAAGAACAGGTAACGCGTGACGCGAGGATCCGATGAGTAGGCGTAGACCGCATCGAAGTCCGCCGGCGTGAATTCGCGCAGCAGCAACCGCGACGTGCGCCGCGGCAGGCACAGCGGCATGCGCTCGAGGCCGGCAGCCTTCACGCCAGCACCTTGCCCGGATTCATGATGCCCTTCGGATCCAGGGCCCGTTTCAGGGCGCGCATCACGGACAGCTCCACCGGATCCGCGCGCCGCGCGAGCTCCGCGGCTTTCAGGCGGCCGATGCCGTGCTCGGCGCTGAAGCTGCCGCCGAGCTCGCCGACCAGGTCGAAGATCGCCTCCTGCAAGGACTCGCGCCGCGCCTGAAATGCGGGGCTGTCCGGGCCTGTGCGGCTGACGTTGAAATGCAGGTTGCCGTCGCCCATATGGCCGTAGGCCAGGGTTTCGCCCTCGGGCACCAGGCGCCGCACCAATTCCGCGCCGCGTTCGATCAGCTCGGGGACCGCCGAGATCGGTACGGAGACATCGTGCTTGAGGCTCGCGCCGTGGTGGCGCTGCGCCTCCGGGACCGACTCGCGCAGTTTCCACATGGCCGCCGCCTGCGCGAGCGAGGTGGCGATGATCGCCTCATCGATAGCGCCCGCTTCGCCGGCCGCCGCGAGCTGCGAAGCGAGCTGGGCGGGGAGGCCCTGATCCGCGGCCGAGCTGATCTCGACCAGCACGTACCACGGAGCCGCGTCGGCCAGCGGATTGGCGACCCCGGCGATGTGCCGGACGGTGAGTTCGACGGCCCGACGCGGCATCAGCTCGAAACTGGTGATCAGATCGCCCACTGCCGCGCGCAGATGCTCGAACAACCTTAGCGCATGGCGCGGGGATTTCACGCCCACCAGTGCAGTGGCGCTGTCGGTCGGCAGGGGAAACAGCTTCAAGGAGGCCGCCGTGATCACCCCGAGGGTGCCCTCGGCGCCGACGAACAGGGATTTCACGTCGTAGCCCGCGTTGTCCTTGCGCAGGCTCTTGAGCCGCGACATGACGCGGCCGTCGGCCAGGACCACCTCCAGGCCGAGCACCAGATCGCGCATCATGCCGTAGCGCAGGACGGCGGTGCCCCCCGCATTGGTGGACAGATTGCCGCCGATCTGTGCGCTGCCCTCCGATCCCAAGCTGAGCGGAAAGAGCCGCTGTGCCGCCCTTGCCGCGGCCTGCGCCGCGGCAAGGGTGCTGCCGGCCTCGATGATCAGGGAGTTGTTGGCGGCATCGAGCCGGCGAATCCGGTTCAGGCGCCGCAGGCTGAGGACGATCTGCGTGCCGGATTCATCCGGCGTTGCCGCTCCGCAGTAGCCGGTATTGCCGCCATGCGGCACCACCGCGATATCCTCGTGATTGCAGATGGCGAGCACCCGCGCCACCTCATCGACGCCGCCCGGCAGCAGCACCAACGGGCTGGCGCCGCGGTAGAGCCCGCGAAAATCGCGCAGGAACGGTTCGATGTCCGCGGGCGCCTCGAGCCAGCCGCCCGCGCCCACGGCCGATTTCAGGCGCTCGAGGGCACCGGGATCAGGCGGGCGAGGCATTGACGGTCGCCAGCCCCGGGCGCCGCGAAAGCGGTTTGGTCAGCAGCATCTGCACGTCGCCGAGCTGCCGCTCCTCGAAGCCGCCTTCGCAGTAGCAAAGATAATACTCCCACATGCGCACGAAGCTCTCCGGATAGCCCTGCGCGCGCACGTCGCCCCGGCGCGCGAGGAATCTCTCGCGCCAAAGCCGCAGCGTGCGCGCGTAGTGCGGACCGATATCCTCCATGTGAAACAGCTTCATGTCCGTGGCGCGCGCCAGCGAATCGAGCATCGACTGCACCGAGGGTATGAAGCTGCCCGGAAAGATGAAGCGCTTGATGAAGTCCACCGAGCGCCTGGCCTGATCGTAGAATTGATCGCGGATGGTGATGGCCTGCAGCAGCATCGCCCCGGACGGTTTGAGCAACCGGCTGCATTGCCGGAAGTACGCATCCAGGTATTGATGCCCCACCGCCTCGATCATCTCGATCGACACCAGCGCGTCGTACCGGCCCGTCAGGTCGCGGTAGTCCTCCAGCAGCAAGGTGATGCGGTCGGCGAGGCCGGCCTGCGCGATGCGCCGGGAGGCGAATTCGTATTGTTCGCGCGAAATGGTGGTCGTGGTGACGCGGCAGCCGTAATTGCGCGCCGCGTGGACGGCGAGGCCGCCCCAGCCGCTGCCGATTTCGAGCAGGTGCTGGTCGGGCTTGAGCGCGAGCTTGCTGCAGGCGGCGTCGAACTTGGCCGTGGAGGCTTCCAGCAGCGTCGCATCGGCGCCCTGGAAGATGCCGCAGGAATAGGCCATGGTTTCATCGAGGAACAGGCCGAAGAACTCGTTGCCGAGATCGTAATGGGCCGCGATGTTGCGCCGGCTGCCGTCCTTGTCGTTGCGGTTAAGCCAATGCGCGAGCTTGAGCAGCGGCGCGCTGAGGCGCGACCAGCCGGAGTCGACGTCGTTCATCAGGTCGCGATTGACCACCATCAGGCGCACCAGGGCCGTGAGATCGTCGCATTGCCAATGACCGTTGATGTAGGCCTCGCCGGCACCCACCGTGCCGGCGAACACGGCGTCGGAGTAGAAGCGCGAATCGCGCACCCGCAGAGTCACGTCGAAGGGGCCCTCCGCGGTGATGCTGCCGAAGGTTTCATCCTGCCCGGAATCGACCAATCGCAGACGGCCGTTGCGGATCTTGCGCAGCTGCGTCAGTAAGAGCGCCCGGGCGATGCGCGTGAGCGGCGGCACGCGCTCCGATCCGCGCTCTGCATCGCCGGCCGGGATGATGTTCGGCTTCACGGAGCCGCCGCCCGGGCGGCTTTGGCGAGCGCGGGGTGGTCGTGGACCTTCACGCCCTTCAGCCAGAGCCTGGCCGCCTGCCAGTGGATCGCGGCGATGACCTTCAGCGTCATGAGCGGATACGCAACCAGTAGGCGCACGAGCGCAAGGGGCGTAACGGGTTCCCCGTTCAAGGCCAGCGTTGCGTCGAACACGCGCTCTCCCCCTTGAAAATTCTGCATGTGAACGACCAGCCGGTCCAGCGGTTCGCTGAAGCTCCAATGATATTGCATTTCCATGGGCATGAACGGCGACACGTGAAAATCCTTGTCGAATTCGAAGCGCTTGATCCGCTGAGCCGACGCTGTCGCGGCCGGTATCGGCAGCACGTATTGATGACGCTCCCCCCAGGGCGTGTTGGTGATCTCCGCGACGATCGCCTGCAGCGAGTCTCCCGCGGCGTCGAAGCAATAATAAAAGCTGACCGGATTCATGCAATAGCCGAAGTAGCGCAGGTGTGTGAGCAGCCGTATCGGTCCGCCGGGCCGTACGCCGCTGCGCGCTTCGACCAGATCGCGCACCGCCTGATCGAGCGGCACGCCGGACGGCCCCAGGTAGTCGCTGCGCCTGAACCAGGCGAGCGCGGGCCGTCGCGCCGACCAGAACGGGGTGCGGTCGAACAGGTGCGGCAGCTCCGCGAGATCCGCATATATCATGAACATGCGGTAGCGGAAGCGGTTGCCGGTCGGCGCCAGGCGCCGATGTCTAACCCACCCTTTGTAGATGCGGCTGCGCATGACCCTCGCGCCGGCGAAATTCCTCGAGCGCGACCAGCGCGCTCTTCACGCCGTCCTCGTGGAATCCATAGCTCCAGTACGCGCCGCAATAGTAGGTCCGGCGCACGCCGTTGATCTCGTGCCGCCGTGCCTGTGCCGCGACCGCCTCGCTGGTGTAGACAGGATGATCGTAATCGTAACGTCCGAGCACCTTGCGCGGATCCACGTCATCGCTGCGGTTCAGCGTGAGCAGAAACTGCACCGGAGCATCGAGCGTCTGCAGGATGTTCATGTTGTAGGTGACGGTGACGCGCTCGTACTGGTCGATCGGCAGATGATAGTTCCAGGCGGCGCGCGCCAGCGGCCGCTGCGGCATCAATCGCGTGTCCGTATGCAGCAGCGCGGCGTTCGACTGGTAGCGGATCGCACCGAGAATCTCGCGCTCCTCGTGGGAGGCGTCGGACAGCAGCTGCAGCGCCTGGTCGCTGTGGCACGCGATGAACACCTGGTCGAAGTGTTCGAGCGAGCCGCTCTTCAGGCGCACGACGACCTGGTGCGGCTGGCGCTGCAGGGAGGCGACCGGGGTGTTCAGGCGGATGCGCGCGGCGTAGGGCGCCGTGAGTTTCTTGACGTACTCGCGCGAGCCGCCGCGGATCACCCGCCAGGTCGGCCGCTCGTCGACGCTCAGAAATCCGTGGTTGGCGAAGAATTCGACGAAGAATCTCGCGGGAAAATGCAGCATGTCGATCGGCCGCGACGACCAGATCGCGGCTCCCATCGGGATGATGTAATGGTCGATGAAGTATCGGGAATAGGCTTCGCGCTCCAGATATTCGCCCAGGCTCAGGGTCCCGCCGCCCTCGAGCAGGGCGGGTGCGCGGCGGTTGAATCTGAGGATATCCCCGACCATGCGCAGAAACGACGGCCGCAGGAAGTTGCGCCGCTGCGCGAACAGCGAATTGAGGGTGGTGCCGTTGTACTCCAGTCCGGTCTTCTCGCAGCGCACGCTGAAGCTCATGCGGCTCGGCTGCCATCCGACCCCCAGTTCGTTCAGCAACCCGATGAAATGCGGATAGGTCCAGTCGTTGTAGACGATGAACCCCGTATCGACGGCGTAGCTGCGACCCGCATGCTCGACGTCCACGGTGTTGGTATGCCCACCGACATGGGAGCCGGACTCAAAGACCGTTACTTCGTGCTCGGAGCTGAGGCGATACGCCGCAACCATTCCGGATATTCCGGAGCCGACAACCGCGATTCGCATTGCGTGGGATCATCCTCGAGACACCGGTACATCCGGCTTGATAACTATTCGGCCGAACGCCGCGAACGGATGCGCCCCGGGGCCGGAATTGCCCCGGACGCAGTTCAGAAGCGCTTGCCCACCGCTTCCCGGACGGCGGCCGGCACGGGCTTCAGGTCCCATATGACGCCGGCGAACGACATCAGCTTCAGCATATAAAAAGTGACGTCGAATTCCCACCAATAAAAACCCTGGCGCACGGAAGCGGGGTAGTGATGGTGATTGTTGTGCCAGCCCTCCCCCAGGGTGATGATGGCGAGCCAGGGGTTGTTGCGGCTCGCATCGCCGGTCTTGTAGCGCTGCCGGCCGAAGACATGCGACAGGGAATTGATGGTGTAGGTGCCGTGGTAGACGGCGACGGTGGAGATGAAGAACCCCCAGACCAGCATCTGCCAGCCGTTGGTGCCCAGGGACGGCGCCACATGCGCGAGCAGCACGCCGAGCAGGTACACCCCGATGCCGAGAACGGTCGGCACCACCACGTCATAACGGTCGAGAAAGCGCAGTTCCGGATACTTCAGCAGATCCTTCACGCGGGACAGATCGGCGACGAAATGCTTGCTCGACATGAACCAGCCCATGTGACTCCAGAAAAAGCCGTGCTGCACCGGTGAGTGCACATCCTCCGGCTTGTCCGAATACACGTGGTGATGGCGGTGGTGCGCGGCCCACCAGATCGGTCCGCGCTGCACCGCCGAGGCGCCGAGCAGCCCGAAAATGAACTGGCCGATCCGCGAAGTCTTGAAGGTGCGGTGCGAGAAATAACGGTGATAAAAGCCGGTGATCGCGAACATGCGCAGCACGTACAACGCCACCGTCACGGCGAACGCGACCCAGCTGAAACCGACCCAGATCACCGCCAGACAGGCCGCATGCATCAGCAGGAACGGTATGACGCGCGCCCAGTCGACCCTTCTCGAGCGCTCCACCGGGCGTGCCGCGACGCGCGTCGCGAAATCGCTGTTGTCGAACCAGCGCGACAGCTCCCGGCCGACCCGCTCCACCGCCGGCGGCTGCACCACGCTCTCATTGTCCTGTGTCATCGGTATTTCCTGTATCAAGTCGTAAGGCCGCCGGCGCCGCGCAAGGCCGCGATGCGCTCATCCAGCGGCGGATGGCTCATGAATAATCGCATCATTCCGCCCGGCTCGCCGTTGATGCCGAAGGCCTGCATCTGCGCCGGCATCGGCTCGCCGTGGCTGCTGCGCTTCAGCGATTCGAGCGCACCGATCATATTGGCGGTGCCGGCGAGATTTGCACCGCCGCGGTCGGCGCGAAATTCCCGGTACCGCGAGAACCAGCAGACGATCATGCTGGCGAAGATGCCGAGCACGAATTGCGCCACCAGCGTGGTCACGAAGAATCCCAGGCCGGAGCCTTCCCGGTCGTTCTTCAACAATGTCCGATCGACGATGCCGCCGATGATGCGCGCGAGAAAGATCACGAACGTGTTCAATACACCCTGCAACAACGTGAGCGTCACCATGTCGCCGTTCGCCACATGACTCATTTCGTGTCCCAGCACGGCCTCGGCCTGCGGCCGCGTCATGCCGCGCAGCAAACCGCTGCTGACGGCGACCAACGCGGCGTTGCGGCGCGCGCCAGTCGCAAAGGCATTCATCTCCTCGGCATCGAAGATGCCCACTTCGGGCATGCCGATACGGGCCTGTTCCGCCAGGCGCGCCACCGTCCCCAGCAGCCAGGCCTCAAGGTCCGATTGCGGCTGTCCAATCACGCGCACCCCCATTATGCGCTTGGCGGTCCACTTCGATAAGGCCAGCGAGATCAGTGCGCCGCCGAAGCCGAACACCGCCGCAAACGCCAACAGGCCGCCCAGGCCGTCCTGTCCCAAGCGCACGCCGAACACCTGCTCGATGACGAATAGCACCAGGCTGAGCAAGGCCAGCACGGCGAGATTGGTGACGATGAACAGGAATATGCGCTTCATGGGGCCTTTTTATGGGATTCCGAATATGCTATCCCGACTCCCTAGTCGTCGGGACACTCTGTATCGATTTCAAGCGCTGCCCTCGACCGCCATGCGGACGGGGTCGGTCAGGTATCTGATATATAGAGTTTTTTTCATGCTCTTTGAGGGTTGGCATGCAGTTCAAGGATTACTACAGCACATTGGGCCTGAGCCGCTCGGCAGGCGCGGAGGACATCAAACTCGCCTACCGCAAGCTCGCCCGCAAATACCATCCCGACGTCAGCAAGGAGAAGAACGCCGAGGAGAAGTTCAAGGAACTGCAGGAGGCCTACGAAGTTCTCAAGGATCCCGACAAACGCGCCGCCTACGACCAATTGGGGCCCAATTTCCGCTCCGGTCAGCAATTTCGTCCGCCGCCCGATTGGGGACAGCGCTTCGGCGGGGGCGGACAGCGCGTCAACGAAACCCACGGTTTCAGCGATTTTTTCTCCAGCCTGTTCGGAGGCGCCGGCGGTTACGCCCCGCAGGAGGATGAGTCCGGGCAACTCGATATCACGGTGGAGGAGGCCTATGCAGGCAGCAGCCGCCGGGTGACGCTCAACGAATCGGGGCGCGCCCGGGTGGTCGAGATGCAGATTCCGGCGGGCATCACCGACGGTCAGGCGCTGCGGGTCGCCGGCGTCGGTGGCCGCCCGGCGACGGTGCTCCGGATGCGGATCCGTCAGCATGCCGTGTATTCTCTGCAGGGCAAGGACGTGCACGTCGAGTTGCCGCTGGCGCCGTGGGAAGCGGCGCTCGGCACCCGGGTGGCCGTGCCGACGCTCGGTGGCAGGGTGGAATTGACCGTGCCTGCGGGCGCACAATCCGGACAGAAGCTCAGGCTTCGCGGCCGCGGCTTTCCGGGCAACCCGGGCGGAGATCAGATCGTGAGCATCAAACTGGTTACGCCGTCGGCCGAATCGACCAAGCAACGTGAGGCCTACGAGCGCATGAGCCGCGAATTCGACTTCAACCCGCGCGCGCATTGGGCCTAGGAGAATTCAAGTGCACTACCGAATCGAGGTGAACGGCCGACAGCACGAGATCGAGGCGGAACCCGACATGCCGCTGCTGTGGGTGTTGCGGGATCTGTTGGATCTCAAGGGAACCAAGTACGGCTGCGGCGTGAGCCTGTGCGGCGCCTGCACCGTGCACCTGAACGGCGCCGCCACGCGCTCCTGCATCACGCCCCTATCCAGCGTCGGCAGCGCATCCGTCACCACCATCGAGGGCATCGGCGCGACCGTGGTCGGCAGGAAGGTTCAGGATGCCTGGCTCGACGTCGATGTCGTGCAATGCGGCTATTGCCAGGCGGGCCAGATCATGTCGGCCGCAGCGCTGCTCGCCAAGACCGCGCATCCCGCAGACGCCGACATCGATCGGGCCATGGCCGGCAACCTTTGCCGCTGTGCCACCTACGTGCGCATCCGCAAGGCCATCAAGCAGGCCGCCGGCGTGGGCGCGGACAAAGCCGGAGTTGCGCCATGAAGCGCCGTACCTTCCTGCAGGCAGGCGCCGCGGTGGGCGGCGGTCTGTTGCTCGATTTCTACTGGGCCGCGGCGCCGGCGGATGCCGCCACGGAATCCAAAGCCGTGGTGCTCAACGCCTACGTGCGGCTGTCCCCCGACGGCCTGGTCACCATCGTGTCGCCGAACCCGGAGGTCGGCCAGGGCATCAAGACCATGCTGCCCATGCTCATCGCCGAGGAACTGGACGTGGATTGGAAGGACGTGCGCATCGAACAGGCGCTCTCCGATCCGGCGGTCTACGGACGCCAGTTCGCGGGCGGCAGCGTGGCGACCCCGCTGCACTGGGATCCGCTGCGGCGGGTCGGTGCGGCGGGCCGCCAGATGCTCATCGCCGCGGCGGCGCAGACCTGGGACGTGGCGCCGTCCGATTGCGATGCCAGCAGCGGCGTGGTGCATCACCGGCCCAGCGCCCGGCACTTGACCTACGGTGCGCTGGCGGCAAGAGCCGCAACCCTGCCGGCACCGGACCTCAAGACCGTGGTGCTGAAGAACCCGAAGGATTTCAAAATCATCGGCACATCCAAGCGCGGCATCGACAGCCCGCTGGTGGTGACCGGCAAGCCGCTGTTCGGCATCGACATCACCGTGCCCGGCATGCTGTATGCGGTGTTCGAGAAATGTCCGGTGTTCGGCGGCAAGGCGCTCAGCGCGAATCTGGACGCGGTCAAGGCGCTGCCGGGCGTGCGCGATGCCTTCATCGTCGCGGGCGGAACGGTGTTCGACGGCCTGACCAGCGGCGTGGCCATCCTGGGTACGACCTGGTGGGCCGCGCAGAAGGCACGCCAATCTCTCGAGGTCGTCTGGGACGAGGGTCCGACCGCCTGGCAGAGCACAACCGGCTTTGCCAGGCGCGCGCTCGAACTGTCGCAGAGGCCGCCGACGCTCAAGGTCCGCAGTGAGGGCGACGTCGACGCGGCGCTGACCGCATCCGCCAAGGTGGTCGAGGCCGCCTACAGCTATCCTTTCATCGCGCACGCGCCGCTGGAGCCGCAGAATTGCACCGCGCATTTCAAGGACGGCAAGGTGGAGATCTGGGCGCCCACCCAGAATCCGGATCCCGGCCGCAAGATCGTCGCCAAGACCCTCGGTCTGACCGACGCCGACATCACCATCCACATGATCCGCTGCGGCGGCGGATTCGGCCGCCGGCTGATGAACGACTACATGGTGGAGGCCGCCTGGATTTCCAAACAGGCCGGCGTGCCGGTGAAACTCCTGTGGAGCCGCGAGGACGACATGCGGCACGATTTCTACCGGCCGGCGGGCTTTCATTTCTTCAAGGCCGGTCTCGATGCCGCCGGCAAGGTGCAGGCCTTCCGCGACCATTTCGTGTCATTCGGCGCCGACGGCAAATTCGCGAACGCCGCGGTGCTGACGCCATCCGAATTCCCGGCGCGCTTCGTCGCAAACCTTGATTTTGCCGCCTCACTCATGCCTTGCGGCGTGCCGACCGGGCCGCTGCGCGCGCCGAACAGCAATGCCCTCGGCTTCGTGTTCCAGTCGTTCATCGACGAGCTCAGCGTCGCGGCCGGCAGGGATCCGGTGCAGTTCCGGCTCGATCTGCTCGGCGAGCGCCGCGTGTACGAGAACCCGGCGGGCCCGAACGGGCCGACTCCGCCCTTCGATTCCGGCCGCATGCGCGATGTGCTCGCCCTGGTGGCCGAGAAATCCGGCTGGGAGAAGCGTGCTTCCCTGCCGGCCGGTTCCGGAATGGGCGTGGCCTTTTATTACAGTCATTTCGGCTACTTCGCCGAGGTGGCGCAGGTCACCGTGAGCGCCGGCAATCTCAAGATCGACAAGGTCTGGGTGGCCGGTGACATCGGCAGCCAGATCATCAATCCCACCGGTGCCGAGAACCAGGTGCAGGGGGCTGCGCTCGACGGCATCGGCGAGGCGCTGGGTCAGGTCATCACCATCGAGGGTGGCCGCACCGTGCAGGGCAATTTCAACGACTTTCCGCTGCTGCGCATCCACCAGGCGCCGCCCGTCGAGGTGCACTTCCTGGTGTCGGATCATCCGCCCACCGGGGTGGGCGAGCCGGCGCTGCCGCCGGTGGTGCCGGCTTTGTGCAACGCCATTTTCGCGGCCACCGGCAAGCGCATCCGCAGCCTGCCCATCGATCCCAAGGCGCTCGCCTAGAAGGTCTGCGCCCGGCACTTGAATTCCCGGCGGCGCACCCCCATGCAAAGCGCTTCGTTTCAGGGGCAACAGACATTCAGGCCATGGAAACACAGACCAAAGAGTTTCAAGCCGAAACCAAGCAAGTTTTGCGACTGGTGATCCATTCGCTGTACTCGAACAAGGAAATCTTCCTGCGGGAATTGATCTCCAATGCCTCCGATGCCTGCGAGAAGCTGCGCTTCGAGGCTCTCGCCAATCCTGGCCTATTGGGGGCCGACGAGCTGTCGGTGACGCTGATCCCGGACTCGGGCGCCGGCACCCTCACCGTCAAGGACAACGGCATCGGCATGAGCGGCGACGAGGTGATCGCCAACCTCGGCACCATCGCCAGTTCCGGCACCCGGAAGTTTCTCGAATCCATGAGCGGCGATGCGGCCAAGGATGCGCAATTGATCGGCAGGTTCGGGGTGGGGTTCTATGCGGCCTTCATCGTCGCCGACCGCGTCGCCGTCGTGAGCAAGCGTGCGGACGGGGAGGGCGTGCGCTGGGAATCCGACGGCGAAGGCACCTATGAGATCCGCGACGACAGCAATCAGGAGCGCGGCACCGAGGTGATCCTGCATCTGCGCGCCGAGGACAGGGAATTCCTCGAGCCCGCACGCCTGCGCCAGCTGGTGCGCCGCTATTCCGATCATCTGAGCCTGCCCATCGTGCTCGAGGCCGGCGGCTCGCGCGAAACCATCAATCAGGCCAAGGCGTTCTGGACGCGACCGAAGTCCGAGCTGACGGACGAGGACTATCAGGCGTTCTACAAACACCTCACGCACGATACCGAGGACGCGCGCGCCTGGGCCCATAACCGGGTGGAGGGCAACATCGAATACACCTCGCTGCTGTATCTGCCGAAGCGCGCACCGTTCGATCTGTTCGATCGCGATCAGCGCGGCGGCGTGCAGCTGTATGTGAAGCGGGTGTTCATCATGGACAAGGCCGCCGAGCTGCTGCCGCCCTGGCTGCGGTTCATGCGCGGGCTGGTGGATACGGCCGACCTGCCGCTCAACGTGTCGCGCGAGCTGCTGCAGAACAACCGCACGGTGGAGAAGATCAGGTCCGCCCTGGTCAAGCGCACGCTGGATCTGCTCGAGGAACTCGCGGCCGACAAGCCCGCGGAGTATGCGGAGTTCTGGAAGACCTTCGGCATGGTGCTCAAGGAAGGCGTCATCGATGATGCCGGCCAGAGGGAGCGGATCGTCAAGCTGCTGCGCCTGCACTCCACCGCTGTCGCCGGCGATGCGGCCACCGTGACGTTCGCCGATTACGTATCGCGCATGAAACCGGACCAGAAGGCCATCTATTATCTGACGGCCGACACCCTGGCCGCGGCGCGCAACAGTCCTCATATTGAAGGCTTTCGCGCCCGCGACATCGAAGTGCTGCTGCTCACCGATCGCGTCGACGAATGGGTGGCGAGCCACATCCACGAGTTCGAAGGCCGCAAACTCGCCAGCGCGGCGGGTTCGTCCGCCGACCTGACCTCCGCGATCCAGACCCCGGAACAGGCGGCCGCGGAATCCGCGTACAAGGAGACGCTGGCGCATCTGGGCAAAACGCTCTCGGGCAAGATCGCGAGCGCCAGCCTCTCCGGCCGGCTCACCGATTCGCCGGCCTGCCTGGTCGCCGGTGAATTCGGCCTGAGCCTGCGCATGGGACGCATCCTCAAGCAGGCGGGCCAGAACAATCCGTTCGCCGCGCTGCCCATCCTCGAGTTGAATCCGGCTCATCCGCTGGCGTTACGTCTCAAGGATGCCGCCGATGAATCGGCATTCGGGGAGCTGGCGACCGTGCTGTACGATCAGGCGTTGCTCGCGGAGGGCGGCGAACTGGAGGACCCGGCGACGTTCGTGCGCCGTGTCAACAAGCTCATCGTCGAGGGGCTGGCCCCGCAACCCAAGATCGTGCTCGGCTGACGGTGCTCGCGCCCGCACCCCGTTGGATCGAGCATGCGGATCCGGCGCCGCCGGATGAGGACGCGGCGCTGCTCGATGCCTATTCCGGCGCCGTGATCGGCGCGCTCGAGCGCGTTGCGCCGGCGGTGACCTTCATCGAGGTGTCGCACAAGGCGCGCCGCGCGTCCCGAACGGTGCATTCGAGCGGCTCGGGTTTCCTGTTCACACCGGACGGCTATCTGCTGACCAACAGCCACGTGGTGCACGGCGCCGCCCACATCACCGTGGGCTTGAGCGATGAGAATCGCTTCGACGCGCAATGGGTGGGCAACGATCCGGATTCGGATCTGGCGGTGCTGCGCATCAGCTCTCCCGGTGCGCTGCCGTTCGTGGAGTGCGGCGATTCCAGCCGGCTGCGCGTCGGTCAGGTGGCCATCGCCATCGGTAACCCGCTCGGATACTCGAAGAGCGTGACCACCGGGGTGATCTCCGCGCTGGGACGTACGCTGCGCGCCAAGTCCGGCACCCTGATGCACGAGGTCATTCAAACGGATGCCGCCTTGAATCCGGGCAATTCCGGCGGACCCCTGGTCGACTCCCACGGCCGGGTGGTTGGCGTGAACACCGCCATGATTCCGCAGGCGCAGGCGATTTGCTTCGCCACCGGCATCAACACGGCGAAGTGGGTCATCAGCCAGCTGTTCGCGCACGGCCGGGTGCGGCGCGCTTACATCGGCGTCGCGGGTGCCACCGTGCCGGTCGCCACGCGGGTGGTGCGGCATTTCAACCTGCCCGGTTCCACCGCGGTGCTGGTTTCGGAGGTGCTTGCCGGCAGCCCCGCGGCGCTGGCCGGAGTCGCGGCGGGAGACCGCATCATCGCGCTGCAGGGCGCGCCGGTGGACGGCGTCGACAATCTGCAGCGCCTGCTCGACGCCGGCCGGATTGGCCGCGATTGCGAATTGACGTTGCTGCGGCGTTCGACCTTGGTGCATCTGACCATCCGTCCGGTGGAAAAGGAGCCGAGCCCATGAGCGATCTGTCTCACGCCGGCCTGGTGGTGCCCGTGGAGCCCACCGACCACCTACAGGGGTCGGAGCACGCGCGGGTGACGCTGGTCGAATACGGCGATTTCGAATGCCCGAGCTGCAAGTTGGCGGCAGCCACGCCGCGATTGCTGATGGAGCGCTACCCGAACAGGATTCGGTTCGTATTCCGGCACTTCCCGCTCGAGGAGGCGCATCCGCATGCGCTGCTCGCGGCCGAAGCCGCGGAGGCCGCCGCCGCGCAGGGCAGTTTCTGGCCCATGCACGACCTGCTTTTCGAGAACCAGGAGCATCTGAATTCCAGGGACTTGCAGCGCTACGCGGCCGAACTCGGCCTCGACACGGTGCGCTACCACGCCGAGATGGACGATCACATCTATTTGCAAAAGGTCCGCGAACACATCGCGGGCGGACGCCGCAGCCACATTCGTGCGACACCCGCGTTTTTCGTCAATGGCGCCGTGCAGGACATCTCATTCGGGATGAAAGCTCTGCACGACGCCGTCGCGGCCGTGTTTGCGCAGGCCGGCTGAGAGGGCCGCGCGGATCAGCTCCAGTCGCCGCCGCCGCCATCGCCACCCGAGGAACCAGAGTCGTCCCAGGATGACGGATCTTCGGTGACACCGAAGTCCGAACCGCCCATGTCGCCGTTCGACACCGGGTGGGACGGTGCCTCCTCCGCCGGCGCGATGGTCTCACGCCGTCCGTCCAGGAAATGATGCGCGAGTTCCTCGCCGGCCACCACGCCGGCACCCACCGCCAAGCCCGAAGCCAGCCCGCCGGCGATGCCGGAGCCGATACCGCCGCCCGCCGCGCCCGGGCCGTAGCCGGGAGCGCCATACGCCGGGCCGGGATAGCCGGGTGCCCCGCCCATCGCGGGAACGCCGCCGTATACCGGCGCGCTGCGCCGGCGCAGCATCAGGAAGATGCCGCCGACCACGACCAGACCGATCAGCAGCACGCCCCAGGGGATCTGCGGCGTGGGCCGCGTCGTCAGCCCGGCGGCGCCGGAATTCGACCCCAGCTGCGCCTTCAGTGCCCGCACCGCCTGCGGCGTCGCGAACGGCAATCCGGGCTCGATCTGTTCGGCCACGTTCAGCTCGACGCGCGCCAGGGAGGCGTTGCCCTGCCGGGCGTAGATCTCCGCCGCGACGTAATGCGCCTTGGCGCTGCGCGGATGATCGCGCAGTACCTGCGTCATCATCTGCTGTGCCTGGTCCAGGTGACCGCCTTCGGCGGCGACGTAGACGTCGTGCATGCTCGGATCGGTGTCCGCCAGCACGGGGCTCGACAACGCGGCGAAAGTCAACAACATCAAGGCTATGCGATACTTGACCATGTTCAGCCCTCAGTGGCGGATGTGCCACGCACAGTTAGATAGGGTCATTTGCCCGAAGTTCAACGGCTGCCCGAGGTTCGACGGCGATTTCAAACCGGGGTGTCCTTGCGTAACACCATTGTAATCGTCGGCGGAGGCTTCAGCGGCACCGTGCTCGCGGCCAATCTGTTGCGCCGTCCTCCCGAGGCGGTCACCGAGATCGTGTTGATCGAGCGCGCCGCCGCCGTGGGCCGCGGCGTCGCTTATGCCGCCAACCCGCACGAGTTCCTCCTCAACGTGCCCGCGGCGCGCCTGTCGGCGGATTCGCGCGAACCTCTGCAGTTCCTGCAGTTCGCACGCCGCAGCCTGCCGCATGCCGACAGCGAGGATTTTCTGCCGCGGGCGTTGTACGGCGAGTATCTGCAGGAGCTGCTGCGCACCGCGGAGGGCGCCGCCCCGGCGCGGGTACATCTGCGCCGGGTGCACGATACGGTACGACGGGTGTCGCGGTCGGACGGGGCGCTCACGGTCGAACTGGCGCGGGGCGGCGGCATCGCCGCCCACATGGTGGTCTTGGCAACCGGCAATCCGCCGCCGCCGGAATTGCCGTTCGCCAGGCAGCTGCGGGCTCACCCGGGCTACTGGAACGATCCGTGGGATCTGCCCGAGGACGGCCCGGCTCCGCAGGCGGTGCTGATCGTCGGCACCGGATTGACCATGGCTGACCTCGCCTGTGCGCTGTGCGCACCGCCTGGGCGGGTCCCGGCGATTCACGCGATTTCGCGCCACGGCCTGCTGCCGCGATCGGAGACCGTATTCGGCTCCACTGTCCTGCCGGGCGCAGCGGCCGCGCTGGCCGGGGCCCATTCGATCCGGCGGCTGCTCGAGGTCAGCCGCACATTGGCGCGCGAGGTGCAGGCGCGGGGTGGCGACTGGCGCGAGGTGGTGACCGTGCTGCGCAACGCCGCACCCAGCATCTGGCGCCGCCTGGCGCAGCCCGAGCGGCTGCGATTCATGCGCCACCTGCAGACCTATTGGGACGTGCATCGCCATCGACTGCCGCCGACGTTGGCAGAACGCATCGCCACCCTGCGCAGCTCCGGCCACCTGCAGATCAACGCCGGACGAGTCGAGCGGCTCGAGCCGGCCGCGGATCGGATCGACGTGTTTTGGCGGCCGCGCGCAGCCGCCGACACCCGCGTGCTTCGCGTCGATGCGGTAATCAACGCCACCGGTCCCAATTACGCCGTGCCGACATCCCGTGATCCATTGATCGGCTCGCTGGCGGCAGATGGCCTGATCGCGGCAGATGGCCTGAATCTCGGGCTGCGCACGGCCGAACACGGCGCCTGCATCGATGTCGACGGAGTGCCGGCGAAGAACCTGTTCTATCTCGGACCCATGTTGCGGGCGGCGTGGTGGGAGGCCACCGCCGTGACCGAGCTGCGCAACCACGCCGAGAAACTCGCCGAATTCCTCGCGGGCGGTGCCGCGCAGGTCTGAGGATTACAGCAGATCGTAGAGAAAATCGTAGCTCGAGCCTTTCGCATCGCGGGCATGCAGCTTCAAGGATCCCTTGGCGCCCGCATATTTTCCCGTGCCGCCGGTGATCGCCATCACCGAGTCGCCGTCATCGAGAAACGGGCCTTCCACGGTGATCTGGCCGTGCTTCAGCAGCAGCGTCCAAAAGCACTCCCAGCTCTTGCCGACCACAACCCGCACGCAGTAGCCCTGGTCCGAACCGAGCTGCGTCTTGTTGACCGCGTCGAAGACCGGGTTGGCGAAGGTGAGCAGATCGCCGACCGAATCGCCCTTCAGCCCGAGATCCAAGGTGGCGTCGGTGAGCGCGCGCTCGACCAGCTTGAGCTGTTCGCCGGCCCAGGCCGGCAGTGCGAACAGTGCCGCGGCGAGCGCCGCAATCCGAAGGCTGGGCATCGACATGGCAGTATCCCCCTTTTGCAACCGACACCCGGCTGCCCGGCGATAATACTACCAACATGGCATCCCCAGCACGCACGCTGCCCGCCGCCGAACTGCTGCCCCTGATCGAGGAGGCGGCAGGGCGCATCTATTCGCTGGTCGAGGTGACCCCGCTCGCGGCGCTGCCCGGCGATGCACGCGTACCGGATGCGGTACGGGTATACGCCAAGCTCGAGACACGCCAGCGGACCGGATCGTTCAAGCTGCGCGGGGCGACCAACAAGCTCATGAGCCTCGGCCCGCGAATTGCGGCCGCCGGCGTGGTCGCCTCCTCCACCGGCAACCACGGACTCGGCGTGGCGGCGGCTGCGCAGTTCCTGGGCGTGCCCGCCGAAGTGTTCGTCTGCGCCGGGGTGGCGCGGGCGAAGCTCGACCGTATGCGCGCCTACGGGGCCAGGATTCGCGTCGTCGGCGATGATCCCTTAAGCGCGGAACTCGCCGCACGGGACGCCGCCGCGCAGTCCGGCCGCAGCTACGTCTCGCCCTACAACGACGCCCACGTCATCGCCGGTCAGGGCACCATCGGCCTGGAGCTGGTGCGTCAATTGCCGCAGCTCGATGCGGTGTTCATCGCAACCGGCGGCGGCGGCCTGATCAGCGGAGTGGGCGCCTACCTGCGGCAGCACGCGCCGCAGGCCGAAATCATCGGCTGCTGGCCCGCGAATTCCGCCGTTCTGTACCACAGCCTTCTGGCCGGAAGGATCTACGATGCACCGGAGTCGGCAACCTTGAGCGAAAGCACCGCGGGCGGCGTCGAAGCGGATTCCATCACCTTCGATCTGTGCCGTGAGGTCATGCACCGCGCGTCGCTGGTGAGCGAGCAGGACATCCTCGGCGCCATGCGCTGGGGCCATGCCCGCGGCTGGCCCATGGAAGGCGCGAGCGGCACGGCCTGGGCCGCGTTTTTCAACGAAGCGCCGCGCTGGGCCGGGCGCAGCGTCGTGGTGCTCAATTGCGGCGGCAACCC
>PLET01000054.1 GCA_003137095.1 Gammaproteobacteria bacterium
GCCTCCGCCGGTACCTATGGACAGCGATCACGACGGCGTGCCGGATTCCATGGACAAGTGTCCGAACACGCCGCCCGGAGACAAGGTGGACGTCAACGGCTGCACCATCCGCGATGAGATCAAGCTCGAGGGGGTGAATTTCGCCACCGACTCGGCCGTCCTGGTGCCGGAATCGGATTATGTGCTCGGCTATGCGGTGGCCACGCTGAAGAAATATCCCTCCATCGTCGTCGAGGTGCAGGGCCATACCGACAGTCGCGGCTCCGCACAGCACAATTTGATCCTGTCGCAGCACCGCGCCGAATCCTTGATGGCGTATCTCAAGGACCATGGAGTGAGCAACGACATGACCGCCCGCGGCTACGGCAAGACCCGGCCGATCGCGGACAACACCACCCGGGAAGGCCGGCTCCAGAACCGCCGCGTCACGCTGAAGATACTGAGCGGACTGTACCAGCCGGAGAAGCGCTGAAGCCAAGGCCGGGCGCCGGTGACTCGCGCACCGTCGCTGCACGGCCGGGTGTTCCTTCCGCCCAAGAAAAAGGGCGGCCCCATTCGGGGCCGCCCTCCAGTCGAGGCCTAACTTTAGAACTTCTGCGTGAACCCGACGTAGAAGCGCCGGCCGATGGTGTCGTACACCGTCACGTCCGTCACGCTCGAGCCCGAGCCGAAGCTGTTGATGCCAGCGATCGGCGGGGTCTTGTCCGCCAGATTGAGGATGCCGAAGCGCAGCTTGGTGTTGGTCGGCGCGATGGTGTAGGCGCCGGTCAGATCGTAGTATTCCACCGCCGGCAGGCTCCAGCCGAGGAACCCCAGGAAGTTGCCGTTCGCGTCGTAATTGCCGTTGGTCAACGGGATCGACACCCCGCCGATATAGCGCACGGTCACCAAGGCCTCCGCGCCCCAGCCCGACCAGCCGATTCCCAGGGTGCCGCGATTCTTGGCATAGAAACCGAACTGCTTGTTGTCGGTGCCCGCGATCTCCTCGGTGGCCGCGCCCGGTGCCGGCGTGTTCTTGTACACCATCAGATGGGTCACATCCAGGGTGATGTTGAAGTTGCCGAAATCGGTCTTGCGCAGCACGTACGCGGCGCTCAGATCGACGCCGTTGGTCACCAGGGTGCCCAGGTTGAAGGTGGGCTGGCTGACCGAAATGACGTCGCCGGCATTCACGCCGCTGGTGTAGCGGCTGAACAGGGAGCAAAACGCCTGCGCGCCGGTGGCTGCGCATTGCTGCAGGGCGTAGTTCGGATCCAGCTGCGTCAACAGATTGTTGACCGTGTAATCCCAGTAGTCGAGGGAGAACGACAGGCCGGGCACGTAGGACGGATCGTAGACGAAGCCGATGGTCTTCACGTCGCCGGTTTCCGGCTTGAGGTTGGTGTTGCTCAACAACAGGCCGGTCACCTGGTTCTGCGGCTCTCCGAATCCATTGGGCACACCGGCGCAGGCCGTGGTCAGATACGGGAACTCTGCCGTGTTGACTCCATTGTAGCCGTTGCAGACGTCGTTGAGCGTGGGCGAGTTAGCCTTGGGGGCATTCGAGATGTCAGCCACCGTGGGCGCCCGATACACCTGCGAATACGTGCCGCGGACCAACAGGTCCTTGACCGGCCGGTATTCGACCTTGGCCTGGCCCTTGGTGGTGCTGCCGAACAGCGAGTAGTCGGAGTAGCGCACCCCCAAGTCGAGGTTCAACGCATAGGCGCCGGGCAGCTTGGAGAGAATGGGCGTGAACACCTGTGCGTACACTTCCTTCACGTTATAGCCGCCCTGCGAATCGCCGCCGCAGGCTTCCTGTGAGATCTGGCAATTCAGGTAATCCGGCGGCTGTGCCACGGTAATTGAACTGGTCTGGAATTGATCCGACAGCTCGGTGTAGGACGCGCCGATGGCGCCCAGCATCTCACCCGCCGGCAGCTTCCAGATCGGGCCGTTGAAGTCCAGGGTGGCCGACTCGCTCTGGTAGGTGTTGGCAATGTTGTAATAGGCCGCGATTTCACTCAGCGCGGCCTGCTGGCCCGCCAGGTTCAGATTGAAGATGTCGACCGGTATGCAGCCCGAGATCGGGTTGGTGGGCGTGCCGCAGGTCGGGTTGGTGGCGCCCGGGCCGGCATAGAAGGACGGCCCGACGGCGTTTTGCAGCTTGTTGAAGAACAGATAGCCCGAGGTGCCCTGCTCCTGCTCGAGCTCGTTGTACGACACGTTGAGGTCGTATTCCCAGCCGCTTTCCCAGACCTTACCCTTGACACCGACATTCGACATGATGGCATCGCTGTGGCTGTCGAAGTAGCGATCGCCGACGCCGCCCAGGCGCAGTTCGAAATTCGGATTGGCGCCGCCCACCAGCGTGCCGCCGCCGAAGTCGCTGCCGAAGGGATTGTAGATGCTGTCGGCGGATATGACGATCTGGTCGTCATTCGCGTCGAACGGCAGCGGCGCCAGCTGCGCCGCCGAATGCGTGTGGTTGTAGATCACGTTCGCATACGTGGTGATGTAGTCGTTGATCTGGAAGTTCAACTTGGTGAAGAACGAGGTGCGCTCCTGCGGCGTCACGTTCAAATTATAGGGCTGGAAGTTGAAGTGATCATCGTTCGGGCCGCCGTTGTTGAAGCAGCGATAATCCGACAGGGTGGCGCCCGTGGTGCCGGCGATGCGCGTCACGGAATTGGAATCGCCGGTGCAGCCGAATTGCGCCTGCAGAGCGGCCGGCAGCGTGATGCGACCGGTCAGGGTGCGGCTCGAACCCGCCTTGTTCAGCGTGCCGCTGTACAGATACAGCGCGTTCTTGGACCAGTTGCGCTGGCCCATGTTCAGCTCGTTCTGCTGGTTGTAGTTGAAGCCTGCCTCGTAGTTGAAATGATCGCCGCTGCCGCCCCAGATGGCACCCAGGTCGTGATGCTGTGTGTCGTGCTTGCTCGACTCGCCCCAGTCGCCGGTGAGCTCCAGGCCGTTGAAGTCCTTGCGGGTGACGAAATTCACCACGCCTGCGATGGCATCCGACCCGTAGATGGCGCCCGCGCCTTCCTTCAGCACATCGACGTGATCGATCAGATTCAGAGGAATCATGTTCACGTCGACGCCGTCGCCCGGAACGCTCCCGTTCATGCCGATGAGGTTGACCCGCCGTCCGTCGATGAGGATCAGGGTGCGCTGCGCATCCAGGCCGCGCAATTCGATGTTGGATTCGCCAAAACCGCCGCCGTTGTTGATCGAGGGGTTGGTCGCCTGGCCGGCGATGGCGGGGATTCGGCTGATCAGGTCGCCGACCGTGTTCGCACCCGACTGTTCGATGGTCGCCTGGTCCATGACGAACACCGGACTCGCGGTCTCGACGTCGACGCGCCGCACGTGCGAGCCGGTGACCACCACATCTTCCAGCGCTTCGCTGGCAGGCGCGTCCGGGCTCGGACCGGCCGCGGCGTCGGCCGCCAAGGCCGCATGCGAATAGCCCAACGAGGCAGCGGCGGCACCGGCGGTGCCCACCGCCATACCGACGGCCTGCCGGAGAGATGAATTAAGCGACATTGTGGATCTCCTATGTACGTCGCACGCCGCTGCTTCATCAGCGGAGTACGCGCCGCCGCGCTTCGAGGCACGGCGAACGCCAGTTACGAAAAAATTACCCCTTCAGAGGCTGAACGTTGCGCTATGCACACAAGTCCAGATCGTGTGGTCGAACAATAACATCCCGTATCGGAAATGCCAGTAGGCGCGCGCGGAAATCTGACGCCGGGGCACATATTTGTGTTGTTTTATTACTACGACCGTCTGGCACCGCCGCATAACCTTATAACTTTTGTATCGCAGCAACGACCGCTAGGCGCGCACCGATTGCCGGGCCAGCCATAAATCCCAGGCGCTTGTCAATGCCCGGCGCGAAGCCGCCGTGGCATTTGCACGACACAATGTTGGCGCGGCACGCTCGCGCGGCCCCTGACGCGGCCCGCGGCCTGGCGCCCTCGAGCTAGCGCACCCGACGGCCGCTGACGCCGATGGCGCTGCCGGCGGCCGCGATTTGAAATCCCCCCAGGGCGAGTCGCGTGACCGTCACCTCATCGCCGGCCTTGAATTCAACCGCCCAATTCGCCTCGACCGTCTGCCAGATCTGGCCATTGTCCAACACCAGCCGATAGAAGCCGTTGGCGAGCGCCTGTGCCGCTTGCACGTGGCTGGTGAGGCGCTTGGGAATGTCGGCCTTGGCCAGCGGATGCAGCTGACCCGTGTCGCCGAATTTTTCCACCGCGGCCTGCGGCGGTGGCGGTAACGGCGGTGACGGCTGTGACGGCTGTGACGGCGACTGAGGTTGGGCCTGGGATTTGGCCGTCGCAGTCGGTTTGAACAAGGCATCGAAACAGGCCAGGCGCGCCGCATCGTCGGCGATGCGCACGCACTGATCCGGGGAGCCGCCGGCCGCGGCGCCCTGCACGAACAACAAACCCATGACGGCGGCTATGTTTCGCAATCGATCACCCCGACCTGAACACCGCCCGCAAAGCATACTGCCACCCAGGTTCAAACCCAATGCCCCAAGCGCCCAGGCTTCGCCGCCGCTGCCATATCCGGCGCGCGGGCGGTGCTATGCTTGATTCCGGCGGTCAGTGACAAGGGGCTCAGAGATGCGCACAAACAGGTTCGTCGCGACGTGACGAAACCGCTGGTGTTCGCCGCGGATACGCTCGTTAGATTCAAATCCGGACGCATCCTGATCCATACCACGTCGGGCAAGCTGCGGGCCTTCGAGAGCGACAGTCCGGCACTCATCGGATGGCTGTGCCGCTTTTGCAAACCGACCACCCTGGAATCCGCGCTTGCGGCGCTGCAGCCGGCCGACCGCGCCGCGGTGCTGCCCGTGGTCGAGCATTTGCAGCGCGGCGGCGTCCTGGTGGACGGCGATGCGCCGCCGGCCGGCGGCGATGAGCCGGAGATCCTCGGGCGGGCCAAACAGCACCTGCGGCTGCTGGCGCGCAGCCTATACGAACTGGCCTGCGACGTCTGGGGCTTCGGCCTGCATGCCGAACGGCAGCTGCAGCTGCGCACCGGGGTCGGCGTGGAGCGGCGCCTGATGGCGCTACTGGCGGCGATCGATGCGCTGCGCAGTGAACTGACCGCCCTGCGCCGGCCGTTTATCGCCGGCCAGCTGGCCGCGCTCAAGGTCGCGGCCGATGCCCGGGATCTCAAGTTGCACATCGGCTGCGGCCAGGGCCTGCTCGACGGCTGGATCAACATCGACGTCTCGCCCGCACCGCTGTCGCTCAATGTGCAGTGGGGACTGCCGTTCGCCGACGCCAGCGTCAGCCGCGTGTTCGTCTCGCATCTGCTCGAGCACCTGTTCTTTCCCGCGGACGTCAAACCCTTCCTGGCGGAGATCCGCCGCGTGCTGGCGCCGGGCGGCGTCGTGCGCATCGTGGTGCCGGACATCGAGCGCTGCATCGAGGCGTATGTCGGCAACGACCGCAGTTTCTTCGCCAATCGCCGCGAGACCTGGCCCTGGTGGCCACCGAACCCGACCCGGCTGGAGGATTTCCTCGCCTATGCCGGGGCGGGGGCCGAGCCGGCGTACCTGTTCGAGGCCCACAAATACGGCTACGATTTCGAAACCCTGGCGAAAGTGCTCTCGGATGCGGGCTTCGTCGGCACCTTGCGCTCCGAGTACATGTCGAGCGACTTTCCGGATCTCAAGGTCGATCATGTGAGCGCGGTCGCCAATGCCCGCTACGGCGAGCGCTATTATTCCCTGTTCGTGGAGGCGCGCCGCGCCGCGTGACCACGGACGGCGTTGCCACCACCGGTCACATTCCATGCTCGAATTGATCAATCAACCGCGATTGGACAAGGCCGCCCTGATCGGCACCTGCACCCGTCTCGGGCTGCGCTTCGACGCCGCGCGTCTCGAGGAGGAGATCGGGCGGCTGCCGGCGCAGCTCTGGAACGGCACCGGCGGGCGGGTCGGCGTGCATCTGGCGGCCGAGGGATTGTTCCTGCGCGGGCACGCGCCCGCACAGGGTAATCTGCCGATCGAGGACCGGCCGGCGCTGGCGCTGCTGCCCTACGTGCGGGAAATCATCGAGACGTGCATTCCCGCCCCGCCCCTGCGCTGCCTGCTGGCGCGCCTGCCGGGCGGCGAGCAGGTGGCGCCGCACATCGACCGCGCTCCTTATTTCGCGCAGACCCTGCGTCTGCACATTCCCGTCACCACCCACGAGCGCGCGTTCATGCTGGTGGGCGGCCTGTGCTACGTCATGCAGGCAGGCGAACTGTGGGCGCTCAACAACAGCACCGAGCACGCCGTGTGGAATGCGGATGCGGCGCGCTCGCGCACGCATCTGATCTGCGATTTCCTGCCGACCGCGGCGCTCACGGCGTTGCTGGCGGCCGGCGAGCGCGGTTTGGGCGTGCGGCGTGCCGATGTCGACGAGTGGCTCGCCTCGCTCAAGCGGCCGCCGCGGGCGGGGTGAGCACGGGCATGATCGCGACCGATAAATTCGTGTTCCTGCACCTGCACAAATCCGGCGGCAGCTTCGTGAACGAATTCCTGCTGCGCTTCGTGCCCGGCGCGCGCGCGATCGGCTATCACCTGCCGCGTCTGCTGATCCCCCGGGAGAGCCTGCAGCTGCCGGTGCTCGGCTTCGTCCGCAATCCGTGGAGTTACTATGTCTCCTGGTACACCTTCCAGTCGCAGCGCCCGCGGCCGAACGCCCTGTACCGGATTCTCTCGGACCACGGCCGGCTCGACTTTGGCGGGACGCTGCGCAACATGCTCGACCTCGGCGCGGGCAGCCCGCTGCTCGATGCGGTCATCGCCTCGCTGCCCTCGAGCTACGGCGATCGCGGACTGAATCTTCCGCAGTTTGCCCTCGCGCCGATCCGCAACTCCGGCCTCGGCTTCTATTCGCACCTGTACCGGTATCTGTACGGCGACCCCGACCGGCATCTCACGGTGGAGCGCTCCGAGGAGCTGCGCTCGAAGCTGCCCGACTATCTGGATCGGGTGGGCCAGCGCGTCACGCATGCGATGCAGGATTTCCTCACCGACACACCGCCGCGCAATACCTCGGCCCACCCGCCCTACGCGCAGTTCTATACAGAGGATTTGCGCGAGCTCGTCGCCGCGCGCGATCGGCCCGTCATCGAGAGTCACGGCTACCGGTTCTGCGCCTGAGGCCGCTCGACCGCGAGCGCCGCGAGGCGCCTCCAGGTTGGCTCCACCGTCGGCAGCACGCGCTCGATGAGGGCGGCATTGCGGCGCCACTTGCCGGGCTGCGCGGGGGTGAGGGTGTGCGCCGCCGCCGGCAGCACGCCGCCCACGCGCGCGGCGAGTGCCGGATCGAAGGCGAGTTGCGCGAATCCGCACAGCCGCCGCACCACGGCCTCCGGCGACCTCAGGAACTCATCGTATTCGACCGCAGTCCAGCGCGCGGCTGGCAGCCCCGCCAGATCCTCGAGCATCACCCGGTTGGTGGTTTCCCACTGAAAGGCCGCCAGCTCCTCGAGCGGCCGGCCGCGCAGGCTCTCCCATCCCGGCGGCAGCAGCAGCGACCACGGCTGCACGAAGCCCTCGAGCCGCGGGTAGGTGCGCCATCGCCCGGAGCGCCACGCGTCAATGATGCTGCTCAGATTGCCGCGCGGCTCGCGCCACAGGAACACGAAGCGCGCGTCCGGGAACAGCGCATCGATGAACGGGATTCTCAGGGCGTTCTTCGGGGTCTTCTCCAGGAATCTCAAGACGCGCCCCGCGCCGGGCGGCGCGCCGTCCGAATCGACCAGGTGTTCGAGGATCTGGCTTGAGATCCGGTCCTTGACGCGCGGCGTCGCCTGCGCGGCGGTCAGGCGGTTCGAATCGATGCCGGGCGCCCCGGGGCACAGCTCCGCAATGGTCTCGACCAGCCAGTGCGCCTCGCCCCCGAGCGTCGCGATCTGCGCGCTGCTCGCCAGGGTTTCGAACAGCAGCGAACTGCCCGAGCGCGGCGCCGCGACGATGAACAGCGGTCGGGAAAGACAGGCGGCGTCGGCGCTGCGCACCGGCGGCGCGGCCGCCGCGACGGACACCGCCGGACGCTTCACCGGCACGTGCCGTTCCTCGCCGAGGCAGACGCGCAGCACGCGTCCTTCGAGCACCTGGTGTGCGGCCACCCGATTGGTGCGGATCGCCAGTCCCTCGCCCAGGGTCTGCGATGCGTTGCGCACCGCATCGCGCAACCGCACGAACTCGCCGCGGCCCGTCGCATCCTCGCCGTGCAGCACGTAGAACTGGCGCCAATCGCGCACGAAGGCATCGAGCAGGCCGTGATAACGGGACAGCCGCAGGCTCGAGTCGATGCCCTCGGCCGCGGCGATGAGCTCGCCGCGCAAATTGCCGACCAGCAACTCGAGCTCGGCCGGATTCATCACCCCCCGCAGCACATGGCGTTCGGTCAACAGCGCCGCATCGGCAGCGGGATCATAGGCGATGGAGAGGTTGGGTGTCGCGGCATCGGCACCGGATCCGACCAGCTGCCAGAAGGCGGCATTGCCCGCCGTGTCGGCGACCAGATGGATGCGCTCCTCGGAGGTGGGATTGACCACGTGGTGCAGGCGCCAATTGTCGAACACCCACGCTTCACCCGCGGCCATGTGCACGCTCTCGCCGTCGCAATGGAATCTGACCTCCTCGCGCGTGATCACCGGAATGTGCACGCGCACCCGGTAGAACCAGTGATAGTTGATGTCGGCGTGCTCCGGCACCGCGGCGCCGGGCGCAAGCCGCAGCAGGCGGCTGCGGCTCCAGGGAACCGCAAAGCTCGAGAGCAGCTGGCGGATATAGGGAGTCTGCGCCAGATGGGCGGTGGCCTGCATGTCGCCGT
This sequence comes from Gammaproteobacteria bacterium, assembly GCA_003137095.1. Classification (GTDB taxonomy): domain Bacteria; phylum Pseudomonadota; class Gammaproteobacteria; order Steroidobacterales; family Steroidobacteraceae; genus Bog-1198. The sequence goes on from PLET01000054.1 coordinate 8,844, forward strand.
CGACCCGGTCGTTCTCGCCGCCCTGCGCGCTGATCAGGCGCACCGAGGTGTTGCCCGGAATGCCGTTCGGATGCGGCGCCCAGGCCTGCGGCGGCAGGGCGGCCACTTCGGCGCGCAGCCGCGCGGCATCGAAGCGTCTCGGCAATCGGAAGAACGGCTTGGGCAGGCGCATGTTCAGCTGCTTTCGAGGTCGATGCGCATGTCGCCGATTTTCCCGATTACATCGGTGATCGCCGCGGTCTCGGCGTCGGTCAGATGCGGATTCCAGATGTCGGCGATCAGCACCACGCGCACCTCCGGCGAGCGGTTCCATGCCTGATGCTCGTAGGTGTCGTCGAACACCACCACCCGGCCCTTGCGCCAGACATGCTGCTCGCCGCCCACCTCGAGGGCGCAGTCCGGCGGCACCAGCAGCGGCAGATGGCTCACGGCGCGCGCATTGGTCACGCCGCGATGCGGCAGCAGCTGCGTGCCCGGCGTGAACACCGAGAACAGCACCTCGGGCCCGTGTTCCCGGATGCGGATCAGGGGCAGCGAATCGAGCATTGCCGCCGTGACCGGGCAGGCGGAGCAATTGTCGTCGCGGCGCACGCCGTAGCGGTAGAAGTAATACCCGTTCCAGCTCGGCTGCCCGTACTGACCGCGCAGATTTTCCTCCTCAAGCGCATCGCTGCCGAAGACGCGCTCGCGGCCGCGCTCGCCCGGCAGCAGCGCCTGCAGTTCCTCGAGGATGGCGGGCAGCGCCGCTTCGTAGGCACCGATCCAGGCGAACAGCCGGCGGTCGAAATACGGCGCCGTCGGCAGTCCCGGGATGTAGAAGAAGGTCGGCCGCTGCCGCGCATCCGGGTACTGCGGCGCCTGCTCGCCGATGTAGATGCGGATCGCCGCCTCGACGCGCCCGAGAGCCGCGGCGCCATAGCGGCGCTTCAGCGGCCCGAGCAACAGTTCGAAGGCGGCGCGCCGGCCGCGGCGCACGGCGAGCACCGCGTGCTCGACCAGCGGCCGCAGCGGCTCGGGCGTGCCCGCCGCATCGAGCCACAGGCCGTCGCGTTGCGCATCCTTGAGGGCGCGGGTGAACTGCAGCAGCGCCTCCTCCGGCCGGCCCTGACGCTCCAGACCCTTCGCATAAAAGAGCCGCGCGGCCGCATGCGCCGGATCCGCGCGCACCGCGGCCTCATCGGCGGCCAGCGCGCCCTCGAGGTCGCCGCCCGCCTCGCGGGCGCGTCCGAGATGATGCAGCGTGAGGGAATCATCGGGCGCGATGCGGGCGGCGCGCTCGAGCAGCACGATGGCGCGCCCGGGCAGCGCGCGTCGCAGGGCGCCCAATCCCGCGATCTTCAGGGCCGCGATGTCGTCCGGAGAATTCTGCAGGCGCCGCTCGCAGGCATCCTCGGCCTCGGCGATGCGTCCCTGCGCGAGCAGCAGCTCTGGATCGGCTTCTTCGGTCATGTCGTTTCGACTCTTGCCTCAAGTATTATATACCCCATGGCCATCGGCGAACTGGCGCACTACGTGCGTGTTTATGATAATCATCTCGATTCGGATCTGTGCCGGCGCATGCTCAGATCCTTCGATGGGTTGTCGCGCTTCCACGTGACCAACGGCCGCGGCGTGCGCGCCGGCCTCGAGGAATCGGCCTGGACCGAACTGAACGTCTCCAAGCTCGCCGATGCGGCCTTCGCCGCGGATTTTCGGCTCAGGCTCGATGCCGCGCTCGAGCGCTACAACCGCGACATCGGTCTTGCCATCCCGGTGCCGCGCGCACCGAAGCACTCCGACCTCACGCTCAAGCGCTATCGGCCGGGCGCCGAGGGCTTTCAGCTGCATTTCGATTCGATTTACTCCGTATCCAACCGCTATCTGGTCATGCTGTGGTATTTGAACGACGTGGCGGAGGGCGGGGAGACGAGATTTCCGCAGCTCGACATCGCCGTGCGGCCGGCTGCCGGCCGCTTGTTGATTTTTCCGCCCTACTGGATGTACCAGCACGAGGGCGTCAACCCGCGCTCTGGCGACAAATTCATCCTCTCGACCTATTTGCTGTTCGGCGACACCCCGTCCACCGCGACCACCGCCGAGTAATTCCAGCGCTCGAGCAGCGGCTGGATCGCGGGTATCAGCGGCGCGAACGCCGGTTCGTAATGCCGCCAGCGCCCGATCGAACTCGTGGAGACGGGCTTCAGCACCTGCGCATAGCTCGGCGTGCTGATGTAGCCGATGCGCCGTGCATGGTCGGCCGGCCGCAGCACCCGCTCGTCCCACGGCAGCCCGAGGAATTCGATGATGGATCGCACGTCGCGCTCGAAGTGCGTGACCAGCGATTCGTATTTCACCTCGAGAGCGTGCGGCTGCAAGATCGCCGACTGGCGGATCCAGAAATCGATGCTGCGCTGATAGCCGCGCACCAGTGTGGGCAGCGAATTGCACAGCAGCGCAAACTCCGGTGCGCGAAAGGCATGCATGTAGCAGCTCAGCATGACGTCCAGCGGATGGCGCATCACGAACAGGATGGGCGCGTTGGGGAACAGCCGCCGGATGACCGGCAGCCGCAGGATGTTGAGCGGGTTCTTGTCGACCAGGCGCGTGCTCTCGCTCAGGGCCACCTTGCCGGCGGCGCGCCGCCAGTAGCGGGCGCGCAGCTCCGCCAGCTGCGGGCGGTTCAGCGCCGCGAGCCGCCGCGGGTAGTCGACCGACAGCCGCAGCATGTCATCGAGCGCGTCCTGGATGAACGGCTGTTCGTCCATCGACCGCAGGCCGGGATGGGCATCGAGGGTGACCTCGAGCAGCGTCGTGCCCGAGCGCGGGAAGGCGACGACGAACACCGGCGAGTCCTCGAGCGCCGGCGCATCGTCTTCCCAGGCCTGCACATCCGCCGGGTCGCAGCCATGTTCGGTGATGGCCATGGGCGGCGCGCCGGTGAGGGTCTGGCCGGCGGCGGCGCGGCGCAGGTACTGCAGTTGCGAGCGATGCGCCTGCTGCAGCGTGCTCCACGCCTCCGGGTAGCGCCCGAGCGCATCCAATGACTGCGCCAGCGGGAACAATTCGGTGTACTTGAGCGACTCGTCGCTGATGGCGAGCAGCGCCTGTCCGTACAGGCTCGCCGCGCTCTCGTGGTCGCCCGCGCGCTGCGCGAGGCGCGCGCGCACCGCGAGCAGCTCCTCCGCCACGTCCGCCACCCCGACGGGATTCTCCTCCAGGCGTGTGATCAGCGCCTGCGCATCCTCGAGGCGGTTCAGACGCTCATAGGTCTGCACGCCGGTGATGAGCGTCGAGGCGTCGGCATCCGGATCGGCGAGCGCGGCGGTAAGGACGGCGGCACCCTTCCCCTGCTGGCCGAGATTGATGAGCAGCTGGCCGGCCTGCGCCCGCACGCGGCTGCCCGGCGGATGCAGCGATTGCCAGTCGGCCAGCGCCGCCGCGGCCTCGTCGTTGCGCAGCGTGCGGTAACAGGCCTCGGCGTACCGCAGCCGCACCTCGGCGTCCTGCGGCGCCAGCGCCCGCGCCTGATCGAACACCGCCCGCGCCGACTCGAAATCCGCCCGATCGAGGTGGGTGAGGCCCACGTTGAAATGAAACTCCACGCCGCCGCTTCCCAGGGAGGCCGCCCTGGCATAGGCGAGCAGCGCCGCGTCGGGTTCGCCCAGACCGCGGCGCGCGGTGCCCAGATTCAGCCAATGCGAGGGCTCTTCGGGATCGGACTCGATGAGTTCCGACAGCGTCAGTTCCGCCTCGCCGAAGCGGCGCTGCGCGAGCAGCACGGAGGCGAGCACCGTCTTCGCCGACGCGCTGCGCGGTGAGTGCGCCAGCGCCTCGCGGCAGGCCGCTTCAGCCATGGTCAGATCGCCGGCCGACAACAGCCGCAGTGCTTCGGCGACGTTCACGTCGGGATCGGCTGCAGTGCTCGACACCTTAGGACTCCCCGGCCGTCCCCCGGCCGGCCGACAGTGTCGCACGGACGTCCCGAAAAGTGATCAGCGCTTCGGGGATCCCGGGAAAAAGGCGTTGGTGCGGCGGATATAGTCGGCGTATTGCGGTCTGCGCTCGCCGATGTCCTTCTCTAGCAATGTCACTCCCGAGACCCGCATGAGCAGCACCGACATGAGCAGCGGACCCACGATGCTCCACCACGCACCGGCGGACAGCGCGATCAGATAAAACCCCCACCACATGCAGAAATCGCCGAAATAGTTCGGGTGGCGCGTCAGGCGCCACAAGCCACGCTGCATGACTTTGCCCTGATTGGCCGGATCGGCCTTGAAGCGCGCGAGCTGCCAATCGCCGCCGGCCTCGAACACGAATCCCAGCAGCCACAGGACCGCACCGGCGCCATCCAGCGGCCCCAGGCGGCCGGGATCGAGCACCGCGCCGAGCAGGGGCAGCGAGATGATCCACGCCAGCACGGCCTGCAGCGCAAACACCAGGTACAGGCTCTTCAGCGGGAAATGCGGCTGATTGCGGGCGCGGATGGCCTGGTAGCGGCGATCCTCGCCATGCCCCCAATTGCGCCACGTTATATAGAGTGACAGCCGCAGCGCCCAGACGCTGATCAGCACCAGCACCAGCACCGCGCGCGGACCCCAATGCGGCGCTTCGCGGGCATCGACGAACGCCAGCAGCATGAACATCAGCGACCACAGGCCATCGACGATGGCGACATTGGCCCTGATCACGCTCACGATCCAGGTCGCGCCGGCGGCGAGCAGCACGCAGGCCAGCCCAGCCAGATAGATTCTCAGATCGAACATGGGCCGCCAGTCTACCGGCACGGCGCCAGGCGCGCCGCCCTGGCCGCCGCCATGGCCGCGGCGCTGCCCGGGGCGCGGTCGCGCGGATGAAAATTGACGATCACCGCATAATTGTCATTGGCGGCATCCCGCAGATCCGACAACCCGTCGTAGCGCATGAGCACCTGGTCGGCGGTGCCATAGGAGACGTCGATGCCGGATAAGAGCCAGCCCCAGATGCCCGACAACTTCAGGCGAAACACCTCTACCGGCACGCCCTCCAGCAGGTCGCTGCGCTGATGCTGCACCTGAAAGCCGATGTCGCCCAAGCGGCTCGGCACCAGGAAGGGAAAGCGCAGCGGCCGACCCGCCAGGAGGGTTCGCCAATGGGCGCGCACGAAGTCATCGAAGCCGGCATCGATGACCAGACCCGGCGTGGGCGGCAGCGGTGCGGACTTGTCGGATTCCCGGTGGTTCGGGCGAAAGAACACCAAGCGGCCGCCCGCCGCCGTGCGCACGCCCTCCTGCAGCCCGGTCGAAACATCCTCCAGGGAGAAGTCGGGCGCCGTCGGATCCACATATGAGACGGTCTTGCGGGCAAACGGCGTGCCGTCGGCGCAGGTGTACAGCACCACGCGCTCGGCGAGCCGGCCGGCGCGATACTCGAGCACGTGCCGCTCGCCATACAGCACCCGCGCGCCATGCCGCAGCGTGGCCGTGCCGGAATAGCTCACGTAATCTTCGGTGGGCACCGCCCGGCTGATCGGAGGTGCACCGGCCGCAAGAACACACAGCAACAGCGTTCGGGACACCAGCGGGGCAGACATACCCCGTCATTTCGTCGGCCAGGCGCGCTTGGATGCAGTCAGAAGTCGTACGGGCCGCCGCGCTCGAGGGCGCGGCGGTAAGCCGCGCGCTGATGGATGCGCTCCAGGAATCCCATGAGCTGCGGGCGGCTCGCGGTCAAACCGGCACGTTTCACGGCGGCCTCCAGCGGAAAGCTCATCTGTACGTCGGCGGCGGTGAATTCCGCGCCGGCGAACCAGACGCTTTGCGCCAGCGCCGCCTCCATAAAATCCAGGTGCCGGGTCAGCTGCGGAGCGATGTAGGTCTCCTGCACCGTGCCGGCGATGCGCCGCGCGATGGCGCGGAGCGGCCAGGGCTTGGGCGAGGTGGCGACGCGGTCGAACACCAGTTTGAGCAGCAGCGGCGGCATGGCCGAGCCTTCGGCGTAGTGCAGCCAATAGGTGTAGCGCAGCCGCTCCGGGCTGCCGGCTGGCGGCTTCAAGCGCCCGCCGCCGTAGGTGTCGACCAGGTATTCGATGATGGCCCCCGACTCGGCCACCGTGACGGCGCCGTCGGTGATCACCGGCGACTTGCCGAGTGGGTGCACGGCCAACAGGGTGGGCGGCGCCAAGAGGGTCTTCGGGTCGCGCTGGTAGCGTCTAACCTCGTAGGCGACGCCGAGCTCCTCGAGCAGCCATAACACGCGCTGCGACCGGGAATTGTTCAGATGGTGAACCGTGATCATGGGCACATTCTACCCGGCAATGCATGTATCGACCGGCCGTTCGTGGCATGCTGCGCCGAACACCACTGAATCGGCGATCCCCATGAATATCGCAGCCGGCGCCCCGCCCGAATCCATCCGCGACAGCGTGCGCATCATGACCCTGCAGGCGCACATGCTCGAAGCGCAGGCGCAATTCCCGCAGGCGACCGGAACGTTCTCCTGGATCCTGTCGGCGCTGTCCATCTCCGCCAAGATCATCGCCGACAAAGTGCGCCGCGCCCGGCTGGAGAACGTGCTCGGCAGCGTCGGCACCGAGAACGTGCAGGGCGAGGTGCAGCAAAAGCTCGACGTGCTCGCGAACGACGTGCTGATGCGCGCCTTGGGCGGGCGCGAAGGCGTCGCCATCGTCGCCTCGGAGGAGAACGAGGAGCCGGTGATCCTGCGCGACGACGGCCCCGGCGTGCACCGCTATTGCGTGCTGTTCGATCCGCTCGACGGCTCCTCGAATCTCGACGTGTGCGGCGGCGTCGGCACCATCTTCAGCATCCTGAGCCACGACGGCCGCGGCCGCGATTCACTGCTGCAGGCCGGCTCGCACCAGGTGGCCGCCGGCTATGTGCTGTATGGTTCCTCCACCGTTCTGGTGCTCACCATCGGCAGGGGCGTCGACATGTTCGTGCTCGATCCGTCCATCGGCGCATTCATGCGCGTGGAGACGGGCCTGCGCATTCCGGCGGGCAACAAGAGCTATTCGGTCAACGAGGGCAACCGCAAGAGCTTTCCCGAGGGCTACCGGCGCTATCTCGATTGGGCGCAGAGCAACGGCTATTCGAGCCGCTACGCCGGCGCGATGGTGGCGGACGTGCACCGCATCCTGCTGAAGGGCGGGGTGTTCCTGTATCCGCCCACCGCCAAGGCGCCCGAGGGCAAGCTGCGGCTGATGTATGAGGCGAATCCGATGGCCATGATCATGGAGCAGGCCGGCGGCAAAACCCTGGCCGCGCCGCGGCGGCGCGTGCTCGAGATACAACCCACCGCCATCCATCAGCGCACGCCCGTGATCCTGGGTGCAGCCGAAGAGGTCGATCGGGTGTGCGCGCACCTGTCGGGCTGATCCGCGCGGGCTGCTCGGTGCGCGTGGATCCGCGCGGGCAAACCCGTCGCCTCATCGTCAGGTTCCGGTGGGCGCAAACCACCCGGCCTTGACCCTCGCAAAAGCGGGCAGCGCCTCGCAGCGCGCGGTGATGCGCCCGAGCGCCGGATAGCGCGTGGCATCCATCGACACCGCCTCGCTCAGGAAGGTGAACACACACGCCGCCGTGACGTCCGCCTGCGTCATACGCTGGCCTTGCAGCCAGTCGCGATTTCCCGCCTGCGCATCGAGCACGGCTAGCGCCGAGTGCATCTGCAGCCGGCAGCGTTCCACCCACGGGGCGTGGCGCTTCTCCTCCGGCCGGAACGCCGTCTCGTAAATCTGCAGCACCCCCTTGTCCGCTGCGCCGGTGGCCAACGCCATCAGGCGCAGCGCAGTGCGGCGCGGCGGCCCCGAAACCGGCAAGAGCGCTCGCGCCGGGCCCGCGACCTCATCGAGATGATCCAGAATGGCGGCCGATTCGATCAGCGCTTCGCCATCCGGTCTCACCAGCGTCGGCACCCGGCCCAGGGGATTGAATTGACGGATGCGCTCGAAATCCCGGCCCACAGACCAATTACGGTGCTCGAAGGGAAGCTCGAGCAGATTCAAAGTCACGGCCACGCGTCGCACGAAAGGTGAATCGAACATGCCGATGAGAATCATCATGGTCTCCTTGATTTTCCGCCCCGGCCGCCACTGTTGGCGGCCCTAATGTCCGCCCCGCACGAAAAAGCCGGCCGCGCTCAGGGCCTGCGCCAACTCGATTTCGATGCGCGCCGCCGCGGCGCGCTGGATGTATTGCAGATGCAAGGTGGGGCCGGTGAGCACCTCCAGACCCCGGCGTAGCACACTGCCCGCCGCTCGGATGCCCGCCTTGTGCTGATCGAAGCGCACCGACGGGGCGTACCCGCTCATGCCCACGTACAGGCCCTGGGGTTGCGGCCGGTCGCTGGTGTCGAGCAGTACGAGATAAATGTTCGAGCGGCCGCCCGGCGCCCGGAAGCGAAGCGCGATGTCGTAGATCTCCGCCAGCCGCTCGATGTGGCGCATCGGCAGCCAGTCAGGCACCGTGGCCGCGGCGCGGCGCCATAGCCGCTCGAGCGAGCGCTCGATGGTGAGCGGCATGGCGCCGCGCATCGTGGTTTCGTGGATGCACAGCGCGCCTGCCGCACCGTCGCCGGCCTCGAGCGCGCGCTCGAAGCGCCTCTCGAGGTCCGCTTCGGTCAGGCCATGCAGCGGGCGGGCGGGTGGCGCGGCTGCCGGCGGCGCAGCGGTTCTGCGCCGAGCATGGCGCTTCAAAAGCCCCATGCGGCACCGGCACCGAGCAGCGTCGCCGTCCCCAGAGCCACGAATATCGCCGCGGCGATGGCATGTACCCAGCGCACCTTGATGCGGTGAGCGAACCGGTCGCCGAGCAGCACCGCCGGTACGTCGGCGAGCAGCATACCGAGGGTGGTGCCGGCGATCACGGCGAACACGGCATGAAATCGCGCCGCCAGCGCCACGGTGGCGATCTGGGTCTTGTCGCCCATTTCGGCCAGAAAGAAGGCGAGTACCGTGGTGCCATACACGCCCATCTTGGCGAGGCGCGCATCGCCAGCCTCGAATTTGTCCGGAATCAGCGTCCAGACCGCCATGCCGATGAAAGAGCATCCCAATATCCAGCGCAGAGCCTGCGGTCCGAGCGCCACCGTGATCCACGCGCCCACCGCGCCGGCGAGGCCGTGACTGACCAGGGTGGCGCTGAAGATGCCGAGGATGATCGGCACCGGCCTGCGGAACTTGGCCGCCAGAACGAAGGCCAGCAGTTGGGTCTTGTCGCCGATTTCGGCGAGCGCGACCACCCCCATCGACACCAGGAATGCTTCCAACCCGGACTCCTCGACTGCCCCATCAGGGCTCCACCCTCAGCATGATCACCCCGTGCGGCGGCACCGTGCCGGCGAAGCCGTCGGCGGGGCTCAATTCAGCATGCGCCCACACGTCGATCACCGTGCGCGGCGCCGCAACCCCGATGTCCGCCCACTTCACCGACATGTCCGCCGCCGCCGTGCCGCGGTTGAACAGCGCCACCGCCCATCCCTTGCGCAGCGTCCGCACCCAGATCTCCGTATCCCCGCTCGCCGACAGCCGCTCGGGCGGCCGCGCGAGCGGATCCTGATCCACCGCGATCACCTCGCGGTTGAGGAGGATATCTTTGATCGCCGGCGCCATGTCACGCAAATCATTGCCCGCGATCAACGGCGCCGCCAGCAGCGCCCACAGGCTGAAATGCGTGCGGTACTCGTCGTTCGACATCCGGCCGTTGCCCACCTCCAGCATGTCCGGATCGTTCCAATGGCCCGGCCCGGCGAAGCGCGCCAGCGGCCCCTGCGAGAATCCGATCGCCGACATGCGCTCCCAGCTGTCCTTGATGTCATCCGACGTGCGCCACAGATTGCCGCCGGCGAGCGGCGCCCATTCCGCCACGCTTGCCCGGCCGTATTGGCAGATGCTGAACACCAGCCGACGCGTCACCCGGTGCAGCGCCTCGCCCATGCGCTGGTACACCGCCCGCATGTCCGAATCCTCCCGCCAGATCCGGCCGGCGCTGCACCAGTCGTATTTCAGGTAATCGATGCCCCAGGCCGCCCAGGTGCGTGCATCGATGTCCTCATGGCCGTAACTGCCCTCGTAGCCGGCACAGCTGCGCGGGCCGGGCGAGGCATAGAGGCCTAGCTTCAGGCCGCGTGCATGCACGTAACGGGCGAGCGCCCGCATGTCCGGAAACTTGGCATTGGGCTCGAGCACCCCGTGCGCATTGCGCGCGCCCTGCCAGCCATCGTCGATGTTGATATACGAGTAGCCCGCCGCCTTCATGCCGGACGCGACCATGGCATCCGCCATCTCGCGCACGAGGGAGTCGCTCACGTGCACGTCGAATTTATTCCAGCTGTTCCAGCCCATCGGCGGGGTCTTGGCGAGCCCGTTGTAGGACACCGCCCTTAAGGCCGGCAGCAGCACCGTGGGCAGCGAGCGGTAATCCATGGGATCCACCGCGAAATTGCCGGTGGGAAAGCCGCGCTTGAACGTCATGGCCGCCGTCACCGGACCGGAGGGCGTGGGTGGCAGCGCCGGCGAGATGAGCAGGGTGTCGCCGACGATGCGCCCCGAGCCGCTGAGCGTGCGCGGCGGCCCGAACAGGTCGAACTGCACGCTGAAGCTGAATTGATCGCCATGCAGCTCGCCATCGACGATGGGCGATGTGCCGAAGGACAGTGCCTGGGATCCGGTGATGTTCACGCCCGCCTGCTTCAGGCGGAAGACCATTTCCATGCCGCCCACCGGCGTCGCCTGCTCGGCCACCCAGGTGCCGCCAATGTCGGGAATCTGGGCATGGGCGCGCAGCGTGCAGAACAGCACGGCGCCGGCCAGCAGCGCGCGCAGGGCGTCATTCATCCCGAATCAAAAACGGGGTTCGGGCGAAGTCGATCTTTGGTATCAAATGGGCGATGTTTCGACCTTGCTCGGCAGGTTGCCAAGCACCAGCCGCCTGAGGTCGACCTACGCGCTGGCATTGTCGATGTCTATGCCCACCAAATATCCATCGCCGTCGTAGTCCAGCATGACACCCTCGGAAATCTCCCGGCTCTCCACACTTGTTCGTTCCGACAAGTCGATGTACAGCGAATCGGTGTCGGCGAAATAGTTGAGCTTCATGGTCGGAAACCTCTGTCCGGAAAGGCGTGGTGGATGGTCACCTTATCCTCAAGCGTGATGACTCTCAAGTAACGCCCGCCGAGTTCTACGGAACGCGATGCGCATCGCCGCCCCGCCAGCGGATTTCGCCGACGCAGGGCTGCAGCAGCCGCTGCACCTCGGCGGCCAGGCCCATGGTCCGCAGCAGCGCAAACGCCCGTATCCGTGCATCGGGAAAAGCTTCCTGGACGCGCATCGCCGCCGCCAGCAGCGTCCGACCCTTGGTGACCACATCATCGATGAGCAGAATTTGCGCAGCCGGCACATCGGGCACCGCCGCCGCGTCGATCGCGAACGAGTCGTAATGTTTGTCCACCGTCGGGCGCCTCCCGGCGGGCGCGGTCGCCGATTTTCTCACCGGACGAACCCGCCGCAGCGCATTCCATGCGACGTTGCCCAATCCCTGGCGCGCGAACTCGCCGGCGAGATGCGCGGAAATCCACGGAATATCCCCGCTCGGCGGTGAACTCCCGGGCACCGGAACGAGCACACAGGATGCGCCGAAGAAGTCCGCAAAATTGGGGAGCTCGGCCGCCTCCTGCCGCACGCGGGCGGCGTATTTTTGCAGGTAGCGGGCATTGCCGGATTTCAACAGCGAACACAACAGGCGTGAACGGACCGACGCGTCGCAGATTCCGGTCGGCGAATAAACGTAGCACGAGGCATAGGAGATTGCGTTGATCAAGCGCTATCCGTCGATTTCCTGACCGTTGCCGCGATCGGCGGCGGCAGCGTCGGCCACCGGAGACGCAACCTGTTGCCGGCGCATTTGCAGCCAGTTCTCCCGCGCCTCGCGGCGAATGTCCTCGAGACTCTGCGGTGACCTCGGGGATGAATTCTGGGATAAATTTTCGGGAATCGCAGCAACACCCTGCGCCAGGCGCGCCTGCACCCGCGCCTGTTGATTTTCGCGTAGACGCTCCGCGACTTCGCTGTACTCGCCCCGCCGGTCGATCTCGAACGCGGCGCGCGGTATTCTAGGGAGCGGTTCGCGATCGATGCCCTGGGCCCGCAGGCTGCGGTGGTCGACGCGTGCCTCGATATGCGCGCTTCGCAGAGCTTCATTGGTGAGCGTTGCCCATCGCTCCCGCACGAACAACAACTCGTAGACGACCGGCTGCAGTCCCAATTCACGGCGCTTCGAGTCCTGCAGGTCGAGCGCGGTCTTGGCGCCCAGCCCCGCCGCCGTCACCTCACGCGTGGTGGTGAGTATGTGCGCGTGGAAATTTCGCGGGTCGCTGCGCGGATCGTCGCGCGGCGCGTGGACCGCGAAATCGACGGCATACCGGTAGCGCTCGGCCAGATCGCGCGAGAAGCCGCGCGCCAGGACGACCCGCTGCTCGGCCGAGAGTTCGGCAGGCAGCGCCACCAGATATTCGCGCGCGACGCGCGCGTTCTTGCGGATCTCGGCCGCTTCGGCGGCATTCCAGAGCGCGGCGCGGTCCCTTGCCCAGTCCATCCCGGCTCCGGCGCCGGCGAACTCGCCGGGCAGCAGGATCTCCTTGTGCATCACGTCCCGCCGGTGCGAATGATCGAAAATCCTGCCGGTGCGTTCGTCGCGGATTCGCTCGCCCGCCCGGTAGGCAATGGCGCTGACGGCGCTGCTGCCGCCGGCGCGCCCGAACGTCTTCATGTATAGGAAATAAACCGCCATGACGCATCAGACGCGCCGCATGAAATCGAAATATTCAGGCTCGTATGCGTACCCGGCGGCACCTGCCTCGAATGGTTCGTTGAATTCCTTGAGCTCCACGGCCGCCGCCGCGGCCGGGTTGGTCGGCAGGAAGGCGCCGTCGGGTTCGCAATGCAGACGGTCATCTCCCTGCGCCGCTCCGCAGCGCGCGCAGTGATTGATCCAGTACGCAGCGCCGGTGGCTCCGCTTTGATCGCGGCGGAAGTGCGGCGAGACCTCGCTGAGCCGGCGCCCCACGGCCTCCGGCAGATACTCGATGTTGAACAGGAAGGCGCTGCTGGCAGCGCACTGCCAGTCGGCCGCGGGCTCGACCGCGGGCTCGACCGCGGACGAGTCGTCCACCTCGAGCGTTTCGTGGCTGTCCGGCAGCGCCAGCGCCAGCAACGGTAGGTCGACGCCGCAATTCCAGCAGGTGCCGGTGGTGCGGGCGATGAAATAGGCCGGTGATCGCACATTGGCTTCGGGATTGGGGCTCGGGTTGACGTGGGGGTTGGCGTCGGCGTCGGCGATGGTGATCGTGATGGTCTTGGTCATGAATGCACTCCCGTTCTCCTGTTCATGGAAATCTTCAGCCACGCGGGCGATGAGGCCTTTTTCAAATAACCGCTGAGATCCGGCAGCATCTCCAATTCGGACGGCATGACGGCCATCTCGACGACGTGCTGGTCGCTGGCGCTGGTGGAGCGGCGCGATCCGCGTGCCGCAAATGGCCCCTCCCGGTCCCGTCCATGCGACAGCTGCCGGCGGACGATTTCGCGTTCGCCGATGAGCCGCGAAGCGAAATGCGAGGTACCGCCGTTCTCGCTGCCCGAACACCGCAAAATCAGGGAATTGCCGCAATTCTCCACGATGGTCTGCGCGTCCCCCGCGCCGTAGGTGCTGGATACCTGGGCGAGCGATTGAAATCCGAGGATGCAGCGGCCGCCGAATTTTCGCAGCCGCGCCAGCGCATCCTTGAGACCCTCGATCGCCCCCAAGGCGTCGAGTTCATCGATCACGAACCAAAGCCGCTGATCGCTGTTCTCCTGCTGGCTCATGGATTCGAAGATTGCCAGCCGCATCCAGTTGGCGATCATCGAGCGCAGCGCCGCTATCTGGCCGGCCTTGTATGGGATGAACAGGACGCCGGGATGGGTCAGGGTCCGCACCCATTGGCGCACGGAAAACCCGGCTGCGCGTTGCGATTGAATGTACTCGAGCGCCGCCATCGCCGATCCGGCCACGGCGCGGATCGAGCCAAACATGCGTGAATTGTCCGGATCGAGAAAGGGCTGCGCCGGCGTACCGGCGACCACGGGGCGCAGCTCGTCGCAGGATGCGACCGCGAGCAGCCTCCACAGCTCCGCCGGATCCCGCCATCCCGATTGATGGCAGCGGCGTGCCACGGCGGTCAGGAAGGTGCGTGCATAGCCGCGCCATTCCTGACCGGAAGCGTCGCTGCTCGACGGAATCAACCCGCTTGCCAGCTGTTCGACGTCATAGCTGTTGTGAATTTCGGCGTACCAGTCCCATTTCACCGAATGCGGCTCGAACGGGTTGAGAATGACGTCGCCGCGATGACGATCGTAGAAATGTGCCAGGTAGCCGCCGTCGGGATCGGCGATGACTGCCCGGTCGCCGCGTCGGATCGCACCTGCGAGCAACTCGCGAATCGCCGTCGACTTGCCGGTGCCGGTCGTGCCGATGAGCTTGAAATGCTTGGTCTCATCGAGGGCGGGAATGGCAATGCCGGCCAGGGTCAAATGACTTCCCGGACGCCGCAGGAGCCGCGTCGCAAACAGTGGACCCGTGACGACTCGCGCGCCACGCTTGTATCTCTCGCGCCCGCGTCTTCCGTATAGCCGATTGACGATGAAAGAAACGAGCATCAGCAGGCAGGCCATCGCCAGAGCGCCACCTTGATAGTCAGCGATCTGTTGCGGCCAGGACATCGGGTCAGTAGCCCTTGACGACAAGGTAATCGGCGCCTTCGCCATATGCCGGCGCCTTGCGTTCGACTCGTACGCACAGCCGCCGGGATTCACCGCACAGCCGCCACTGCACTCGACCGCCGCGCTGTTCCAGTCGCGTCACGCCCGCCGCCAGCTCCTCGCGCTGCGCGCGCAATCCGGCCACCTGCGCGGCCGAGGGCAGGACCCACCAGACGATTGCGCCGGGTATGACCGTGCACAGCGCCGAAATTCCGGCGGCCCAGACCACCGCGTGCACATGCGCCGCGCGCTTCACGCCGCGCAGGGCTTCGGCCGCCCGGTTGCTCTCGGCCGTCACCGCCTGCAACTCGTCGATCAAGGTGCGGCGGATTTCATCGCGCACCACACCATCGAGATCGCGCGTGTGTGCCTGGAGCCGCGCCAGATTCTCCTCGACGAGTTTTTGATGCGCCTGCGCGCTTTCCATCAGCATGCCGATCTTCAAGGTCTCATCAGTCAGTGCGGCGTTCACTCTCGTCCCCAGTCGTGCCGGCGCGAATTGTCGCGGTCCGCCGTGCGGACCGCAGTGGCCGCCGTCGGCGCAGCGCCGCGAACCGGCGCGATGGCGGCCGAGGCGGCAAATTCAACGCGGCGCCATTCGGGCCCGGACGCGGTTTTCAGATACCCGGCGAGATCCGGGAGCTGCTCTATCTGGGAGGACAGCAAGGCCGGCTCGATGTTGATGTGTTCACTGAGCGTCCTCGACCCGAGCCACTCGTCGAACCGCCTGCTCGTCGACGCGGTGGTGCGCGTGACTTCGCGCTCTCCCACCAGCTGTGAGGCAAAGCGGGCCGTGCCCCCTCCTTCACTCGCCGAACAACGCAGTATCAACGTATTGCCGCAATTCTCGACGATGGTGTGCGCATCCCCCGCTCCGTAGGTGCTGGACACCTGGGCGACCGATTGGAAACCCAACACGCAGCGGCCGCCGAATTTTCGCAGTCTTGCGAGCGCGTCCTTCAAGCCGTCGATTTGGCCCAGCGCATCGAGTTCATCGACGATGAACCACAGGCGCCGCTCATCGTGCTCGCGTAATTCCGCGCCATGCGGATCGCGATTCATCTTCTCGAAGATGGCCAGCCGCATCCAACCCGAGATCATCGAGCGCAGCGAGGCGATCTGGCCGGCCTTGTACGGGATGAACAGCACGCCCGGCTGCTCGTCGGCCACCCACCGGCGCACGGACAGGGATTGCGATTTCTGCTCCGCCACGTATTCCAGGGCATTGAGCGCCGAGCTCGTGACGGATCGGATCGAGTCGAACATTCTGGCGTTATGCTCATCGAGGAAGGGCTGTGCGGCCGTGCCGCGCACCAGCGTCCTGAGCTCCCCGACGTCGGCAACCACCAGCAACCGATAAAGTTCGCCCAGGTCGGTGATGCCCGCTTGGTGCGCCTGCCGCGTCACCGCGCCGAAAAATGTCCTGGCATAGCGGCACCAAATCCCGTCGGAGCCGTCCTGATCGGGAATCAGGGACGTGGCGAGCTGGTCGACGTCATAGGACGTCTTGATCTCGCCGAACAGGTCCCATTTGACGGACCGACGATCGAAGGGGTTCAGGATCACGTCGCCCCGCTGCGGATCATAGAAGCGTTGTAGATAACCGCCGTCCGGATCCGCAATGACGGCGCGATCCTTGCGCGCCAGCGCCGCCTGCAGTATTTCCTGGATCGCCGTGCTCTTGCCGGTGCCGGTGGTGCCGATCAATTTGAAATGCTTCGCTTCGTCACGCTCCGGGATCGGAATTCCTGCGAGAATGATTCCGCGTTGATCGGCTGCTCTGCGTCGTGCGGCCTCCGCCGGTGCGTCCGACACGACGGCACCTCGCTCGAGGGTTTGCTTGGACGCGGGCTGCCGCGTCATCAGCCTGCCGCCGCCGTAGCCCGCGGCGGCGCATATGGCGGCGCCCAACATGGGGCCCTGCATCCAGAAGCCCGTCAGCGAAATGCCAAGGCCGGCGGCGAACGTCAGCGGAGCGGCTGCCAGCGGCGAGAGCAGATATTGATGCCACAGTGCCTTGCCGCGGATCAGGCCCGCCAGCAGGGATACCTGCACCGTGGCGTAGCCCAGCGCCAGCCCCGACCAGCCGCTCGCGAGCGCCGCGCCCGTCACGGCAGCGGCACCTTGGAATCAGGGCGCGCGGCGCTTGCGTTCCGGCTCATACCAGATCTCCTTGATGAACCGTTCGTGGCGCTCGACGCCGAATTGAATCACCACGTCGACGAGCAGATAAAGGAGGCTCTTGATGTCCTGGCGCGCGAGTTCCCGGCCTCCCTGGTGCTGCTTCACCAAAAGCACGAGCTGTTCGAAGGCGAGTTCGGCGCTGGCTGCGTGCACGCTGGTGATCGAACCGGGGTGGCCGGAGTTGACATTGCGCAGATAATCGAAGGCTTCCTCGGCGCGCAGCTCCGCCAGCAGAATTCGGTCCGGCTTCATGCGCAGGCAGCATTCGAGAAGCTGCTTCGGCGTCACCCGGGCCGTACCCTGATCGTCCTTCGAATACAGCAGACGCACGTGATTCGGATGCCGGTCGAGCACCAGCTCCTGGGCGTCCTCGATGGTGACCAGCCGTTCGTCGGAAGGAATCTCCCGGATCAACGCCTTGGTCCAGGTGGTCTTGCCCGATCCGGTGGGACCGGAGACCAGCACATTCTTACGGCTAATCACGGCGAGACGCATGAATGCCTCGTAATCCCGGGCCGAGAGCATCTCGACCAGCAGACTCTCGGTGGCGTCGATTGCCCCGTCGGCACGGCGAGTTCTGTGAAAGATGCCGCGCCGCGCCAGCTCATCGATGGACCACACCTGGTCGGCCGGCCGGCGTACCGCGATGGCCACGCATCCGACGGTGGTCGCGGGCGGAATGACGATTTGCACGCGCTCACCGCTGGGCAGCGCAGCCGACAGCAGCGGTGAGGATTCGTCGATTCGCTGCTGAGTCGAATTGGCGATCAGTTTCGCCAACCGGCTGCACCAGTCGAAATCGGCGAACGGCAGCGCCTCGCGGCGCCAGCCGCTGCGGGTCTCGACGAAGGCCTCGCCCGGCCGGTTGATGCACAACTCCATCACTTCCGGGTTGGCGAGCAGCGGCCGCAGTGCGCGCAGCGTGAGCTCGAGAGCCGAGGGGGCCGGTGCCACGTCAGCGGCCGGCCGCTGTGGAACGCAGCTCATAGACCGTGCGGAAATCCAGATCGCGCGCCACCAGCACGGAGATGCGGTCGCCTTGGTGTTTGACGATGGTGGGTGGAATGTTCACGGTGTTCCTCAGAACTTCGGTCATTACGTCCTGCGATGCCGAGGGGTTGTAGATGACCGTGCCGCTGCTGCGCGAGGATTGCACCGCCGACTGGACGGCGCCGTCGATGACGGAAACCAGCATGGCTGCGCCGAAGCGCTGCCAGAAGTGTCGCTCCACCGTACCGGACAATCCGGATCGGCCCAACTCATCGGCGCCCGGAGAAGCGAGCGGCACGATGACTCCGGTGGGCGTGCGCGCCTCGGTCCAAAGCACGAACACTCGGGCCGCGCCCTGCTGCACCTGCCCCTTGGTTTCACCTACCAGCTTCGTCCCGCGCTCGAGCAGCACCACCTTGCCGTCCGCACCAAAGGTGTCGGTGGCCAGAATGCAGGTGGTCATGCCAGGCAGGGTAGAATCGATCGCCGTCTCCAGAGTGCAGTCGATGAACGCGCCTTTCGGCAGCAGGAGGCGCTGGGTGGGCAGGACTTGCGCCCGTGCCGCGGGAGTGATCGCGGGACGCAGCATGGGCGCGAGGTCCCCGGGCTCCGCTTTCGGTTGCGACGCGCCGTCCGGCGGCGCCTGGGAGTTTGCGGAGACGGCCACGGCCAGCCCCTGGGGCGCATAGACCGTCCCGGACAGCTGCCGCTCGAGTTGCAATTGAGCGGCGCTCTTCGCGGGCGGCGTACCGTAGCCGGGATTGGGTGCCGCCAGCGGCATGCCCATCGGCGCCGGAGCCTCGTCGAGCACGATCGGCAACGCTGCCGGACCGGGCGCCCCCGCCTCCGGCGTCGGCTTTGGCGCGGTGCCTGCGCCCGGCTGCGGCTGATCGATCCGCCCGATGGCAGGCAGCGGCATATCCCCTTGTGCACGATTCACCGCCTGGGTTTGCGCGCTTTGGCGCGCGCGCGACTGGCGCGTGAGTGCATTGGTGTAATACCACGTGAGGGCACCGAGACCCAGAGCACTCATCAGTCCCATGGCGAGCAAACTGCTCACCCGGGATTGCGCCCCGAGCGTGCGATTCACGGCGGCGGCGGCGCGCTCGCCGCTCACGGCCTGCCGCTCCTCGCCGCTCATGGATCACCGCTCGCGGGGTTGCCGGTCAGGGTCTTGCGCTCGACGTCGGGCGCAACGGTGCCGGATTCGAGCCGGGTCGCACCGCCCGCGAAGCTTTGATTGACGATGCAGCCGGTGAGGCCCCCGCGCCGCACGATGAAGCGCCGCGCGACACGGTGAATGAGGACGTCGCCTGCCTCCATGCTGAAGTTCAACAGTGATTCGCTGCCATCATCGTTGAACACAAAAATCGCCGGCAGTTCGGCGTGCGGATCGAATCGCAGGCGGGTGTGCACGCCGTCGTCCGACGCGGCGGACGGTTTGAGCCAGGGATGACCGCAATATCCATAATTTCGATTGGCCGGCCGCTCCCCCGGAGCCTTCGCGAGCTGCGACTCCACGCGGGCCGTCGCCGCGTCCGCGGCCGTCTTCGTTGGCTGCTGCGGATAGCTGAATCGCACCGCATACATCACGTCCGGTGCCGCGGCGGCCGGGCGCGCCGGCACGGCGCTGTAGTCGAATTGGTAGTGCCGCCGGTTCGTCAGCACGGTCAGATTGGTCGCGACCGGCGCCGCCTTCGGCTTGAGGAACAGGTGATTGTCCTGCCCGACGAAGGTCAGCGCTTCCAGGTCTCCGGCGCCGAGGCCGACGAAGGTCTCGCCCGGTTCGAATTCCAGGTCGATCTGATAGCCGGCGTAGGCGTACAGCCGGTAGACCTCATCGGCATTGTAAGCGGCCACGCGAACCCGGCCATCGACCGTCCCCTTCGTCGGCACGGTCTCGGCCGAGACATTGAAGCCGACCGACATTGCGCCCAGCATGAGCACGATGTGCCCTCCGCGGCGCGAGCTCGGTGCGCCTGCGTTCATGGCCATGGTCCCTTGCCGGTGGCGGCCGTTTGTTGTCCGGTCGGCGGCTCGAGCGGAACCTCCGGCTCGGAGTTGAATTCGACCACCTTGAATCCAAGCGGATTCCAGCGCCGCGTCCTCGGCTCCTTGGCAGGATCAGCGTAGGCATATGAGATTGTCGCGATCCAGCGCGTGATTTTTTCATTCGCACCGCCCGCCTGACGCGCGGCTTTCAGGTAACGTACCTGCGCGAGATCGGACAGGCCGCTGGCACGCGTGAAGAAGCTGACAGCGCTGACCTGTACCCGCACGCTGCTGCCGTCACGGTGCACGTTGATGGGGGATGCCGGGTTGGTCGGCGTCCAAAGCGCGTACCAGGCCTGGTTGCGCGCCGCGGTGTGGAAGGCTCCACATTCTTCATAATCGCTTTCCGCGGTCGCAAAATTGAACCGCTCGCACACCGACACGTAGTGGGAGAGAAAATATCGCGTGACCAGCTCGTCCGGCGCTGCGTGTCCGGCGTAGACGGGCACCACATCGACCACGCCGGTGCTCGAATCCACGCGCACCACGAACGGATCGACGCGCTTCAATGGCATCAGCAACGCGAGCGACACGGCGCATGACACGGTGCATACACAGGCCGCCGCAGCCACCCGCCATGCCACGCGGGCCGTGCGGCGAAAGCCGGCTACGCGATCCGCGTCCCAGGAGGCGGCCTCCAGAAAGTACCCCTGCGGCTCCGGCACCCCGCTCACGGAGAACCTCGGGAAGGTGCCGCGTCGCGCACCGCCGCCGGAATCGTCGCGGGGACGTTGATGGGTTGCAGCCTCTGATCACAGCGCACGGCGTGCGACGAACAGGCACCGAGCAGCCACATGGAACACAGCAGATAGCGGATTTTCACACACCCTCCTTGACGAAAAATTCAGTATCTGAACATCCCGGGCAACACCCGTTTGGCGGAGTATTTGGCCATCGCACCGGCTCTGCTGACGCCGCCGGAGATGGTGCGACTCAAGGTGCCGAATGAACTGAGCGCGAGCCCGCCAGCCAGAGCGGAGGCGATGGGCATGACCTGGCGCATCAGCAGGAAGACCAGCACCGACACCAACACCATGTGCAGCGCGTCGACCGTGAGAATCGCCGCCCCGAGCGCCGCGGTCTGCGCCGCATAGGATTTCACGATTTGCAGCAGCAGCGCCGCGATCATCACCGTCAGGACGGTGATCAGACCATAGTTCGCGAGCTGGGCAAGCCACGAAGAGAAGAATCGTCGGGTGGCATCGAACAGCAGCATGGCGATGAACAGCGGTCCGAGCGCCAGCAGTACCGCCAGCGCGATGCGCGACAGCGCAATGAGGAACATGGAGTACACGCACAAGAGGCCGATGAACAGCCAGACTACGACGCCTGCGATCTCGAATCCGAGTCCGGCCGAGAGGAAGGCGAACGCGCCCTTGGTCCATAGATAGCCGGCGACCGCGCCGCCGCTCTCCCAAATGGTGTCGATGGTGCCGACCGGATCAGCCGCTCCCACGACGGCGGCCGCCAACTGCGCCGGGGCGTTGTAGAAAGTGTCGACGATGAGGGTGTTGTACAGCCACAAGCGCATTCCCACACCGAGCACCGCGGCCAGCACCAGTATCCTCTTCAAGCCCGCGACCAGCGGCTCTTCAATTTTTCCAGTCAGATGCAGAAAGCCCCAGATCATCACGTAGATGGTGGCGCAGCTCACCACCGCCGGCTCGAGAACCGCGGCCAGGCGGGCCGTGTTGTCGCCGACGTAGGTCGCTAGCTGGCCGTTGAGCCAGGACCAAAAGCTTGCGAAGAATCCCATGACCGAACCGCAGGCCTACGGAATCGGGCGAAAGCGGGTTGCGAATTGACCCTGTGCGACGACGGCCTGTTCCCGTTCGCGCTGCCGGCCGGCGGCCTCCTCCGCCGATGAGTTCTGGCTCAGCACCTGCAGCTTGGTCTGCTCGTTCTGCAGCATGCCCAGTTCCGCGCTGATTCTCGTCGCCAGCTCGAGAATGGCTTTCTGATCCCCGGCCGTCGGTATGGCATTGATCAGGCTCTGGATGGATGCAAACCGGCTGCTGCTGTTGGTGAGCGCCTGCCGCGATAGGGCCTGATTCATCGCCGCGCGCTGCCGCCCGCCGGTGATGAGCTGCTGATCGGCGGTCGACAAGGCCGCCAGACCCTGCGCCGTCAGCACCGCATTACCATTCAATAGGCCTTGGTAACTGGCGGCGAGCCCGGGATAGCCGCCCCCTGCGCCTTGCAGCACGCCGGTCAACTGGCTCCAGTCCGCCGGCAGGTAATTGCGCACCGTACCGGCGAGCAGCCGCTCCATTCCCCGGCTGCCGGTCATGGATTGAAACTGCATCGAGGCTGTCTCGAGCTGATTGCGCGCGGTGGCCAGCTGCTGCTCCAGGGTCTGCACCTGCCGAGCGAGCTGTGCGATGGCATTGACGTCGATCACCGCCCACTGCGCGCGAGCGGCCGGAGCGGCAGTCGCGAGGGCGAGACAGATGGCTATCGATAATTTCCGTTTAGACATGGCGTTCTCCTTGACCGGAATGGCCGGACATGAATGGCGGCAGCCACTGGGCCGGATCGGCGCCGTTGGCCGCGATGATGCGATGCATGCGCTCCACCTGACTCGAACGTCCCGAGATCACCGCCAATTCAGCATCGAAGCCCTGCAGGTCGAGCTCGCATACGACGCTGTGGTGGGCCTGTTTCACCAGGAACTGGCGCGAACCGGGCGGCAGCTGTTGCTTGATGAGCTTGAACTCGCGCTCCGTGAGTCCGAAGCCGCGGGTGTACTCGTCGAGATTTGCATCCGCGTTGGGGAAAAAAACCTTGGTTGGCGTCTGCTCCACCAGGGTTCTGCTGATCGGACTGTCGAGCACGTCGCTCGCGCTCTGCGTTGCGAGGCTCATGACCCCGTTCAATTTCCGCCAGGTTTTGGGTCCGTCCTTGGCGAAATTCTCGAAGGCCGGATCGGCCAGCAGCCGCCAGAATTCATCCAGCCAGCACACCAGCCGCCGCCCGTCCAGGAGCTGGCGCACCATGTGGAACAGGTATAGCGTCAGCGGCGGGCGCGCGACCTTGTGATCCAGGAATTCGGTGACGTCGAATCCGATCACGATACTGCCGCAGAGCCTCGGGACCACGGTATCGCTGGGATTGTCGAACACCCAGGCGTAGTCGCCTCCACACCCGGCGGACCAGCGTGCCAGCCGCGCATGCAATCCCTCCGGATCGGTCGGATCGAGAAACTCCACCAGCCGTGACAATCTTCTCGCCGCCAGATCGAGCGCCAGAGTACCGCGCAGTGCCTGATCGAGATCCGCCTGTTCGCGCACCGAAGGCGCCGTCTGACCGCGCGCGGATCCCGCGAGCTCGCGCAGCCAGGTCTTGAGAAATTCGGTGTTCGCCGGCGTCACGGGCAGCTGCAGGGGATTGAAACCGGTCGGCGCGCCGCTCTTCAGCGGCAGGTACTCTCCGCCAAGCGCGCGCACCAGTATCTCCAGACCCCGATCCTTGTCGAAGATGACCTGGGTTACGCCCCTGCGATGCAGCATGGCGATCAGAAACCCGATGAACACCGTCTTGCCGGATCCGGTGGGGCCGCAGATGAGCGTATGACCCGTGTCCTTGCGGCTGCCGCCGGTGGCATCGGCCGGATCACTGGCATGGAGTGAAAAATGATACGGGGAGCGCGCACTGGTGACGAGCAGGGCGAGCGCATCACCCCAATGATTGCCGGTCGCGCGCCCGCAGGGATAATTGTGGAAGGGAACCATCGCCGCAAAATTGCGTGTGGTGATCGGCGCCTTGCGCGGGCGCACCGCAAAGTTTCCCGGCAACTGCGCCCAGAATGCGGCTTCGAGGGCCAGGTCCTCCCGCGCCACCAGCATGCCCGTATCGGCGAGCAGGGCGCGTGCCAGCGAGATTTTATCGTTGAGCGCACGCAGCCGGTGCGCGTCGCCTTGCGGATCGGCCGGGTCGGCAATGTCGGCAATCACCTGCAGCGAGAAATGATGATCGCCCATGGCGAATTCGTTGCTGGTCAGGGCATCGAGTGCAGCGGTGAGTTCCTCCGCCTGCGACACCGCGAAATCGCCTGCATTGGCCATGCGATTGTACTGGCGTTGCAATAGCGCCTGGGCCGTTGATTTCGTCAGGAAGGAGAAGGACTGCGTCAGCACGAACGCCAGCGGAGCGGACAACAGCGAATCGTACATCCCGGCGAACGACGGCGACGGATACTCCTTGATGCCCAACATGGCTCCGACGTGAGTCGCGGTCGCCGTGCGGTACTCGATGGCTTCGTTGCCGAAGAACAGGCGCGTGCTGACGAGTGCCTGGCTCAAAGGAATCCGCGGCAATGGCATTCGCTGCCATTCGCCATTGACGAGCACGCCGAGATATTCCAGAAGAGACGAACACCAGGCCTGTCCGGCACGATATGCGCCGAGCAGTTCCGGCTCGTAGCGGGCCAGCGAGGCGCTCACGGTCTGCGCAAGCTTTGCGCAGACATCCAACGCATCCGCGATCTCCAGACGCGAACCATCCTTCTGGCTGCGGCTGAGCGCCTTGGACAGAATGCCCGTGGTCACGTTGGCGTTGGGTCGATGGACGATCGCCAGGTACAATTCGTTGACCATCAGCGTCTCACGGGCGAGCCGACGCTCGTATTTCAGATGCAATTGTGTCGCGAAGTCCGTGGGTCCGGGATTGCGCGCTGCGCAGTGCGACGTGCATTCCCGGCGCCGGATCACGTGGGACCATAGCGCGACGTTTGGGCCGGCAATATTTCTCCACAAGACATTCAGCCGCTCATGCCAGACGTTGATCTGCGCATCATCGCTGCTCTCGAAACTGGCGCCGGACAGGCGGAAGGCCAGCACATAATCCCCGAATTGCGTCTTCACCACGCTCGGAGCGACGTGCGCCGTATAGGGAATGCGGTCTGCGGCCGCGAATTCGCGGCGCAGGGCCGGCTCCCGCGCGGCGGCCGGCGTCACGGCATGACCCTCGGCCCGGCCGCCGGCAGCGGCCAGACGGGTTCGCGCCGGCGCCGGCCGCGCCGATCAGGCAGGTCTAGCGCGAGGGGACTGTAGCTGCTGGCGCTCCAATACCGCAGGTTTGCGAAAAACGCCGGCAACCTCGTGCGCGCCCACAAGACGGCGAGATCGAAGAATCGCGCATCCCGGGTGCAGAGCAGCGCCGACACGGCGTGGAGCGGTGCGCTGATCAGCAGCGTCAGCAGATTCTTGGTCAGCAGAAACGTCTCCAGCGTGAACACCATGTTGAACAGCAGCGCGGAATAGGTGACGCCCCATCGCATGGGCGGTCGCGTCGCCCCCACGAACAGTGCGTCGGCCTTCAGCCCTGCATTGCGTTCGCTCATGGTGCAGCCCTCAAACGCCGAACATGCCGCGCACCCAGGCGACGATTTGCGGCGCGCCGAATGCAATCGCGATGCCCAGGATTGCGCCCAGGCACCACCCCCAGCTCATTCGGTTTGCCATTGCCATTCCGCCGAGAATCATGATCAGAATCACGGCGATCGGCGTCAGCCACGCCAGGATGTTGGTCTGCAGCGCGGTGGCGCCGGTCATGAAGGGAGAGGCCTGCGCCAGCGCCAGCGCAGGTGCCATGACCAGCGCGGCCGCGGTCATCACGGCAAACGGCGCATTCCAGAGATCGCGAATCATGTCCGTCTCAAACCTCCGTCTCGAGGGTCCCCAGTTGCTTCTCGTCCATCCGCGCCGCCAGTTCCTCGCGCTTGATCCTGCCCGGCGCACCAAACCTGAAGGTCTGGACCACGAAGGAATGGTCGTATTGTTTCTCGCCGTCCTTGTCGGTCCAATTGTTGGCGCGGATCTGCGCCTGCAGGATGAGCTGATCGCCCTTGCGCGCGTTCTTGGCGATCGTTTCACCGAGACCTTCGAAGGCGACGAACCACAGGCTGGTCACCGCCTCGCGCGGATTGCCCTCCTCGTCCTTGCCCGCGTAATCGTTGCCTACGAGGCAGATGCGGGTATATGTGGTGTCGCCCTTGACGGCGAGTTCCGGATTCTTGGCGAGATTGCCGATGGCGGTGACGGTAAAGCTGTTCATGTCCACTCCTGATGGCTGTGCGATCGCGTGTGTGGATCGCGTGCTGCCAGTCTGGGAGAGGACCCCGATGAATGAAACGCAACTAACTGGCGCGTTCGGACAGAAACGCGCCTGGCAAAGGCCGGATCAGACTCCGAGCGTGGCGATCTGCTCGAAGGAGTTCTTCAGCCATGCGCGCACCCGCTGGCGCTCGAGCACGCCGAAGCCGCCGGCGTCGCTGTCGCCGCGATTCGCCACCGCCCAGAAACTCGAGCTGCTGGCGTCGATCTTGAGCATGGAAGCATCCTGCAGGCGTTTGATCGTGATGACGCTCGCGCCCAGGTCGAGGGCGCGGCGCTTCTGGCCGGATTTGTCCAGGATGCCGAAATCGTCGCCGCGCAGTTGATTGAGCACCAGCACGTAGTTCAGTCGCGTGCCGTATCGGTCCAACAACGTCTTGAGCAGATCCACCGAGTCCCTGCCCGAGTCCATGACGTGCCAGTAGCGGATGTAGAGGCCGAGCTCCGGGGCCACCTCGAGCAGCTGTGAATCATCCATCCACTGCGTGAGCCCGGCCTGGGTCTGCGCCGCCAGATCCACCAGGATGCGCCGCTCCGGCTTTTCGGCGGCGGCCTCGACGATGGCGTCCAGGCTTTCATAATTGTCGATGACCACCGGCGAGGCGTAGCCGGCGTAGAAGCGCATGAGCGCGCCGTGGGACTTGTCCGTATCGAAGCCCAGAAACGGAATCGATTGATCGATCAGATACTGCGCCAGCAGACGCGCAACCATGGATTTTCCGACCCCGCCCTTCTCCCCGCCGATCAGATGAATGTTCGTCAGCACTGCGTCCGCCTTTCGTGAAACTGGGCGCTACGTTATCACGGTACACTGACGCCGATGCAGCCCGAGACCCCGACCGATACCGCAATTTCACACGCGCTCGCCGTGCAGGAGCTGCGCAAACAATATGACAAAATCACCGCGGTCGACGACGTGTCGTTTCAGGTCGGGCGCGGCGAGATCGTGGGCCTCGTCGGACCGAACGGCGCGGGCAAAACCACCACCATCAACATGGTACTCGGCGTCCTTCAACCCACCTCTGGCAGGATATTCATCGGCGGCATCGACATTGCCCGGCGCCGCGCACAGGCGCTCGAGCGCACCAATTTCGCGGCGGTGTATGCCGCCCTGCCGGGCAATCTCACCGTCGAGGAGAATCTCACCTTCTTCGGCCTGCTCTACGGCATCCCGCGGCTGCGCGCCCGCGTCGATGAGCTCATCAGCGAATTTGATCTGAAGAAACTGCGCCGCACCAAGTGCGGCCTGTTGTCCTCGGGCGAGCAGACGCGCGCGGCGCTCGCCAAGGCGCTGCTCAACCGGCCGCAGCTGCTGTTGCTCGACGAGCCCACCGCCTCTCTGGACCCGTCCGCGGCGCAGCTCATCCGTGCCAAGATCAGGGCGCTCGCCGCCCACGATCACTGCGGCATCCTCTGGACCTCGCATAACATGATAGAAGTCGAGACCGTCTGCGACCGGGTGCTGCTGCTGTCGCATGGCCGGATCCTGCTCGAAGGCGATCCGAAGTCCCTGCCACAGGAACAGGGCTCGGCCTCGCTCGAGGAACTGTTCATCCGGATGGTGCGATGAAACTGCGTCCGATCGCCGGCATCGTCCTACGCCAGGTTTATCTCATGCGCGGCAGCCCGGTGCGCCTGTTTCCCATGGTCACCTGGGTGGCCATCGACATCGTCCTGTGGGGATTCATCACCCGTTATCTCAACCAGGCTGACGGTGGTCGGGTGGACTTCGTGCCGGCACTTCTGGGCGGCGTGCTGCTGTGGGATTTCTGCACGCGCATCATGCAGGGTGTGACCACGGCCTTTCTCGAGGATGTCTGGTCGCGCAATTTCCTGAATCTGTTCGCCTCGCCACTGTCGATCTCCGAATATGTCTGCGGGCTGGTGATCACCAGCGTGTTGACCAGCAGCCTCGGGCTCGCGGTGATGCTGGCGCTCGCCACCGGCGTGTTCGGCCTCGAGTTTTTTGCCATGGGATTGTCGCTGGTGGCGTATCTGGCGATTCTGTTCGTGTTCGGCATCACCCTGGGAGTCTTCGGCAGCGCCGTGGTGCTGCGCCTGGGTCCGGCCTCCGAGTGGCTGCTGTGGCCGCTGCCCGCAGTGCTCGCGCCATTCGCCGCCGTGTTCTACCCGCTCTCGACGCTGCCCGTCTGGATGCAATGGGTGTCGCATGCGCTGCCGCCCGCCTACGTGTTCGAGGGCATGCGCAGCCTGCTCGCCGGCCAGCCCTTTCCCGCCTCGACGCTGCTCGAAGGTGGCGTGTTGGCGGGTGTCCTGCTGTTGATCGCCGCTTGGTTCTACGGCCGGGTTTACCGGCATGCGGTGCGCACCGGGTTGCTGGCGCGCTATTCGGCGGAAAGCGCGAGCTGAGGCGCACGACCCGCCCGCTCAACTCGGACGCCGGCGTGCGGCGGCGCTCGCAGCGGCACCGAGGCCGTGTAGGCTGCGAGGTCGATCATGTCGGCAATGCGCAGCGGCGCGGCCACGGCCTGCATGGGCTTGCCTGCCGGCGCGCTGCGTGCGCCGCTTTGAAACGCGAGCAGCTGCCTCATGACATAGCTCGGCGAACGTCCGGCGAGCGGCGGCGCGAGCGCTTCACCCTGCAACGCCGGACCGTGGCATGAGGTGCAGGCGGTGGCGCTGTCGCCCGTGGCCAGGCGGCGGCCGCGGCCGATGCTGCCCGGCGGCACATAGGCCCGGTAGACCAGGCTGTCGTCGCGCATTTCATGGCGCTTAGCATCCGGCATCATTTCGATCAGCCGTTCGCCGAGCGGCTCATCGCCCGCCTCGGGTGCTCTCGCGTACACCCAGCCCACCACGGTCAGATGGGGTATGCGTGTGCGCTCCAGCACCACCACCCGCCGGCGCAGCTGCTGCGCCGCGAAATAGGCCGCAGCCGCCGCCAGATCCACGTCGCTCACGCGCTCGGCCACGGTGATCATCAGGCCGTTCGGCCGATAGGCATCGGTGTGCGGTGCATTGCGGCGCGCGCCGGATTTGAAATCGGCCACCTGTTGAACGATGTAGGCTGCGGGCAGGCCCGCGAGCGCGGCATTCTCCGGACGGCCCTGGCCGCTCGGTGTATGGCAATAGCCGCAGGCATACACCTCGGGCGCGCGACCGGTCGCCACGATCGGCGGCATGGCCGCATGCGCTTGCGGAAACCAATCCACTGCATCGAACATATTCTTGAGCTGCGCCGCGCTGAAAGCCGCATCGCTGCCCGGAAGACGCAGCCGCGCCTGCGTGTCGGCGGCACGCTTACCGCTCGGCGGATTCAAGGGAAAGAGCCACGCCGGCACCGAAGGCGGAGCACTCGCCGCGGAAAGGCCGTCGCTCGCGATGGCAACGCCGGCAAACAGCAACGCACCGCAGGCCGCCAGGCCGGCGGTGAACCTCGTGAATCTGCGACTGTCCATACGCGTAGTGTAAGGGACGCAGCGGCCTCAAACACGCAAACCCGCGCCCCCACAGGGGAATTTCGGGGTGCGATGGCCCGTTGCACCGCCCAAGGCACGCTGGCGTTTTACCGCAAAGTCGTTGAAGCTATCGCCCTATTGACCACTACAACTAAGCGGGGCGCGCCTTGAAGGCGGCCTCCACGATGAGGCCCTGGGAGGGCAAGGTTTTGTTCCGGCGTTGTCTCCATGAACTGGCAACGCGCCGGGCTTGGCTGTGCGCCTCGCTTTTGCTCGCGGTTGCGACGCACGCGGCGGTGCCTGTGCGCACCCTGTCCATCGATCTCGCGCCGCTCATCGACGCGGCCGCGGCGCACACCAGCCGCTTCGCCGTGGAGGTGCCGCACCACATCTCGGCCGCCGGCGCCGGTGAATGGTCGCAGGCCGCCGGCGAGGCGCGCTGGCATTACTCGGTGCGCATTCCGGGCGCGGTGTCCATGTCGCTGCACGCCGGCGGCGTGGCGCTGCCGCCGCATGCCACTCTGGTGATCAGCGGTTCGCTCGGCGCGCACTTTGCCTACACCTCCCGCGATGTACACGCCGGCGATCTGTGGAGCCGCGTGCTCAAGGGCGACACCTTGGATCTAACGCTCTCCATGCCGGCCGCCGAGCGCGCCGCGGTGCAGTTCTCCATCCTGGGATTGCAGGCCGGCTACCGCGGTCTCGGCGCCGGCACGGCCAATCATCCGCACTACGATGAGCTGCGCCGCCGGTCGGCTTTGGCGGCAGCCGGCGCCGGCGCATCAGGCACCGACGCGGCTGGGACCAGCGCGGCCAATCCGAATGCCGGCTGCATCGAGAATTACGAATGCGAGGCGACCACCGCCAACGCCGGCAACGCCCATGCCACCGCCGCTCTCATCGTCGCCAACCTGGTGCAATGCACGGGCGTTCTGGTCGGCAACGTGCGCAATGACGGCATTCCCTACATGCTGACCGCGCGCCACTGCG
The DNA here is from genome assembly GCA_003137095.1 of Gammaproteobacteria bacterium. Taxonomy (GTDB): domain Bacteria; phylum Pseudomonadota; class Gammaproteobacteria; order Steroidobacterales; family Steroidobacteraceae; genus Bog-1198. The sequence continues at coordinate 39,365 of PLET01000054.1, forward strand.
AGCAGGACACCGGCGGTGGCGGCGCACCGGCGAACGCCGCCTCCACCATGGTGTTCTGGGACGCCATCACGCCCTGCGGCGATGTCTTGGGCGATCTCTATGATCCGTCCATCGTGACCCAGACCGGCGCCACCACGGTGGTCGAGCAGCAGGACGTGTGGCTCATCATGCTCAGCGAAAGCCCCATCATCCCCGCTCCTTATTTCGCCGGCTTCGATGTGAGCGGCGGAACCATCCAGGGCGGCTACACCTTGCATCACGCGCTTTCGACCAAGAAACAGATCGTCGATTGGTTCGGCGCGGCGGTGCCCTACACCGCGGTCGAGACCCAACTCGGCGGCGGCTTCACCTCGACCTTCTGGGGGGTATCGAGCCAGCTGGGCTTCTTCGGCCCGGGCGCTTCGGGCGGCGGACTGTTCGATCAGAACGATCATCTGGTCGGCACCGCCTCGCTCGAACGCGACACCAACGGCGGACCGGGTAGCTGCCCGGTGGCGCCGGTGACCGCGCCGACGGTTGCGACGGCGGGCGCGTTCTTCACGTCGCTCGCAGCGGTGTGGAATTCCACCTCAGATGCCACCAGCACCACCGGGACGGCCACGCTGGCATCGGTGCTCGACCCGCAAAACACCGGCACTCAGGTCATTGCCGGCGCGAGCGGTCTCGACCCGCTGGTACTCACCGCATCCGTGCCGATCGCCAGCATCACCACACCGGTGGAACTCGATTGGACCGCGGCCACTGCCACCAGCTGCACCGCCGGCGGCGGCGTGAGCGGCGACGGCTGGAGCGGGCCGCAAGCCGTGCAGGGGCCGTTGTCGGTCACCAGCCCGTCGGTGGGCAGCGTGACCTACGGCATTACCTGCCATTATCCGAGCGGCCGCGTCAGCCGCTCGACGGTGCAGATTTCCTGGACCCTGCCGCAGCCCTCGGGCGGCTACACCGGCACTTCACTGCCCGTGGTGTGGGTGGGAGCGCCCTATGTCCTGACCTGGAGCGCCAATACCTCGCCCTGCACCATCAGCAGCAACGTGCCCACCGGACCGGGTACGGACACCCTCACCGGCCTGCCCGCCACGGGCTCGGCCACGCTGGTGTTCAGCCAGGCACAGGCTAACGGTGAAACCACCCTGAGCTGCGGCACCAGCAACACCCAGCTCGCTCACACCGCCTTCAGCACCATTGCGCCGGCCTTCAGCTTCACCGCTAATTCCACGGATCGCATCCTCGGCCAGCCGCTCGAGCTCACCTGGGATTCGATCGCCGACTATTGCACGCCCACCGGCGGCGCGCCGAATGATGGTTGGATCACCGCGCAGCGCGCGCCCGACAGTACCTTCCAGCCCCTGGTCACCGCCGTCGGCAGTTACACCTACGGCCTCGATTGCAGCGCCGGCAGCGTGTCGGTGTCCTCGCAGGTCACTGTCAACGTCACCAACGACACGCCCTACGTCACGCTGCAGGTGATGCCTACCACGGTGACGGCGGGCGGCCAGTACAGCGTCGTGATCGCCTCCAATATCGACGGCTGCTACCTCGGTGGCGCACCCGGTCTCGCCGCTCCGATGGCGGTTACGGCACAGTCCACGCTCCCCCTGATCGCCGAGCCGGTCGGCACCTATGCCCTGCAAGTAAGCTGCTCCAGCAATGGGTTGTCGGCGATTTCGCCGGCCATCGCCCTCACCGTGATGCCGGTCAGCACGCCGCCGGCGCCCACCGTGAGTCTCTCGCTGAGCGCTTCGACCGTGACCACCACGGGCAGCGTGGTGGTCAGCTGGTCCAGCAGCAATGCGTCCAATTGCACCGCGCTCGGTGATGCTAAATTCAGCGGCAACGAACCAACCTCGGGCAGCGCCACCGTCACGCCCGGCGCGGCCGGCAGCGAGACCCTCACGCTCACCTGCCTCGGCAACGGCCAGACCGCGAGCGCGAGCCAGCTGCTCACCATCACCGCGCCGCCGCCCTCGAGTTCGGGCGGCGGCGGCCTCGATGGCGCCTGGCTCGCACTGCTCGGCTCGCTGTTCGCCGTCCGCGCGCTTTGGCCCGCGGCGGTTATAATGCGCCCTGCGGACAAGAACAATTTGACCGAGGTACTCTGAATGTCTTCCACCGCCTTCGCCGCCTCGCCCGGACTGCTGTCGCGTGAACGCACCGTCGCGCACCATGACTACAATCGCTGGCTGGTGCCGCCGGCCGCGCTCGCCATTCATTTGTGCATCGGGGTGGCGTACGCGTTTTCGGTGTTCTGGCTGCCGTTGTCGAAGGCGGTAGGCGTATCCAAGGCGGTGGCCTGCCCGGCCGACACCTCGTTCTTCGGCTACCTCACCACCACCACTTGCGACTGGAAAATCACCCAGCTCGGGTGGACCTTCACGCTGTTCTTCGTGTTTCTCGGCTCGGCGGCGGCGCTGTTCGGCGGCTGGCTGGAGCGCGTCGGTCCGCGCAAGGCGGGCGTGGTCGCCACCCTGTGTTGGAGCGGCGGCCTCGCCATCGCCGCCTTCGCGGTGAGCGTGCATCAGCTCTGGCTCATGTGGCTCGGGCTCGGGGTGATCGGCGGCATCGGCCTCGGCCTGGGCTACATCTCGCCGGTCTCAACCTTGATCAAATGGTTTCCGGACCGGCGGGGCATGGCGACCGGTCTCGCCATCATGGGATTCGGCGGCGGCGCCATGATCGGCGCGCCGCTGGCCGACAAACTCATGAAGCATTACGCCACGGCCGAAGGCGTCGGCGTATGGCAGACCTTCGCCGTGCTCGCCGCCATCTACTTCGTGTTCATGATGCTCGGCTCGTTCGGCTACCGCGTGCCGCCCGAGAACTGGCATCCCGCCGGCTGGAGCCCGTCCGCCGCCGGTGCCAAGCGACTGGTCACCCATGGCAATGTCAGCCTCGAGACGGCCTGGCGCACCCCGCAATTCTGGCTGGTGTGGGGCGTGCTCTGTCTCAATGTCACCGCCGGCATCGGTGTGCTCGGCATGGCCTCACCGCTGCTCCAGGAGGTGTTCGGCGGCCGGTTGCTCGGCGTGCAGACCAGTTTCGACCAGCTGAATAAGGATCAGCTCGGACAGATCGCAGCCATCGCCGCGGGCTTCACAGGACTGCTGTCGCTGTTCAACATCGCGGGGCGCATCTTCTGGGCGTCGCTGTCCGATCACATCGGCCGCAAGGCGACCTATGCGTTGTTCTTTCTGATCGGCCTGGGGCTGTACGCCTCCATTCCGTGGATGGCCTCCACCTATGCCCTCGCGCTGTTCGTCGGCTCCTTCTGCGTCATCCTTTCGATGTACGGCGGCGGCTTCGCCACCGTGCCCGCTTATCTCGCCGATCTGTTCGGCACCCGCATGGTAGGCGCCATTCATGGTCGGCTGCTCACCGCCTGGTCGGCCGCCGGCATCTTCGGGCCGGTGCTGGTGAATTACATCCGCGAATATCAGCTCGCCCACGGCGTCGCCAAGGCCCAGGCCTACAGCATCACCATGTACATCCTCGCGGGGCTGCTGCTGCTCGGGCTGCTGCTCAATTGGCTGATCCGCCCGGTGCCGGAGAGTCTTGACATGCCGGCGTCCCGCGTCAATGGCGCCGCGCGGCCCGCCGCCCTCGACAACGGCGAGGACGTGAGCTCCGCCAGCCACCCGCTGCTCATCACGGTCGCCTGGGCCGCGGTGTGGATTCCCATTCTCTGGGGAGTGTGGATGACGCTGCAGAAGGCCGTGCTGCTGTTCCGTCGCTAGCGCATTCTGGCGTGGGTGGTGTGGAGACCGATCGGGTGGCGCGTGAATTCATTGCGTTGACCTTGCCGAAGAGCGAGTGGACGCACGAGGCGCACTTGCGGGTGGGGCTGTGGCATGCATTGCGTTTCTCGGACGTCGAATCATTGGATCTGCTGCGCGGGCGGATCCGCGCGTATAACGAGGCGACCGGCGGCGTCAATTCGGATTCTGCGGGCTACCATGAAACGATCACGCGGCTTTATATCGTGCTCATCCGTGAATTCGTGCGATCAGCCGATCGTGGGCGGCCGACGGATGATTTGGTGCGGGAATTGATCGAGCGGATTGGCGATCGGCGGCTGCCGTTGCGCTATTACAGTCGGGAGCGGCTGTTTTCCGCGGAGGCGCGCCTCGGGTGGGTGGAGCCGGACTTGCTCGCGCTGCCGCGCGTGGACGTGGAGAATTGATCACCCTGCGAACTCGTGGTGTCAGTTGGCGCGCAGCGGCGACGCTAACAGATATATGCCAATGCGCAATCTTGGTTCAGCTCAATACGTGTTTGCTATCGCATCAGCGAGCGTGGCCCTGTTGAGCCTTGCTTACGGCGACTTTGCGCCGGGAGGCACGTCCTTGCCTGCCTGGATTCCTTGGCGGACAACCGTGGTTTATGGGGTCGCCCTGCTTGTCCTGGCCGCCAGCGCCGGCCTTTGCTTTTCGGCCACCGCGTTGAGGAGCGTCTTGACGATCGGCTGGTACTTCGCGGCCTGGGCGCTGATTGGCGTACCGATGGTGCTCTCCAAACCGCTCAGCGTTGATGGGTGGTATGGGTTTATCGAAGCCCTGAGTTCGCTCGTCGGCGCATGGATTCTCTACGCTGGGTTGCGATGGCGGTCGCGTGGATCGGAGATTCCAATAGCCCACCAGCGCGCCCCGCGTGCGGCGCAGATGGTGTTCGGCCTAACCTGTGTCTTCTACGGATGGTCGCACTTCGTGTACGCCGATTTCACCGCCGGCATGGTGCCCGGCTGGCTGCCTGGCCGGTTGGAAGTCGCTTATTTCACCGGGTTTTGTCACGTGGCCGCGGGAATCGCCCTCATTATCCGGCTTCTACCCGGTCTGGCGGCCACCCTTGAAGCGATCATGATGAGCTTGTTTGGTCTTCTGGTCTGGGTGCCGAGTTTTTTTGTGTGGCCGCGGCCCGGATGGGCCACGCCGCCTGAAAATCAATGGTCAGAGCTCGTCGTGACCCTCTTGGTCACGGTCTCCGCGTGGATTGTAGCGGCCTCGACGCGAGCTTCTACACGGTAGCCATCCGGGTCCTTGAGATCGTAGTGCTTGGCAAACCCCGCTGGCTTGGTGAAAATTGCCCAATGGGAAACCGAGGGTTCAAACCCACGCCAAAGCCGGCCCTGGCCAAGGGGCGCACGGCGGTCAGCCGATGATCTCACGTCGACTCTCGGGAAGATGTTTCTGCGGCGCGGTCGAGTACGAAGTGGCCGATGAGTTTGAATACTCCGCGTACTGCCACTGCTCGAACTGCCGCCGGACGACAGGCTCCGCGTTCAAGCCATTCGCCGGCATTCGACGCGCCAACTTCAAGCTTGTCCGTGGTCTCACCTGTCTGCTGGTCTTCGGCGAAGAAAACGGCAACGACAGCCACTGCAAACTCTGTGGCTCCCTGGTGTTCTCGGTCGTGCGGGACGGAGTTTACACTCACGTTCCCATGGGAACGCTGGTCGATGATCCGACCATTCGGCCGACCAAGCACATCTTCGTCGGCTCCAAAGCCCCGTGGTACGTCATTACCGACGATCTTCCGCAATATGCGGAGCATGCGCCGGGTTAGTCAGTTGGCGCCGTCCGCCGATATTCGAACATCGGCGATCCAGCTCCTTTGTCTGAGCGCAAGGCGTAATTATCGCCGGCGCCAGATGCCCTCGGGGATGGGCGCTTCCTGCACGATCTCGACCAGCAGACCGTCCGGGCCGCGGACGAAGAAGCTGGTGAGCCCGTACTCGCGGTTGGTCGCGGGTGCATGCACGATCAGCGTTCCGGCACGGCGCATTCGCAGATAGACCGGGCCGATGTCGTCGAAGGAAAAGGCGATGTGATCGATCGCCGTGCCCTCGGTGGGCGCAATGCTTTCGCCGACTTCGGCCGGCCACCACCCAGGGCGCGGCGCTCCGGCGGGCGGTCGCTCCATGATGGATACACTCACATTGTCGACCTGCAGGTAGTTGGTCACCACGCCGGAGACCGCGGGGGCGGTCGGCGTGCGCGGCACCAGCCCGAGATTCTCCTTGAACCAGCGCAAGGTGGCGCCGAGGTTGCTCGCCAGCAGATGCACGTGGTCGAATCGGTGGTTCTTGCCACCGGTCCACACCTCGATGACTTCGCGATCCGGACCCCAGAAATACATGTAATAGTTGGCGCCGAACGGCGTGATCGGCGTCTGCACCCGGATGCCTTCCCGCGTACGCCAGGCGAATTCGCTCCCGCCGTCGACGCCGGCCCAGCCGATGTGCCAGAGCGAAGTGCCCAGATTGGTCGGCGGCGGTGCCGTGACCCGGGTGAGGAGAATGAACGACTTTTCGGTGAACAGGCCGTCGGACAGGCCGCGGTAGCGCACCGTGTTGGCGCCGAAAAATTTCTGATAGAAGGCGATGCTCGCCTGCGGGTCGGTCACGTTCAGATGGACGTGGTGGAAGTGCACACCCGCAATTGCGGTGCCGGACTCCGCGGCGCACACGCCGGCCGCCGCCAGCACGGACGACACCAGCAGCAGCACCGCCCTCACCACGCACGCCCCCCGGGCGCGCGGCGATAGCCCGGGCCGCGCAGCACCCGGCCGGGTAGCGCGCCCGTCATCTTGCCGTCCGCGATCACCGGTACGCCGTTCACCAGCACCCATTGCATCCCCGCCGCCAGCTGATTCGGCGATTCGAAGGTCGACCGGTCGGTCACGGTATCGGGATCGAACACCACGAGATCGGCCCACAGGCCGAGCTTCACCAGTCCCCGATCGCCGAGCCGCAGCCGCGAGGCCGGCAGCGAGGTGAACTTGCGGATCGCCTCCTCGAGCGACAGTCGATGCTGCTCGCGCACGTATTGGCGCAGGATGCGCGGAAAGGTGCCATAGGCGCGCGGATGCGGATGTTCCGCGCCGAGCAGCCCCTCGGGCGAGGTTCCCGAGCTGTCGTTGTCCACCGAGGTCCACGGCTGCAGCAGCGCGAGCACCACGTCGTCTTCGCGCATGCCGAACACCGCGCAGCCCGTGAAGCCAGTGTCCTCGATGAGGATGTCGAGCAGCGTCTCCACCGGCGGCCGGCCGCGCGCGGCGGCAATGGCTGCGATGGTACGGCCCTGCAGGTCGCGCAGCGCCGGATTCTTGACCGCGCCGATGAGGATGGCATCGGGCGTGGATTCGGCCCACTCGTTATCCCAGCTCGCGCTCGGCGTCTGCATGTCCTCGACGATGCGCGCTCGCGTTGCCGGATCCTCGAGCCGCCGGATCATCGTCGCGGTCCCGCCCTCGTGCGCCCACGGCGGCACGAATGCCGACAGATCGTTGTAGAACGCGGTGTAGGCATAGGTGTCGGCGGCAATGTCGAGGCCGCTCGCACGCGCCGCCTCGATGCGCGCGACCAGCTGCGGCATGCGGCCCCAGTTGCCGCGGCCGGCCACTTTCAGATGCCAGATCTCCGCCGGAATGTGCGCCTCGCGTGCGATCCGGAAGGTCTCCTCCAGGGCCGCGTCGATGGCGTCGCGCTCCGAGCGCATGTGCGTCGCATAGATGCCCCCCAGGCGCGCCGCTTCGGCCGCGAGCGCGATCAACTCCCCGGTGCTCGCGTAGGGCGCCGGCGCGTATTGCAGCGAGGTGGACAATCCGACCGCGCCTTGCTGCATGGCTTCGCGCACCAGCGCGCGCATGCGCGTGAGCTCCGCCGCCGTCGCCTGACGGTCCGCCGTGCCGATGACCGCCTCGCGCACGCTGGTCGCACCCACATAGGAGGCGAGATTGATGCCCATGCCCTGGTGCTCGAGGCGCGCGAAATAGCCGCCGAACGAATCCCAGTCGGCGTGGATCCCGTAGTGCTCGAGCGCCTGCCCGGCCTCGGTGCGCGCCGCGCCGGTGAGCGGCGCCGCCGAATTGCCTTCGCCCGTTATTTCGCTGGTGATCCCCTGATAAATCTTCGAGGGCACCCGCGGATCGACCAGCATCGTGTATTCCGACTGGCCAAGCATGTCGATGAATCCCGGCGCGACCATGCTGCCGCGCGCGTCGATGCGCCGCTTCGCGGGCCGCTCATCGAGCCTGCCGATGGCCGCGATGCGCCCGGCGCGCACGCCGACGTCCGCGGCGTACCAGGGTGCGCCGCTGCCGTCGATGACGCGGCCGTTCTCGATGATGATGTCGAATGGCGCCTCGGCCGCGCCGGCCGATGAGGCGCAAAGCGCGAGCACGACTGCAGGGATCCGCCGCACCCGCACGCTCAGCCCCACAGCGCCGGCGGCGGAAGGCCCATGCGGCCGCGTTGGTAGATGATGCCGGGTTCGCGGTCGTGGGCGTGCAGCAGCGGGCCGTCGAGGTCGACGAAGCCGGCCAGCTGTCCCACCACCATGCCCGGCGCCATCGCCAGTGACGTGCCGGCCATGCATCCCACCATCACGCCCAGATCGAGCGCCCGCGCGGCGCGCGCCAGGGCCAGCGCTTCGGTCAGACCGCCGCTCTTGTCGAGCTTGACGTTGATGAACTGATACAGGTCCTGGATGCGCGCGAGCGAGCCGCGATCGCTCACCGACTCATCCGCCGCCAGCGGTATGCGCCCGGTGTAGCTGCGCAGGCTGTCGTCCGTGCCGCGCGCCACCGGCTGTTCGATGAGCGCGACGCCGAGCGACTCAAGTTCCGGTGCCAGACGGTTGAGCAGCTCCAGGGACCATGACTGGTTCGGATCGACGATGATCCTGCCCGTGCACAGCCCGCGCACCAGGCGCACGACCTCGATATGGCGCCGCGCGTCGACCTTGACCTTGATCAGCGGCCAATCCTGATAGCGGCGAGCGCCGGCCGCAACCGCCTCGTCGGTGTCGATCCCCAGGGTGGTGGCCGTGGTGATCTCGCGCGGCGCGTCGAAGCCGGCGAGCGCGAAGGCCGACACCCCGCGGCGCTTGGCGGTCAGATCCCACCAGGCGCAGTCGAGCGCATTGCGCGCGCCGCCCGCCGGAAGTTGCGCGACCAGATCGGCATCCAACGCGGATTCGATGGCGGGGCGCAGCGCTTCGATCTGCGCACGCAGGCCCTCGATCGTCTCGCCATCGTAATCCACCCCCGCCGCCTCGCCGCGGCCGACGCGCCCCTCGGAATCGGTGAGCGTCACCACGATCACGGGGAGCGCGGCCTCGGCGCCGCGCGACACCCGGAAGGGCACCTTGTAGGGCCAGCTTTCGGACTCGATGCGCAGCGTGATCATGCAGATGCGCCGCAGGGTCAGGAAATGTGCCGGTAATCGCGCAGCATCGCCGCCGCGATTCGGCCGGCGCCGTCCTGCATCGGATCGATCACCGGCAGGTCGAATTGTGCCTCAAGTCCGTGCATCACGCGCATGCGCCTTTCCGGATCGAGCCCCGAGGTGTTGAGGCTGATGCCGACGAAGCGCGCCGCCGGATTGGTGACGTGCGCGGCGCACAGATATTGATCCATGGCCGACTGCAGGGTGGGCAGCGGATGATGCGGATACTCCTCGATGTGGGTGCGCAGCGGGTCATGGCACAGCACCATGGCATCGGGCTGTGAGCCGTGCACCAGGCCGAGGGTCACGCCGCCGTAGGCCGGGTGAAACAGCGCGCCCTGGCCTTCGATCACGTCCCAATGATCCGCGGCTGCCGCGGGCGAGAGCGCTTCTGCCGCGCCGGCGATGAAATCCGCGACCACCGCATCGATGGCGATACCGGCGCCTGCGATCATGATGCCGGTCTGTCCCGTGGCGCGAAAGGTCGCCGGCATGCCGCGTTCGCGCAGCGCCCGGGTGAGCTCGAGCGCCGCGTATTTCTTGCCGATCGCGCAGTCCATGCCGACGGTGAGCGCGCGCCGGCCGCTGCGCCTCGCGCCGGTGGCCGCCGTGTACACCTGATCGCTGTGCCGCACGTCGAACAGCGAACGCCCAAGCCGCTTGGCCGCCGCCGCCACCGCCGGCAACGCCGAGAGCCGCGTGTGCATGCCGCTCACCAGATCCAGACCGGCCTCGAGCGCCTCCAGCAGCGCCGGCACCCAGCGCGGCGGAATGGCGCCGCCCACCGGTGCCACGCCGATCACCAGCGAACGCGCACCCGCGGCCGCCGCCGCCGCGGGCGTCAGACGCGGCAGGCCGAGATCCACGCGGCAGCTTTCCATCGCAAACTGTCCGAGCACATCATGCGGGCACCAGTCGCGCAGCCCGGCGGCGGTCTTGCACTGTGCCAGCGAGCTGCCGTCGGCCAGGAACAGAAGATAGGGTTTTGGTAATTGCATCGCGCACGACCTACGCAGGGCCCGGAAGCGCAGTGTCTCACCGCCGACGCGGATTGTCTGCCCGGGATCCGGCCGCGCGTCGGATCACGATCGCAGGAACAGCCCGATGGTCAGCGCGATGCCGATCGCCGTGATGCCGATGCACAGCAGTCGGTCGTTGATCCGCCGCAACAGGTATACCCCCAGCTGGCCGCCGGCGATGGCGGCAACGGCGAAATACAGCACCATCCGCCAATCGAACCGGGTCTCGATCACGAAGATCAGCACCGAGGTGGCGCCACTCATGGAGGCGAGCATGTTCTTGGTGGCGCCCGCATTGCGCACCGCCATACCGGCGGCGGTGAGCGCCGCGAGCATCAGGATACCGATGCCGCCGCCGAAATAGCCGCCGTACACGGCGATGAAGAACTGCGCCACCGCCGCGCCGCGCGGCGAGATGTGCGGCGGTTCGTCCGCCGCGCGGGGTTTGCGGAAGAAATTGCCCCAGGCGAACACCAACGTCGCGAACAGCACCAGATACGGCACCAGCAGGGTGAACACCGACACCGGCGTCGCAAGCAGCAGCACCGCGCCCGCGGCGCCGCCGATCAGGCTGATGACGATCAAGGTGCGGATCGACAGCCCCGCCGCCGCATGCACCAGGCCGAGGCCCGACATGCCGGTTGTCACCTGGCCGGGGAACAGCGCGATGGCCGACGTGATGTTGGCCGCCCGCGGGTCGAGCCCGTTGTACAGCAGGGCCGGAAAGGTGAGGAACGAGCCGCCGCCGGCCAGAGCGTTCTGGGCGCCGGCGACGAAGGCGGCGACGATCAGCACCAGTTGCGCAAAATGCATGCAGGAATCGGGCTCCGCAAACGGGTGTTTGCGGTCTCATTGTACGAGAATACCGCTGCGCCGATGTGCGCCTTCAGCGCAGGGCCAGGGTGGCGGCTCCGATGATGGGCGCCTGACCCACGGTCTGCACCAGCACCGCCACGTCGGTGGCGTCGCGCGGCAGGGAATCGACGCGCGCCTGATAGCTCTGCTGCCGGCCGCTCCAGCGGCCGAGGCTGCGAAACTCGCGCACGATGTTGAATTCCTGGATGGTACGGCCGGCGTTCTCGCCGCGGCCGATGGGCGAGATCGCGCTGCGCTGGTAGGATACCAGCACGATGTCGCAGGGCGTTGCATGCGCCTGATCCGCGAGGTCGACCCGCAGCGCACCGTCGTGCACGGCGAGCGTCAGAGCAACGCCGCTGCGCGGCTCGGCGAGGGCCCTGCCGATGGCGGCACGGTCGCTGCCGACGAAATCGCCCTGCCCGTCGATGACCACCTGCGGGGTGTACACCGAGGAGAGCTTGAGCATTTTCGCGTAGCTGCGCTGCCGTTCCACCGACCCGGGCAGGCCGAAGCGGTCGCGCCAGCCCAGATCATCCCAGTAATCGACGTGGAAGGTGAGCGCCAGCACGTCGCGCCGCCGGCTCAGTTCACCCACAAAGGCCTCGGCGGGCGGACAGGAACTGCAGCCCTCGGAGGTGAACAGTTCGACCACCGCGGGGCGCGTGGCCGCCTCTGCCGCTGCGGCGCAGCACAGGAGTGCGCCGGCCAAAATATGCTGAGTCGGTGATGCTGGCATATGGGAACCTTTTTTTTTCGGGGGTGCTTGACCCGTAGACCGGACCCGTTGCCGGAATATTGCAGCTCGCAACCGGGCATACTCGCGCCTCCGGGAGGTGATTCACATGACCGTGGAATTGAAAATGCTGGCCTGGAGCGCGGCGCTCGGCATGGCGCAGGTGCTGCTCGCCGCCTTCATGGCCACCAGCCAGCGCGGTCTGAAATGGAATGCCGGCAATCGCGACGAGCCGGTGAGCCCGGTGACCGGTGCGGCCGCGCGCGCGGATCGTGCCAGCCGCAATTTTCTGGAAACCTTCGTGTTCTTCGCCGCGGCGGTGCTCGCCGTGGTGCTCGCCAAGCTCAATACGCCGCACACCGCAGTTGGTGCGCAACTGTATTTTTGGGCGCGGCTGGCCTACGTGCCGATCTACGTCGTGGGCATTCCCTACCTGCGCACGCTGGTATGGATCGTGGCGTTCTGGGGCCTGCTGCAGGTGCTCGAGCCGCTATTCTGAAACCGCTGCGGCGATTCAGCGGTGATAGGGATGAAAGCGGCCGTAGCCCCAATACCGGTGCCCGTGCCGGTACGGCCCGTGCGCTACGAAGTAGGGATACGGATAGGCCACGCCCGGCGCATAGGCGATCACCGGCGGTGCGACCACCACCGGTACCCCGACGCTGACATAGGGACCGGCTTGCGCCGGCAGGCTGTGCGCGAGGCCGGCGACGCCGAGAGCGGCACTCAACGCAACGGCTGCAACTTTGATCATGGCGACACCTCGAATGTGATTGAACCTACAGGAGATTCAACGCACCGCCGGGGCGCCGGTTGACCGCGGCCGAAGCGCCCCGCCGGCCGCGACGTACTGCGGCCGGTGGGGCGGGCGCTTAGGATCAGGGCTTGAGCTGCGCCCGGATTTCGCCCGGCTTGTGCTCGGCGCTGTGCACGTTCACGTACAGATCGCCGGCCTTGAAGCTGGCGTACTGCTCATCGGTGAGCACCGAACCCGCCGGCACCAGCCAGGTGCCGTCGGCACCCTTGTTCAGGGTGATGATGGGCGGACCGCTCTTGCCGGGCGCGCCCAAATGAATGTGCGCCACCGTGCCGTCGATGCCCGTGGTCTTGATGGTGCCGCTGACGGATTTGTCCGCGCCAATGCTGATGGTTCCGGTGCCGGTCGCCGTGGTCGCCACCGGCGGCGTCTCCTCGGCACCGATCAGCTTCACCTTCACATCCTGGGCCATGGCCCCGCCCCAGACCAGAACCGACGCCGCGACCAGCAGCGCGCTAAGGCTCGATGTCTCGAATGATTTGTTCATGATGACTCCGCGAGTGGGATCGCTTGCGTTATTGACGTCGCCCCGCGACCGTGCGGGGGCGCCTCATGTTAATCCTTTGGCGCGGGCGAATCGAGCGGCATCGTGCACCAGCCGATCAGGCCGAACAGCGCCGCCTGCAGCGGCAGACGAAGCACCAGCACCCACACCGGTACGGCGAAGGCTTCGGCATGCTGCAGCATGTACACGTTGGCGGGGGTCACGGCCAGCGTCAGCAGCATCAATCCCCAGCCGGCCCAGCGCCGGGCTGCGCGCAGCAGCAATCCGAACGCGCCCAGCAATTCGAACACCCCGGTGATCAGCACCGTGGCATGCGGCCAGGGGAGCGATGCCGCCGACGGCGAACCACAGAAACACGAACCCCAGGCCGGCCAGTCTGGCGCGCGATGGCATCCGGAGCCTGGCAAATCCGTCACGGTCGCCAGGCTCCATCAGCGGCCGGTGTCGATGGGCGCGCAGTTCGTGCGGCCCTGCATCTGGCAATCCTGCAGCCGCGCTGAATCACGCAGCTTGTTCACGAGGTACACCCCGCCGATCACCAGCAACAGGATCAGGACCAGTCCGATGAGCACGCCGCGCGGCGAGGACGGCTCCTCGCCCTGCGGCCCCCGGCCCGGTGGCTGTCCATTCATGCGCCAGATGGGTCGCGCACCGAGGCGATCACCGGGGCTGATCCGGTTCGACGTAAATGGCAAGTCCGCGGCCGCTTTTCTGGAACTTCGTGTCCGAACTGCTCACGCCCACGCCGACGGACCCATGGCCGCCGCCCACGCCCGTCCCCACTCCGGCCGCCACCGAGCCCACCGCCTGATCGCCGATGTCCTGCAGCAGCACGCCATTGGCGCCGAGCTTGGCCGCCTCGCGTTTGAGCCTCACCACCACCGCATCCGCCTTGCCCTGGGCGGTGAAGGAGAAAGAATCCCTGCTCGAGGTGTCGAGAATGGCGATCTCCTCGTACTTGCCGGCGGGCGGATGCAGATAGAGCTGCACCAGGTCCGGTGAGATGGCCGGACGCGCCCTGCCCACCAGTACATAGGAGGACACGCAGCCGCCAAGCAGCAGCACGGCGGCCACCAGCGCGCTGCGCAGCGGCATCCTTTGCGTCGCATGGTGTTCATGGTGTTGCGGCGCATGGTGTTGCGTCGCATGCTGCTGCGGCGCGCTCAATTGCGCACCCGGCCTTTTTGCGGCCCGAGCGGCGGTCCGCTCAGATCCGCGCGATACTTGACGATACGCAGTCGGTTGCCCATGTCTTCCACCTCGTATATCTTGCTGCGCGAATCCTGAAACGGCTGCAGCACCACCAGCAGCAGCTTGCCGTCGAAGCTGTGAAACAGCATGCCGTGGCCGCTGTCGTTCCTGACCAGCGGCGGCAGCTGCACCCAGGGTCCCTTGAGTTCGCCGGACTTGGACCTCGCCACCGTTTCGACGTAGCTCTCATAATTCCCCGGCATGCTCTCGTAACTCGACCACAGCATGAGCAGCTGGCCGGTCTTGGTGCGGAACAATTCCGGTCCGTCGGTCACGTAGTTCGCGAGGCGGGTGTCGGGCACGGCGCGTTCATTGATCCAGGGCGCATCCGATGCCTTGAACAGATGGATCGGAGGGCCGTCGGCCGCCGACAGATCGTCCTTCAGCGGCAGCGCCTCCATGGTGCCATCGCCCTTCTGGCCCCATTCGTGCGCGTAAACCATCCACGGCCGACCCTTCTCGACGAACAGCGTGCCATCGAGCACGGTGAAGTTCTCGGGTGTGATGGGCGCATCCAGCTTCATCATCTTGAACGGCCCTTCCGGGGAATCCGCGACGGCGATGATGGTGCTGCGCATGAACAGCTTGCGCGGCGTGTCCAGATTGCGCTTCGGGATCGGGCGGTCCGGATTGTGCAGGGTCGTGAACAGATAGTACCTGCCCTTGTACAGATGGACCTCCGGCGCCCAGGCGCGCTGCGGCGGATCCGCCCAGCTGCCGTCCGGGCAGACGAACACCGTGTACGGTCCCTGCCAGGTGATCAGATCCGGGCTTTTGTACATGAGCGTACCGCCGCGATGCTCCACCGTCATCGGCGCCGAGGCAGAGGTGTACAGAAAATAAGTGTGCGTCGCCTTGTCGACCAGTATCCACGGATCGTGGACCTGGATGTCGGTCAGGTGCAGCCCGCTCTGCAGCTTCAGCGGCTCGGTGGGATCCGGATTCGCGGACGGCATCGGCGCCGCGGCGCGGGCCGGCACGGCCGCGGCAAGCGGCGCGAGCAGCACCACGCACAGTCCGACTATTTTCATGCGTTTCATTTTCGTCTCTCCTCGCTGATCCATTGATCGGTGCGCGCGTCCAGCAGATCGAGCGGCAGCACGCCGCCGTTCAGCATCTCGTCGTGGAAGGCGCGGATGTCGAAGGCCGGCCCGAGCTTGTGCCGCGCCCGCTCGCGCAACTCCACGAATTTCAGCTGGCCGAGCTTGTAGGAGAGCGCCTGCGCGGGCCACGCGATATAGCGGTCCGTCTCGCTCTGGATGGTGGGCTCGTCGATGGCGCCGGACTTGCGCATGAATTCCACCACCTGGTCGCGGCTCCACCCCTCGGAGTGGATGCCGGTGTCGACCACCAGGCGTACCGCGCGGAACAACTCGCTCGAGAGCCGGCCGTAATCGCTCACGGGATCCTGGTAGAAGCCGACGTCCTTGCCGAGCTGCTCGGCGTATAGCGCCCATCCCTCGATGTAGCCTGAATTGAACACGTGCTGGCGGAATTTCGGCAGGCCGGTCAATTGCTGCGCCACCGACTGCTGCATGTGGTGGCCGGGAATGCCCTCGTGATAGGCGATGGCCTCGTCATCGATGAGGCTGCGCTCGGCGAAGCGGCTGGTGGCCACGCTCACCCGGCCGGGGCGTTTGCCGTCGGGCGTGCCGGTTTGATAATGGGTGGCCATGGCCGACTGGAAATCCGGGATGGCTTCCACCGTGACGGGCGAGCCGGGAATGAAACCGAACAGTTCGGGCAGTCTGGGCTGCATCTGGGCGATGTAGCGGCGGAATTCATCCAGGATCTGTTCGGCCGAGGTCGGTATGTAGACCGGATTCTTCTGCACCGAGGCGCGGAAGGATTGCACATCGGCGAAGCCCTCTTGCTGCGCGATCACCAGCATCTCGGCCTGGATGCGCTGCATCTCGGTGAGTCCGATCCGGTGGATCTGTGACGGCGTCAATTTGCCCACCGAGGTGCGGCTGCGGATGTCGTTGAGGTAGCGCCGCGCGCCGCCGGGCAGCGCCGTCACGCTGAGCGTGGTGCGGCCCTGCGGCGCGTATTCGGTGGCGACGAAATCGGCGAACGACTGGTACGCCGGGAGCACTTCGTGCGCCACCGCGTCCTCTACCGCCCGGCTGAGGCGCTGCCGGTCCTCCGGGGAGATGTCGGCGGGAAACCGGCCGAGCGGCCGCAGGAACGGATCCGCCTGGACGATGCCGCGGCACTGCGCCGGGACCTTTTCGAGCAGAAAGCGCACCGGCATGAGATGGTCCTTCATGCCGGCGCGCAACACCTCCTCGGTCTGGCTCAAGGCGCGCGGGATCTGATGCAGCCGCGCGATGTAATCCTCGTACTGCCGCACGCTCGCGAACGGCACCGCGTTGGGCAGATCGGCCAACGCGACGTGGGGGCCGCTCATCTGGTTGACCGGCATTTCGTATTCGCGGAACTCGAAATTGGCGATGCGCTGCTCCAGCGTGCGCGCCAACACCTGGTGCGACGTGAGGTCCTGGTCGCCGAATCCGCTGGTGGATATCGCGCGCAGACGGCGCAGAAAATCCACGTCGCTCGCGTGCTCGGCGGCGGCGGCGGCGAGCGACACGTCGTCCAGCCGGTCGTTGTAGCGGTAGTCGCCGTAGGCCGTCGCGCGTTCCGGATGCGCCTTCAGTTCCACCTGGTAGTACTCCTCGAACAGGGCGTTCTGCTCGGCCAGCCGCGTAGCGCCGGGGACCGGCGCCAGCGACGCGCAGCCGGCGGTGAAGCACGCCGCGAGCAGCAGGGCGGGCCGGCGCGCCGCCGCTTTACCCGAGCAGGGCATGGCCCTTTGGCAATTGATGTGCATACCAGGTGGCGAGCCGGTGGCGAACGGTCTTCTCGGCGACCTGCTCCTCGGGCATGGGCGCGATCAGCTTGTCATGCACCAACAGCCGATAGACGTACAGCGCCTTGGCGCTCGCCGAGTCGGTGGCCTCGAATTCGACCGCACCGCGGCCTTCGGCGTATTTGACCCCGGCGAGCAGCGCCGCCTTGAACAACTCGGCTTCATGCTTGAGCTTCTTCATTCGACGCCCGGCACGATCCGCAGATCCCGCACGGCGCCGTTTCCCAGAGCCGCGAGCGCGGCTTGATAGGCGGCGCTGTCGTGTGCGGCGATCGCCGCGTCGATCGATTCGAATTCGATGAGCACCGTGCGCTGCGCCAGACCGGCTTCGTAGGTCTTGGCCGCCGTGCCGCGTGCCAGAAAGCGCCCGCCGGCCGCCTCGAGCGCCGGTCCGGCGAGCTTGGCATAGGCGGCCAGCTTCGCGGCATCGGTGATCTCGCGATAGCAGGAGACCCAATAGGCCTTGGCCATGGCGTTGCATCCTCCCCGGCTGCAAACACTGTTTACAATGCACGATCCTACCAAGAGATGCCGGGGCATGCGATGTCGAATTGCCGGGTGAGTCCATGCTGCTGCTGCTGCGTCTGAAGACGCTGCTTCGCTCCCTGCTCCTGCCGCCCACCGGGCCGCTGCTGGTCGCCTTCATCGGCCTGTTGCTGCTCCGGCGCCGGCCGGTGGCGGCGCGCATCTGCCTGGTCGCCGGCCTCGGTTCGCTGTGGCTGCTGTCCATGCCGGCGGTATCCGACGCCCTGGCGCGTCTCGCCGAACACTATCCCCCGTTGGATTTGCACGATGCCGCCGGCGCCCAGGCCGTCGTGATTCTGGGCGGCGGCGGCCAGCGGGTGTTCGCTCCCGAATACGGCGGACCGGCCGCCGAGCCGCTGTTGCTCGAGAGGCTCAACTATGGAGCGTATGTGGCGCGCCGCACCGGTCTGCCGGTAATGGTCACCGGCGCGAAGATCGAGGCCGTGGCGATGCGCACCTCGCTCGAGCGCGATTTCGGCATCCGCGCACGCTGGGTCGACGATCAGTCCTATGACACATTCGACAACGCCCGCAATTCGGCGCGGATGCTGCGGGCCGACGGCGTCCGGCGCATCATCCTGGTGACCCGCGCCACCCACATGTGGCGCTCCGTGCAGGAGTTCACGGCGGCCGGCTTGGAGGTGGTGCCGGCGCCCGCGGGCATGCTCGCCGATCGCGACGCCGGCATCTTCCGCTACCTGCCGACCACCCAGGGATTGCAGCGCTCGTACTTCGCGAGCTACGAACTGATCGGCGAACCATTGCGGGTGCTGCTGTCGATCACGCATCTGCGCCGCCAGGAAGCCCCCGCCGCTGCGGGCAACCGCTGATAGCGGCCGGGGCCGGGTCAGCCGGCGTGTAGTTCGCTCCAGGCGCGCAGCAGTTCGGCCACACCCCATGCCTGCGCGAAGCAGCCGCGCGGCACGAAGGGCGCAGCGCCGTCGAAGATCTCGCTCACCTGGCCGATGCAGGCCTCGCGCAGATGTGGCCGCAGGCCCTCGAGCAAGCACGATGCCGCTGCGGCGTCGCCATGCACCCGCCAATGGGCGATGGCAAAGGGCCCGAGCAGCCAGCTCCAAACCGTGCCCTGGTGATACGCGCCGTCGCGCGCGCGCTGATCGCCCCGATACGCCGGTGCATAGCGCGGATCCCCCGGCCCCAGGCTGCGCAGCCCCACCGGAGTCCATAACTGCCGCGCGCACACATCGACCACCGCGCGTGCGCGCTCGGGCGGCAGCAGCGCATGGCGCAGCGACACGGCGAAGATCTGATTTGGGCGCAGGCTCGCATCGCGGCGGCTGCCGGCCTCGTCGGCCTCGCCCTCGGTGCCGTCGATCACGTCATACAGATGCTGCCCGGCGTCGAACCAGAAGCGCTGATTGAAGCTCGCGGCCGCGTGTGCGGCCGAATCCGCATACGCCTGCGCCGCCTGCGGATCATTCGCCGCCTCTGCGAGTCCGTGCATGATGCGCAGGGCGTTGAACCACAGCGCATTGATCTCCACGCACTTGCCGGTGCGCGGCGTCACCACCCAGTCGCCCACCTTGGCATCCATCCACGTCAGCTGCACGCCGGCCGCGCCCGAGCGCAGCAGGCCGTCGCGATCGGCGCCGATGCCGAAGCGGGTGCCGCGCAGGTGCCACGCCACGATGTCCTTGAGAACCGGGTACAGCTCCGCGCGCAGCGCCCGGTCCTGCGAGCTGCGCAGATACTCATCAACGGCGACGAAATACCACAGCGTCGCATCCACGGTGTTGTATTCCGGCGCCTCGCCGGCATCGGGAAAGCGGTTCGGCAGCATGCCCTGGCTGACGTATCCCGCAAAGGTCCGCAGGATGTCCGCCGCGACCTCGAATCGGCCCGTTGTCAGGGCGAGGCCGGGGAGCGCAATCATGGTATCCCGGCCCCAATCCCCGAACCAGGGGTAACCGGCGATCAGGCTGCTGCCGGCCGGATCGCGGAGCGAGCGGCGCTGCACCACGAATTGATCCGCCGCGAGCACCAGCGTTTTGATCCACCCTGGCGTTTCATCGGCCGCGGCGCCCGCACGCGCGGCGGCATGCGACAGCAGGAGCCGCGCCTGGCGCGCCTGCTCGGCCGCGAGCGCCGGCTGCGTCGGCATCGGGGTCTGCGGCTCCGCGGTCAGGATGACGGCCGCGCTCTCGCCCGCCCGCAGCCGCACCCGGATCAGGGCCGGCGCGTACAGATCCTCCACGTCGTCGAGTCCGCGTGCGCTCTCCTCGCGGTGTTTGAAATTCCAATGCCACTCGCCAAGCGGCGTGCAGGTGCCCTGCTCCGTCAGGATGCGAAAGGCGCGCGCGCCGGCAAACGCCACCTCGACGCCGTTCTGCACGCCGACGGTAGCCACGTGCGCCGGGCCGCGCTGCTGGGCGTGGTAATCACGGTAGGCGCACAATGGCTTCAATTCCAGGTCGAGCGGTTCCAACGCGCGCAGCAGCCGGTACGTCACGTAGGTCGTGTTGCAGCCATGCGCCATGAACACCCGCTGCTCGAGCCGTGCATCGCCGATCACCCACGTCCAAACCGGCTGCTGCCCGTCGATGCCAAAGGTGTCGAGCAGGCAATAACCGTGCGGATCGACAGTGCCGTCGGCGTATTCATTGCAGCCGAGACCGAGGCCGGCGCCGGCGTAGCGCACGGCGATGTCGAACTTGGCCACCATCAGGGTGCGCCCGACGGGCGGCTGCAGCGCCGCGATCAGCAGTCCATGGTAGCGCCGCGTGTTAGCGCCGCCCACGGTACCCGCCGCGAACCCGCCGATGCCGTTGGTCACCAGCCATTCGCGGCGGTGGGTGTTTTCGAAGTCGCCAAGCGCATCCCGCCCGAGCGTCGTGGCCGCGGACCCGCACGCCACGGCCCTGGGCCCGTGCGTCACGGCCGCGAACCCCGGTCACCGAAATTTAGCGCCCGCATTTGGCCTGCTTGGCGCGCTCCGTCAGGCTGTGCGCCAGCCGCTGGACCGCGGGCAGATTGGACCAAAGGCTCGCCTGCGGCAGGAATTCGATCTGATTGCCGAGCGCCGTGGACTCCCCGAGCCGCACCGTGATCCGGTGGATGCCGCTGCTCGTCCATACTTCGGCTTGCGAGACCGTCTTCAACGGGATGAGCTCCTCGGTGGGCCCGCGACGGACTTTCAGATGATCCTCGCAGTCCATCACCTCGTCGGCGAGACGATGGATCTGCGTCTTGCGCAGGAAATACACGAAGAAGGCGCAGAGTATGCACACCGCGAACAGATGCGGGGTCGGATCCTGCACGAAGCCGCCGTCGAGCACCGAGGGAATCAGCACGAAGGCGACCAGGGCAGCGGCGGTCAGCCAGACGCCCCTTTTGAACAGCGCCGTGTTCCTGAACGAGATGATTTGCACGGCTCCGTAGCTCATTGCTCGTGGTACTCCCAGACGATCTGCGGCCGGACATGCTGCATCAGCGCGCAAATCGCCGGGCCGATCGAATTTGCGCTTTGAGCGACTCCGTTTCCCTGATTTTGGCCGGAGCGTTCGTTTGCAGCGAATGAAGAAGTATGCGGCAAGCGGCCTCGATATCGTTGACGGCGGTCACAAAGGCCGGCTCATTGGCCCTCGATGGCTTGACGAAGCCGCTGATCTTGCGCACGAATTGCAGCGCGGCGTCGCGGATCTCCGCCTCGCTGACCGGCGGTTCGAAATTGAACAGGTTTTTGATATTTCGACACATGTCGAGCTCCGCCCCCGGCTGAAGAGGCCACCAGGTGCATGATTATGCCTCGAATCCCACGGCCCCGCGGCATCCAGCATCCGCTGAACCTGTCAGGTCACTCCGGCTCCTGGCGTCGGCCTCGTAAAAACGTGAAATCGACGCCCTGATCGGCCTGTGTGACGTTCTCGAGGAACAGCTTGAGGTAGCCGCGTTCGGCGGTCGGCAGCGTGACGGGATTCGCCGCCGCGCGCGCCGCCAGCTCGGCCTGCGGCACCAGCAGCGTGATCTCGCGCCGGCTGACGCTCAGGCGGATGCGATCCCCGCTCTTCACCCAGGCCAGCGGTCCGCCGATCGCCGACTCCGGCGTGATGTGCAGGACGATGGTGCCCGCCGCAGTGCCGCTCATGCGCCCGTCGGAGATTCTCACCATGTCCTTGACCCCGGCGCGCGCGAGTTTGCGCGGAATGGGCAGATAGCCGGCCTCGGGCATGCCTGGCGCGCCGACCGGGCCGATGTTCTTGAGCACCAGGACGTCCTCGGCGCGCACGTCGAGCTGCTCATCGTCGATCCGTGCCGCCAGATGCTCGAGGTTCTCGAAGACCACGGCGCGGCCCTCGTGCTCCATGAGCGCGGGCGCCGCGGCCGAGGCCTTGATGAGGGCGCCGCGCGGCGCAAGATTGCCGCGCAACACGGCGATGCCGCCCTCGCGATACAGCGGCTCGGCGAACGGGCGCACCACGGATTGCGCAAAGGCCGCCGCCGAATCGATCGTCTCGCCGAGGGTGCACCCGGTCACGGTGAGCGCGTCCAGATGCAGCTGATGTTTCAGCTCCCGCAGCACAGCCGGGACGCCGCCGGCCTTGTGCAGATCCTCCATGTAATGGCGGCCCGAGGGTTTGAGATCGACCAGTACCGGCGTTTCGCGCCCGAGCGCGTCGATGCGCCGCAGATCGAGGTCGATGCCGAGCCGGCCGGCGATCGCGGTCAGATGCACGATGCCGTTGGTGGAGCCGCCGACCGCGAGCAGCACCCGCAGCGCATTCTCGAAGGCCTTGGCGGTCATCACCCGATCCGGCGTCAGCGCGCCGGCCGCCAGCTGGACGGCGGTCGCACCGGTGCGCTCGGCGATGCGGATGCGATCGGCGGTCACCGCCGGCGGCGTGGCGCCGCCGGGCAGCATCATCCCGAGTGCTTCGGTGGCACAGGCCAGGGTGCTGGCGGTTCCCATCACCGAACAGGTGCCGACGCTGGCGACCAGCTGATCGTTGACCTCGGCGATTTCGCCGGCATCGATCTCCCCGGCGCGGTACCTGGCCCAGAAACGCCGGCAGTCGGTGCAGGCGCCCACCCGCTCGCCGCGATGCGCACCGGTGAGCATGGAACCGGTGACCAGCGCGACGGCCGGAACACCGGCTGAGGCCGCGCCCATCAGTTGCGCGGGCACCGTCTTGTCGCATCCGCCGATCAGCACCACCGCGTCCATGGGTTGGGCGCGGATCATCTCCTCGGTATCCATGGACATCAGATTGCGCAAATACATGCTGGTCGGATGCGCGAAGCTCTCGTGGATCGAGATGGTGGGAAAGGCCATGGGCAGGCCGCCCGCCAGCATCACCCCGCGCTTCACCGCTTCGATCAGCTGCGGCAGATTGCCGTGGCAGGGATTGAAGGCGCTGCCCGTATCGACGATGCCGATCACCGGCCGGTCGAGCGCCTTGTCGGTGTAGCCCGCACCCTTGATGAAGGCCTTGCGCAGGAACAGCGAGAAGCCGCTGTCACCATAGCTGGTCAAGCCGCGATGCAGGCCCTTCGGGCCACCCGTTTTCTTCCCGTCTGCGCTCAAGCGGACCTTCCTCGTGTCGATGACCGATCATAGCGAGAATTGCCGCGTCTGCATGCGGTATGTGCCGGCGCATGGTGCATACTTCGCCCGATGTTCAATGTACCCACGTCCTCCGCGGCCGCGCTCGACGATGAGCCCGATGCGGCTGCTGTCGCGGCGCGCCGCACGCAGCTGCGCGCCGCGCTGGCGGCGGCCCTGCCCGCCGCGTCGATCCGTTTTCGCAGCGAGGATACCGTGGCCTATGAATGCGACGGCCTCACGGCGTATCGCGCCACGCCGCTGCTGGTGGTGCTGCCGGACTCCGAGGAGCAGGTCGCGGCCGTCCTGCGGATCTGCCACGCGAATGGGGTTCCGGTGGTGGCACGCGGCGCCGGCACCGGTCTGTCAGGCGGTGCGCTGCCGCACCGCCTGGGCGTGACGTTGTCGATGGCGAAATTCAACCGGATCCTCGCCATCGATCCCCGTTCCTGCAGTGCCGTCGTGCAATGCGGCGTGCGCAATCTGGCGATTAGCGAAGCGGCGGCGCCCCACGGCCTCTACTATGCTCCCGATCCGAGCAGCCAGATTGCCTGCACCATCGGCGGNNGTGGCGGAGAATTCCGGCGGCGTGCACTGCCTGAAATACGGGCTGACCCTGCACAACGTGTTGCGCGTGCGCGGCTTCACGGCCGGGGGCGAGGCGGTGGCTTTCGGCGCCGAGGCGCCCGACGCACCGGGCCTCGACCTGCTGCCGCTCATCGTCGGCAGTGAAGGCATGCTCGCCATCGTCACCGAGGTGACCGTCAAGCTGACGCCGAAGCCGCAACTCGCACGCTGCATCATGGCGAGCTTCGCCGACATCGAATCGGCCGGCGCCGCGGTTGCCGAGGTGATCGCCCGGGGCATTATTCCGGCCGGATTGGAATTGATGGACCGGCCCATGGTGGCCGCAGCCGAGGATTATGTGAAAGCCGGCTACGATCTGCAGGCGGCCGCCATCCTGCTGTGCGAAAGCGACGGCACCCCCGAGGAGGTGGCCGAGGAGATCGGACGCATGACCGCGGTGCTGCGCGGCGTCGGCGCCACCCGTATCGAGGTCAGCCGCGACGAGGCACAGCGGCAGAAATTCTGGAGCGGCCGCAAAAATGCCTTCCCGGCCTCCGGCCGAATGAGCCCGGATTACATGTGCATGGATTCGACCATTCCGCGCAAGCGCCTGGCGGAAATGCTGCGCGCCATCGAAGTGATGCAGGACAAATACGCCCTGCGCTGCGTGAACGTGTTTCACGCCGGCGACGGCAATCTGCATCCGCTCATCTTGTTCGATGCAAATGATCCGGGCGAATTGCGCCGCTGTGAGCTGTTCGGAGCCGACATCCTTGAGACCAGCGTGCGGCTCGGCGGCACCGTCAGCGGCGAGCACGGCGTGGGCGTCGAGAAGCTCAACTCCATGTGTGTGCAATTCTCGCCGGCCGAGCGCGAGCAGTTCTTCGCGGTCAAGCGCGCCTTCGACCCGGCCGGCCTGCTCAATCCCGGCAAGGTGATTCCGAGCCTGCAGCGCTGCGCCGAGTACGGGAAAATGCACGTGCACCGCGGCATGCTGCCGTTTCCCAATCTGCCGCGATACTGATGGACGGCGGCGATCCGGTGCTCGGCCGCCTCAAGGACCGCATCGCCTCGGCGCGCGCCGCGCGCCGCGCGCTCGACATCCGCGGCGGCGGCACCAAGGCGTTCTACGGCGAGCTGCCATGCGGTGAACCCCTGCCGCTCGGCGAACTGGCCGGCATTTCCAGCTACGAGCCGAGCGAACTCGTGGTCACCGTGCGCGCCGGCACCCTGCTCGCCGATCTCGAAGCCGCGCTCGCGGAGAAGGGCCAGTGCCTGGCATTCGAACCGCCGCGCTTCGCCGCGCAGGGCACCGTGGGCGGCATGGTGGCCGCGGGCCTTGCAGGTCCGGCACGCGCCAGCGTCGGTGCCATGCGCGATTTTTTGCTGGGCGCCACGCTGCTGACCGGCCGCGGCGAGCTGCTCTGCTTCGGCGGCCAGGTCATGAAGAACGTCGCCGGCTATGATGTGGCGCGGCTGCTCGCCGGCTCCTGGGGCATACTCGGCGTGATCTGCGAGGTGTCGCTCAAGGTGCTGCCGCGGCCCGCGGCCACCGCCACGCTGCGCCTCGAGCGGGACGAGGGCGCGGCGCTCGCGCTGCTCTCGGACCTCGCCGCCAAACCACTGCCCCTGAATGCGAGCGCCTGGCACGGGGGCATGCTCACCCTGCGGCTTTGCGGCGCACAGGCCGCGGTGCGCGCCGCCTCGAGCGCCCTCGGCGGCATCGCATTGCCGCCGGAGACGGCGGCTTGTTGGTGGAGCGACGTGCGCGATCAGCGCCACGAGTTCTTCGCGATCGGCGAGTCTGAGCTGGCAGGCGGCGAATGCCTGTGGCGGCTGTCGGTGCCGGCCACCGCCGCGCGCATCGACCTGCCCGGCCGGCAGTTCATCGAATGGGGCGGCGGCCTGCGCTGGTGGCGCACTCGCGCGGACGCCGCGCAGCTGCGCGCCGCGGCCGCAGAAGCCCGCGGACACGCCACCCTGGTACGCGGCGCAGACAAATCCGCGGGCGCGTTCACGCCGGTGGCCGAACCCCTGCTGGGCATCCATCGGCGGCTCAAGGATGCCTTCGATCCGGATCGCATCCTCAATCCGGGACGGCTGTACCCCGGTCTTTGAACCCATGCAAACGCGCCTCAGCCCCGAATTCAAGCAGACCGCCGACGGCGCGGAGGCCGAAGCCATCCTGCGCAAGTGCGTGCACTGCGGCTTTTGCAATGCCACCTGCCCGACCTACCAGCTGCTCGGCGATGAGCTCGACGGCCCGCGCGGCCGCATCTATCTCATCAAGCAAGTGCTCGAAGGCGCACCGGCCACGCGTTCCACGCAGCAGCACCTCGACCGCTGTCTGACCTGCCGCAATTGCGAGACAACCTGCCCGAGCGGCGTCGAATTCGGACGCCTGGTCGACATCGGCCGCGAACTCATCGATGCGCGGGTCACGCGGCCGCCGGTGGAGCGCGCCGCCCGCTGGCTGCTCAAGCGAGGCTTGACCTCATCGCTGTTCGCCGCCGCCGTGAAAATCGGCTCGCTCCTGCGCCCGCTCCTGCCCCGGCGCATTGCAGCCCAATTGCCGCCGGGCGGCGCCTCCGCAGCCGGCGCGCGCACTGCACCGGCCGGCGCGCGCAACGTGCCGGCTTCCGCGCCCGCGCCCCGCGTCCTGCTGCTCGGCGGCTGCGTGCAGCCGGCGCTGGCGCCGAACATCAATGCGGCCACGCTGCGTGTGTTGCAGGCGGCCGGCATCGAATGCCGCATCATGGGCGGCTGCTGCGGCGCCATTCGCAGCCATCTCGGCGATCACGATGCCGGCCTGGCGGACGCGCGCCGCAATATCGATGCCTGGTGGCCGGCAGTGGCCGGCGGCGGCATCGAGGCGATCGTGAGCAATGCGTCGGCTTGCGCGCTCGCCATCAAGGATTATGGCCGCGCCCTGGCGCGCGATGAGCGCTATGCCGCCAAGGCCGCCGCGGTCAGCGCCCTGGCGCGCGATCTGTGCGAATTGCTGCCGCGGATGCTGCCGGCGCTCGGCGCGCGCCTGGCACCTCCCGGGGAGCCGGCCGGCGCGCGGCGCCTGGCGTTTCATCCGCCATGCACGCTACAGCACGGCCAGCGTCTGGGGGGCGTGGTCGAGGCGCACCTGAAGTCCCTGGGTTTCGACATGGCCACCTGCCCGGACAGCCACCTGTGCTGCGGTTCGGCCGGCACCTATTCGGTGCTGCAGCCGGCGCTCGCCCATGAATTGCGCGATCGCAAGCTCGCGAATCTGGCCACCCTGCAGCCGCAGTGCATCGTCTCCGCCAACATCGGCTGCATCCATCACCTGCAGGCGGGCACCGCGACGCCGGTGAGGCATTGGGTGGAGATTCTCGGCGCGGCGCTCGACTGAGCCCCGGATTTCCGACGGGCTCAGGGCGCAGAGCTGCCCGTGTGGTCGACCCGATTCAGGTCCAGCAGGGCGTCCGCATTGCCGAGGCGCGAGATGTAATCGGCCAGGGCATCCTTCTCACCGGGCAGCATGGCGCGCAGCGCACCGCTCATTTCCGGCGGCGCGAATTCCTTGTGCAGCCCGGCGGCCGCCTCGATCTGTGCGCGCAGGTACGGATAATGCTGTCCGGCGATGCGCGGCACGCGGTTGCCGCTCTCGCCGCGGCCGTCGGCGCCGTGGCAGGCCGAGCAGATGTGCACGAACAATTCCTGTCCCACCCTAAGATGATTGCCCGCGCCCATGACCGGATCGGGGTTTGCCTGCAGGTGCGACAGATAGCCGGCCAGTGCGTCGATGTTGTCCTGATTGCTGAAGGTCGGATGCGCGGTCACCACCTGCATGGCCGTATCGATGCGGGCGCCCGAGCGGAATACCGCCAGCTGCCTTTCTAGATAGCGTCGTTGCTGGCCGGCGAGATTCGGGATGCGGCCGTCCGGCGAGCCCCAGGCGCTCGGTTGATGACAGACCACGCACGGGGCGTACAGACGGCTGCCGTCCGCCGGCGCGGCGACGGCCTGCGTGGCGCCCAGCAACAGCGCAACGCTCGCGGCGAACGCGCGCCGGCGATGAGGGACAGCAAACATCTGCAACGGGCTCGGCATGGGTGGGATGTTACGCCCGGCAGGCTGCTTTGAATTAAGGGAAAACCGCAGAAACCTTCGCAAAATTGCAGTGCGCCGTGCGCCCGGGGAGGGTCTAGGACAGCGAATGCGAGTCATTGAGCAGCGACGGCTGGCGTGCCCGGCCGCCGCGCCGCGGGCCCATGTTGTCGCGTACGCCGTCCCACCAACCCTGCATGACCGCCTGCATCTTGTCGAGTTTCCCCCGTTCAAACAGCGCGATGCGCTTGCATTGGCGCAGGCTGCGCATCAGGCCCTTCAGCACCCAAAGCCGGTAGGGATAATGGCCGTAGTCGCGCAGCATCGCGGTGTCGTTTCTCGCGCTGTAGTAGCGCCGGTCCGCCGCATGATTGGTGGTCCACTTGCGCATCCACAGCAGTCGATGCTGTGTCGGGCTGCCGATGGCATGCGCCATCAGCGCCTCGCGGGTCTTGATGATGCGATAACCCTTGGCTCGCGCCCGAAAACAGTAGTCGGTATCGACATGGTCGATGAACAACTCCTCGCGGAAGGGACCGACCTTCGAGTACACCGCCAGCGGCAGCAGGCAGCCCGAGGTGATCACCGACTCGACTTCCTGCCAGGGCCCATCCTCTGCGCCGCGGCGTACCGGTGGCGCGCGCGCGTCCGCGAATCCCGAGCCGATCGCGGCCAACCGACCGGCCTCGGGGAAGGAGCCGTGAATGGCCAGCAGCGTGGCGACCATCGCGGCCTCGGCCCGGCTGTCCTGGTCCAGCAGCAGCGCCCAGCGATGGCCGAGTGCCATGGCACGGTGAATCCCCTGGTTGAGCGCCCGCGCGACGCCGGCATTCTCCGTATTGAAGATCAGTTCGATCACCGGATGGTCGAGGGCATGCAGCCGGATTCGGTCGGCCTCGCTCGAGGCGTTGTCGACGATGACCAGGGCATCCACCTGGGCCGCGACGCTGCCGACGCACAGCGGCAAATCGGCGCCTGGATGATGGGTGACCATCACCGCGCACACGCCCGTGGCCGGTTCGCAACCGCACGGGGTCGGCGCGCACGCCGCCGGGGTCGGCGGCGGCGGCGATGCGGCGGTCGATGGATGGCTCATGAATGCTCCCGACGGTGCTGCCCACGCGCACGGCGGCCCCGCTACTGCGGGTTGACATTGGATCTGGCCGGAGGTTTCAAGGATTTCAGACCGCGGCGTCCGCCCAGTAGTCGCGCCGCCCGCTGCTCACGCCGCCCGCTGCTCCCCGGCCGCTGTCCTCAGCAATGCGGCAGCTTCGCGGGCGCCGGCACCCCTCCGGGCGGTGGCGGCACGCCGCGGGCGAGGCCGGCCGCGTACAGCCGTCGCTGTTCGGCGGCGGCATCCTCGCACAGCAGCAACCGGTCCCCGATCAGCGCATCGAGCGCCTGGTCAATGGCGCGCCGGTATGCCTCGAAGCTCGGATAGCGTTCCTCGACGGCGCGGCGCGGATCGCCGGCGGCCAGGCGTTGCGCCGCGGTTTTCGCAAAGGGAATGATCTGGCCGGCGCCTTCGCAGCCGTCGTTCGCCTGCGGCCCCGCGCGCAGTGCCCATCCCGTGAAGGTGGCCAGAGGCACGGCCACATCGGCGAGGCGCACGCCGGCGGTCTCGTTGCCGTCGCGGTCGGTGGTGGGCACGAAGCTCGGGTAGATGGGACCGTTGTGCGCATTGTCCTCGTAGGGCCACTGCACTGCCGGCGGATTGATGACCGCGATGCCGCTGGTCGGATAATCCGGCCCGTAATCGAGCGCGTACCGCGTGGTCTTCAGGCCCGTGTAGGTGACCCCCGGAATCACCGGGAAGCCGACCGCGGTCTGCGGCAGCGGCGGCGCCAGTGTGCCCCCGGCGAGCGTCGGCACCCGGCTCGCAGGCGGTGCCTCGCCGCGGGTCCAGGCATCGAGCGCGACAAACAACGCCCGCAATACCGGCGCCGCATCCAGCGGGTTCTGGGTTTGCTGGCAGACGCCCTTGGAATCGCGGCCGGTGCCGTGCTGCGAGCCGGCGATCAGATAGTCGCGGGTGTATCGCGAATAGGCCAGATCGTGGCGGCCGTCCGCACTGGTATGCAGCAGCGAGCCGGCCTTGACCCAGTATTCGTTGGACGAGAGCACTTCCGCCGACAGCGGGCAGGTGGTGGTTGCCTGGCAGCGCGCCAGGCGCGAGTCGGTGCGGCCGCTCACCGGATCGCGGCTGTCCACGTTGGCGAAGGGGAACACGGCCTCCAGATACAGGTGATCCTGGCGGTTGCGCTCCGTACGCGCCGGCTGCGAGAACCGGTAATTGAGGTTCAATCCATCCCCCGCCGCCAGCCATTGCAGCATGGCGTCGAACACCTTGCCGCCGTTCTCGGCCTCGTTGAAGCCCAGGTGACGGAAATCGTTGAGCATGCGGCCGGGCTGCGACACGGCCTCCGTGTAGATGCGCGTCACGTCATGTGCCAGGGGGTTCGGATGGCCGGCGTCGTCGGCCTCGGCATTGCGCAGCCAGGCGTTGAAATCCCGCACCGCCGCCAACCCCAGGCCGTTGACTGTCGGATCCCGGGCGGTATACGCGAACTCGTAGATGTCGCCATCGACGAAGGGCCCGTCGCGCAGGCTGATGGCGCTGCCATCCTCGTTATAGCCCCAGGCGTCGGCGGGGAGCTCCTGGGGCGGATCATCCAGATGCACCCGATGGGTGAGATGCGCCCAGGTCTTGTTCAACGTGGCGGCGGCATAGCTCAGCGGGTAGCTATTCAGGCCGGTCACGATGTATTCATACGCGGGCCCGCTGATGGTCGAGCCATCGCGATGCTTGGCAACGGGCACGGTGATTCCGGTGAATCCCGCCCCGGCGTCGGTCCCGGCCGCGGAGATCCGCTCCCAGCCACTCCACACCACGGTGTAGCCGCGCGGCATGAGAAAGGCCTGCGCCAGGATCTCGGGATCGGTGATGGCCGCACCCGGATCGTTGCCGGCCGGAACGCGGCCGAGCACCTGCCAGGTCTTGTGGCCGCGGTTCGGCGGTTCGTAAACCACCTTGTGTGCACCCTTCCTCAGGTCGATGGGCTTGAGAATGTAGAAATCGACGGCGTACTCGACCCGGCCGCGGGCGTTGGTGGGCGCCAGATCGACGTCGGTGATGAGCGCGTTCTTCGGGTCAAGCGGATCGACCTCGCCGTGGGCGATGCCGGTGATTTTCTCGTACTGGCCGACGCCCGGCCACGCATGGCCGCCGAAGGTGGGGGATTCCCGGCCGGTCACTTCGATCCGGGTGATGCGCGCCGATGCTGCCGGCAGCAGCCAGGCCTGCACCGCGCACAGCATCATGAGCGCCGCCGTCGCGCACCTCATGCGAACGAACCTGACCGCCGGGCTCGTCACGCGGGTGCTGCGCGCGGCAGCGCGAGGCGCGCAGCAGGGCGGGGCGCGGCGCCGGCATCGCTCAGGAAGGGATGAAAGATGCAGCATGGTGTTGGGAAATCGGCGACGCCGCCATGATAGCGCGCGGCATGCGGCGCGCGTGATCCGCGACCCCTAGCCGCGCGGCCGCGGTTAATCTAGTATGTCAGCGCTGTCATACGAACCAACTTCGCGGGGGGAGCCTTACACATGTCGTCGCGCCCAAGGATGCGAGGCAGGCGCCTTGCGGCGGCCCTGCTGCTGGGGCTGCTCGCCGCCGGCGCCGCGGCCTCGGTCGATGACTACGGGCAGCTGCCCCATCTCGATGAGCTGGCGATTTCGCCCGAGGGCACGCACCTCGCCTTCGCCCGCACCGACGGCGATGAGCGCGTGGTCTCGGTCATCTCGCTGCCGGACCGCCAACCGCTGGCGGCCTTCAAGATCGGCGCCGAGCGCTTGCGCTCGCTGCAATGGGCCGACGAGAACCGCCTGCTGATACTCACCTCCCGCCTGTACGCCCCCATCGTCACCCGAAAAATGTCCGGCTTCGAAGCACCGCATTTCTCCATGGGCACGCCCGCGGCGGCGGGCGACAAGGCGGGCGTGGGCTCCACCGCCATGCTCGCCAGCCCGGTGCTGAGCGTGGGCCATCCCGTCACCCTGCGGCGCGACTGGATGCTGCTGCAGGTGTGCAACATCGGCGCGCATACCTCGACCGCGATTCCGGATGCGGCCAAGGTGGCCAACCTCACCCTGATGAATGTGATCGACGGGCCGCCGATGGTGCGGCGGATCGACGGCCACAGCGTGATCTTCGTGACCGGGCTGTACGGTGCCGACCCCGGCACGGGCAACAACTACGATGAAAGCAATGCGCTGCTGCCGGCGCTCATCCGCGTGGATCTGGACAGCGGCGGCGAAACCGTCGTCGCGCAGGGATCGAAGAACACCCGGCAGTGGCTCACCGATGCGGCCGGCACGCTGATCGCCGAGCAGGATTATTCCGAGGACACCCTCGGCCAGCAGCAGCGCTGGGCCATCAAGTTGCTGCACGGCGGGCGCCTCGAGCAGATCGCGGCGGGCCGCGAGGCGGTCGATTATCCCAAGCTGCTCGGGCTCGGGCCCACCGGCGGCATCCTGGTGCAGACGGTCGAGGGCGGCGAGCGGGCGTGGGCATCGCTGTCGCCGACGGGCGGCTTTGGTCCGCCGCTGCTCGCGGGCCGCATCCTGCATGATCCCATCGAATCGCGCACCACCCATCGGCTGATCGGCGGCGTGCAGATCGACGATGACGCCCGCTATGTGTTCTTCGATCCGGCGCTGCAGTCGCAGTGGGACGCCGTCACCCGCGCTTTCGAGGGCGCGCACGTGCGGCTCGAGTCCATGACGGATGATTTCAAACGCCTGGTGGTGCGCGTCGAGAGTCCGGCATACGGCTACAAATACGCGCTGGTCGACAACGCCACGCACAAGGCCGAGGCCATCGGCAATGTGTATGCGGGCGGAATCACGCCGCTGCCGGTCAGGCGCATCACCTACGCCGCGTCGGACGGCCTGCAGATTTCGGCCTATCTGACGCTGCCGCGCGGCCGCGACGCGACGAATTTGCCGCTGATCGTGCTGCCGCATCGCGACGCCGAGGGCATCGACACCGCCGATTTCGACTGGTGGTCGCAGGCGCTCGCCGATCAGGGCTATGCGGTGCTGCGGCCGAACGGCCGCGGCACGGCGCTCGAGCAGCGATTCATGGCCGCGGGTTTCGGCGAATGGGGCCGCAAGATGCAGACCGA